>JAIYBJ010000032.1 GCA_027488575.1 Streptomycetaceae bacterium | reverse complement strand
TCAAAAATTGCCTGTGCTTGATTGCTGCCCGCTTGCAGAGTTGGCAGAAGAACAGAAGCTTGAGCACCAATGCGTTGGGTAAAGAGTTCTACTACTTCTTTGGCAACATCTGCTTCTAGAAGCGCGCTCGTAATCTCTTCTAGTACTGAATCAATATCGGAGGAAGAAATCTTTCCCTTTGATCGCAAGTTGCCAAAAGTTTTGGCAAAGCGAGCCGAGAGCGCATCAAACATGAGCTGAGCCTACTTTAGCCACAGAGAAAGTTTAGATAGCTTCTGAGCCTTGTTCTCCAGTACGTACTCGAACAACTTGCTCGATTGGCACCGCCCACACTTTTCCATCACCAATGCTTCCGGTCGAAGCACTAGTAACTATGACATCAATAATTCCTTGGGCTTCTGCAGATTCGGCTAACACTTCGAGTCTAATTTTTGGAACTAGATCGACTGTATATTCGGCACCGCGATATACCTCGGTGTGCCCTTTTTGTCGGCCGAACCCACTCGCTTCGGAAACTGTCATTCCTTTGACGCCGTGTGCTTGTAGCGCACTCTTAACTTCTTCTAACTTATGTGGCTTGATAATCGCTGTTATGAGTTTCATAGAATCACACCTCCACGTGATGAGCTTGTCATTTCATATGCTGTTTCAGCATGTTCATTGAGATCGATTCCGGCAACTTCAATATCGCGCTTTACTCTGAATCCAATCGTCTTTTCAATTGCATAGCCGATGATAAGCGTTGCGATGAATGAATATGCGGCTACGAATGCAACACCTAGCGCTTGTTTTCCAAGTAGTGCAGCCCCTCCTCCGTAGAACAATCCATCCACGCCAACGCTGTTAACAGAATTGGCACCAAAGAATCCAATAGCTACTGAACCCCAAACACCTGCAATTAAGTGAACTCCTACGACATCTAACGAATCATCTAGATTAAATCGATACTTCAATCCAGTTGCTAGCGTGCACAAAACTCCAGCAACTAATCCAATGACAACTGCTGCCCATGGTGCGACGAATGCACATGCAGGAGTAATTGCCACTAAGCCTGCAACTGCTCCCGATGCAGCCCCGAGTGATGTTGGGTGTCCTTGACGGATCTTCTCAACAAGTAACCATCCAGCTAATGCTGCAGCCGCAGCCACTTGTGTATTCATCAATGCAAGTGCTGCTATTCCATTTGCAGCCAGCGCAGAACCTGCGTTAAATCCAAACCAACCAAACCACAGCAATCCGGTTCCGAGCATTACCAAAGGCAGTGAATGAGGTCGCATCGATTCTTTGCGCCATCCAACTCTCTTGCCAAGAACAATTGCAAGAGCCAAAGCAGCAGCGCCAGCATTAATGTGAACTGCAGTTCCACCAGCGAAATCTTCGAGTCCTTGCTTTGCAAGGAAACCTGCGCCAGTTACGGTGTCGCCAACTTTGTTTCCAAAAGCGAAGACCCAGTGTGCAACTGGGAAATAGACAAGTGTTGACCAAATCGCAACGAAAATAGCCCACGATGTGAACTTGGTGCGATCAGCTATAGCGCCCGAAATAATTGCAGGAGTGATAATTGCAAACATAAGTTGAAACGCAGCAAAAACCAGTACCGGAATCGGGTACACACCACCATTATTTGTAAAGTCATTTACAACCCCACCTAGACCGGAGAATGAAAAGGATCCGTACCAAGGTGAATCTGCTTTATATCCAAAAGCTAATTCGAAACCATAAATCACCCAGAGCACACTGACAACGCCCATGGAAATCATGGACATCATCATCATGTTTAAAACACCTTTAGTTCGAACCATGCCTCCATAAAAAAAGGCGAGACCAGGAGTCATGAGAAGCACGAGTCCTGTACTTGCCAGCATCCATGCTGTGTCTCCAGAGTTAATAACCATTTGCTCCATTAGTGACTACTTTCAATATTGTGGTTGCTAATAACACGTGAGGTTCTCGTCTTTGAGATGAGGCAAAAATGCCCCACGCGGGTTACATAGAAGAGCAAGTCAGGTTTCAGACTCGTCACATTTTTCGGCTTAATGGGCGCCTGTGTTACATATAGGTTAAGAGATCAGACCTTTGACGTACTCATGTGGATTAAATGGAGCCAGATCATCAATTGACTCCCCTGTTCCGATGAACTTAATTGGGATATCTAGTGAGTCTTCAATCGCAAGTGCAATACCGCCTCGTGCACTGCCATCTAACTTGGTGAGCACAATGCCCGTAACTTGAACAGCCTCGGCAAAAATCTTTGCTTGCTGTAATCCATTTTGACCCGTTGTGGCATCAATAACTAACAAAACTTCACTGACAGGAGTAACTTTTTCGATAACTCGCTTAATTTTTTCAAGCTCATTCATTAAATCGCTTTTATTGTGCAAGCGACCTGCGGTATCTATGAAAAGAAATGATGCTGAAATTTTCTCAGATTTCGAGATGGCATCAAAGGCCACCGAAGCTGGATCAGAGTTTTCTTTACCGCTGACAACTTCCACGCCAATTCTTTGTCCCCACGTCTGCAACTGTTCAACCGCAGCTGCGCGAAAAGTATCCGCAGCTGCTAAAACAACAGTGCCTTTGTTCTGAAAACTATGAGCTAACTTTGCAACGGAAGTTGTTTTTCCAGTTCCGTTGACTCCAACAACCATTACTGCAGTAACACCAGATGTGGTCGAGATGGTGCGCTCCTTTTTTGATAAATGCGAGAGTAAAACGGCGTGTAATGACTCTTCTGGTGTCTCAGATTTTAGTTTTCGAGTTTGATCAATAATCAAATGAGCTAGGTCAGCGCCAATATCTGCAGCGATTAACTCATTTGCAACTTCATCTAAATCAGGTTTATTGAGTAGCTCGGTTACTTTGATCTTGGATAAAAACTTAGAAAAAATGCCCATATAAAACTTGCCTCTGTTTTAGGCGGTTTCAGATTCGCGAAGACGCTGAGAAATAACTTCAGTCACGCCATCTCCGCGCATTGTTACGCCGTACAACGCATCTGCGATTTCCATCGTGCGCTTTTGGTGAGTAATGATGATCAGCTGTGAACTCTCGCGTAACTCTTCAAGCACGCCAAGCAAGCGACCCAAGTTTGTATCATCGAGTGCTGCCTCAACTTCGTCTAGAACATAGAACGGACTAGGTCGAGCTTTAAAGATTGCAACGAGCATTGCCACAGCAGTAAGTGATTTTTCTCCACCTGATAGCAATGAGAGTCTCTTTACGCGCTTTCCTGGTGGGCGTGCTTCAACGTCAACTCCAGTTGAGAGCAAGTCATCAGGATTTGTAAGAATTAAGCGACCATCTCCACCTGGGAACAAGCGAGCAAAGATCTCTTCAAAGTGTTTTGCAGTTTCTTCATACGCTTCCATGAATATCTGCTGAACGCGATCGTCAACTTCCTTAACAATATCGAGAAGATCCTTCTTGGTATTTTTCAGATCCTCAAGTTGTTCGGCAAGGAACTTCAAGCGTTCTTCGAGAGCGTCATACTCTTCCAGCGCCAGTGGGTTGATTTTTCCAAGCAGCGTGAGTGAGCGTTCAGTTGCAGCCAAACGTTTTTCCTGTTGATCGCGGCGATACGGAATCAATTCGGTTGTAACAATCTCGCCCGCTTCATTTTCAAGAAATGTTGGTACATCGTTGTGTGGACCGTATTCATTGACCAATGTGGTGGTGTCTACACCGAGCTCTTCAACAGCTTTAAGTTCGAGAGCTTCGATACGCATTCGTTGTTCTGCTCGTGCGATTTCATCTCTGTGCACACTATTTGTTAATTGTTCGAGTTCTGTTGCGAGTTCACGACCGCGTGCACGAATGGTCAGAGTTTCGCCTTCACGCTGCGCCCGTGCATCTTCAAGGCGAGCTCGCTCCGTTGCAGCCTTGGCTATAGAGCGCTCGATATGAATCAAAACTTCGTAAGCAGATTCAGCGACTGATTGTGAAATCACCGCACCACGTGCGCGTGCACCACGACGCGAAATTGCACGTTCGGAAGCATCACGTTCTGCTTGGGCAGCATCTTCAAGTGCTTTTGCTCGAGCAGCAAGTGAATCAACGCGTTCTTCACTAGTACGAACTGCTAAACGTGCTTCAACTTCGGTGCTTCGTGCATTTGAAACTTGTGCACGAATTACTTCAACTTGTGCATGATCAGGTTCTGGTGTTTCACCCTGCATAGAGAGTTGATTCGAGGCAATATTTAATTCATTTTCATCGCGTGATTTTGCCGCTGATGCTTCGGCAATTGAATGGTTGAGGCGATCAACTTCTGCGGCAGCTGACTTTGCGTTTTGGCCAGCAACTGCAAGTTGTTCGGTAAGAGCTGCGATTCTTGCATCTGACTCATTGAGTTTTCCAAGTGCCTGATCAAACTCATTCTGGCGAGATGCGAGTTCATTGGTTGCAGTTGAAATCTCGAAACGGATTCGATCTGTTTTATGAGTGATCTCATCTAATTTAGTTCTTAGATCTGCAATGAGTGCATTGATTTCGATGAGAGATGAAGTTGACTTTGACCCACCGCGCGCGCGTGTGGCCGTGACTATGTCTCCATCTCGAGTGACCACTCGAATTTGAGGGTGGTTACGCAGAACATCTGCTGCATCTCTAGCTGAATCCACAACTGCAGTGGCACTGAGTAATGATGTAACCAACGATGCAATGGAACTCGACTGTACGTAATTATTGAGTGAAGTGAGACCAGATGGAATTGAATCGGCGGATCTAGCATTTTCATCAAAGACTAAGACATCGGCTTGGCCGAGATTTTCTGAACGCATGGTTGTGAGCGCACTAACTGCAGAGCTGAGATCTTGAACAACTATTGCATCGGCCAATGAACCAAGGGCTGCTGCGACTGCGCTTTCATATCCTTTTTCAATTGAAATCAAGGAACTGACGCTGCCCAGAATCTTTACGCCGCGTGAATTTGCTAGCAAAGCAGAAGCGCCATCATTGCTCTTTGACGTGATTTGAAGAGCTTCGAGTTTTGCTTCTATTGCATTTTTTTCTCGTTCAGTGTTTCGCTCATTATCAACAAGATCTGAAAGGGTTTTCTTTGCACTTTCTAACTTGGATTTGGCAGATTCAAATTGAGAATCCAGACCTAGTTCGCTGGAATCAGCGCTAGCTATTTCTAATTCGAAAGAGGAATAAGCACGTGATGCTTCATCTGCGCGTTGCTGGGCTTCATCACGTGACTTTTCCAAACGTGCAATCTCTTCGGCAATAGCTTCAAGACGAGCACGTAAGGACTTAATGTGTCCTTCTTGCCTTGCAGTGCCTTCTCGAGCATCTGCAATTGCGCGCATTGCTGCAGCAACTCTGTCTTCTTCACCTTTCAGTGATGTTTCTGCTTGCACTAAAGCGTTAGTGGCTTCGGTGAGTGAAAGAGTTGCACGTGCAACTGCGGATCGGAGTTCGGATTCTTCTTGTCGAAGTGCTTGCGCTTCTCGTTCGAGTGCTTCTGGGTCGCGTCCTAATGTGCGAGCTTCTTCAGCTTCTTCTGCCAAGAATCGAGAGCGTTCTTGTGCAAGTGATGCTGTTCCTCTAAATCTTTCGCGCAAAGAATTTAATTGGTAATACGTTTCTTGTGCTTTAACAAGTAGTGGTCCATCAACTGCTGCTTGTGCATCGAGTGCTTCTTCACGGGTGCGCACTTTGTCTAACTCTGCATCAACTATTGAACGTCGCTCACGTAGTGCGGTCTCATCAGCTACTTCGGCGTCAAGAGTTTTGGTCATGGAGATAAAGTCATCAGCTAATAAGCGGAGTTTGGCGTCGCGAAGATCTGCTTGAATTGTTGCAGCTTTCTTAGCGACCTCTGCTTGCTTGCCTAATGGGCGTAGTTGTCTACGTAATTCGACGGTGAGATCTTGCACGCGAGCTAAATTGGCTTGCATCGAATCTAATTTACGAAGCGCCTTCTCTTTTCGTTTTCGGTGCTTGAGAACGCCAGCTGCTTCTTCGATAAAACCACGACGTTCGTCGGGATTTGCCATCAAAATTGCATCAAGCTGGCCTTGACCAACAATGACGTGCATTTCTCGACCAATACCTGAATCGCTTAATAGTTCTTGGATATCTAGTAATCGAGATGCTTCACCATTTATTTGGTATTCGCTCTGACCATTTCTAAAAAGAATGCGAGAAATTGTTACTTCTGAATAATCAATATTGAGTGCGCCATCAGCGTTATCAATTGTTACCGATACTTCGGCGCGACCAAGCGGAGCTCGTCCGCTGGTGCCGGCGAAGATAACGTCTTCCATCTTTCCGCCTCGAAGAGATTTAGCGCCTTGCTCACCCATTACCCATGTGAGTGCATCAACAACATTTGATTTTCCAGAACCATTGGGGCCGACCACACAAGTGATTCCAGGTTCAAGGCGCAAAGTGGTCGCCGAAGCAAAGGACTTGAAGCCCTTGAGCGTTATGCTCTTTAGATACACGCGGTAAACCTACCTTGCGAGCGCGTTAATTAGCGAAGTAACACGGCGGCTCTGAAAGCATCTAGAGCTGGTGACCTTCATCCACAACTTGAGGTTTCAATATGTCATAGGCGCTTCTAGCAGCAACTTGCTCGGCTTCTCGCTTGCTCTTTCCGCTACCACTTGCAATACAGGTTCCGGCGACCATTGCGTCGGCGCTAAAACTCTTATCGTGATCTGGGCCCGTCTCAGTGACAATGTATTCAGGAGCGCCTTTACCTAGTTGAGCAGTTAACTCTTGAAGTGCTGTCTTGCCATCTAGGCCAGCGCCGCGCGCCATTGCCTGCGTCAATGTTGAATCAATTAACTTTCGAACTACGATCGCAGTGCTTTTTAGGCCTGCGTGTAGATAAATAGCACCAATGAGCGCTTCTAGCGCATCTGCTAACAATGAATTCTTGTCTCGACCACCAGTAACTTCTTCGCCTTTTCCTAGGCGAATGTACTTTCCAAGATTAAGTTGGCGAGCAATGTCTGCGAGCGCTCTCATGTTTACAACACCAGAGCGAAGTGGTGAGAGTCTGCTCTCATCTAAATCAGGAAAGCGAAGGAACAGCTCTTCAGTAACGATTAATCCAAGAACAGAGTCTCCGAGAAATTCGAGACGTTCGTTGGTTTCTTTTGCACCGGATTCGTAGGCGAATGAGCGATGAGTAAAAGCTAAGGCTAAAAGATTTGGATCAACGTCAACACCTAAGTGTTGTGTTAATTCAGAGTACAGATCAGACCTCAATAACCTGACGGCGGTTATATGTTCCGCACGTTGGGCATGCAGTGTGTTGCAACTTTGGTTGTTGGCATTGTGGGCACGCCGCTAGTGCTGCCGCAGTTGTTTTCCACTGACTACGACGAGAACGAGTCTTTGAGCGAGACATCTTTCGCTTTGGTACTGGCACGGTGGCGTCCTTAATCTCTTCTTAAATCTCATCTGAGATACCGCTCTCACAAGGAGTGCGGATATGGGTGAAAGTATCCCCTAAAAGTACGAATTCTTAAAATCGGCCAATGGGTACAGGAACGGAGCTACCGGAGAGATCTATTGGTCCTTATCCGCCTCGAGTGAGCCAAGAGCCGCCCAACGAGGATCAATCTGCTCATGAGCATGCCCCTCTGGAAGATCGGCCCACTTTTCACCGCACTGCTGGCATAGACCTAAACAATCTTCTGAACAGAGTGGGTTAACTGGAAGCGCCAACACAATCGCATCACGTAATGGAGTTTCTAAATCAATGTAATCGCCTTGCATCAATAACTCGTCGTCAACATCTAGATCATCGATCACATCTTCACTTGGGCGGCGCTTCTTCGATCCTTTAGAACCTTTTTCATGATGAACTTCGTATCGATAGAGCTCTTGAAAACTTCTATCGATATCGATAGCTATTGGGTCAAGACAACGAATGCACTCTCCCATTGCTGTTGCAAATACATCAGCCGTTGCAAGCACTCCTTCGGTAACCGATTCGAGGCGAAGATCGACTTCAATTACTTCTCCTGGCGGAACGCTGATTAATTCAACACCAAATGCTTCAGTGAGATCAAAATCGATTGAATACTCTTTCATCTCGCCAGCACGGCGCGGAAGCTCGTGAGTATTTACACGAAAAGGTGAGAGATCTCGAGTCATGCCAGCGATGCTTTACTTTTCGTTAGCGAGTTGCGATAAAACATCTTTATCGCCAGCACCAGCGAGTCTTTCACGACCACGAGCGATGGCATCTGATGTTTTATTAAGAATTACTTCGAGGGTAGCCAGACGTGAATCTATGTATTTTTCAACTTCTTCACGTTCTTGGTCAGCCTCAAGATGAGCATCATCCAAAATATGTTGGGCCTCTTCGCGGGCAGCCGACACAATTGCAGTCTGTTCAATCATTCGTGAAACTTCTTCACGAGCACTTGCGATTAAAGCTTCGGCGCTAAGACGACCTTCTTCAATTAGAGAATCTCGCGAGGCAAGAATTTTACGTGCGGCATCTAAATCATTTGGCAGAGCGGCGCGTGCACCATCTAAAACTTCTAGAATTTCGCCACGGTGGAGTACACATGATGCAGACAACGGAACTCCGCGTGCTTCCTCAACCATTGATATTGCAGCTGTTAACTTCTCAATCGAATCCATGGATCACTTCCCTGCTACTCGACGTTTTAGTGCTTCGTTGATGCTCGGTGGAACCATAGAGGATACATCTCCACCGTAATGTGCCAATTCTTTCACAAGTGAGGAGGATAAAAAGGAGTGAGTTGGTGAAGTCGCCATAAACATGGTTTCAACGCCAGATCCTTGGAGATTCACTTGAGCCATCTGCAATTCATATTCGAAGTCAGATACAGCGCGCAACCCTTTAACAATTGATTGCACTGAGTTTGACTTGCAGTACTCGACAAGCAAACCACTCCATGAATCAACTCGAACGTTAGGGAATTTCTTAGTTACCTCTGAAATCATTGAAATACGTTCATCAACTGTGAACAAACTAGATTTCGTGCGATTTTCAAGCACTGCCACAATTACGTCATCGAAGTGATGGCTGGCTCTTTCGATAATATCTAAATGGCCATATGTGATTGGATCAAAAGATCCCGGACAAACTGCGCGTCTCATGGGTCAAACGCTAGCAACGATTTCTGTGCTTATCCATTCTTAGCGTAATTAGCGTAATAAATACTCGCTTGCCCATAGACCTTTGTGCGTGAAGGCTCGTATCCCTGTGGCCACGTTGGTTGTGCAGTTTTAGATGCCCTCTCAACAGCAATAACCGCACCATCTTTGAAGAAATTGTTGACATGCAGTTTTTCTAAGATGCTAGTGAGCTCTGAATCTGAAAAATCATATGGCGGATCTATATAAATAAAGTGATATTGATTCTCTGGTTTACCTTCAACAAATTTTTGTACAGCCATATGAAACAAGTGAAATACCCCAACAGGTTGTGCTTTCTGCACAAGAGCAGAGTTAGTTGAAATAGTCTTTGCTGCTGCGTCATCTTTTTCTACACAGTGAACAAGAGATGCTCCTCGAGAAAGAGCTTCTAATCCCATCGCACCTGAGCCTGCAAACAAATCCAAAATCTGTAACCCGAGAAAATCTCCAAACTCAGAAGTTAGGGTTGAAAAGATTGCTTCACGAGCACGATCTGAAGTTGGTCTCGTTGCACCAGCAACACTTGATAAAGAACGCCCTTTTGCGACACCTGCGATAATTCTCATTGCATCAGCCCTTGTCTATGAAATCTGTCGCTGTATCTGCTTCTAGGAACTTTAATTCATCAACCAGTAATTTGAAGCCACCCAAAGTTGAATCAGCGTCCACAAGTTTTTCAGCACTTTGTCGAGCACTGTCAATTAAATCTTCATCGCGGAGAACCCGTAACAACCGTAGGTGCGAACGTGTTCCTGATTGGCTTGCGCCTAATACATCGCCTTCTCTGCGTTGTTCAAGATCTATCTTTGAGAGCTCAAAGCCATCTAGTGTTGAAGCAACTGCATCTAGTCGAATTCGAGCAGGGGTTTCCGGCAAAGAATTTGAGACTAACAAACATAATCCTGGCGATGAACCACGACCAATACGTCCACGAAGCTGATGTAACTGTGAAACACCGAATCGATCAGCATCCATGATTACCATTACGGTGGCGTTTGGTACGTCAACTCCGACTTCAATAACTGTTGTTGAAATAAGTACATCTATCTCGCCCGCAGAGAATGCAGACATTGTTGAATCTTTAACATCGGTTGAAAGGCGACCATGCAAGGGAGCAACACGTAGACCAGAAAAAGGACCGCTGTGCAGCATGGGTCCTAACTCTTCGACACTGGCAATGCTCTGAGATTCAGTTCCAAATAGAAAATCCATATCCGCATCTTCATTATTGGTAGCACTAATTCGAGGAGCGACGACATATGCCTGATGTCCTTGTGCTACTTCTTCAGCAATTCTCTGCCAGGCACGTTCTAAGTGCGCAGGTTTTTCTTGTGCAGCGATGACATGTGTAGTAATTGGTTGTCTACCAAGTGGAAGTTCTCGTAACGTTGAAACATCTAAGTCGCCAAAGACTGTCATGGCCACGGTTCGTGGAATTGGTGTTGCGGTCATTACTAACAAGTGCGCTGGAGTGTGCGCTTTGCTCTTAAGCGCGTCCCTCTGTTCGACACCAAATCTGTGTTGTTCATCTACAACTATCAATCCAAGATCTTTAAAAATTATTGACTCTCCCAATAATGCATGAGTGCCGATAACAATTCCGGCTGAGCCATTAGCTGCCAAAGCAAGTGCTTCTTTACGAGCAGCAGCGCTTTGTGATCCAGTAATCAACGTAACTTGTGTAGCTTTTTCATCGCCACCCAACATGCCACCATGTGCTAAATCACCCAATAGTTTTGTAATTGTTCGCAGATGCTGCGCCGCTAAAACTTCAGTCGGCGCAAGGAGCGCGGCTTGGCCACCATTATCAATGACCGTCAACATTGCGCGCAACGCAACGATTGTCTTTCCAGATCCCACTTCACCTTGAAGTAATCGATGCATTGGATGAGATTGCGCTAAATCAGATTCAATTTCTGCGCTGACTTCTCTCTGCCCGGCAGTTAATTCAAATGGCAGCAACTTATCGAATGCATCGAGCAGTCCCCCGGTTACCCGTGGTCTCGCAATTGCATCAAGGGATCTGAGGGCAGCTTTTCTCTTTGCTAAAAGTAATTGCAATAAAAAGGCTTCATCAAAAGTTAAGCGTTCGCGAGCAATTTCAGCGTGCCCTAAATCTGCAGGCTTGTGTAGTTGCACTAACGCTTGGTGCAACGTTGGATAACCATGTTCTTCCCGAATTTCATCGGGCAAAAAGTCAGGAACTTCATCTAGTCCTTCTATCGCCAAATCGATGCACTGTGCAATCTTCCAGGATGGCATTTTTGAAGCAGCTGGATAGACAGCTAAGAACTTTCCGGCAAATTCATCAACTGCGCTATCAACATCATTTCCATCAGGAATCAATTCATAATCTGGATGAGCTAATTGGCGTTTGCCTTTAAACACGCCAACTTTTCCTGCAAATAAACCTTGGCGACCGACTCTTAGCTCTTTTTCTCGCCATGCTTGATTAAAAAATGTGAGAGAGAGTTTTGCTTTTCCATCAGTAACAATTACTTCAAAAATACTTCCCTTGCGACCATGAAGTGGGCGATTCGATGCACTAAAGATCTCAGCGAGAATTGTGACTTCATCACCTTCTTGTAAGGTGGAAATATCAGTGAGTTCTCCGCGGACCGCATAGCGGCGTGGATAATGACGCAGTAAATCTCCAACACTTTTGATGCCAAAAGTAGTGTCCAAAACTTTCGAAGTGCGATCCCCCACAACGCTACTGACTTTGCTATCAAGGGATGCCATAGCGACATTCTCCACTGTTTAGGGTTATTGAGCGTGGATTGGCGTCTAGGCATGGGCTCGCGCTAATCTTGCGCCCTGTAAATACGTATGAAGGAGTTCAGCAATGGCTGCAACATGTGACGTCTGTAAAAAGGGTCCAAGCTTTGGTAACAACGTTTCTCACTCACAGGTGAAGACTCGTCGTCGCTGGAATCCAAATATTCAACGTGTTCGTACTCTTGTTGGTGGAACACCAAAGCGTCAGAACGTATGTACTTCTTGCCTTAAGGCTGGAAAAGTAACTCGTTAAATAAGTATTGATTAATTGAAATGGCGCCAGGTATCTGGCGCTTTTTTCATATCTAAAACCTTTACGCCTCTGCCGGTTACAACTCTTCCGATACAAATTCCTGGAAGATTACCTCCCGTTGCCAAGAGCACATGATCTTCTCCGCCTCCAAGAATGAGGTCCCACACATCACACCCAATTGTCTCTGCCACGGCTGCAAGGTCTGCAAATCCATCACACTTTTCAATTTTTTTGGTATCAATTTCTAAAGTGACCAATGAAGCTTTACTCATCTGCTCTGCCTGAACTATCAAAGAGTCGCTGACATCGCATAATGAGTGCGCGCTCTTAAAGCTTCGCATTACGACGGGATCAAGTTGCGGGGATTTAAATTGAGAGAGTGCGTGTGCAAAGGCGGGTGATTCAGGCAAGTTGCGAGAAAGAATTTCAAAACCTGCTCGAGACCAACCCGGCAGGGCAGAGACATAAACTGAATCGCCAACTCGTGCGCCGCTGCGAGTGATGTGTAATCGCGAACTTCCAATCGCAGTTACTGAAATAATAATTTTTTCTCCGCGAGATAAATCGCCACCAACGACAACTGAGCCAGATGCAGCGGCAGTATCTGCGATGCCTTGCGCCAAATCCTTTATCCATTGCATGTCTTCATCGCCAGTAAGAGTTAATGCAACAACTAAATAGCGAGGCTCGGCGCCCATTGCATAAACATCTGCAAGATTGGCAACAGTAATTTTGCTTCCGATTTGATAAGCCGTTGACCACTCACGTTTGAAGTGAACATCTTCGATTGCTATATCTGTCGTGATTACAGAGTGCTGATCGGTTGCAACGACCGCAGCATCATCGCCAATTCCGACTACGACGCGAGGATTTTTCAGAGTTGATGGTGAAAAGATTGAGGAGATCTCGGAAATAACCTGCTCCTCAGTGAATTTCATAGTTTAAGAATACTCATTGCCTGATAGAGACCAGATGCGATACCTTGACCCCTTAACAGCAAAAGGAGTCGACCATGTCAGTACAGGCATACATTTTGATTCAAACTGAAGTTGGAAAAGCTTCTAGCGTTGCATCGGCTGTGTCAGCGATTTCTGGAGTAACACTCGCTGAAGGCGTAACTGGTCCTTACGATGTAATCATGCGCGCAGAAGCGCCGAGCATGGAAGATTTTGGTCGAATGATTTTGTCTAAAGTTCAGGGTGTTCCTGGCATTACAAGAACACTGACTTGCCCAGTTACTTACTAATTTTCTAGAACACCATTAGTTCGTTGTAATGCAGTTTTTATCAACTCTTCAATAATGCTTTCATAGCTCTTACCGGTCGCAGCCCACATCTTCGGAAACACAGAAGTAGCAGTGAAACCAGGCATCGTATTGAGTTCATTAATGAAAATTTCTCCACTAGTTGCATAGAAGAAATCCACACGAGCAAGACCTGAGCAACCAAGTGCCTTAAAAGCTTTAATGGCTTGTGTTCGAATTTCTTCAGCCACATCACTTGGGACGAGAGCCGGTAACTCAATTTTTGTTGCACCATCTAGATACTTGGCTTGAAAATCATAAAACTCGAACTTTGGATCTATTGAAATTGATCCAACAACTGAGGCTTCAGGTGATCCATTAATTTCAAGTACCGCGCACTCAACTTCTAGTCCATGAATTGCTTTTTCAACCAGTGCTTTCGAGTCAAAGCTATGCGCCTCATCGATGGCTGCGGCAAAATCTTTTGCTGATTTAACTTTGGTTGTGCCACGACTTGATCCACCTCGGGCGGGTTTTACGAATACTGGAAATTGCAGTTCAGCTACCTTTGTTTCAAAATCTGCACGGTGTGACTTCCACTCGCTCTTCTTGACCACAAAACCGGGAACCACAGCCATGTCATTAGATGCAAAAATTGGTTTAGCAAATGATTTATCCATCGCAACAGCGCTTGCAAGTACACCGCTGCCGACGTATGCAATATCGGCCATTTCACAAAAGCCTTGAATTGTTCCATCTTCACCATAGGGTCCGTGTAGTAGCGGAAAAATCACATCCACATTTAGTGATTTATTGTTAACGCTTAATCCATGAACATCAGCAAGGACGGCCGGTGCGTCTGTTGGAACTTCTGGCAATACTCCCCCGCGAATCTCTAGTGGAAAATCTTGCGATACAAGAACCCATTTTCCATTTCGTGTAATTCCAATGAGGACAACTTCGTACTTGGATTTATCAAGTGCTGCCAATACCCCACCAGCTGAAACGCATGAAATTTCATGTTCGCTGGAGCGACCACCAAAAATAATTGCGATGACTTTTTTGCTCATCGAATAAAGTTCTCTGCTTTTGTTGTAATTGCCATGAGTCGCTCAAGTGCCTGCTTTGGAGTAATTGTTCCTGCAACAACATCTGCAACTGCTTCGATAACTGGCACTTCAACCCCGACTCTGTGTGCAATTTCAATAACAGCACTAGATGAGGCTACGCCCTCCACCGTTTTTGCTACCTGATTTTTTGCATCCTGCATCGATCCAGTGCGTCCAAGTGCTTCTCCAAATGTTCGATTGCGCGAAAGAGCGGAACCGCAACTAGCAACCAGATCTCCCATGCCAGCCAAGCCAGCAGCGCTAAGTGGATCTGCGCCGTGGGCTGCGGCAATTCGTGCGACTTCATTAAGGCCTCGTGTAATCAACATAGCCTGAGTGTTTTCACCGTAACCCATACCAATGGACATTCCAACGGCAAGTGCGATGATGCTTTTCATTGCACCTGCTAATTCGCAGCCAACAACATCTGTCGATGCATAAACACGGTAATACGGAGTTGAGAATAATTCTTGAACCGCGGTTGCGATTTCCAAAGTTGGGGCAGCAGCTACCGCGCCTGCTGGCTGGCGCAGAATCAATTCGTCAGCCAAATTGGGACCTGTGATTATTGCGTAATGTGCTGTGCCTAAAACATCAACGATAACTTCTGTCATTCGAAGTTCCGAGGAGAGTTCGATGCCCTTGAGTGTGCTGATAATTAGGGAATCTGGCTTAAAAAAACTCTTCCATTGAATCAGAGCCTCTCGCAAACTTTGAGCTGGAATTGCCAGAACGATGATTGAGGAGTGAGCAAAGGCTTTGGAAATATCTTCTGTCGCTTTGAGTTGGGTCGGCAAAACATGGTTCTGTAGATACTTCTGATTTGTGTGCGACTCATTGATCTCTTTAACAAGTTGCGAATTACGACCCCACAGTAGAACATCGTGTCCACCATCAGATAAAACTTGCGCCATAGTTGTTCCCCAGGCGCCCGCACCTAAAACTGTTACTTTCTTCATTAACGTTTTTTCTTAAAATTGCCAGTGCGAGGCAGATTAGATGTATGTGGATCAAAAATCTGTGCGGGCCTTTTCTCGCCCCGGATATCTTCAAGCATCGTCGTTAATTCTCTCATAATGTAAGCCGTTGCTTCAGTGAGGGCAGCTGAATCATCTTGTTTGCCAAACCACGGTGACATATCAATAGCTTTACCCGCCCGAAGAGTTATCTTCGAGCGCTTCCAGATTCGCGGCGACTTGCTATACGGCGGTAAAACATCAGAAATGCCCCACGCCGCAACAGGAACAATTGGCAATTGAGTAATTATTGCTAGACGCGCTGCTCCTGTTTTTGCAACCATCGGCCAGAGTTTTTCATCACGAGTAAGAGTTCCCTCAGGATAAATACCAATCAGGTGTCCGGCCTTAAGCGCTGCAACTGCATGATCTAAGGCTTTGCTTGCGTGCGTTGATTCTCGATCAACTGGGATTTGTCCAGCTGCTAGCAGTATCCGCCCGATGATTGGAACGTTAAACACTGACCGCTTTCCAATAAAACGTGGTGCTCGACCATTTTTAAATAAGAACTGAGCGAAAAAAAGTACATCCGCATATGACATGTGGTTACTGATAATTATTGCGGGTCCAGATTTCGGAATGTTCTCAGCGCCTTGCCATGTGCGTTTTGTAATTGCATTTAAGAGCGGGATAACAATTTTGGCGCAGAAACTAAAGGTTGGATTAGTTCCAAGTGGTGTGCCAGTAGGCGGTGCGTAAGTTATCTGCGCGCGTTCCATAGGCTCAATCTAATAGCAAAAGCGCGGGACCACCGTCAATGGTGAGCCCGCGCTTTTGTGAAAAAGCGGATTAACGACGCTTTGTAGCCTTCTTAGCGCTCTTCTTTACAACGCGCTTCGCAGTCTTCTTAGCCTTTTTCTTTGGAGCTGCTTTCTTTGCTGACTTCTTAGCTGCTTTCTTTGGAGCAGCTTTCGCTACTACCTTGGCTTCGATCTTTGGAGCTGGTCCAAGTTTGCGTTCGCCAGAAATAACTTCCTTGAGTCCCTTTGCAGGAAGGAAGCGAGCCTTCTTTGAAGCCTTGATCTTGATTGTTTCGCCAGTAAATGGGTTACGACCCATGCGAGCTTTACGATCAACTTTCTTAAACTTTCCAAAATCATTGATCATGACATCTTCGCCACGTGACATTGCACGAACGATTGTGTCAAAAACAACGTCTACAGCGTGAGCTGCTTCCTTCTTGCTGTCGTTGAAGTGTGGGGCCAACGCGGCAATGAATTGGGCCTTATTCATTAAAATCCCCTTAGTTTTACGCTTAAAAGTTAAGCAATTGCTTAACGCGTATAAAACTTAACTGCCAAATAGGGGTCAGTCCAACAGGTGATAAGGCGTGTCGCATTTTTTTATTTTTTCTCTAAACATTAAAAAAATCCACTTTTTATGCGTAAAAATCTCTAAAGCCTTAGTTGAGAGTTCTTTATTCTCAACGCAGTTGTGCAACAAATAAGCCAAAAATGCTTACTTTTCGAGGTTTATTTCAAAATTGGAAGAGTTTTTGGTTTGTAATCTGCACGAGTTTTTTCGAAAGAATCGATGGATTCAGTTTGTTTCAGCGTTAAACCGATGTCATCTAGGCCCTCCATTAGGCGCCAGCGGGTGTAATCATCGATAACAAAATTCAAAACTGTTGAATCATAAGAAACCGTGCGTGTTTCTAGATCGACAGTAATTGCAGTCTCTGGTTTGCTTTCAATGGCGCTCCACAGTGCTTCTACTTCTTCCTGGGAAACAATGATGGTCAGTAAGCCACCTTTGAGTGAGTTACCTCGGAAAATATCGGCAAAGCGAGAAGAGATAACCGCTTTAAAACCATAGTTCTGAAGCGCCCACACAGCGTGTTCACGTGATGAGCCAGTTCCAAAATCGGCGCCCGCAACTAAAACGGTGCCCTTCTTAAAGGCCTCTTGGTTAAGAACAAAGTCGGGGTCATTGCGCCATGCCGCGAACAAGCCATCTTCGAAACCACTGCGAGTAACTCGCTTGAGGTAGACGGCTGGAATGATCTGATCTGTATCCACATTGCTGCGGCGAAGTGGAACACCAGTTCCTGTGTGCTTAATGAATTTTTCCATTGTCTTTACTCCTTACAAATCCGCTGGCGATGAAAGAGTTCCACGAAGAGCAGTTGCTGCTGCCACCAATGGGCTAACCAAGTGGGTGCGCCCGCCTTTACCTTGGCGGCCTTCAAAGTTTCGATTTGATGTTGATGCACTTCGCTCGCCAACAGCTAGTTGATCCGGATTCATGCCAAGACACATAGAACATCCGGCGCTTCGCCATTCTGCTCCTGCATCAAGAAAGACTTTGTCTAAGCCTTCTGATTCAGCTTGTAAGCGAACCCGCGCAGAACCTGGAACAACAAGCATGCGAAGTGATGAAGAAATTTTCTTTCCCTTGAGAATTTCTGCAGCAGAACGAAGATCTTCAATACGACCATTTGTGCAAGAGCCCAAGAAAACAGTATCAATAGCTATTTTCTTTAGAGGCGTTCCTGCCGTTAAGCCCATATATGTAAGAGCACGCTCGGCGGCACCACGTTCTTCCGCATCAGTAATTTCTGCAGGATTTGGAACCGAAGCATTAAGCGGCAAGCCCTGTCCTGGGTTTGTTCCCCATGTAACAAATGGTTCTAATTCATTTGCATCAAGATTGATTTCAACATCAAACTTGGCGTCAGCATCGCTAAATAGCGTGCTCCAATAAGCAACAGCTGCATCAAAATCCTTTGGTGCATGTGGCTTGCCCTTGATGTATTCAAATGTCTTTTCATCTGGGGCGATTAACCCTGCGCGAGCTCCGGCTTCGATGGACATGTTGCACACGGTCATACGAGCTTCCATGGATAGTGCACGGATTGCAGATCCACGATATTCCAATACATATCCTTGGCCACCACCGGTACCAATTTTTGCAATGATCGCCAAAATAATGTCTTTCGATGTCACTCCTGGCTTTAATGTGCCTTCAACGTTGATTGCCATTGTCTTTGGACGAATCAATGGAAGAGTCTGCGTTGCCAAAACGTGTTCAACTTCGCTGGTGCCGATTCCGAAAGCAAGGGCTCCAAATGCGCCATGCGTTGAAGTATGTGAATCGCCGCAAACAATTGTCATCCCGGGTTGAGTTAATCCAAGCTGTGGTCCAACTACGTGAACGATTCCCTGCTCGGCATCACCCAGTGAGTGAATGCGAACACCAAACTCTTTACAATTTGCACGCAGCGTATCTACTTGTAGCTTTGAGACTGGGTCTGCGATTGGTTTATCAATGTTAAGTGTTGGCACGTTGTGATCTTCAGTTGCAATTGTTAAATCAGGTCTGCGAACGGCTCGGTTAGTAAGTCGCAGGCCATCAAATGCTTGTGGGCTTGTTACTTCATGAATGAGATGAAGATCGATGTACAAAAGATCTGGTTCGCCATCCGCGCGACGAACAATATGCTCGTCCCAAATCTTTTCCGCTAACGTCTTAGACATCCAAGGCTCCTTGTAGACATCTCATTTATTGAGATGCTAATATCGTATCGTGGATACAAATAATAGCGGAGTCGGCGTTTTAGACAAAGCCGTGGCTATTTTGACCACCCTCGAATCAGGACCGCACTCTCTAGCTGAGTTAGTAGCCGCAACTGGCATTGCCCGTCCAACTGCTCACCGCTTGGCGGTTGCACTCGAACATCACAGATTAGTTTCTCGAGATTTAACTGGAAGATTTATCTTGGGCAAACGCTCTGGTGAATTAGCAAGTGCTGCTGGAGAAGATCGTTTGATTGCAGTGGCCGCACCAGCCCTTGCTGCATTGCGCGATGCCACTGGTGAAAGCGCCCAGTTGTATCGCCGCCAAGGAGATGTACGTATTTGCGTTGCAGTCGCCGAACGCTTATCTGGATTACGAGACAGTGTTCCAGTTGGTTCGGCACTGACAATGCAAGCTGGATCTGCTGCGCAAATTTTGATGGCATGGGAAGACTCAGAAAAAATTCATCGTGGGTTAACAAATGCGCGATTTACTGCTGCGCAATTAGCAGCTGATCGCCGTCGTGGGTGGGCTCAATCCGTTGGTGAGCGAGAGGCAGGTGTTGCCTCTGTTTCTGCTCCGGTGCGTGGTCCAAATGGAAAAGTTATTGCAGCCGTAAGTATTAGTGGGCCCATTGAAAGATTAGGAAGACAACCTGGTCGAGTTCATGCAGCAGCTGTCGTAGCTACGGCTGCTCGCTTAACAGAGCACTTGCGCAAAAGTTAAGAAACTAGTTAAGTAAATCCAATTCGCGCATCACGCGAGAGATGGTGGAGTAAGAAAAACCTTTTCTAGCCAAGAGGGATTCGATTCTGCGTATCTGAACTTCTGGCTCAAGCCGCGACATCGTATTTAATTTACGCATACCGAGTTCAAAGGCAGTTCGATATTCACTCTCATCAGTTATGCCTTCAAGTGCTAAATCGATACTCTCTTGATCTACTCCGCGTTGACGCAGCTCGCCAGCAATGATGCGCTTGGATAGTTTTTTTGAACGCGTGCGAGAGTCAGTCCACTGTTGGGCAAAATCCTGATCGTTGAGCAGCCCAGATTCAGTTAACTTATAGATAGTTGCCGCAGCAACATCATCTTCGACACCGCGCTTTTTAAGGTGAGCGAGAAGCTCGCCCTTACTCTTTGCTCTGGTCACAAGTGCATTAAGTGCAATTGTGTGAGCTACTGAGTAAGGGTCGGAGCCTTCGCCTCTTTCAACCTTTATGAAATCAAGGCTAATTAGAAATCAACCTCTGCTGCTGCTTCATCGATTTCAGCTACTAGTGCTGGATCGACTTCTACAGGTGTTGCAAAGTGAGCACGAATCTTTGTCTCGATCTCATTAGCTAGATCTGGATTATCGATAAGGAATGCACGGGAGTTTTCCTTGCCTTGTCCCAATTGATCTGCTTCGTATGTGTACCAAGCACCAGATTTTTTGACGATACCGATTTCAACACCAAGATCGATAAGGGATCCCTCGCGTGAAATACCAGTTCCGTAAATAATGTCGAACTCTGCTTGCTTAAATGGTGGAGCCATCTTGTTCTTAACAACCTTCACGCGAGTACGGTTACCGACTGCGTCCTGACCATCTTTAAGAGTTTCGATGCGACGGATATCTAAACGAACAGAGGCGTAGAACTTAAGTGCCTTACCGCCAGTTGTTGTCTCTGGTGAACCGAAGAAGACACCGATCTTGTCACGCAACTGGTTGATAAATATTGCTGTTGTCTTTGATTGATGCAGAGCACCAGTAATCTTGCGCAGCGCTTGTGACATCAAGCGAGCTTGAAGACCCATATGTGAATCTCCCATTTCGCCTTCAATTTCAGCGCGTGGAACAAGTGCTGCAACTGAGTCAACGACAACTAAATCAAGTGCGCCAGAGCGAACGAGCATGTCCATAATTTCTAGTGCTTGCTCGCCAGTATCTGGTTGAGAAACGAGGAGTGCGTCAATATCTACGCCGAGCTTCTTTGCGTACTCTGAATCGAATGCGTGTTCCGCATCGATGAATGCGCAGATTCCGCCAGCTTTTTGTGCATTTGCAATTGCATGCAAAGTGAGTGTTGTCTTACCTGAAGACTCTGGTCCGTAGATTTCTACAACGCGACCACGTGGAAGACCACCAATTCCTAGTGCGATGTCGAGCCCGATAGAACCAGTTGGAATAACTTCAACAACTTGATTCTGTCGCTCTGACATCTTCATTACCGAACCCTTGCCAAACTGACGTTCAATCTGAGCAAGGGCTGTGTCTAGGGCTTTGGAACGATCTGATTGTGCTTTTTCTGTAGCTTTGTCATTACTTTTTTCAGTAGCCACTTCTTTCCTTTCGATGAAACGTCATGTGACGTTGGTGTCGGTCCAGAAGGTACGGAGACCCACCGACGGCCCAAGCGCTTTGGAGGAAGGCTGTGGGCGGAGGGATGGAACCGCTCTGGTTGTGCAGGATTAAGGGTATACGAACATCTGTTCGAACGCCATATTAAGCGTTCGACACGCCGTTACTTGTGTGGGGCTGTCTGCTCTGGGTGAGCCTTACAAACGGCCCTCCAGATCTCATCGGGCTCGTGTCCTGCAGCGAGCGCTTCGTTAACGCTCTTGCTTCCTAATTCAGAGAGTGCGATATCTGCACTAAATGAGGGCGCCCATTGCGGGCCAAAACTTAAAAGGATGCGCTCTCGAAGATCAGAGATACGCATGCAGAAGTTGTGTGCTCTGGGCTCGAGATTGCACTGGCGTCAGAGGTTGTAGAACTTGAGCCAATAACCATGCGATAGCGATGCCCGCTTTTTCAGGTGTACCGAGTGCACTCTGGAAGAACGAATCAATAGCCAGCCAAATCTTGTCATCATTTCGCATCAACATCGTGGCAAGAATTGCCGGGTCATGCGAGCGCATGCCAGCCAGTGCAGCATCGGAACTAATAGCGAGTGAAAAATATTCAAGTATTTCTGCGGGGTTCTTTGGAGCATTTTCAAAGAGTCCAATAATCTCACGGCTTAAAAGTGAGTATAAAACAGCCTCTTTATCGCGAAAATGGTTGTACAGCGTTGCTCTTGAAACTTGGGAGAGATCTGCAATATCAATCATTGCCAGATTTTTAATTCCTTGCGTTGAGATTATCTCTTTTGTAGCAGCTAATAGCGCAGCTTCAGAACGAGAAGCCATGGCTCCTTGTAATGCATACAGATGAGCCACAATTAGGCCAATTAAGCAGCGTCTACAACGCTTAGTGTTGCGACTTCAGTTGATTTAATGTGAATAGATACATCGCTCATTACTGCTGAAAGATTTAATCCAAGGGCTGTGCAAATTGCAGCCAAGAGTTCAGAGGAAGCTTCCTTTTGTCCACGTTCTACTTCTGAGAGATAGCCAAGTGAGACTCGCGCATCGCGAGCAACATCTCGTAGTGTGCGAGATTGCTCTGTGCGGGCAGCACGAAGGGTTGTGCCTACTGCTTCACGTAATAACATCGCGCCCCCTCTAATCTCTTGCCCTAGTTAATCTCTAGCCCTAGTTAATCTCTTGCCCTAAGGATACGCGCAAATGTGCCAATCGCGCTTGCGACAGTCCCACTTCGAATGTTTTCGCGCTCGCCATCTAAGGCCAATTGAATGCTCTGGGTTACGGGCCCGGCGATGGCCACCCACACTGTTCCGGCGGCAACTCCATCGGATGCATCAGGTCCGGCAACTCCGGTGGTTGCTATCGCCCACGTTGTCTTAAATTTTTCAAGTGCGCCTCGCGCCATGTCAAAAGCTACTTCTTCGCTGTACACAGTTTTTGTCTTTATCAATTCGGCAGAGACACCTAAGTGAGATTGCTTAATCTCGCTGTGATAGGCAATAGATCCACCAACGTAAATATCTGAAGAACCTGGAACGCTGGTGATTGCGTATCCCAATCCCCCGCCAGTAATTGATTCGGCTGTACTCAGAGTTTCATGTCGCGATTTCAAGCTAGCGATAACATCTTTCATCGCAGAAGTAATTTCAGATGCGTTGCTCATGAAATTCCCTTCGCTTTACTTACTGGTTGTGTTGTTAGGTTTAAAGGCAGAGTAGATGTAATGAGCTCCGGTGGCTAGGGTCAAAATTATAGCTACGGCCATAAAGCTATCTCTAAACCAGAACATATTCTCGCTGAGTGGAAGCACATAGAAGCCAACACCAAATCCCTGAAATAGTGCCTTGATCTTGCCTCCACGATTTGCTGGAATAACTCCACGTTTAATCACAGCTAATCTAAATAAAGTTATTCCAACTTCGCGCGACATGATCACAATGGTTATCCACCAAGGCATGCGACCAAGAATTGATAGCGACACCATTGCAGTTCCGATCATCGCTTTATCGGCGATTGGATCCAAAAATTTACCAAATTCAGTGATGGTGTTTCTGCTGCGAGCTAAATTTCCATCCAAGATATCGCTTAAACCCAGAACGAAAAATATCCACCACGAGATGATTTGCCACGTTGGGTCATCGCCTCCATTTTTAAAGAGCGCATAAGCACCAAGAGGCAAGAATGCGATACGCAAACTCGTGATGACGTTAGGAGTTAAAAAGCCAGGAAGTTTCATACTGCCTCTGCCACCAAATCTGCGCCAATACTTTCAATCACCACAGCATCAACATACTCGCCCACTTTGAAATTTGTTCCGATAAATGAGGTAGTTCCATCTACTTCTGGGCCTTGATGAGCGGCTCTTCCCTCTTGCAATTCTGAGTCTTCAATTAATACTCGCACCTTTTGACCGATTCGCATCCGTGCGCGTTCTGAAACCATTTCATCAGCCAAACTCGACAGTGATTCAACGCGCTGTGCAATTACTTCAGGTTCTAATTTATTTGCCAGTGAAAGAGCCTCTGTGTTGTCTTCGTCGGAGTAACCGAAAATTCCTACCGCATCGAGCTGAGCATTTGTTATGAACTCTGCGAGTCCATCGAAATCTTCTTGTGTTTCACCCGGAAAACCAACGATGAAGTTGGATCGAATACCTGCTTCTGGATCTAGTGCTCGAATTTGAGTGATGAGGTGTAGGAACTTTTCGCTATCGCCAAATCTGCGCATCGCACGAAGAACTGTTGGGCTGGTGTGTTGAAATGAAAGATCAAAATACGATGCAGTTTTTTCTGTTGACACCATGGCTTGCAATAGTGACGGACGCATTTCTGCAGGCTGCAGGTAAGAGAGTCGAACGCGCTCAACCCCTGGTACGGCAGCAATCTCGGGAAGAATTGTCTCCATCAAGCGCAAATCACCTAAATCTTTTCCATACGACGTTGTATTTTCGCTAACAAGAAATAGTTCTGTGACACCGTTTTCTGCCAACCACTTTGCTTCTTCTAAAATCTCAACTGGTCTCCTAGAAACAAAGGAGCCGCGGAAATAAGGAATCGCGCAGAATGAGCATCTGCGGTCGCACCCTGATGCAATCTTGAGCGGAGCCCATGGAGCATTTCCTAACCGTTTACGAAATACAGTGCCGCCTGCGCCTAATTTGGATGCATATTCTTCATCTCGCACAGCAGCTCTTTCGACAGGAGCAATTGGAAGTAAGGATCTGCGATCTCGCGGAACATGTGGCGTATGCGAATTTCCAGAGACAATAGATTGCAAACGTGCAGAAATATCTTTGTAATCATCAAATCCTAAAATTGCATCTGCCTCTGGTAAGGCCTCGGCTAGTTCTTGACCATAACGTTCGGCCATACAACCCACAGCAACAACAGCGCGTGTTACACCATGTCCCTTCAAAGAGTTAGCTTCAAGCAAAGCATCTACGGAATCTTTCTTTGCTGATTCAATAAAACCGCACGTATTAACTAATGCGACTTCTGCTTTTTCTACATCATCTACAAGGATCCAACCATCGGCGGCCAAACGACCAGCCAACTCTTCGGAATCAACTTCATTACGGGCACAGCCGAGGGTGACTACAGCAACTGTGCGACTCATTGGGGTGATGTTACAGGTTATTGCTTAAAGTTATGAAGTAACCCCATATGCAAGCGAGACAACTTCGCCTTCACTGCCAATTTGCTGCGCAGCTTTCCCATTTACAGAGACTTCTACTGCTCCAGCATTTCCGGCTCTCATGCTAATTCGAGTTGTTGCACTGAAGTTTAATGTCTGACCATTTCGTATTTGCCCACTGTACAAAGTTGTTCCATTTGAATCCGAAACGAATAACCATGAGTTTCCTCGAACAGCCGAAACGCTTACTGAAACTCCCGTACCGGATGAATACGTGTCGCGAACAGTTGTCGGCGTTGTTGTTATGACTGGTGTTGGTGATGCCTCAGTAGGTGCTGATGGTTGGGAAGTAGCAGACTCTGATGCAACAACTTCTGGAGAAGGAGCAGTTGTTGTCTTTGAATTAGAGATAATTATCTGAACCGCAGCAAGAAGTGCCAACGTTGATAATGAAATTCCAGCCAATGTCTTCCAAGAAATTGTTTTCTTGTCCACCGGATTTGTCATTACATTATTTTCGGCCAACATTTCTTGAATTCGACGTGGTTGCATTGATTGTTCGTTTTCATACAATTCAAGCAATAGCTGAGAATCCATCTTGATATGTGGAGCAATATTTCTTAAGTGTCCTCGTGCGTAAGTTTCACCACCGCATTTGGTGAAATCATCGCTCTCTATTTCTTTTAGTAAACCACCGCGAATACTTGTGCGCTCAGAAAGATCGTCAATACTCAGGCCCGCATCAATGCGCGCCTGACGAATGACTGAACCTAATGACATATAACCTCAAAAAAATTCCGTGGGGACAAAGTTGTGTGTCCAATATTAGACCTGCATGGTCCACTTCAATAGCCCCGAAGCCAGTTCAGGGGTCATCTCACCCCAATATCTCGCGTCTAAGAAATGAACAATTAGTAATCGCGAAGGGTTGCAAGCACTGAATCGAGTTCATCTGGCTTGACCAACACAGTGCGCGCTTTAGATCCCTCGGATGGTCCAACAATTCCGCGAGACTCCATGAGATCCATTAACCGACCAGCTTTTGCAAAACCAACTCGTAACTTTCTTTGCAACATTGATGTAGAACCAAATTGTGTACCGACAACGAGTTCAACGGCTTGTAACAAAATATCTAAATCATCACCAATATCTTTATCAACTAACTTTGCTGCAGAAACAGGTGCTGTCACATCTTCACGATATCTCGGCGATAACTGTTTCTTCACGTGAGTTGTCACTGCTTCGATTTCTCTTTCAGATACGTAAGCACCTTGAATTCTTATTGCCCTGCTTGCTCCCATTGGTATAAAGAGTGCATCACCTTGTCCGACTAGTTTTTCTGCTCCCGGACTATCGAGGATCACACGACTATCTGCCAGTGAAGATGTAGCAAATGAGAGACGAGAAGGAACGTTTGCCTTAATCAAACCGGTGACCACGTCAACACTTGGTCGCTGCGTTGCAAGCACAAGGTGAATTCCTGCAGAACGGGCAAGCTGAGTAATTCGTACAACTGACTCTTCAACTTCTCGTGCTGCAACCATCATTAAATCTGCAAGCTCATCAATTATTACTAGCAAGTAGGGGTATGGCTCAACTATTCGATCGCTGCCTGGAGGCGGAACTACTTTGCCTGCCCGAACTGCTTTATTGAAATCATCAATGTGTCTAAATCCAAACGTTGAGAGATCTTCGTAACGTAAATCCATTTCGCGAACAACCCATGTAAGGGCATCAGCAGCTTTCTTTGGATTAGTAATGATTGGAGTTATTAAATGAGGAATTCCTTCATAAGCAGTTAGCTCGACGCGCTTGGGATCGATAAGAACCAAGCGAACATCATCTGGGGTCGCTCGCATCAAAATAGAAGTAATCATTGCATTAATCATCGAAGACTTACCTGCACCCGTTGCACCCGCTACAAGCAAGTGAGGCATTTTTGCCAAATTTGCACAAACAAAATTACCTTCGACATCTTTTCCAAGTGCTACCAACATTGGATGGTGATCTTGTCCAGCAACACTTGATCTCATCACATCGCCTAAGGCAACTATTTCACGGTCCGCATTCGGAATTTCAATACCTACGGCAGATTTACCCGGAATTGGTGAAAGTATTCGAACGTCACTGCTTGCAACTGCGTACGAAATATTCTTGGCAAGAGCTGTAATTCGTTCAACCTTTACGGCGTTACCGAGTTCAACTTCGTAACGAGTAACAGTGGGCCCACGCATAAAACCGGTAACTTCAGCATCGATTTCAAATTGCTTAAACACCTCTGTCAGAGAAGCGACAACGCCATCATTTACTTTGCTTTTTGCCTTTGCCGCAGGGCCAGTGCGCAAGATATCTGCAGGTGGAAGTTCGTAGTGCGAATCACTCGATAGCAAGAGTTGAACGGGTCTGGCATCTTTATTTATAGGTGCAGCCGTTGGTTTCGGCATTGCCACGGTAAATTCTTCGTCAAACTCTTCTTCATCCAACTCTTCTTCTTCATCGACAGGTGCGTTCCAATCTGCGACAACTGGGGATTCAAATGGAGGAGTCTCTGAGATTTCGAACTCCTCTTCGCTTTCACGCCTAGCGGGTTTGCGATCCCACAACCAATGCGCTGCACCAGAAATTCTTGAAAACACTTCAGATGCAGGCGTTGCAGTAACAACCAGAATTCCAAAAACAAAGAGGACAACGAGAACTGGATACGTCAGCATGGATGTCATCAGTGCAACGAGTGGTGTTGAAACAGCGTATCCGATCCAGCCACCACCTTCTCGAATAGCAGTAGCACCCGTGCCAGAAGAACCGTTGAGTAAATGTGCCAATCCATTGGCACTAATCAATAGCGTAATTGTTCCGACGATGATTCGACCTGTCGCTGCTTTTTCATCAGGAACTCTAAATAATCTAATTGCAAAATAGATAAGTACAAGAGGTGCTATAAATCCGATTCGGCCAAAAGCTCCATACACAAATGAATAGACGGCTCGACTAACAACATTGTCTGCATGTAACCAGGCGCCTGCTCCTGCAATTATTGCCAAAATCAAAAGCGCAAATGCAGCGCCATCTCGTTGATGAGTGGGATCAAGATCTTTAGCACCACGTGCCACAAAACGAACAGAGATACCTAGAGCTTTCGCAATACCTCGCCACAATCCACGAAGTCCGCGACCAAAGACATTACCTACTTTGGCGCCCTTGCTGGAGCTGCTCTTTTTCTTAGCCACACTAATTATCGTAAATGCTAAACAATTACAGAGATGGCAGGCGCGCCGACTTACAGAATGCTTGAAATTCTAAACCTCAATTACTAGCGGAACAATCATTGGGCGACGACGGTGCTTCGCTCCAACCCATCCCCCAATTGTTCGACGAACTACTTGAGAGAGTTGATGTGTTCCATTGATTCCTTCTACAACTGCGGCAGCGAGTGCTTTTTCAATATCAATTTTTACCTCATCAAATAAAGATGCATCCTCAGCAAAACCACGTGCATGAATATCTGGGCCAGCAACGATTTTTCCACTTTGAGAATCAATTACAACGACAACTGAAATAAAACCTTCTTCTCCCAGAATTCGTCGATCTTTCAGTGACGATTCAGTAATGTCGCCAATACTTTGTCCATCAACAAATACGAATCCACACGGAACGCCACCAACAACTTGTGCAACGTGATCAACCAAATCAACAACAACACCATTTTCAATAACAATTGTGTTTTCGCGAGGAACACCAGCATTAATTGCAATCTCAGCATTTGCTTTAAGATGACGCCATTCTCCATGAACGGGCAGCACGTACTTTGGTTTAACTATGTTGTAGCAATAGAGCAGTTCGCCTGCAGCAGCATGACCTGATACATGCACCATTGCGTTGGCCTTATGTACTACTTTGGCGCCAAAGCGAGTGAGTTCGTTGATGACTCGAAACACCGAATTTTCATTTCCTGGAATTAATGATGATGCCAAGATGACAGTGTCGCCATCTCCTACTCTTATTTGATGGTCACCATTTGCCATACGCGACAACGCGGCCATCGGTTCGCCCTGTGAGCCAGTACAAATTAAGACAACATTGTCATCGTATGAATCTAACTCTTTTGCATCAAATAAAATGTCACCTGGAATATTCAAATACCCAAGATCGCTAGCAATGCCCATGTTGCGAACCATCGATCGTCCAATAAAAGCGACTTTACGATTGTGAATAGCTGCCGTATCAATTACCTGCTGGATTCTGTGAACATGAGAAGAGAATGAAGCAACAATAATTCTGCGTTGTGTAGATCTAAATACCCGATCGAGCACAGGCATAATCTCGCGTTCAGAAGCTGTAAATCCGGGAACATCTGCGTTTGTAGAATCAACAAGAAATATGTCAACACCTTCATCACCCAAACGCGCAAATGTTCTTAAATCTGTAATTCGCCCATCAAGTGGCAGTTGATCCATCTTGAAATCGCCAGTGTGTAAAACGCGACCAGCTGGCGTATTGATAACAATGGCTAGTGCATCTGGAATTGAGTGATTGACTGCAACAAATTCGAGGTCAAATGGTCCGATATCTTCTTGGCCACCTTCACGTACTTCGCGTGTCAATGGAGAAATTCTGTGCTCTTTTAACTTCGCAGTAATCAAAGCGAGTGTGAGTGCAGAACCATAAATCGGAATATCTCCACGCTCACGAAGTAAATACGGCACCGCGCCGATGTGGTCTTCATGTCCGTGTGTCAAAACTATTGCAATAACATCGCTTAGACGATCTCTGATGTATGAAAAATCAGGAAGAATTAAATCAATTCCCGGTTGATTTTCTTCAGGGAATAACACACCACAATCAACGATTAGCAGTTTGCCATTGCACTCAAAGACGGTCATATTGCGACCGATTTCAGCTAATCCGCCTAATGCAACAATGCGAAGTGCACCTGGAGCTAATTTGGGAGGCGTACCGAGTTCTGGATGTGGATGTGTCATGAGCGAAGAGTTACGCCACCTGCGCGTAAGTCTTCACGCAACTGTGCAATTTGTGCATCCGTTGCATCTACTAAAGGTAAGCGCGTATATCCGCCAGGTAGCCCCATCAAATTAAGAGCTGCTTTAGTCAAAATCGCACCTTGCGTGCGGAAAGTTCCAGTGAAGACTGGTAGAAGTTTTTGATGAATTTCTAGTGCACGTGAAGTATTTCCAGCAAACCACGAATCGAGTAATTCGCGTAAATCTTTTCCAACAGTATGTCCACAGACCGACACAAAACCAACGGCTCCAACTGAGAGTAATGGCAAATTCAAAATATCATCACCTGAATAAACCGGGATTCCACATCGCTTGATTACCCATGAAGTTGATGCGACATCTCCCTTGGCATCCTTTAGAGCAACGATGCGAGGGTGCTCAGATAACTTCACGATTGTGTCAGGTTCTATTTGCATTCCTGTACGTCCAGGAATGTCGTACAACATGACCGGTAAATCTGCTGCATCTGCAATTGCGCGAAAGTGTGCCTCGATACCAGCTTGCGGTGGTTTGTTGTAATACGGAGTAACAACTAACAATCCATCTGCACCAGCTCTTTGTGCTCGCAGTGCTTGTTCAACAGAGTGGGTGGTTTCGTTGTTTCCGGCCCCCGCAACAACTTTTGCTTTTCCTTCAACGGCTTCTTTTACAACTTTAATGATCTGATCTTTTTCATCATCACTTGTTGTTGGTGCTTCACCAGTTGTTCCATTAACGATGATTGCATCGTGGCCTGTAGAGAGTAGATGCTTGGCCAAAGTTGCAACGCCATCCCAGTCAATTGATAAATCCTTCTTGAAAGGAGTCACCATTGCCGTCGATAGTCGACCGAATGGCGCTTGCGTTGTCATGGGCTAAGGCTATCGCTTAGTTAGGGTGCAATGCGTCCAGATTTCTCAAATGCCTTATGCGTAAGTGGCATTAATTTTGCAAATTCGGCTTCCATTTTCTCTGCGACCATCTCGATTTCGCGCTGAGGATAACTTGGAAAGTGCGAACCTTCACGAGATGTGCGAAGAGATAAGAAATTCATCAGTGCGCGTGAATTCATTGAGACGTACATTGATGAGTAAAGCCCAACTGGCAACACAACACGAGCCACTTCACGCGCAATTCCTGCATCTAGCATTTTTTGATATTGATCGTAGGCAACAACATAGGCTTCTTTCATTGCCTTAACTGAAGTTTCGTATTGCTCGGGTGTTCCATCAACAAATGTGTATGCGCCGGTCTTTCCAACTTGAATAAGTTTGCGCTCTTTACTTGGAATGTAAAAAACGGGCTTTAATTCACGGTATCGACCGCTCTCTTCATTGTAAGAAGCAATTCGATGGCGCATGAATTCTCGGAAAACAAAAATTGGTGCTGATACAAAAAATGTCATCGATGTGTGCTCAAAAGGTGAGCCATGGCGTTCGCGGGCTAAGTAATTAATCAATCCTTCTGAGCGAGCTGGATCTTCACCAATTTCGTCCATCGATTGCTCGCCTGCAGTAGATACTCGCGCAGCCCAAATCACATCGGCATCGCTTGCACTCGCCTTAACGAGTTCTACTGTTACATCACTTTTAAAGACGATATCGGACTCACTCATGGTGCGACCTTATCTATTGGGCGCTTTGTGCTCTTGGATTTATACGGCAGAATGTGGGTGTGTCTAGAGTATCTTCCCCCACATTTCGCGACTCTCTCAGCGTCTCTGTCACAGTTGGTGCTTATGGTGTTGCTTTTGGAGCCGCTGCTGTAGCAAATGGATTTAGTGTCTTGCAAAGTTGTTTGCTCTCACTTCTAACTTTTTCTGGTGCCTCACAATTTGCTGTCATTGGAGTTATTGGTTCTGGTGGCAGTGCCCTCAGCGGAATAGCTACGGCTTCATTACTGGGAAGTCGAAATGGTTTGTACGGAGTGCTCATGGCTCCGATTCTTAAGGTGCGAGGATTTAAACGAGTTGTTGCAGCTCAGATCACTATTGATGAATCAACCGGAGTAAGCCTTTCTCAAGAACCACGTGGCCTGCAAGCAATGCGCGAAGGTTTTTGGTTCACCGGTTTTGGGGTTTTCATTTTTTGGAATCTCTTTACTCTTGCTGGCGCCGTTGGCGCCAAGGCAATGGGTGATCCTTCTGCATGGGGTTTAGATGCTGCAGTACCTGCTGCATTTTTAGGACTTGTGTGGCCGCGACTTAAGAACTCAACTGATAAAACTCTTGCAATCGTTGCAGCGGTATTTGCAATTGCAACAACTCCATTCTTACCTGCTGGATTACCAATTATTGGAACCGCACTGTTGGCCGTTGTCGCAGGATTGTGGGTCAAGAAATGAATAACACTCTTTGGATTGCAGTAATCGGCACAAGCGCGATGGCATTTACCTTGAAATTTGCGGGCCATAGTGTTCCCGAGAAGTGGCTGTCACACCCTCTGATCAAACGTATAAATCTACTGATCCCAATTGCGTTGTTAAGTGCACTTGTTGCCGTTCAAAGTGTTACGACAAAGGGCGCCATAGTTATAGACCACAGATTAGCTGGTTTAGGTGCAGCAATTCTTGCGCTTGTTTTCAAGAGATCTTTCCCGATTGTAGTTTTAAGCGCAGCTATAACATCTGCTTGCGTCTACAACTTTCTCTAAATAATTGAAAGAGATTTCAATTTTGCGGTTAAATCCATGTCAGATGGTTCGGTGAGATGCGTTCCATCTGAAAATACAATCACCGGAATAGATTGAGCTCCTCCATTGATTTCACGAACCTTATCCGCAGCGCTCACATCTGCTTCCACGTCAATGCTTGTGTATTCAACACCTAACTCCGCGAGCAATCTTTTTGAACGACGGCAATCACCACACCAGTCGGCGCCGTACATTGTTATTTGATCTTTAGACATCGCAGATTCCTTTACATAAATTTATCTAGGCCATGAGTTAGGCCTGGATTTTTTACAACGCTTCTAACTCCAAGTAATACTCCCGGCATAAAGCCTGCGCGATCAAGTGAGTCATGGCGAATTGTTAGAGTTTCTCCAACGCCTCCAAATAAAACTTCTTGATGTGCGACTAAACCTTGAGCACGGATTGAATGAACTGGAATATCTCCAACCTTGCTGCCGCGTGCACCTTCGAGTGCCTGCTTCGTTGCATCTGGCATCGGCTTCATAGAAGACTCTTTACGCGCTTCAGTCATGAGCTCTGCTGTGCGCGCTGCTGTTCCGCTTGGCGCATCCACTTTGGCTGGATGATGCATTTCAACAATTTCTGCTGACTCGAAATAGCGCGCTGCTTTCGCGGCAAACTCCATCATTAGAACAGCGCCTATTGCAAAATTTGGTGCGATTAAAACTCCAACTTTAGGATGCTTAGCTAATTCTTTCATGAGCGAATCAATACGGCCTTGATCAAAGCCCGTTGTTCCAACAACTGCATGGATGTCATTGTTAATCAAGAATTCTAAGTTTTTCATGACGCTATCCGGAGTCGTGAAATCAATTACAACTTCTGCTTTGTTGCTGAGTAGTTGTTCTAAAGAGTCTCCGAGATCAAGTTCTGCAACCAGTTCGAGATCTGATGCATTAGTTACTGCCTTTACTGCTTCTGCACCCATGCGACCGCGAGCACCGAGTACGCCAACGCGTATACGTGAACTCATCGTGTGCTTCCTTTCGCAAGAACCTTCTCGAAATGCGCTTCGTTCTTATAGGGACCTACAACTCCAAGGGTAGGCGTTTTTGTTAGAAACTCGTTGGCAATAATGCGAATATCTTCTGGTGTTACGCGTGCAACAGCCTTAAGGATTTCATCAAAGCCCATAATTTCCCCGTAAACAATCTCGCTCTTTCCAATTCGGCTCATGCGAGAACCGGAATCTTCCTGACTGAGCACAAGGGACCCTCGAACTGCGCCCTTGGCTCTTTCTATCTCCTCAAAAGACATGCCATTTTCTGAAACATCAGCTAGGACTTCTTGAATAATGTTTACAACTTCAACTGCTTTGCTTGGATTACAACCTGCATAAAAACCAATCTGACCTGATCCGGCAAATTGTTGCGCGTATGAATAAACAGAATAAGCAAGACCGCGCTTCTCGCGAATTTCCTGGAACAAACGCGATGACATTCCGCCACCCAGGGCGGCAGATAGAACACCCATTGTGAAGCGTCGATCATCATTTCGAGTAACGCCTTCCATGCCATAAAACATGTGCGCCTGTTCGCTCTTACGATAAATGATTCCAACACGACCTTGCTTGCCACGTTTGATTGGAGTATTCGGCCGAATTTGTGGAGAACCACTGACGTCTAAGAAGTTATCGCGAGAAAGCGCTTCTTCAACCATCGCAACTACTCGCTTGTGCTTAATATTTCCAGCAACTGCGACAACTAAATCTTGTGGCAAATAGCGCTTCTTGTAATAGTTAAAGACGCTGTTACGGGACATGTTATTGATTGAATCAATTGTTCCAAGAATAGGACGGCCTAGAGGAGTATCTCCGTAATACGTTTCTGCATACAGGTCATGAACCAAATCACTTGGATCATCATCGCGCATGGCTATTTCCTCGAGGACAACCTTGCGTTCAGCATCAACATCTTCTGCTGTAACAATCGATGATGTAATCAGATCTGCGATTACATCCACGGCCATCGGAAGGTCAGAATCAATCACACGTGCATAAAAGCAGGTGTACTCCTTGCTTGTGAATGCGTTCATTTCGCCACCAACAGATTCGATGGCTGAAGATATTTCTAAAGCATTTCTGCGTTTTGTGCCTTTAAACAAAAGGTGTTCTAAAAAGTGAGAAGCACCAGCAACTGCTGGTGCTTCATCACGTGAACCTACATTTACCCAGATACCTACGGCTGCGCTTCGAACTGAAGATACTTCTTCAGTAACGATGCGCAGACCGCTAGGCAATACTGTGCGACGAACTGACATTTATTCGGCTGATGCCGCGCCTTCTTCAAGAACTGGAACAAGTGAAAGCTTTCCCTTTGGATCAATCTCACCAATTTCAACCTGAATCTTGTCGCCAACCTTCATTACTTCTTCAAGATTCTCAATGCGCTTTCCACCATGCATCTTGCGAATCTGCGAGACGTGGAGCAAGCCATCTTTACCTGGAAGTAGTGAAATGAATGCACCAAAGGCTGCAAGCTTTACAACAGTTCCAAGGTAGCGTTCGCCAACCTCAGGCATTGTTGGATTGGCAATCGCATTAATTTGTGCGCGTGCCGCTTCAGCAGATGGACCATCAGTTGCGCCGATGTAAATAGTTCCATCATCTTCAATTGAAATGTCTGCACCAGTCTCATCTTGAATCTGGTTAATGATCTTGCCCTTAGGCCCGATAACAGCACCAATTTGATCAACTGGAATCTTTACAGAAATGATTCGTGGAGCAAACGGACTCATTTCATCCGGTGAATCAATTGCTTCATTCATCACATCTAGAATCGCAAGACGCGCTTCCTTAGCTTGTAGAAGTGCACCAGCCAAAACTGAAGCAGGGATTCCATCAAGCTTTGTATCTAATTGAAGTGCTGTAACGAAGTCTTTTGTTCCGGCAACCTTAAAGTCCATGTCACCGAATGCATCTTCCGCACCAAGAATATCTGTGAGTGCAACGTATTCAACTTTGCCATCAACATCATCTGAAATCAGACCCATTGCAATACCTGCAACTGGTGCACGTAGTGGGACTCCGGCGTTTAGAAGTGCAAGTGTTGATGCACAAACTGAACCCATTGAAGTAGAACCATTTGATCCAAGTGCTTCAGAAACCTGACGAATTGCGTAAGGAAACTCTTCACGACTTGGAAGAACTGGAACAAGTGCACGTTCTGCAAGAGCACCGTGGCCGATTTCGCGGCGCTTAGGTGTTCCTACGCGACCTGTCTCGCCGGTTGAATATGGCGGGAAGTTGTAGTTGTGCATGTAACGCTTGTGATTTTCAGGATTGAGGGTATCGAGCTGTTGCTCCATCTTAAGCATGTTAAGAGTTGTAATTCCAAGAATCTGAGTCTCACCACGTTCGAAAATTGCAGAACCATGAACGCGTGGAATTACTTCAACTTCAGCAGATAGTGCACGAATATCACGCAAACCGCGTCCATCGATACGAATCTTGTCGCGCAATACGCGTTGACGAACTAACTTCTTAGTTAGCGAACGAAACGCAGCAGGGACTTCTTTTTCGCGTCCTTCAAATTGTGCACTTACTGACTCTTTTACAGAGGCACTAATTTCATCAATCTTTGTTTCGCGCTCTTGCTTACCTGAAATAGTAAGTGCCTTAGCGAGATCATCTTTTGCTGCCTTTTCAACCGCTGCAAATACGTCATCTTGGTAATCCAAGAAGACTGGGAATTCAGCTGTTGGCTTTGCAGCAACCTTTGCAAGCTTTGATTGTGCGTCGCAAAGAATCTTAATAAATGGCTTTGCAGCATCAAGACCTTGTGCAACAACTTCCTCAGTCGGAGTTGGTGCTCCACCCTTAATGAGGTCGATTGTGTGTGTAGTTGCTTCTGCTTCAACCATCATGATGGCTACGTCATCTTTAGTAACGCGACCAGCAACAACCATGTCAAAGACGGCTTTATCGAGCTGTGAATGATTTGGGAATGCAACCCATTGTCCGTCAATTAATGCAACGCGAACGCCACCAATTGGTCCAGAAAACGGTAGTCCTGCAAGTTGTGTTGACATTGAAGCGGCGTTGATTGCGATCACGTCATACATGTGATCAGGATCTAAAGCCATAACTGTTACAACAATTTGTACTTCATTGCGAAGACCTTTAACGAAAGATGGGCGCAATGGGCGATCGATTAAGCGGCATGTAAGAATCGCATCTTCTGATGGACGTCCCTCACGACGGAAAAATGATCCTGGGATGCGACCAACTGCGTACATCTTCTCTTCAACATCTACTGTTAAAGGAAAGAAGTCGAATTGATCCTTAGGTGTTTTTGAAGCAGTTGTCGCAGAGAAGATCATTGTCTGATCATCTAAATAAACTGCTGCTGCTCCGGCTGCTTGCTTTGCAAGACGGCCTGTTTCAAAACGAATTTCTCGTTTTCCGAACTTGCCGTTATCAATTACTGCAACGGCGGATTGAATCTCTTGACCCTCCATGGGTCGCTCCTATTCTCGACTACAGCCGAGTCGAGCACAATGAATCTTCGATCGAAGTTCACGGACGTGCAACTTTCTTGCACTCATATTCCGGAAACCACTACCGAGGACCATTGCCCACACGGCTAGTAGTTGTGTCTAATTAACGGCGAATGCCGAGTTTTTCAATAATCGTTCTGTAACGATTGATGTCTGTCTTTGCGAGATACTGAAGAATGCGTCGACGTTGACCAACTAATAACAAAAGACCACGACGGTTGTGGTGATCATGTGGGTTGGTTTGAAGGTGATGAGTAATCTCATCTACACGCTTTGATAACAACGCAATCTGCGCTTCAGGGCTTCCTGTGTCAGTAGCGGAGTTGCCGTACTTAGCAACGATTTCTTTCTTTACTTCTGGTGTTAATGCCATTTCTTGCATCTCCTTTTACTTGGCCACGATGGTTGCCGGTCTGCCACACGGAAACTCTTTTTCTCGTTGGACGTGGCAAAGGTTACCAGCGGGGTTGTGGATAGAGGAAATCGAGGCTATTCCTCGGTCAATTCCCGCGCACGTTGGCAATCTTTCGCCATTTGTTCCAAGAGTGGATCAAGTCCATCAAATTTGAGGGTGTCTCGTAATCGCCATCCGAATTCAACCGTTGCACCTTGATCGTATAAATCTAAACCGACTTGATCTAATGCATACGCTTCAACTTGTCGGGCTCGATCACCATCAAATGTTGGATTTGTTCCAATAGAAATTGCCGATGGCCAGCGATTAATTCCAACTGTTAACCAACCTGCATACACACCATCGGAAGGAATGCATTGACCTTCTATGTTTCCTAAATTTGCTGTTGGATAACCAATTTCGCGACCGCGAGCTTCACCATGAATAACAACTCCATCTAAGCGATGTGGGCGTGTCAATAAAACTCGTGCTGATTCAACATTTCCCTGCGAAACCAATGTTCGAATTCGGGACGAAGAGATATTTTGTTGTTCATCTTGCGAAATTGAGAGCACGTGAACTTCAAAATTCTTCGCAATCCCACTGGCACGCAAAGATTCGATGGTGCCTTGGGCCTTGTGCCCATATGTGAAGTTTTCACCAACTACAACATCGGTTGCGTGTAATTGATTAAGTAGAACGCTGTCAACAAAATCTTCAGGGGTCATCGAGGCAAATTTTTCATCAAACTTTATAACTGCAACTTGATCTGCATTGTGAATCTTTAGAAGTACAACTCGATCGGCAAGGGTAACCAGCAATTTAGGTGCTCGCTCTGGTGCGAATACTGTGGCTGGATGTGGGTCAAAAGTTAGTGCAATTACAGAACCGCCATCGGCTATCTCTTTTGCGCGATTAAGAATCTCTTGATGTCCACGATGGACACCATCGAAGACGCCAATAGCAACAACGCGCTTATCCATGTTTATATTCTGCCACTTCAATTCGCTGGAGCGAAAACTGCAATGGGCTTGGCGCCATCATCACGATTTTCAAGTAAGGCTATAAGTTCATTCGAAGTTGAAATTGCTGCGTAAATTCCAGGTAAGGCAGATGCTGCAATCTTGCGACCAAATGAGAGTTCCTGAGCTTCTTCTACAGAGAGTTCACGAACCTTAAAAATAGATCTAGCGACATCAATTAAATCTAAAGTTTTGAACTCACCAGCTTTGAAGTTCTCGAATGAGTTCGCTACGTCTTCACCAAAAGTGGCTACTCGTGTACGTCGCAAGAATGTTAGGTGTCCCCCAACATTTAACGCAGCACCAAGGTCGCGTGCTATTGCGCGAATAAATGTCCCTGCAGAACAAGTCACTTCAATATCAATCTGTATTGCACCATCGGTTCTGCGAATCTGAAGAACATCAAGTTTCGAAATTGTCACCTCGCGTGAAGCAAGTTCAAATACTTCGCCTGCTCTTACTCGCTCGTGCGCACGCTTGCCATCAACCTTGACAGCAGATACTGAACTTGGACGTTGTGAAATCACACCACGCATTGATGCAAGTACAGAATGAATCTGCTGATTGGTGACGTCGGCTAATTGGGATTGTGTGGCACTCGAAATTACTTCGCCTTCAACATCATCAGTAATCGTTGCAGACCCTAGGGCAATTGTTGCTCGATAAGACTTGTCGCCATCTGTTATGTACTGAAGTAGTCGTGTGCCATTACCAAAGCCAAGAATGAGAATTCCTGTAGCCATTGGATCAAGAGTTCCAGCATGCCCAACTTTTCTTGTACCTAAGACTCTTCGCCCGACTGCAACAACGTCGTGGCTTGTCATCGCACCAGCTTTATCTACAACTACAAATCCATCCGTTGCAGACATACTGCTCAAACGTCATCCCAATTAGTTATGCGATCAGCAGGCGTTGGTTTATTGCTGTTATCAATAATCTTTGGAGCCTTATAGGCATTTGGTTCACCTGCATACGATGCTTCTTTTCGTAACTTTGACACTTCAGCATCTTGTTCTCGCACCTTTGCAAGCAGCGAATCAAGGGCCAGAGCGCTTTCAGGCAATCCATCTAAAAAGAACTCAATGCTTGGCGTTACTCGCACGCCCAAATCTTTTCCGACTGCAGATCGGATAACGCCCTTTGCACTTTCAAGAGCAGCAGCAGTGGATTCACGTTGTTCGTCATCGCCAAGCACCGTATAAAAAATTGATGCGTGCTGTAAGTCGCCAGTAACGCGTGCATCAGTAACTGTTACAAAACCTAAACGAGGGTCTTTGATTTTGCCCTCGAGTAGGCCTGCAACAACAACTTTGATGCGGTCGGCAACTTTCTGACTGCGATGCGATGTGCCCACTGTTTATGCCCGCTTCTTCTCGCGCATTTCGTAGACCTGAATTGTGTCTCCCACTTGCATTTCCTTAAGTGTTCCAACGCCAATACCGCACTCAAATCCTTCGCGGACTTCGGTGGCATCATCTTTAAATCGCTTAAGTGAGTCGATTGTGAGGTTATCTGTAATAACTTCACCATTTCTCATTAAGCGAGCCTTCGCATTTCTGCGAATAATTCCATCCAGAACCATCGATCCAGCAATGTTTCCTGCCTTGCTTGATTTGAAGATGTCTCGAACTTCTGCGTTACCAAGAACAAACTCTTCGTATTCTGGCTTGAGTAGGCCCTTAAGTGAAAGTTCGATTTCTTCGATTGCTTGATAAATAACAGAGTAGAAGCGAACTTCAACGCCTTCTTGATCTGCAAATATTGCTGTTTGTGGTTCTGGCTTAACGTTAAAGCCAATTACAACTGCAGTCGAAGCTGAAGCAAGTGTGATGTCACTCTTTGTAATTGCACCAACACCACGGTGGATGACGCGAAGATCTACTTCGGCGCCAACATCGAGTTGAAGTAATGCATCTTCGAGTGCTTCCACAGAACCACTCACATCGCCCTTAAGAATAAGGTTAAGTGTTGTGATCTTGGATTGCTCCATGAAGTCTTCGAGTGAAACCTTCTTGCGTGCTTTTGCGAGTTGTGCATTTCGCTCTGCTGCTTGACGTTTCTCAGCAATCTGACGCGCAGTTCTATCTTCATCTGCGACCAAGAATGTATCGCCAGCACTTGGAACGGATGTAAATCCGAGTACCTGAACTGGACGAGATGGTCCCGCTTCGGAAACATTTTCACCGTGCTCATCAAGCATCGCGCGAACGCGACCAAATGAACCACCGGCAACAATCGCATCTCCAACCTTAAGTGTTCCGCGTTGAACGAGAACGGTTGCAACTGGTCCACGGCCACGGTCTAGGTGAGCTTCAATCGCGACGCCGCGTGCTTCATCATCTGCAATAGCGCGTAGATCAATTGCAGCATCAGCAGTTAACAGAATTGAATCGATAAGTGCATCAATGCCAAGTCCAGATTTTGCAGATACGTTTACGAAAATTGTTTCTCCACCGTACTCTTCTGCAACCAAGTTGTACTCAGTTAATTGCTGGCGAACCTTGTCAGGATTTGCGCCTTCTTTATCAACTTTGTTCACAGCTACAACAATTGGAACATCTGCTGCTTGTGCGTGATTTAACGCTTCAATTGTCTGAGGCATTACTCCGTCATCAGCTGCAACAACAAGTACTGCGATATCGGTGACCTTTGCACCACGGGCACGCATCGCTGTAAACGCTTCGTGACCAGGTGTATCAATAAAGGTAATCGCACGATTTACGCCATCGTGATCATGATGAATTTGATAAGCACCGATGTGCTGAGTAATTCCACCAGCTTCGCTCTTAACAACTTCAGTCTGGCGAATAGCATCGAGTAAACGGGTTTTACCGTGATCCACGTGACCCATGACGGTAACAACTGGTGGACGCGCAACGAGTCGATCTTGATCAAGGCTCTCGAGTTCTTGTCCTAGGTCGATATCAAAGCCCTGTAGCAATTCACGATCTTCATCTTCTGGGCTAACAATTTGGATGACATAACCAAGTTGTGCACCAAGAATTTCGAAAGTATCTGCATCCACTGATTGTGTTGCAGTAACCATTTCACCTAAGTGAAAGAGCGCAGCGACTAGTGCTGCTGGATCTGCACCAATTTTTTCTGCGAAGTCAGCAAGTGATGAACCACGGCGCATGCGAATCTGTGTCTTGCCATCACCGTGAGGAATAACTGCGCCACCAAGTTGTGGTGCCTGCATATTGTCGAATTCATCGCGCAGTGCTTTTCTGCTCTTCGGTTTACGTTTGCTGCTCTTGCTTTGATTCTTACCGAATGCACCACCCGCGCCACCGCGACCGCCGCCTCGATTTGGTCCACCACCTGGACGACCACCTGCTGCAGGTGCACCGCCTCCAGTTGTTTTGTATGGACTTGAATTATTTGCACCAGTAGATGGTGCGCCGGTACGAGGTGGGAAATTTCCCGTTGAAGGTGGACGTGGTGAAGATGGACGCGCAGCAAATCCTGGACGCACTGAACCTGGACGTGGTCCTGACATACCCGGACGTGGTGAACCTGGTGCGCCACCTACTGGACGTTGTGGTGGACGCGGAACTGCGCCGCCAGTTGAGAATGGATTATTTCCTGGACGTGGTGGACGCGGAACCGCGCCACCAGTTGAACTTCCAGATGAAAATGGATTATTTCCTGGACGTGGAGTCGCAGGTTTTGTTGATGCATCCGTTGATGAAATTGTTTCAGCAGAAGGAGTTACTTGTTGTGGCGCAACGCTTTCTGCACGTGAAGCTTTCAGTGCTTCGAGATCCACGCCAAGTTCGGCAGCTAACTCTGCTGCAAGTTCTGGATTAACTTCTTTAGGTGCTTTTGCGGCAGTTTTCTTTGCTGCGGCTTTCTTTACTGGTTTTTTCTCTTCAGTTGGCTTTGCATCCGGATACATCTCGATGAGACGTCGTACGACGGGTGCTTCTACAGTTGATGATGCGGAACGAACGAATTCGCCCATTTCTTGGAGTTTTGCAAGAACAACCTTGCTCTCCATACCGAGTTGTTTTGCCAACTCATGTACGCGGACCTTTGACACAGTTCTCCTGTCTTGGCCCGCAATCTCTTTTTCTAGATATTGATCTAGGGGATGCGAGCCTTAGTTGTAAGACCTCATAATCTGAACGAGCTCATTTGAGTTTCATATCTTTCGCATCCAATTCGTTTGGTGTTTCACTTAGTTTTAAAGCATATTTAAATGCTCCTCGAGCAATCGCAGTTGCTAAACAACCTTGATGTACCCATGCACCTCTTCCGGGAAGTGATTTTTTGTAATCCTGGACCAGAGTCCCATCAATACAGACCACTCTTAAAAGAGATGTTGGACTCGAACGCTTTCGGCACGTAATGCATGTTCGTATCGAATTGATACTCACTGCCTCTGCCAATCACTCGAGTTCAACAGGCTAACTGTACCGCCGGGGCACTCTTTTATAGAAATTCTCACTCAGCGGCAGGCGTATCAGGATGGATATCTATGCGCCAGCCTGTAAGTCTGGCGGCCAAGCGAGCATTCTGCCCATCTTTTCCAATTGCTAGCGAGAGTTGATAATCCGGCACAGTAACTTTTGCACTTCGAGAAAGTAAATCCGTAACTTCAACTCGCGAAACTTTTGCTGGCGCTAATGCGTGAGCAACAAATACAGCAGGATCTTCAGACCAATCCACAATGTCAATTTTTTCACCATGCAGTTCATCCATTACTGCACGTGCGCGTGAACCTACTGGACCAATGAGTGAACCCTTTGGACTAACGCCTGCACGATGAGTGCGCACAGCTATTTTTGTGCGATGCCCTGCCTCGCGAGCCACTGCCATGATTTCAACAATTCGATCTGTAATTTCTGGAACTTCTAATGCAAATAATTGCTTAACAAGCGCGGGGTGGGATCGCGAAAGCATTATTTCTGGACCCTTAAGCCCCTGCTTAACTTCTACTACAAAACATTTAATGCGATCACCATGTTGATAGACCTCACCAGGGACTTGTTCTTGTGGCGGAATTTTTCCTTCCACGCGTCCAAGATTTACGTGAATCATCTTTGGGTCTCTGCCTTGCTGAACAACGCCTGAAATAACATCGCCAACAGAAGCCGTGAATTCACCAACGATGTCCGCGTCATTTGATTCGCGCATTTTCATCTTGATAACTTGACGCGCTGTTGAAGTGGCTATGCGTGTGAAACCTTCTGGCTCGTCACGTTCCTCGGAAATCTTCTCACCTAGCTCATTAAAGAGTGGGACAAGAATTTGTATCTCACCAGTTTCGCGATCTAGAAATGCTCGAGCATGGCGCTTTGCTTCTGGAATTTGATTGTAAGCAGTTAAGACACCGATTTCGATTGCACTTACTAATTGCTCAAACGAGATTTCTTTTTCTGACGTAAGGGCATGTAACGCTGCCATCTCAACATTCATTAGAGATCGCCTTTGCGATTGAACTCTATTTCAATTGTTGCACGTTTAATGTCGGAAAACTGAACTGTGTGCTCTTTTGGCTTGCCTTTAATATCTTCAATCAATAGAACATGTGGCTCTTCAATACTCGTAATTCTTCCGTTGACTACAGATCCATCTAGCTTCACAACTTTGACTAAGCGGTTTAGGTTTTTTTGCCAGTGACGAGCAAGTGTCAATGGATGGTCAACGCCAGGAGATGTTACTTCTAGCGTGAATGGTGAATCGTCCATGAAGTCTGCAACATCTAGGAGTTCAGAGATCTCCCTCGAAACACTTGTCACTTGATCCAAATTAAGTGGAGTTTGTCCGTCGACAATGCAAGTAATGATTCGATGCTTGCCTGGAGATACAAGGTGAACATTTTCTAGAAAGAAGCCAGCTTTTTCTACCGCTGGTTGTACAAGCTCAGTAATTTTCTCGCTGAGAGACATTTGCATCTTCTTTCTATTAAGTTGTAAGAAAATAATATCCTGTTATTTCTGAACTTACCAATTCGATAAAGTATCAATTCCAACTCTGATAATGAGTGCGAGTGTGACGAAGAGAAAAACCTTACGAATCAAGGTTGAACCTCCGCGGATAGCCAATCTGGCTCCCAACAATCCCCCGACTATGTTTGCCAACGCCAGTACGAGAGCTACTTGCCACAAGATTGCCCCGTGCAAACCAAAAACCATGATTGCACCAAGGTTTGTTGAAACATTTACTACTTTGGCAATTGCTGAAGCACTAAGGAATGCAAATCCAAGATAAATTAAAGTCAGCATCAGAAATGATCCGGTGCCGGGTCCAAAAATTCCATCATAAAAGCCGATGACTAACCCTGCTATCGCAGATATTAAGAAGCGCTTGTTCTTTGGATGACGTAACGCCTCAATCGAACCCAGATCTGGTTTACGCCATGTATAAATCGCTACTGCCACCAGCAAAACAAAAACTATTGGGCGCATCGATTGCGTTGGAATTAGCGAAGCACTCAGGGCGCCTAGTACAGATCCAAAAAACGCCGGAAGCGCCATCGTTGCCAAGAAGATTGCATCTGTCTTAACACTTCTGCGATAAGTAAGAGCTGATGCGCTTGTACCAAATACAGATGCAACTTTATTTGTTCCTAAAACTTCAATTGTACTCGCCTGAGGTAAACCAATGAGTAAGGCAGGAAGTTGAATTAATCCCCCACCACCTGCAATAGCATCAACAAGACCGGCGCTAAAGGCTGCAAGGATGAGAAAGAAAATTGTTATCTGAGCGATGTCGCCAAACATAAATTAAACAAGCTTTGAGAGCATGGTTGCGACAGTTGAAACGGCGCTTTCAACTGTGCTCTCAGATTTTTCTCCACTCTTTCGAATACGAATCTCGACGTTTCCTTGTTCGAGTGCTTTGCCCACAACAATAATTATTGGAGCACCGATTAACTCGGCATCTTTGAACTTAACTCCTGCGCTGGGATCGCGTCGATCATCGAGCAAAACTGTGATGTCCAAACTTTCCAGTTCTGTGCCTATTTTTTCTGCAACATCAAATGGTTTGTCTTCTTTGCCAGTTGCAACAATATGAACCTTCACAGGAGCGACCTCTACAGGCCATGAAAGACCGATTTCATCATGTGTTTGCTCTGCAATTGCTGCAACTGCGCGTGATACACCAATTCCATAGGAACCCATGGTTACTACTTGCGACTTTCCATTCTGATCAAGAACGGTCAGATTCAATGCCTCTGCATACTTTCGTCCCAATTGGAAAATATGAGCAATCTCAATTGCCCTGTCAATAATTACAGGAGCCTTACATGATGGGCATGCATCGCCTGCTCGTACTTCTGCTGATTCAACATAGGCATCTGGCGTGAAGTCTCTACCATTGACAACATTTCGAGCATGAGAATTCTTTTTATTTGCACCAGTTACCCACGCAGTTCCTGGAGCGATTCGAGGATCGGCATAAAGAATAATTCCAAATTTCTTCGCATCCTGTGGACCGATATATCCCTTAACAAGTTGTGGATTCTTTGCGAAATCTTCTTCTTCAAAAATTCTTAATTCAGTTACACCAGATAAGTTTGCTTGCAATCGCTTTAGATCAACTTCGCGATCCCCTGGTACTAAAACTGCAATCGCTTTGTCATCTGCCATCAACATTACGTTTTTGAGGGTATCGGCGCCTGTATAACCGCCTCCGTACTGCGAGTTAAGAACTTCAACTAACGAATCAATCGTTGGCGTATTTGGAGTATCCAATACTTCTAGTGCTGGAAACTCTTTCGTAGTAGGTGTATCGATAACGGTTTTCATTGCCTCAACATTTGCTGCATAACCACATTTTTCACAGAGCACGTAAGTGTCTTCACCTGTTGGACATGGTGCAAGGAACTCTTCAGATTTGGATCCACCCATGGCTCCAGCCATCGCGCTAACAATGTTGTAGTTAAGCCCTAATCGCTTAAATGTTTTAACGTAAGCATCACGATGTTTTTGATAGGAAAGTTCTAAACCAGCATCATCAATATCAAAGGAGTACGAATCTTTCATGACAAATTCGCGACCACGAATGATTCCGCTGCGTGGACGGGGTTCATCGCGATATTTTGTTTGAATTTGATAAATCGAAAGTGGCAGATCTTTGTAAGAGGAATACTCACCCTTAACCATCAGAGTGAACATCTCTTCGTGAGTTGGTCCTAAAAGATAATCAGCACCTTTTCGATCTTGGAGTCTAAAAAGTTCTGGTCCATATTCACTCCACCGATTACTCTCTTCATACGGTTCTTTTGGAAGCATCGCAGGAAAGTGAACTTCTTGAAATCCTGCCGCATCCATCTCTTCGCGAATAACTCTTTCGATATTTCTATAGGTTATGTATCCAAGAGGAAGCCATGAGTAAATACCTGCTGCAATTCGTCTGATGTAACCCGCTCGTACCAAGAGTTTGTGGCTTGCGACTTCAGCATCAGCTGGATCATCGCGCAATGTGCGCAGAAAGAGTGAGGACATTCGCAACATGGTGCGAGCCTACCTGAGGGATGGCGTGAGTTGTGTGAGGTTAGTGAACATCAACGGAAGGCTCGCCTGAAGAAACTCCAGCTGCTTCCATTTCTTCGGCCAAACGCATTGCTTCTTCAATGAGTGTTTCAACAATTTGTGCTTCTGGAACAGTCTTAATTACTTGTCCCTTAACAAAAATTTGTCCTTTGCCATTACCAGATGCAACTCCGAGATCTGCTTCGCGAGCTTCTCCCGGACCATTTACTACGCAACCCATAACTGCAACACGCAATGGAACAGTCATTCCTTGCAAACCTGCTTGAACTTTTTCGGCCAATGTATACACATCAACTTGGGCGCGACCACACGATGGACAAGAAACGATTTCTAATCTGCGTTGACGTAAGTTAAGGGACTCAAGAATTGAGATGCCCACCTTTACTTCTTCAACTGGTGGCGCAGATAATGAGACACGAATAGTGTCGCCGATACCTTCTGATAGCAAAATTCCAAATGCAGTTGCTGACTTAATTGTTCCTTGGAACAAAGGTCCAGCTTCTGTCACGCCTAAGTGCAGCGGATAGTCACATTTGGAAGCCAGCAAACGATATGCATTGACCATGGTTACTGGATCATGGTGCTTAACTGAAATTTTGATATCTGAAAAACCGTGTTCTTCAAACAAACTTGCTTCCCACAGCGCTGATTCAACCAGTGCTTCGGGAGTTGCCTTGCCATACTTTGCAATTAAACGTGGGTCGAGAGATCCGGCGTTCACGCCAATACGAATTGGAATTCCCGCATCCCCTGCAGCTTTAGCTACTTCTTTTACTTTGTCATCGAATTGCTTGATGTTGCCAGGATTTACACGAACCGCGGCGCAGCCTGCATCGATTGCGGCAAAAATATACTTTGGTTGAAAGTGAATATCAGCAATAACTGGAATCTGAGATTTCTTTGCAATCTGCGCTAACGCATCAGCATCATCTTGGCTTGGAACTGCAACACGAACAATTTGGCAACCAGATGCTGTTAATTCGGCAATCTGCTGAAGAGTTGCATTGACATCAGCTGTCAGTGTTGTGCACATCGATTGAACAGAGACTTGAGAATCACTTCCGACACCAACTTTTCCAACCATTAACTGCTTTGTCTTTCGACGTGGAGCAAGTGTTGGTGGTGGAGCTGAAGGAATTCCGAGATCGACCATGGCTTTATTCTGCCCTAATTCTTTTTCAGGTGCGACATAAGCACTAAAAATTGACCCGAATTGGATTAATGATGTCGGCTGCTAGAAGAAGAACGGTCAGCGCTGCTAGCAAAACGAAGACAACCATTGTGAATGGGGCCAACTTGTTTACGTTAATTCCTTCAGGTCGTTCTCTGCCTCGGATGCGAGCAAAAAGCGCTCGAACTTCGTCAGCAATTGCAACGGCCATGTGCCCACCATCTAGCGGAAGAATTGGAAGTAAATTAAAGACACCTACAAAAAAGTTTAAACTCGCAATGATTAACAAGAACGTTTGAATGCGTTCGGAAGTGCTTAAGCCATCACTGCTCGCTGCTTGACCTGTTACTTGAGCAACACCAACGATTCCAACTAAACCATTCGGATCTCGCTCTGATCCAGAAACTGTGGCTCCCCACAACGCAGGGATTTTTGAAGGTAGAGAAATAATCGCTTTGACCGCGCCTGACATAAAATCCCATGACACGATTGCTGAATTTTTAATTGAAGTAAATGGAGCATCACGCACTAATGTGAATTCATTTACGATTCCGAGAAAGCCGTACTCCTTGCCATCTACCACGCGAGTTGCAGCGACGAGGGAGATTGTCTGAGGTTGGCCGTTGCGATCAATTTCAATCACTAGTTCTTTACCTGCAGATGATCTAATAACTTCGACATCTGTGGCCCAATTCGTTACGGGCTCGCCGTTAATTGAGGTGATGACATCTCCAGCTTGTAGTCCTGCAAGCAGCGCTGGAGACTTTGGATCGGTGTCTGTGCAAGCTGCATTCAGACGAGGAACGCAGGCAGAAATTTCTGAAATGGTTGTCGTGGGTTTTGCGGTTCCGATTCCTGCAAAAATAATCAGCAGAATAATGAAACCAAGAACAAAGTGTAGAAATGAACCGGCACCGAGTACGACGAGTTTGCGTCCAGAGTTGGCTTTATAAAACGCTCGAGACTCTTCTCCGGGTGGCATTTCATCGGTAGCGCTCATTCCTTCAATTCGGCAGTACCCACCGGCAGGAATTGCTTTGATACCAAACTCTGTTTCGCCTCGTGTAAATGACCACAATCTTTTTCCAAAACCAAGAAAGAACTCGCTTACGCGCATTCCGTATTTTTTAGCGGTGATGTAATGACCGAATTCGTGAATCATTACGGACAAAAGTAGAGCTATGACAAAAGCTAAAACACCAATTATTCTCATTAGGAAACCATTCGTTGTAATACTTCTTGGGCAACTGTTCGTGCATCATGTTCTATTGCACTGACATCGCTCAGGTCTCTAATTGAACTTGGGTTTGATCCGCCAAGTTGTTGCACGCTCTGCTCTACACACTCCATGATTGAAGTAAATGCTATAGAACCTTTGAGGAAAGCATCGACTGCAACTTCGTTAGAAGCATTAAAAATTGCCGGTAAGCCTCCTCCAAGTTCTCCACAACGCTTGGCTAATTCGATTGCAGGAAAGCGTTCATGATCTATTGGTTCGAACTCCCAGGAATGAGATTGCTTCCAATCCATTGCAGGTGTTGCTGACTTAAATCGATCTGGCCAATTAATTGCGTAAGAAATTGGGCCCTTCATATTTGGAGGGCTCGCTTGGGCAATAGTTGCCCCATCAATATATTCAACCATCGAATGAATTACTGATTGAGGGTGAATCACAGCTTCGATTTGCGAATAACTCATTGAGTACAGATGGTGGGCTTCGATAATTTCATGGGCTTTATTCACAAGCGTTGCAGAATTAACTGAAATAACTGGGCCCATTGACCATGTTGGATGAGCTAAAGCTTCATCAACAGTTACGGTTGAAAGATCTTTTCTCTGGCGAAATGGTCCACCGGATGCGGTTAAAACTAAGCGTGAGACTTCATTGCGCTTTCCAGACATTAAGCATTGCCAAATGGCACTATGTTCTGAATCAACAGGAATTATCTGATCGGTTTTTGCAATGGACATAACTAAATCACCTGCAGCAACTAAGGACTCTTTATTTGCTAGTGCTATTCGGTTGCCCACCTTGAGCCCACTCAGTGTTGCTGCTAAACCAATTGATCCAGTGATTGCATTGAGAACGATATCGCATGTAATTGATGCAACTTCTGCAGCCGCGTCTTTGCCATCGATAACGCTCACGCCGGAAAGTGCTTGGCGAATCAGGTCGGCGTTATGAATTGTCCCGACTACCCCGACGCTAAATTTCTTGGCTTGCTCAATCAGAAGTTCGGGGTTGTTGCCAGCCGATGTGATGGCCACAACTCGGAACTTTCCTGGGTTGGCCGCAACTAATTCGAGGGCCTGAACACCGATAGATCCTGTTGAACCAAGAATCACCAGGTCTCTCATGTGGTCATCTTCTCATGACCAAAGTAGACTGGCGAAATGAGCACATTAACTACGGGTGTAGAACAGAAACGTAAAGTCGTCACTGCTATTCCAGGACCAAAATCCGAGCAGATTATTGCGCGCAGAGCTGCAGCGGTTTCAGCATCTCTCGGAATGTCCTTGCCTGCCGTCATTGAACGCGCATCAGGTGGAATCTTGGTCGACGTCGATGGAAACCACATTATTGATCTTGGTGCTGGTATTGCTGTTGTAAATGTTGGTAACAGCGCACCTCACGTTGTTGAAAATGTACAGCGACAAGTTGAACTATTTACTCACACATGTTTTATGGTCGCTCCATACCTTGGATATATCGAAGTATGCGAAGCACTTAATCGTTTAACTCCTGGAAAGTTTGCAAAGAAATCTGTACTACTTAATTCAGGTGCTGAGGCACTTGAGAACGCAGTCAAAATTGCTCGCTCATTCACAAAGCGTCAAGCGATTGTTGTTTTTGAACATGGCTATCACGGTCGCACAAATCTAACTATGGGCATGACAGCAAAAAACATGCCATACAAAGATAGTTTCGGACCATTTACTCCAGAGATTTATCGGATGCCAATGGCCTACCCATATCGCTGGGAAGGTGGCGCTGCAGCATGTGAGAAAAATGCTCTCGATGTTGTCACTCACAAATTAGATAAAGAAATTGGCGGCAAGAATATTGCAGCAATCGTGATCGAACCTATTCAGGGTGAAGGTGGATTCATCGTTCCACCAAAGGGCTTCCTACCTGGTTTAGCAAAGTACGCAAAAGATAATGGTGCGTTATTTATTGCAGATGAAGTACAAACTGGTTTTGCGCGTACTGGTCAGATGTTTGCATCGGAAGATGAAAACCTAGAACCAGACTTAATCACAACAGCAAAAGGCATTGCTGGTGGATTGCCACTAGCTGCAGTCACAGGTCGCGCTGACGTTATGGATTCGATTCATGCCAGTGGTTTAGGCGGAACATACGGTGGTTCTCCAATCGCGTGCGCAGCTGCATTGGGTGCAATCAAAACTATTGAAGAAGACAATCTCATTGATCGTGCTAAGAAAATCGGTGCAATCATGAGCGATGAGCTAAATAAGATGAAGGCAAAGCACGCAATCATCGGTGAAGTTCGTGGCCGAGGCGCGATGCAGGCAATCGAACTCATTATTCCTGGCGGTACAGAACCAAATACGGCTGCACTTGGCAAAATTGTTAAATACTGCCAAGAAAAAGGCGTCTTGATTTTGACTGCTGGAACCTATGCAAACGTCATTCGTTTGATTCCACCACTAGTTATTCCTGAAGATTTGTTGCGAGAAGGTTTATCTATTCTCGATGAAGCTTTAGCAACTATCTAATTAGCGATCTAGCAGGTTTTGCGTTGGCGAGTAAGGCTTGCCTGATCTGCGCTTTGCAATCGCACTGAGTGCTTCGAGTACTACACGATTAGCAAGAATTGCAGTGATGTCTGCGCTATCAAATGGTGGCGCAACTTCGACAACATCGATTCCGACTACCGGAAGCTCGAGACAAATTCGGCGAACAGATTCGAGTAATTCGCGGCTAGTCATTCCACCTGGTTCTGGAGTTCCTGTGCCGGGAGCCATGCCAGGATCGACAACATCAATATCTACAGATAAGAAAACGCCGTCGCACTCATCTGTAAGTCTGGCGAATGATTCATCTAGAACAACATTTAATCCTCTGTGGTGGATTTCAGTCATTTCATAACTGCGCATACCTTGATCGCGCATCCATTCAAGAGTTTGGTTATCGGGCCAATATCCACGTAATCCAAGTTGCAAAAAGCGATCGCCACGAACTGCGCCAGATTCGATGAGTCGGCGCATCGGTGTTCCATGACCTTCGAGTGCGCCAAATTGTGAATCACCAGTGTCTGCGTGTGCATCAAAGTGAATCATTGAGATCTTCCCAAGTCCACGATGCGCTGCAATGCCTGCAACATCTGCAGAGGCAATCGAATGATCTCCACCAAGAATGACAGGGATGATACCTGCGCGCGAAATTTTTTCTGTTGCAACTGCAAGAACTTCGAGAGATTTCTTTAAATCTCCGCCTGGCATCATTAAATCGCCAGCATCTAAAACTTTGAGATCTTTTAGTCCATCTGTGCGAAGTGCTAAGTGTGGACGTTCTGCATCGTGGGGCAAATAATCTCCACCGCGTATTGCTTGTGGACCAAACTTTGCACCTGATCGATGTGATGTACCGCTGTCAATTGGTGCGCCAAGAATGATTACATCGGCTCCTTGATATGTCTTTGGATCATCGAGGTCGCATTCACCAATGCCAAGAAAAGTGAATTTAGGACCATACATATTTCCAAGGTTTGCCATGGGTAAAGAATACGTCTAAATAATTAAGAATCGAAACCTAAACCGAGGCGATCTAAGAGTTTGAGCCAAAGATTTCGCTTACCGTTGTGCTCATCCGCATAATTAATTGACCATTGAGTAAAGCGAATAAAGAGAAATCTAAATGGTTCAGGTGGGAATGGCAGGGGTTTGCGCCTAACCATCTTTAGTCGCGTGCGCTCGGTATCCAAGCCATCGACGAGATCTAACATAACCTGTGCGCCGAATCGTGTTGAAGCAACACCAAGTCCAGTAAATCCAAGAACGTATGCAACACGTTTGCGATACGCACGACCCCAAAATGGTGAGAATCGAGAACACGTATCAATTGCTCCACCCCAACCATGAGTGAACTTAATTCCCTTGAGTTGTGGAAATGTTTCTAGGAAATCTGCGGCTAAATATGCATATGTCTCTGCATCTGTTTCATACTCTTGGCGTGCTTTGCCACGGAAGTGATAAATAGCGTCATAGCCACCCCAGAGGATTGCTCCCTCAGATGTAACGCGGTAATAATGGAATTGGTTTCCAGCCTCGGATAAACCTTCTTTGCCTGCCCAGCCAATTGCTTTCCACTGTTCTTGCGTGAGTGGTTCTGTAACAACTTGAAAATCATAAACAGGGACAACGTATTTACGTGCACGCTTTACAAGTGATTTGAAAACATTTGTTGCAAGAGCAACTTTGTCGGCATACACACTTCCGTAAGGAGTGTGAACAATAATTCCATCACTTGTGCGCTCTAACCATTCAACTTTACTGTTCTCATAAATTTTCACACCAAGCTTGAGGCATACTTTTTCTAATCCCCAGACTAATCGTGCTGGATCAACAAGTGCTGTGCCATCTGGATCCCAGAGTGCGCCTTTGTAAATTGGTGAATTAACACGTGCTTGAACTTCGGCTTGATTTAAAAATTCAACATGATCTCCGTATTGATTGCGAAGATCTGCCTCTTCTTTCATGCCATCTAATTGCCAATCTTTAACAGCAATACGAAGTTCTCCAGTACGTTGCCAATCGCAATCGATGCCGTACTTCTTGATGGTCTCTTCAATTTCATTGAAGTTTTCACGGCCCATCCGTTCAAGATCTTGCATGTCATCTTTGAATCGGCGGTAACCATTTATGAATCCATGGGTAAGGGATGAGTTACAGAATCCACCATTTCGTCCAGATGCACCGAAGCCAGTTTCGCGTTGTTCGACGATGATGACTTCACGTTCTGGATTGCGCTCTTTTGCAAGCAAGGCAGTCCATAAACCTGTGTAACCCGCTCCAACAATGCAGAGATCCGTTGTCACATCGCCAACAAGAGTTGGATTTGGTTCTGGTTCTAGTGGATCTGCATCAAGCCAATAAAGTTCTGGCTGCATTACTGAGAGGTGTTTAAGAATATGAGGGTCGATGTCTGACATCGCGCTATCCGGCCTTAACCGGAATCACCCCTTCAATCACAAATCGTAGTTGGCCCGGGTCCTCCGGAACCTAACCCCACAGCGCAGATTTTCTTAAACAATCTGTAGTTCGTTGTGGACTAGAGAAATATTAGCGGGTTTTCTTTCTTTTGACTAGTTGCGCCGCAATAACGATGGCTAAAGCTAAGAAAAACATCGCAGAGGCAATCACATTGGCTTGTGCAGGGATTCCACGCGCTGCGGATACATAAACAAATTTAGGGAACGTAATTAATGTTCCGGAGTTAAAATTGGTAATAATAAAATCATCAAATGACAGACTAAATGCCAGTAAAGCAGCTCCTGCAATTCCAGGTGCTACCAATGGCAATGTCACTCTACGAAATGTTTCTAATTCATTGGCATAAAGATCCATGGCGGCTTGCTCGAGGCGTGGGTCAAGGGATGCGATACGAGCTTTTACCGTAACGACAACGAAAGAAATACAAAAGACAACGTGGGCGATAACAGTTGGCCAGAAGCCCGGATTAATGCTGAAAACTAAGAATAGAGAAAGTAGTGAAGCACCTAGAACAATTTCAGGTGTTGCCATTGGCAAAAAGATTAGCAAGTTAGAGCTTGAGCGGCCTTTGAACTTATAGCGTCCAATAGCAAAGGCAATCATCGTGCCTAAAATCGTTGAGAAAATAGTGGCGAGTAAGCCAATCTTTATTGAGTTGCCAAGTGCATTACACACTTCTGGGGCTCCGCATGGATTCTGCCAATTACTTAAAGTGAAACCTTTCCAGATTAAATTGCTCTTACCTGAGTCATTAAATGAGAATGCAAAGGTGTAAGCGACTGGAATGAAAAGATAGGTGAAACCAATGACCATATAAATGCGGAGTAAGTTGCGGCCAAACCAACGGGAGAATCTGGCATTAAGCGGAATCGTTGGAATGGAGGCGTCTTTGATTTTCTGGTTCATACCAACTCCTCCGTTCCTGCTTTACGAATATACAAAGTAACAAGAATCAAAATAGCTACCATCAGGGTAAATGAGAGCGCAGCTGCCGTTGGATAATCCACAATCTTGAAATAGCGCGACTCGATTACATTGCCAATCATCTTTGTATTCGGGCTTCCCAAAATGGCAGCGTTCACATAATCACCTGCTGCTGGAATAAATGTAAGCAAAGTTCCTGCGACAACGCCTGGCATTGACAAAGGAACAGTGACGCGTCGAAATGCGGTTAACCCATTGGCGTACAGATCTCCGGCAGCTTCAATAGTGCGAGGGTCAATGCGCTCGAGGGATGCATACAGTGGAAGTGTCATAAATGGCAAGAAGTTATAAGTCATACCCGCAACAACAGCCACTGAAGTTGAAGTAAGTGTGGTTTGTTCTCCAATAATATTTAAAGCACGAAGGCCAGGAACAACAAAGCCTTCTTCTCCCAATATCTGCTTCCAGGCCACGGTGCGAAGTAAGAATGATGTAAAGAATGGGGCAACAACTAATACGAGAAGAATGTTTTTGTATTTTCCTGACTTAAAGGCGATTGCATAAGCCAGCGGATAGGCAATGGCTAGCGCAAATATTGTGGCAAGAGTTGCATATAGAAAAGAACGCCCAAACTGTTCCTTGTTCTCTACAAAAGCTTGGATGTAGTTTGAGAAAGCAAGAGTTTGCTCATATTCCCCAGTATCGCCACCTGATAACGGTGTTTGGGTTGAAGTTTGAGCAAGATTAATAATTGGCAGAATAAAGAAAGTAAAAAGAAAAACAAAACCTGGAAGAAGAAGCAGGTAAGGAACGCGCACCTTTGGAAAGGACACGTTATTCCGCCTCTATTTCCTCAGGATTAACTTCGGTGCCGGCTTCAATATCTTCATCGCCACGCAATCCAAATGTAAAGGTTGGCTCCCATGAGATATTCACTTCATCGCCCTTATCAAATGGTGCAACGCCATCATCATTTTGCTCAAAGACCATGAGTTCCTGGCCCCAAGGCATCGCAACCACGTATTGCGTACTAACACCAATGTAGGAAACATCTTCAATGCGGCCGCCAGTTAAAACATTTCCCTTAACAGGTGTAGCAAGGCGCGAAATTCTAAACTTTTCTGGTCGAATGCCCGCATAGAGTGAGTTATCAATTGCGTGGCTGCGCTTTTTTGGCATAGAAATCTTTTGGCCATAGAGATCAACTACTAAGTTATCTCCATCATTTCCATCGATTTTTCCTTTAATCAAATTGGATTGACCTAGAAAGTTAGCAACAAAAGCTGTCTCGGGATTGTCATAGAGATCGGCAGGTGAACCCATTTGTTCGATCTTGCCTTCATTCATAACTGCAATCGTGTCAGCCATTGTCATGGCCTCTTCTTGATCGTGAGTGACGTGAACGAAAGTTAGACCGACCTCGCGTTGAATCCACTTGAGTTCGATCTGCATCTGGCGACGAAGTTTGAGATCAAGTGCACCGAGTGGTTCATCTAGAAGTAAAAGAGCGGGGCGGTTAACGATTGCGCGTGCGAGCGCAATGCGCTGTTGCTGTCCACCAGATAACTGAGTCGGCTTGCGCTCGGCAAGATGTGGAAGTTCAACAAGGCTTAAGACCTTATCTACTTGTTCCTTAACATCTTTGATTCCGCGACGACGAAGTCCAAAGGCGATGTTTTCAAAGATAGTTAAGTGTGGAAAGAGCGCATAGTTCTGAAAAACAGTATTGATTGGGCGTTGATACGGACGAGTTGTTGTGATGTCCGTATCACCCAAATGAATACTTCCAACAGTTGGCTCTTCTAATCCTGCAACCATTCGTAGCGTTGTAGTTTTGCCACACCCTGACGGGCCAAGTAATGCAAAGAAAGATCCTTTTGGAATCGTAAGAGTTAAATCATCTACCGCAGTGAAGTCACCATATGACTTGGTTATGCGAGTTAGACGTAAATCTCCTCTTGCAGAAATTGACTCGTTGGTCACTAGTTTCCTTGAGCCTGCTGGAATGCTTCAGCCCACTTTGACTCTTCATCAGGTGTAAGAGAACGGAAAACATTGAGGCGAGATGCGGTCTTCTCAGTTGGGAAGATGTACTCACTTGTTGCTAGTTCTGGAGCAATCTTTTCCATCTCAGCTTGTGCACCCTTTACTGGACACACGTAGTTAACGTACGCGGCAACTTCAGCTGCAACTGCTGGGTCGTAGTAGTAATTAATCATCTTTTCGCCATTTGCTTTGCCTGCAGCAGTTGTAGTCGATGGAATGATGAAGTTATCTCCTGAAATAGTTCCGCCAGACTCTGGAATTGCGAAGTCAAACTTGCCTTCATTCTCTGAAGCCAAAATGAACATATCGCCTGACCATCCGATAACTGCTGTCGCATCTCCTGAAGTAAGGTCTTCTGCGTATTCATTGCCCTTAACTCCGCGAATCCAACCATCAGAGATCTTCTTAGCCATGAAATCAACAGCATTCATAAATTGATCTTCGGTGACCTTGGTGATGTCAACGCCCTGACCTAACAAAATCACACCGATTGTGTCGCGCATTTCAGAGAGGACAACAATCTTTCCCTTGTTTTGAGGTGCGAACAAATCATCAAGTGTGCGAATTCCCTTTGGATTCTTTTCTACGTTCCAACCAAATCCACCCATAATGCCCTGCCATGTAAGTGTTGACTCACGCATTGGGTCATAGGAAGGTGATGCAAGTGAATCCAGAATATTTACCTTGTTAGGAATATTTGCTGAGTCAAACTTTTGTGCATATCCCAAACGAATCCAACGAGCTGCCATCCAGTCAGTTGGTGTAACAACGTCATAACCAATATCTTCACCAAGCTTTAACTGCGCTTGAACTTTTCCAAAGAATTCATCGTTATCGTTGTAATCTTCAAAATACTTAGCTTCAATTCCTGTTTGTTCTGAGAACTTAACAAGAGTTGGATATGTCTTTGACTCTTCATCAAAGTCTAAATACAAAGGCCAGTTACCCCAGCGAACTGCGTTTTCTGAACCGCCACCACCGCCGCCGCCACATGCAGTCAATAATCCAGCTGCACCAAGACCGCCAGCACCAGCAATAAGTGCACGACGAGAGATTTGTGAATTAATTATTGATCGTGCTTCTGGTGAGAGTGAACGCTTTGAATCCATCCGGGTGTGCTCCTTTATGCAGTAGTTCGGTTGTGTCTTATGCGCCTAGATTAGTCATAACATGCTTGATTCGGGTGTAATCCTCGAAGCCATATTGGGAAAGATCTTTGCCGTATCCCGAACGCTTGAAGCCTCCATGCGGCATTTCCGAGACCATCGGAATATGGGTGTTGATCCAGACCACGCCGAAATCCAGTGCCTTGGACATGCGCATAGCGCGTCCATGATCCTTGGTCCAGACGCTAGATGCCAAGCCGTAATCAACGCCATTGCCCATCGCAATCGCATCGGCTTCATCCTTAAACTTCTGAACAGTGATGACAGGTCCAAAGATTTCGTTCTGAATCATCTCGTCATCTTGCTTGAGATCTGCCACAACAGTTGGGGCAAAGAAGAATCCAGGCTGTTGAAGCTGGGATCCTCCAGCCATCACACGAGCGTGTGAAGGTGTGCGCTCTAAGAATCCTGAAACCCTCTTGAGTTGGTTAGCGTTATTAACTGGGCCAACTAATACATCTTGATCCGGCATTCCAATTGCGATGTTGTTCTTCGCTTGCTCCGCAAGAAGAGCAACGAATTCTTCGTATGCACCCTCTTGGACGATAACGCGAGTAGCTGCGGTGCAATCCTGGCCTGAGTTAAAGTAACCAGCTAATGCAATTGCTTCAGCTGCTGCTGGCAAATCTGCATCATTGAAAACAACTACTGGTGCTTTTCCACCTAGTTCGAGGTGAACTCGCTTGAGTTGTTTTGCCGCTGCTCCTGCAACTTCCATACCTGCGCGCACAGATCCTGTAATTGAAACCATGGCAGGTGTTGTGTGATCAACAAGTGCTGCGCCTGTTTCTCGCTCTCCACAAATGACGTTAATAACACCAGCAGGTAAAAACTCATTCATCAATTGAGCCATCCATACAGTTGAAGCAGGAGTTGTATCACTTGGCTTGAGCACAACAGTGTTTCCTGCAGCAATTGCTGGTGCCCACTTCCAAACAGCCATCATCATTGGGTAATTCCAAGGAGTTACCTGTGCACACACACCAATTGGTTCGCGGCGAATAAAAGATGTCATTCCGCGCATGTATTCGGCAGCAGATTTTCCTTCTAGATTTCGGGCTGCACCTGCAAAGAATCTAATCTGATCTAACATCGGTGGCATTTCTTCTGATGTCGTAATCCCAATTGGCTTGCCAGTATTTTGGCTCTCAATTTTTACTAGTTCTTCTGAACGAGATTCGATTGCATCAGCAATCTTTAGGAGCGCACGTTGACGCTCTGATGGTGTTGAATCGCGCCACACTGGAAAAGCATCGGCTGCGGCTTTCATCGCCATATCTACATCTGCGGCATTTGAATTTGGTGCTGTAGCAAAAACTTGACCTGTTGAAGGGTTAACTAAATCTGTTCTCTTGCCAGATTTTGACTCAACGCTCTTGCCATTTATGAAGTTGCTCAAATTTTCCATGGGCCGAGATTACGCCCTAGGGGCAAAAAAGTGTAGTCAGATTCCTACTTTAGTTTCTCGGCGGCCGCCAACTGTCCGCACGCGCCATCGATTTCGCGACCACGGGTATCTCGAACGGTAACGGCAACTCCATAACCTTCGAGGATTCGAACAAACTCTTTCTCATCCTGCGGTCTAGATGCTGTCCACTTTGAACCTGGAGTTGGATTAAGCGGAATTAAATTTACGTGGGCGTTACGATTTTTAAGTAAACGACCAAGCAAGTCTGCGCGCCACGATTGATCGTTTATGTCGCGAATTAAGGCGTACTCAATTGAATAACGGCGACCCGTTTTCTTTTCGTATGCATCTGCAGCGGCCAGAACTTCCTTAACTTTCCAACGTGAATTAATAGGAACCAATGAATCACGTAGTTCATCATCTGGTGTGTGTAATGAAACAGCCAGAGTTACAGAAATTCCTTCTTCGGTCAGTTTTTCGATTCCGTTTACTAATCCAACGGTAGAAACAGTTACGGAACGAGCGCTTATGCCCAAACCATCAGGATTTGGTGTTGTGATATTTCGAACGGTGCGAAGTACCGCGTTGTAATTGGCAAGCGGCTCTCCCATTCCCATGAAAACAACATTTGATAAACGAGTTGGGCCACCTGGTAATTCGCCATTGGCACACGCGCGAGCTGCTGCAACGATTTGCTCTGTTATTTCTGCGGCGCTCAAGTTTCTTGTTAATCCTGCTTGACCAGTTGCGCAGAATGGGCAGTTCATTCCGCATCCTGCTTGGGATGAAATACAGACTGTTGTGCGATCTGTATAACGCATCAGAACGCTCTCGACTAAGACGCCATCGTGTAATTTCCAAAGATCTTTGCGGGTCATTCCGTTATCACACGTTACAGAACGAACTAATGTGATTAGCGGTGGAAGAATATGTTCACGAATTTGCTCGTGCATAGTTGCTGGAATGTCTGTCCACTCACTTGGATCACTTGATAGGTGCGTGAAGTAATGATTGGCAATTTGATTAGCTCTAAAGGCTGGCAAACCTAAACCCGTTGCCACATCACGGCGTTCCTCGGGTGAGTAATCAGCAAGGTGTTTGGGTGTCTTTTTTCTCTGAACGGGCTCATCAAAGACGAGCTTAATTTCGGTCATGAGAAACGCTTAACAAGTTCGAGCGCCAAATAAAGTGCAGGGGCTGAAATCAAAACTGAATCTAAACGATCCAGCATTCCACCATGGCCTGGAAGGAGTGAGCCCATGTCCTTTAGCGATAGGTCGCGCTTCATCGCGCTCTCAATTAAGTCTCCACTCGTTGCAGTAAAGACAATCATGAGTGCAACTAGTGCGCCGATCCACCATTGAAGATCAAGGATGTAATGAAAACTTAATGAGCCACCAATACACGTAAAAATAACTGAGCCAACTAAACCTTCCCAAGACTTCTTTGGACTAATTGTTGGCACAAGTGGATGCCGGCCAATCATCACGCCGACTAAATAACCAAATGTGTCGTTACAGCCAACTAGAACCACAAATGTCATAACACGAGCTAATCCATCGTCCGGACGACCTAAGAGAACTAGGAAGCCAGCTAGAAATGGAAGATAAATTAGAGCCAGTGTTGTTGCGGTTGCACTCTTAACGAAATCTTGTGGACCTTTTCTTAATCTAGAGATAAGTAGCACCGGTAGCGCAACTGCCGTTGCAATTGCTAATCCTTGAACACCATCACTCCATGTTGCATATGTCAGCCCAACGGTTGCAAGAATCAGTGATCTCATTGAGATTTGTGTTCCTGCTGCCGCAAATGCACGAGCAATTTCTCGAATACCTAACGCAACGGCAGTCGCAACTAGAACTGCAAAGAACACTCGCGCATAAGCAAGTGTGAGCCACACTAGTCCGATTAAAGATAGGCCTACAAAAATTGAAGGCAGAAGCTTGCGTCCCGCCTTGGCGTTTATGGCTTCGTTAATTGAATGCAGATCAGACACGGCGGATATGCGTTTCTCAAACTTCGAGAAGTTCGCTCTCCTTATGCTTAAGAAGTTCATCAATCTTGGCAACGTGATCACCAGTGATTTTTTCTAGTTCTTTTTCCGCGCGAGCTAGATCATCTTTTCCAATATGGCCATCTTTTTCTAGTTTCTCGATTGCTTCCTTCGCTGCACGGCGGATATTGCGCATTGAAACCTTAGAGTCCTCAGCTTTTGTTCGAGCAACCTTGATGTAATCCTTGCGGCGCTCCTCCGTTAGCTGAGGGAAATTTACGCGGATCACCACGCCATCTGATCCTGGATTAACGCCCAAATCTGATTCGCGAATAGCTTTTTCAATCGATGCCATTGCGCCTTTATCAAATGGAGAAACAAGTGCCATGCGTGCTTCAGGAACCTGAATCGAAGCGAGTTGAGAGAGTGATGTATAGGTGCCGTAATAATCAACCATAATTTTGTTAAACAGTGATGGGTGAGCACGGCCTGTACGAATCGCGCCGAAATCATCTTTCGCGACTTCTACAGCCTTGTTCATCTTTGTCTCTGCATCTTTAAGAGCAGTGGCGATATCTGACATCAGGACTCCTTAGTAAACCTCATCGCTTACGCGACAAGGGTTCCGATCGTTTCACCGCGAACCGCGCGACCGATGTTTCCGTTAGTCATGAGATCAAATACCACGATCGGTAATTTATTCTCACGGCACAAACTAAATGCTGCAGCATCTGCAACAGCTAGAGACTTACTGAGAACTTCATCGTATGAAATCGTGTCGTACTTCGTTGCACTTGGATCTTTCCTTGGGTCAGCGTTGTACACACCATCAACACCACTCTTTGCTAACAAGAGAGCTTCTGATCCAACTTCGAGAGCACGCTGTGCCGCAACCGTATCTGTTGTAAAAAATGGCATTCCTGCACCCGCACCGAAAATCACAACACGACCTTTTTCTAGGTGGCGAATTGCTCTGCGTGGAATATAAGGCTCAGCCACTTGGCCCATAGTGATTGCAGTTTGAACGCGTGTATCTACGCCCTCTTTTTCCAAGAAATCTTGAAGAGCTAAACAGTTCATTACTGTTCCGAGCATTCCCATGTAATCCGCGCGTGCGCGATCCATTCCACGTTGCTGCAACTCTGCGCCGCGGAAGTAATTTCCACCGCCGACCACAATGCTTATTTGTACTCCAGAACGCACGACATCTGCGATTTGTTTCGCCACATCTTGCACAACATCAGGATCAACACCGATGCCTTTTTCTCCACCAAAAACTTCTCCAGAAAGTTTAAGGAGCACTCGCCCGTATTTACCTCTAGTACCGGGCATGAGTGCTCCTTTCACAACTTTCTGTCTTACATCTGTATTCCAGAGATAAGTTTACTGTCCTACGCGGAAACGGTGGAATGCCTTGACGGCGGTTCCTGCTTCATCGAGGATTTGTTTCACAGTCTTCTTTGCATCCTTAGCGAACGCTTGTTCAATCAAGCTGACTTCCTTTACGAAGCCAGTGACGCGGCCTTCAATAATTTTTGAAAGCGATGCTTCTGGCTTGCCCTCTTCACGAGCAGTTTCTTCAGCAATTCGGCGCTCGTTCTCGATCAGATCCGCTGGGACATCTTCGCGGTGAACGAACTTAGGAGCGAATGCTGCAATGTGCTGAGCAACATCTTTGCCAACTTCGGCTGCTTCCTTAACGAGTGAAACCAAAACGCCAACTTGTGGAGGTAGGTCTGGGCTTGTCTTGTGCAAGTACAAACCAACTGGACCGTTCACAACTGCGACGTTACGGATTTCGATTTTTTCGCCAAGAGTTGCATTGCCTTCATCAATTACAGATTGCACAGTCTTGCCATCTGCCATTGTTGAAGCAAGAAAAGCTTCTACGCTCTCAGTTTTTGATGAGAGTAGGTGATCTACTAATTCATCACCGAGGGCAATAAATCGATCACCCTTAGCAACGAAGTCAGTTTCACAGTTGAGCTCGAGCATTACGCCGAGATCTCCAGAAACCTTTGCAACAACTAAACCATTTGATGTTAAACGACCTTCGCGCTTTGTAACGCCCTTAAGTCCCTTAACGCGAATGATGTCTATCGCTTTGTCGTAGTCACCATTTGCTTCATCAAGTGCTTTCTTGCAATCGAGCATTCCTGCTGCAGTTGCTTCACGCAGTCTCTTTACATCTTCTGCTGAATACGCCACGTGTTAAGCCTCCACTGGAGTTGTTGGTGCTGCTTCAATTACTTCTTTTTCCCAATCAGCCAATGGCTCGCCCGCAGCAACAGCTGGAGTTTCGGTCTTAGCTTCTTCCTTTACAACTGCAGAACGTGCTTGTAGGCCAGCTGCAATTGCATCTGTGATTACACGAGTAAGTAATCCGATTGAACGAATCGCATCATCATTACCTGGAATCTTGAAATCAACTTCGTCTGGATCGCAATTTGTATCCAAGATGGCAATAACTGGAATGCCAAGCTTCTTCGCTTCAGCAACAGCTAGGTGCTCTTTCTTTGTGTCTACAACCCAAATTGCACTTGGCAACTTAGTCATGTTGCGAATTCCATCGAGGTTCTTGTGTAGTTTTTCGCGCTCACGACGGAGTACAAGAAGTTCTTTCTTTGTAAGCAACATGTCATTAGTTGCTTCAAGTGCTTCTAGCTCCTTGAGGCGCTGAATACGCTTGTAAACAGTTGGGAAGTTAGTCAACATACCGCCGAGCCAACGCTCAGTAACTGTTGGCATTCCAACTCGCGCAGCTTGAGCGATGATTGGCTCTTGAGCTGCTTTCTTTGTTCCGACGAACAAAACGTGTCCGCCCTTTGCAACAATATCCTTAACAAATTCATATGCGCTATCGATTAGTGCAAGTGATTGTTGGATATCGATGATGTAGATGCCGTTGCGCTCTGTGAAAATGAAGCGCTTCATCTTTGGATTCCAGCGACGTGTCTGATGTCCGAAGTGGACTCCACTGTCGAGGAGTTCTCGCATTGTTACAACAGCCATGATGGCGTGCTCCTTCATAGGTTATTTATGCTTAGCAAAAATAACCCGCTCGGTTAATGGTTTAACAATTTGTTAAACCCGTCGCACTCGTCATCTACCAGCGAACTGGACCGAAATGATTTTCGACTAAGTCGAATGAGTGCTGAGAAGTCACCAGATTGCTCTGGTGCAGGTGAAATCTTACCTGAGGTCCAGGAGTGCAAAATCCACTCTTTAGGCGCGGGGATGCGCCTGCTTATACGCTTTTTGTAAACGCTCGGTAGAAACGTGGGTATAAATCTGAGTTGTTGCGAGGGATGCATGTCCCAATATTTCTTGCACTGTTCGAAGATCGGCGCCGCCCTCTAAGAGATGAGTTGCTGCCGAATGTCGAAATGCATGTGGACCTAATTTTTCTAATCCCTCAATTGCACTGAGAGCTTCATAAACAACGGTTCGGACTGTGCGCTGATCAATTCGCTTGCCACGCAATCCAATGAAAAGCGCTGAACCAGATTTATCACTTGCAATTTGTGGTCGTGCGTTATCAATCCAATTTTTCAGCGCTTTCATGGCAGGAATACCGATTGGAATGGATCGCTCTTTATTTCCTTTGCCAAGCACTCGAATCGCTTGGCGTTCATAATCAATATCTTCAAAGTTAAGTCCACATAACTCGGCTACACGTGCTCCACTGGCATACAAGATTTCTAACATTGCACTATCGCGAATAGCTAGTGGTGAATCTTCTTCGCCAGCACGCATCGCCATAGATTCCATGACATCTCGGGCATCGCTTGCGTTTAAAACATCTGGCAATACTCGGTGGCTCTTTGGCGTAGCCAGTGTGATGCCAATATCTTTCGATAAATACCCATTCTTATGAGCCCACTTTGTAAACAATCGAATCGTGACGGCTCGACGGGCCAAAGTTGTGCGCGCGCCACCTTTTACAGAGATATTTGCAAGCCATGAACGTATGTGGGAAATATCTAATGTTTGCAAATCAGAAATCCCTAGAGCTTCTAGGTGAGTGAAAAAACTTTCAAGATCACCAACATAGGCTCGAATGGTGTGAAGTGAGAGATCTCGTTTTGTATGTAAGTTATTCTCAAAAGCAACACGTACATCATTTAATGTATGTGTGGACATAGGTACAGATTACTCGGGTTTACGTCCTTGACGCAGAAGACCGAAGGTCAAAGCATCTTCAAGGGCCATGGCGGATGCGGCAATGATGTTTTCGTGAACACCGATGGTGTTCCATTCGCCTTTGCCATCACTGGTTTCTACAAGCACGCGTGTAATCGCACCTGTTCCAAGGCGACCTTCGAGAATACGAACTTTGTAATCAGTGAGTTCGAGAACTTCAAGTTCTGGATAGAACGCAATAAGTCCGGTACGCAGTGCGTTATCTATTGCGTTAACTGGACCATTTCCTGATCCATTGCACGTAAATTCTTTTCCGTTGGCAACAACACTTACTTCGGCTCTTGTTGTGATTCCATCTTTAGCTGTGCGCTCTGTTGTTGTTGCCCAGTGCTTGATTGTGAAAAACGAAGGACGCTTTCCTGAAATTTCTTCTAGCAGCAAGAGTTCAAAAGAAGCGTCAGCTGCCTCGAATGTAAATCCGTGAGACTCAAGGTCCTTAACGCGCTCAACTACTCGACCAATTAATTCGCGATCGCCACCTAAATCAACGCCTAGTTCGGCGGACTTTAATTCGATGGATGCACGGCCAGCCATTTCTGAGACAAGCATGCGCATATCGTTTCCAACAGATTCTGGATCTTCATGTTGGTACAACGACGGATCAACTTTGATTGCACTTGCGTGTAAACCAGCTTTGTGTGCGAACGCAGAAATACCCACATATGGTTGACGCGCACTTGAAGAAACATTTGTAACTTCTGCGACTGCATGGGAAATTCTAAAAGCTTCACGAAGCGCGTCTTTTGGCAACACAAGCTGCTTTTTCTTTAGCTCTAGATTGGCAATAATCGTTACGAGATCAGCATTGCCAGTTCTCTCGCCGTATCCATTTAATGTGCCCTGTACATGAGTTGCACCTGCAGCGATTGCTGCCATTGAGTTGGCAACGGCGCATCCAGTGTCATTGTGGCAATGAATTCCAAGTCGAGCAATACTGGCTTGTAAGACATCGTGAACAACTTGTGACAACTCATCTGGAAGCATTCCGCCATTTGTGTCGCAGAGTGCAATCACATCGGCGCCTGCTTCGGCTGCAGTACGAACTACTTCGAGTGCATAGGCTTTATTTGAACGATATCCATCAAAAAAATGTTCTGCATCAAGAAAAACTCGCTGACCTTCGGCACGTAAGTGCGCAATTGAATCTTTAATCATCGCCAGATTCTCATCAAGTGTTGTCTTTAGGGCTAAATCAACGTGGCGATCAAATGATTTGGCAACCAAGGTGACAGCAGGGGCGCCGCTGTCGCGAAGTGCGCCAAGCAACGCATCGTCAGCAGCATTAACATTTGGGCGGCGAGTCGCACCGAATGCCACAAATGTTGCGTTCTTTAGTTTCAGCTCTTTCTTTGCACGTTCAAAGAACTCAGTGTCTTTTGGGTTCGCACCTGGCCATCCACCTTCGATGAAGCCAACGCCAAGATCATCTAAATGGCGAGCAATTGCCAACTTATCTTGAACAGATAAATTCAAACCTTCTTGCTGCGCACCATCTCTCAGCGTTGTGTCATAAATATGGAATGCATCATTAACTGGCATTAGAGGACCTTGCGCATCCATGAATGTGAATCTGAAATTGATCCGTGCTGGATACCCAAGAGGTGGTTACGAATTTGCATTGTGATTTTTCCAGGTTGACCATCACCGGTGACCCATGTACCCATGGCGCTCTTTGCTATTCCGACCGGTGAAACTACTGCTGCTGTTCCACATGCAAAAATTTCTGTGATTTCACCAGATGCAACGCCGTCACGCCAATCATCGATACTCAACATAACCTCGTCTGTTTTGTATCCGAGATCTTTAGCAACAGAAAGAATTGAGTCGCGTGTGATTCCTGGTAACAATGTGCCAGTTAACTTAGGAGTGATGACTGTTGCATCTGCGCCAGAACCCTTAACGAAGTACAGGTTCATGCCACCCATTTCTTCTATCCATTTACGCTCTTTTGCATCAATCCAAACAACTTGGTCACAACCCTCTTTTGCCGCAGCTTTTTGTGCGACTAAAGATGCCGCATAATTTCCGCCGCACTTTGCTTCCCCAGTTCCACCTTGCGCAGCACGTACATACTCTGTTGAAATCCAAACACTGACAGCTTTTGAAGGATCAAAGTAAGCACCGGCTGGAGTAGCAATTAACATATACAAAGCTTTATTTGATGGACGAACACCTAGACCAACTTCGGTTGCAAACATAAATGGACGAATGTAGAGAGATTCACCAACTTTGTTCGGTACCCAACCAGCATCTTGCTTAACGAGAGTTTCAACGGTTTCGATGAATAACTCTTCTGGCATTTCAGGAAGCGCTAAACGGTTCGCAGACTTTGCAAAGCGACGAGCATTGGCTTCGGGGCGAAACAATCCGATGCCACCATCTGGTTGGCGATACGCCTTCATTCCTTCAAAGATTTCTTGGCCATAGTGAAAAACTGCTGTTGCAGGATCTAATGAAATTGGTCCATATGGTTTTAACTCTGGTTCGGACCAACCATCTTTTTCACTCCACTCGCACACAACCATGTGATCTGTGTAGTACTTTCCAAAACCACCTTCGGCAACTAATGCATCACGAGTCGCTGCGTCTTTTGCATTTGGATTAAGTGAAATTTTCATGGATTTAAAGCGCTGCTACGAGCGCATCTCCTACTTCGCTTGTGCTGCGTTTTTTATCCCCACGTGTTGCTAGATCTGCAGCAACAGCTCGCTGAACATCACGAGCAGCATCAGAAAGTCCTAAATGCTCGAGCATCATCGCAACTGACATGACTGTGGCTGTTGGATCAGCAATATTCTTTCCAGCAATGTCAGGCGCCGAACCGTGTACCGGTTCGAACATTGATGGGAACTTGCCAGTTGGATTGATGTTTCCAGAGGCAGCAAGACCGATGCCTCCACAAATTGCCGCGGCAATATCAGTCAAGATATCTCCGAATAAGTTATCTGTGACAACTACGTCGAAGCGTTCTGGATTAGTAACAAAGAACATAGACGCAGCATCAACGTGTAAATAATCTGTAGTGACCTGTGGGAACTCTTTAGCAACTTCATTAAATGTACGTGTCCACAATCCACCCGCACGAGTTAAAACGTTATTTTTGTGAACCAATGTAAGTTTTTTGCGATCGCGAAGCATTGCGCGACTAAAAGCATCACGAATTACTCGCTCTGCACCGCGGCGAGTATTGAGACTCTCCTCCGTTGCAATTTCAGCTTCCGTTCCTTCTGCAAGAACTCCGCCAGCACCAACGTAAGGACCTTCTGTACCTTCACGAACCACAATGAAATCAATTGGTTGCTTTGTTGCAAGTGGAGAAATGACGCCAGGCATTAGACGTGCTGGACGCAAATTAATGTAATGATCAAAAGCGAATCTCAACTTCAACAACAAGCCACGCTCTAAGACGCCGCTCGGAACAGTTGGGTCCCCAACGGCTCCAAGAAGGATTACATCAGATTTAGCAATCTCATTGAGAACTGAATCTGGCAAAACTTCGCCGGTTTTATGCCAATACCCAGCACCTAAGTCATAAGGAGTCTTTGTAAAGGTTGCGCCGTACTTCTTGGCAACAGCGTCTAGAACTTTGATTCCTTCTGCAACTACTTCAGGACCAATGCCATCGCCGGCGATAACAGCTAAATTAAAATTCTTTGTCATTGTTTTTCCTTACGCATTCACAGCATCAGATACGGGTTCGCCAGCAAGTGCCTTGCGAACAGAGTGCGCAACATCAATTCCTGCGCGCTCTTGAGCTTCATCAGTAGATGCACCTAAGTGCGGTGTTGCAACAACCTGATCGAGTGCGAACAACGGTGAATCCGTGCATGGTTCTGTCGCGTACACATCGATACCTGCGCCAGCGACCCGACCTTCGGTAATGGCTTTATACAGAGCCGCTTCGTCCAAGACTCCCCCACGCGCAGCATTAACAATGTGCACGTTTGGCTTGACTTTGGATAGAGCCTCTTCGCCAATGAGGTTAAGTGTTTCTTTCGTCTTTGGTAAGTGAATTGTTATGAAATCTGATGTTTTCAACAGTTCGTCTAATTCAACGAGTTTGACACCAAGTGCGGAAACTTTATCAGCGCTCAAATATGGATCATAAGCAATCACGTTCATACCGAAAGCCTTCATTCGGTGAGCAACTAATTGACCAATTTTTCCAAATCCAACTATGCCGAGAGTTTTCTCAAACAATTCTGTACCTGTGAATTTGGAGCGGGCCCATTTTCCAGAACGAAGAGATGAGTTGGCTGCTGGAATGTTTCGCGCACTAGCCATCATTAGTGCAATTGCGTGTTCTGCTGCACTGACAATATTTGATGTAGGTGCGTTAATAACTAAGACTTTTGCAGCAGTTGCCGCAGGAATATCCACGTTATCTAAACCAACTCCGGCACGTGCAATTACTTTTAAACCTGTCGCGGCACTAATTGCTTCTGCATCCATCTTTGTTGCAGAACGAATTAGTACAGCATCAACGCCTGATTTCAGTGCAGCGAGAAGTTCATCTCGATTTGCTCCGTCACAATGACGGATGTCGAAATCCGAACCAAGTACACCCAGTGTTGCTGGACTTAGTTCTTCAGCGATGAGTACGACAGGTTTAGCCACGCGCTGCCGTTCCCTCTTTGTAATCATCCTTATTTGAAGCCTTTACCCAAGACATCATCTTGCGAAGTTCGCGACCAACAGCCTCGATTGGGTGTGACTCGCCCTTAGCGCGAAGAGTTTTAAATTCCTTCGCACCGTTTTCTTGATCATCGATGAAGCGCTTTGCAAACGCACCACTTTGGATGTCAGCAAGAACAGCTTTCATGTTCTCTTTAACTCGTGGGTCAATAACGCGAGGACCAGAAACATAATCACCAAATTCAGCTGTGTCAGATACAGACCAGCGTTGTTTTGCGATTCCACCTTCGTACATCAAGTCAACAATTAACTTTAGTTCGTGTAGGCATTCAAAGTAAGCAACTTCTGGTTGGTATCCAGCTTCGACGAGTGTTTCAAAGCCGTACATAACTAGTTGTGATGCTCCACCACAAAGCACTGATTGCTCACCAAACAAATCTGTTTCTGTTTCTTCAGTAAATGTTGTGAGAATTCCGCCTGCGCGAAGTCCGCCGATTGCTTTCGCATATGAAAGCGTTAGTGGCCATGCAGAACCTGTTGCATCTTGCTCAACGGCAACGATAACTGGAACACCACGACCAGCTTCGTATTCGCGACGTACAAGGTGACCAGGGCCCTTTGGCGCAACCATTGCAACATCAACTGATGTGCTTGGCTTGATGTAACCAAAGCGAATATTAAAACCGTGACCAAAGAAGAGAGCATCGCCATCTTTAAGGTTAGGCAAGATTGATTCTGTATAGATATGGCGCTGCAAATGATCTGGCGCCAAAATCATGATGACCGTTGCTTCCTTAACAGCTTCAGCAACGCTTGTTACTTTCAGACCTTCAGCTTCTGCCTTTGCGCGTGAAGGTGAGCCATCCTTTAGTCCAACTCGAACATCTACTCCGCTGTCACGCAAATTTAGTGCGTGCGCATGACCTTGAGATCCGTAGCCAATGATCGCAACTTTGCGCCCTTGGATAATCGAAAGATCTGCATCCTCTTCGTGATACATCGTTGCCACGGTTTTCTCCTTATGTGTTGGTGTTAGTTTTGATAATCAGGTTGAGTATCGGTTGGTGCTGGTTTTACGTTGGTAGGCAAGATTTCTTTGATCGAAATTACGTTGACCAACTTGTCTAATTGTGAAATAACTTGCTCCAGAGCATGTCCTTCTACGTTCACATCGATTTCCATCTTTGAAATCGCGGGATTTTCAGTAGGTCCAACTTTGAGCGCATCAATGTTGTACGCACGACGTGCAAATAATCCAGATACACGTGCCAGTACGCCTGGTGAGTTTTCAACTAGAACTTCGAGTGTGTGCTTACTCATTAGAGCTCCTGTGAATCCCAGTCGGGCGCCATTTCGCGCGCGATCATGATGTCATCATTGGATGTTCCGGCAGCAACCATTGGCCACACCATTGCATCGCGATGAACTCTGAAATCAACTACAACTGGTTGATCGTTTATTGCTAACGCCTTTTCAATAGTCTTATCAACATCTTCTGGGCGATCACAACTTAATCCGACGCAACCCATTGCATCAGCAAGCTTTGGAAAATCAGGCACGCGCTTTGATTCAAGGTTTGTATTTGAATAACGGCCTTCATAGAACAGTGTCTGCCATTGGCGAACCATTCCGAGGCTTTCGTTATTGATGATTGCGACCTTGATTGGAATGTTATTGAGTGCGCATGTAACAAGTTCTTGGTTCGTCATCTGGAAACAACCATCGCCATCAATAGACCACACAGTTGTATCTGGCGCCGCAACTTTTGCACCCATCGCAGCAGGAACGGAATAACCCATTGTTCCGAGTCCGCCGGAGTTAAGCCATGTCCGTGGAAGTTCGTAAGGAACAAATTGCGCCGCCCACATTTGATGTTGGCCAACACCTGCAACATAAATACTGTCTGGTGCCGAGAGTTTTGCAATGCGCTCGATGACGTACTGAGGAGAGACTGAACCATCTGATGGCTTGTCATAACCCAATGGATATGTGCTCTTCAAGTTATTGACTTGACGTATCCACGTTGATAAATCTGGGCGATTCTTTGCAAGTGCAGCTTTAAGAGCGGGAATCAAAGCGATTAAGGTGTGCTTCAAATCTCCGATAACTGGAACATCGGCAAATCGATTCTTTCCAATTTCGGCAGGATCTACATCGCAGTGAATTACCTTTGCATTTACTGCAAATGTTGAAAGTTTTCCTGTTACGCGATCATCAAATCGGGCACCAAGAGTGATTAACAAATCTGACTTCTGGAGAGCTGTAACTGCAGCAACAGATCCATGCATACCAGGCATGCCCATATGCAAGGGATGACTATGCGGAAATGAACCAAGTGCCATCAACGTTGTGACAACTGGTGCGCCTAGTAATTCAGCGATTTCGCGTAATTCTTTTGCCGCGTTTGCCTTAATGATTCCGCCACCAACGTAAAAAACTGGTCGATGCGATTGTGTAATCAGCGCTGCAGCATCAGAGATTGATTGTGCATTTGGTGCAATTGTTGGTTGGTAACCCTTGAGTGAAACAGAAGTCGGCCAATTAAAAACTGTCTCTTTTTGAAGAGCATCTTTCGCAACATCTACGAGTACAGGACCAGGACGGCCACTTGTAGCAATATGAAACGCTTCTGCAATCACGCGTGGGATATCGGCAGGATCAGTTACTAAGTAGTTATGTTTAGTAAATGGCATTGTGATTCCGCGAATGTCTGCTTCTTGGAATGCATCGGTTCCGATTGCTGCACTTGGAACCTGTCCAGTAATTGCAACGAGTGGGACTGAATCCATCGCTGCATCTGCAAGTGGGGTAACCAAGTTGGTTGCACCTGGACCCGATGTTGCAATGCAAACACCAGCGCGACCTGAAACTTGTGCATATCCAGTTGCCGCATGACCGGCACCTTGTTCGTGCCGTACCAATATATGTCTAATAGATGAATCAAAGATTGGATCGTAAGCAGGAAGAATTGCGCCACCAGGAATGCCGAACATAACGTCGACGCCTGCGGCTTCAAGTGATTTAACCAAACTCGTTGCGCCACTCATTGATGTGCCATTCGGTGTACTCACTCTGTCGTTCCTTTCTTACTAGTAAATTGCGTCAGCTTCGATAAAGTAAAAAACCCTCAGATCAACTGAGGGTAGCGCGCGATCATTTTGCTAGATCACGCGCTTTTAAATCACCACCACGAAGCGGATTGTCTTTGTTGACATGTCCTTATTCTCCAATAGATAGGCTCGAAGCGTCAACCCCAGGTTGAAACATCTCGGAATTTGAGCGGAGTTAGCCGCAGACAGCGCCAATCGAGGCTGATCCGACAACTTTGCAGTATTTCGCTAAGACGCCACGGCTGAATTTGTGTGGCAATGGCTTCCAACCAACTCTGCGCTTTTCAAGTTCGGCGGCATCAACCAACAAATCTAATGTGCGATTAACCGTATCGATTTTGATGCGATCACCATCTTTGATGAATGCAATTGGTCCGCTATCGACTGCTTCTGGTGCAATGTGGCCAACACATAAACCTGTTGAACCACCAGAGAATCGTCCATCAGTTAAAAGTAAAACTGATTTACCTAATCCAGCTCCTTTAATCGCACCTGTAACCATAAGCATTTCGCGCATTCCAGGTCCACCCTTTGGACCTTCGTAGCGAATTACAACTACATCGCCAGCTTTAATTGTTCCATCTTCTACTGCATCCATTGCGGCTTGCTCGCGATCAAAAACACGTGCGGGACCTTCAAAAGAGTCGATTCCAATTCCAGCGGTTTTACATACTGCGCCTTCTGGAGCAAGCGAGCCACCAAGAATTGTGATTCCAATATCTTTCGATAGCGGAGTGCTGGTTGGGTGTACAACCACTCCATCAGGAAATGGTGGATTAATGTCAGCTAAGTTTTCAGCCATTGTTTTTCCAGTCACGGTCAATGTATCGCCATGAAGATACCCGGCATCTAACAAAATCTTGAGTACTACTGGAATTCCGCCTACGCGATCTAGATCTGTCATAACAAATTTACCAAATGGCTTTAGGTCGCCAAGTAATGGAACTTTAGATCCGATGCGATGGAAATCATCGAGGGTTAAATCAACTTCAGCCTCATGTGCAATAGCCAATAAATGAAGGACTGCATTCGTTGAACCACCAAGTGCCATCAAAATTGTGATGGCGTTTTCAAAGGCTTTTTTCGTCAAGATTTGCCTTGTGGTAATACCTAAGCGAATCAAATTAACTACCGCTTCACCTGATTTAATCGCATACGCATCTCTGCGGCGATCGACAGCGGGAGGAGCTGCAGACCCAGGTAATGACAGACCGAGTGCCTCACCCATTGCTGCCATTGTGTTTGCGGTGTACATACCGCCACAAGCACCTTCACCCGGACAAATTGCACGTTCGATTTGATCAACCCGATCTTTTGTAATCAAACCGCGCGCACATGCACCAACAGCTTCAAATGCATCAATAATCGTTACATCTTTGCCATCGACTTGGCCGGGCAATGTTGAACCTGCATAAACAAAAACACTTGCAACATCCAAACGAGCGGCTGCCATCATCATTCCGGGTAGTGATTTGTCACAACCGGCAAAAGTAACCATTCCATCAAATCGTTCTGCATTCATTACGGTTTCAACTGAATCTGCAATGATTTCGCGTGACACTAGTGAGAAGTGCATTCCTTCATGGCCCATTGAAATTCCATCAGAAACTGAAATAGTTCCAAACTGCATGGGAAAGCCACCAGCTGCATATACTCCTTCTTTCGAAGCTTTTGCTAATCGATCAAGTGACATATTGCATGGGGTGATTTCATTCCATGAAGATGCAATACCAATTTGTGGCTTAACCCAATCTTCATCACCCATACCAACTGCGCGCAACATTCCACGCGCAGGTGCTCGTTCGAGTCCATCGGTGACGACCCCTGACCGGGGTTTCATGTTAGGCATGAGAGAATTCTATCCTCTAACGAACAATTAATTTAATCTGAATTGGAGCTTTTGCGTGACCAACCCAAACTACCCAGCAGGCCAGGCACCAGATCGCTGGCGCACACTTCTCGTTATCGCTATTGCTCAATTAATGGTTGTACTAGATAGCTCAATCGTAAACATTGCTATACCCAGTGCAAAGGCTGACCTTGGAATAACCGATGCGAATCAACAATGGGTTATTACTGCCTACACACTCGCTTTCGGTTCACTCTTACTTTTGGGCGGACGTATCGCTGACTTCGTAGGTCGAAAGAAGATTTTCATCATAGGTCTCCTTGGCTTTGCTGGCGCATCAGCACTTGGTGGCATTGCACATAATCAAGAACTGCTATTCGCATCTCGTGCATTGCAAGGAGTCTTCGGTGCACTTCTCGCTCCTGCCGCGCTTTCAATCGTTAGCGTTACATTTACCGATCCAAAAGAGCGGGCACGTGCATTCGGTGTATATGGCGCAATCTCAGGTGGCGGTGCTGCAATCGGATTAATTCTGGGTGGAGCGCTAACTGAATACTTCTCATGGCGCTGGTGCCTTGGCGTCAACACTCCAATCGCTATTGCTGCTGCGCTACTTGCTATTAAGTATGTACACGAATCAAAAGCTGGCGGCGATCACAGTTATGACTTGCCAGGTGTATTTACTGCATCCGCTGGTTTGTTTGCACTTGTTTATGGATTTAATGAAGCAGCCACAAAGGGTTGGTCAGATACAACGACTCTCTCATTCTTAGGTGTCGCCTTGGTTCTCCTTGCTGCATTTGTTGTGATCGAAACTAAGGTTGCTAATCCATTGATGCCAATGCGTGTTGTCACCGAACGTAACCGTGGCGGTTCATACCTTGGATCACTAGTTGTTGGTGCTGGACTATTTTCGATGTTCCTCTTCTTGGGCTTGTACTTGCAAACAGTTCTTGGCTACACGCCACTTCGTTCTGGTTTTGCATTCTTGCCATTTACTGCAGGAATCATCGTCTTTGCGGGCATTGCCTCACAATTACTGCCAAAGGTTGGGCCAAAGCGATTGATGGTTCCTGGCTTAGTTGCTGCAGCAGTTGGTTTGCTGCTGCTGACACAAATTACGCCAGAAACTTCATACGTCACTCACGTACTGCCTTCACTATTGATCATGTCTAGCGGTATGGCACTTGTCTTCATTCCGTTATCAACCACATCACTTCACGGCGTTGGTAACCGCGATGCAGGTGTGGCAAGTGCGCTACTTAACACTAGCCAGCAAGTTGGCGGTTCCCTTGGAACAGCGCTTCTTAACACTGTTGCTGCAACAGCTGCTACTTCTTATATGGCAAGTAATCCGGATAAGGCTCCAACATTTGGAATTACTCATGGCTTTACTGTGGCATTCACAGTGAGTTCTGCACTCTTGTTAGTTGGCGCGGTTGTTCTCTTCTTCTTTATCAATATTGGAAAAGAAGCAGTTGTTGAAACAGAAGGCGCTGGCCTGCATTAATTAATTAGCAGCTTGACCAAGGTGGCCAAGTAGAAGCTCTCGCACGCGAGCAGCATCTGCTTGGCCCTTTGTTTCTTTCATAACAGCACCAATGAGCGCACCTGCTGCAGGCAAATGACCATTTCGAACTTTATCTGCTGTTTCAGATTGTTCTGAGCAAACTTTTTCAATCGCAGCCATAAGTGCGCCATCATCGTTAACAACTTTAATTCCGCGTGAGGCAATAACTTCTGCAGGAGTTCCTTCTCCTGCGATAACTCCTTCGACAACGCCTCTTGCAAGCTTGTCTGTAAGTTCACCCTGTGCAACGAGTGCAACAATGTCTGCAACATCTTTAGCGCTAATTGCTAACCCTGAAATTGCGACTTCTTTTTCATTAGCTAAGCGAGAAATTTCACCAAGCCACCAAGAACGAGCCTTTGTTGGATCTGCACCAAGTAAAACTGTTTCTTCGACAATGTTTAGAACATCAGCATTGATCATCGCTGCCATCTCTTTATCTGGCACAGACCATTGCTCTTGTAGACGTTTACGGCGAAGCGATGGTCGCTCAGGTAGCGATGCACGCAATTTTTCAATCCATTGTGCATCTGGTGCTACTGGAACTAAATCTGGTTCTGGGAAATAACGATAATCCTCAGCTTGTTCCTTGGAGCGACCAGAGCGAGTTAATCCCGTGTCTTCTTGGAAGTGACGAGTCTCTTGCACAACTTTTTCACCCTTGTTTAGGCGTTCTGCGTGGCGAATCATTTCTCCGCGCACAGCGCGTTCTACAGATCGAAGAGAGTTGACGTTCTTTGTTTCACTGCGTGTACCCAAAACATCTGAGCCAATTAAGCGTAATGAAACGTTGGCATCACAGCGCAAGGAACCTTGTTCCATCTTTACATCGCTAACGCCTAAAGCTCGTAAAATATCTCGCAACTCTGCAACGTAAGCCTTTGCAACTTCTGGCGCGTACTTACCCGTTCCGGGAACAATTTTGGTAACAATTTCAACTAGTGGAATACCTGCACGGTTGTAATCAAGAAGCGAATAATCTGCTCCGTGAATACGACCTGTTGAACCACCTACGTGAAGTGACTTACCGGTGTCTTCTTCCATATGAACGCGTTCGATTTCAATTCGGAAACTCTTAGGTCCTTCATCTGTCTCGATCTCAACGTCCACATAACCATCTACGCAGATTGGTTCGTCATACTGTGAAATTTGGAAATTCTTAGGCATATCTGGGTAGAAGTAATTTTTACGCGCGAAGCGACTAAACGGAGCGATTGAACAATTAAGAGCCAAACCAATCAAAATTGTAGATTCAATTGCCTTTTCATTGACAACAGGGAGCGCGCCAGGAAGAGCTAAGCAAACTGGACAAGTTTGCGTATTTGGTTCTGCACCGAAAACTGTGCTGCAGCCACAGAACATCTTTGAATTTGTATTTAACTCAACGTGTACTTCGAGACCCAGAACTGGTTCGTACTTTGAAATTACATCTTCATACGTCAATGCACTCATGCTGCACCACCTAGTGAAGGAGCTTGGGAAAGCAATGGCGCGCCCCACTTGCTGAGCAAAGCCGCTTCAAGCGCTGCACCCACTGAATACATTCTTTGATCTTGCATCACTGGTGACATGATTTGGAAACCAACTGGCAAACCATCTTCAGGGGCAACACCACAAGGAAGGCTCATTCCACCAATACCTGCCATATTCACAGGAATTGTTGCAATGTCATTGAGATACATTGCCAGCGGATCATTAGTTTTTTCACCGATTTTAAATGCTGTCGTAGGACATGTTGGCGAAACCATGACGTCACACTTGGCAAAAGCGTTATTGAAATCTTGAGTGATGAGCGTACGAACTTTTTGCGCACTGCCGTAATAAGCATCGTAATAACCAGATGAAAGCGCATAAGTGCCAAGCAAGATACGGCGCTTAACTTCGCGACCAAAACCAACTTCGCGCGTCATATTCATTACTGATTCCGCTGAAGCACCATCAGCATCACCGACCCGAAGTCCATAACGCATTGCATCAAAGCGCGCCAAGTTAGAAGAAGCCTCGGATGGAGCAATCAAGTAATAAGCGGCTAGCGCATATTCAAAGTTAGGAGCTGATACTTCAACAATCTCAGCCCCTGCTTGAGCAAGTAATTCGAGGGATTCTTCAAAGCGTTGACGAACTCCAGATTGGTATCCATCACCGTTTAATTCTTTGACAACACCAATCTTCATTCCTTTGACGTCACCACTCTTTGCTGCAGCTACAACTTGTGGAACCGGTGCGTTAATGCTCGTTGAATCTTTTGGATCATGACCAGCGATTACTTCATGTAGCAACGCTGTATCCAAAACAGTTCGCGCACATGGTCCTGCTTGATCAAGAGATGATGAGAACGCAACCAATCCGTAACGTGAAACTCCGCCGTATGTTGGCTTTACTCCAACTGTTCCGGTAACTGCTGCCGGTTGGCGAATAGAACCACCAGTATCTGTTCCGATTGCTAATGGTGCTTCAAATGCTGCGAGTGCGGCTGAGGATCCACCACCTGATCCACCAGGAATACGAGTGAGATCCCATGGATTATGTGTTGGACCGTATGCAGAGTTTTCTGTCGATGAACCCATCGCAAACTCATCCATATTTGTTTTTCCAAGAATGACTACGCCGGCGTTCTTTAACTTTGAAACGACTGTTGAGTCATATGGAGGACGCCAACCTTCGAGAATCTTTGATCCACATGTAGTCGGTACATCTTTTTGAACCAGGACATCTTTTAATGCAAGCGGCACTCCTGCGAGTGGACTTAACTTTTCTCCACGAGCACGAGCAGCATCAGCATCGGCTGCTTGCTTTAGCGCGCCCTCTGTATCAACATGCAAGAAAGCACGAACTTTTGAATCTACATCAGCAATTCGATCGAGGTGTGCTTGAGTTAAAGCAACAGATGTCGTTGCACCACTTGCAAGTGATTGCGCCATCTCGGCTGCTGAATTTTTAATCATGCTTCTTCGCCAAGGATCTGAGGAACACGGAAGCGTTGTTCTTCGCTTGCAGGTGCTCCAGAGAGTGCTTCTTCGGGAGTCAAGCTGGGAATAACTACATCAGTTCTGAAAATATTTGTGAGTGCAAGTGGGTGCGATGTTGCGGGTACATCAGTTGTTGCTACTTCTTGAACTCGTGCAACTGCGTTAAGAATTACGCCGAACTCGGTTGTTAGATTTTCGAGTTCTTGATCCGTCATCTCAATGCGAGCCAATCGCGCCAAATTAGCGACATCATCGCGGGAAAGTGAACTCATGTGAGCAGTCTAATTAATTGCGGGCCTAACTGCGAATTTGGCCAGTACCAGTAACTATCCACGTAGTAGTAGTCATAGCTTCTAAGCCCATTGGCCCACGTGCATGCAGTTTTTGATTTGAGATTCCGATTTCAGCACCGAAACCCATCTGTTCCCCATCTGTAAATCGTGTTGATGTATTTACCATGACGGCCGCGCAATCTGAGTGAGCAATGAAGCGATCTGAAACTTCACGTGACTCGGTGACTATTGCTTCAGTGTGTTTTGTTCCAAACTTTGCAATGTGGTCAATTGCTTCGTCGACACTATTGACGATGCCAACATTCATCTCTAAAACACCGTACTCGGTGCACCAATTCTCATCTGTTGCAAGGGTTGCCTCTATGTTGTTTTTAGTTGCTATGTCTAAGGTTTGCTTGTCGCAGTGAAGAATCACGCCAGCATCTTTGAGTGCGTGTAATGCAACAGGCATGAACTTTTCAGCCACTTTGCTATGAATCAAAAGAGTTTCGGCGGCATTGCACACACTTGGGCGATGTGTCTTGGAGTTAATAATGATTGGAAGCGCAATCGAAAGATCGGCAAATTCATCAATGTAGACATGGCAGACACCAGCACCGGTTTCGATAGTTGGAACAGTTGCTTCATCTACAACCATGCGAATCAATGACGCACTCCCCCGAGGAATAACTAAATCCACAAGACCGCGTGCATGCAGAAGAGCTTTAACGGTTGCGCGATCATCGGATGGAACTAACTGAATAACTTCAGGTGAAATCGATGTCTTTGCTAACCCATCACGCATTACTTTGAGGAGCGCAGCATTGCTAGACGCTGCAGATGATGAACCGCGTAAGAGTGCCGCATTTCCAGATGCAAGCAGGATGACCGCTGCGTCCACGCTCACATTTGGTCGTGCTTCATAAACCATCCCAACAACTCCGAATGGAACAGTGCGCTGTTCGAGATGCAAGCCATTTGGCAAATCTTTTTCGCGAATTACTCTGCCCAATGGATTTTCCAGTGCAGCTACTTGTCGCACGCCAGAGGAAATTCCCTTAATTCGCTCAGCGGTTAAAAGTAAACGATCCTGCATTTGTGGATGCATATTCTCAGTTTTTGCTCTCGCCATATCCTCGGCGTTTGCAGCAAGAATGTAATCTGATGCTGCATCAATTTCATCTGCAATTTCACGCAATACTTGTGATCTCTGCTCACCTGTGGCGGTTGAAAGCGAACGCGACGCAGCACGAGCCTTGAGCGCTAACTCAGAAACTATCGCCGTGGCATCCATAGTGCTAAGCCTAACGGGAGTTACCCTTACCTCGTGTCTACATTAATTAAGGTCCTGCGAAACATTGTCATCGGCGTATTCGTTTTCTACCTGGCGCTCTTTGGATTAACCAAAGCAATCAGATATCCAGAGCCGATTGCAGCCATCAAGTTGGGCTTAGCTCCGGCCTCAAAGACGCCTGATTTAATGCCGGGACATTGGATTGAATCAAGCACAAATCCATCAATGGCATGGAGTGTGGCCAATACAGAAAATCCCACCACTGTTACATGGGATGGGCAAAAAATTACATTTGATGAATTTTTAACTAAAACCAAGACAAATGCTTTTCTAATTATTCGAAATGGTGAAATTACTTTTGAAAAGTATTTAAACGGAAAAACAAAAGAGTCGCGACTTCCGTCCTATTCAGCCGCCAAAACCATGACTTCGATCATGATTGGCCAGCTGATTGCACAAGGCAAACTAAAGGAAAGTGACACATTCGTAAGCATCTTGCCTGACTTTAAAAGTGGCACAAGTTTTGACAATGTAACAATTCAGCAACTCCTTGATATGGAGAGCGGGATTGGTGTGAGCGATAACTATCCATCAGGTCCCTCAGGTTGGGGTGTTGCAATAGCTCAGATGTACGCTTCAACGGATCTAAATTGGTTCTTGAAAAACAATCGAAAGATGGCACAAGAGCCAGGAACTCATCCCGAATACCGAAGTGTGGATACTCAGTTGTTAGGTATGGTCATTAAGAAATTGACCGGCATGAGAGTTGCAGATTACTTCTCAGAAAATGTCTGGAAACCAATTGGTGCAGAGTACGACGCTTATTGGAATGTAGATCGCGTGGGCGGACAAGAGAAAACCTTCTGCTGCTTTAATGCTGCAGCAAGAGATTATGCCCGTGTAGGCCAGATGCTGCTTAACCCAGTTGGTGCCAAAATCAATGACAAAGAAGTTATCTCTCCTGCATGGATGAAGCGCTTAACAAATCCTGTTACAAAACTAGATCGTGATTGGGGCTACGGCGCGCAAGTCTGGCATCCATATCCGGGCACAACCATGTTGCTTGGATTGCACGGTCAATATGTGTATACCGATCCTAATTATCAAGTAGTCATTGTGAAGTTAAGTGATGAACCAACTGATAATGGAGAGAACGAAGCATTGACTGCTGCAGTACTAAAGGAAATTTCAGAGCAGAACTAAGTCATCTCTGTGTACGAGTTCGCGCTCGTATTCAGGCCCAAGACTCTGTGCTAATTCCTTTGTTGAACGTCCCAGCATTGCAGGGATTTCTTCGCTATCAAATGCGACTAATCCGCGCGCAATTACTTTTCCATCAGCACTTGCTAATTCGACAGCATCACCAGAAATAAAGTCTCCCTGTACTGCAGTAACTCCAGCTGGCAGAAGTGAAACTCCTCGTTCCAGAATCGCTGTCACAGCACCTGCATCAAGAACAAGTCGACCTTGTGGTGTTGATGCGTGAGCAAGCCACAGCATGCGTGAATTAGATTTGTTCTCTTGTGCATGAAACAGAGTTCCAAGCGCACTACCTGCAAGAGTTTCACCAGATTGTTCTAGTGAAGTAAGAAGCATGGCAATTCCGGCGCTAGTTGATATGCGTGCTGCTTCAACCTTTGTAACCATTCCGCCGCTTCCTACTCCAGCAGCTCCTGCTCCACCTAAAGTGAGCGAATCGATATCTGAAATCTTTGAAACTTCGTGAATTGCTTTCGCGCCCGCTTGCGATGGAGGTGCGTCATAGAGCGCATCAATATCTGAGACGAGCACGAGCAAATCAGCGTTAACCAAGAGTGCAACGAGGGCTGCAAGACGGTCGTTATCACCGAATCGAATCTCTTGCGTGCCGACGGAGTCATTTTCATTAATGATTGGAACAACACCGAGGGAAATCAATTTGGTCAGGGTTCTCTGCGCATTTTGATAGTGCGAACGCCGCACAATATCTTCAGTTGTGAGAAGTACTTGCGATGCTGTGATTTTATGGCGTGCTAAATGTTCGGTGTATCTAGCAATTAATAATCCTTGTCCAACTGATGCGGCTGCTTGCTGCGCTGCTAAATCCTTTGGTCGAGTTGTTAAACCCAATGGAGCTAAACCGGCAGCAATCGCGCCCGAGGAGACAACTAGTACTTCGGCGCCACGGGACTTTAAATCCGCAACAACTTTTACAATTTTTTCAACTGAAGAGTCATCTAGTGCTGAGCCAGCCTTACCGGTTAAAGATGAAGAGCCAATTTTTATGACAACGCGCTTCGCACTTGTTACTGCATCGCGATTCATTGCTCACCCTCTTCATCAGCAGCGTCCACTTCTACAAGTTTAGGCGAATGAGGGTCACTCACGTTGTATTCCCATTGACGCGCAATCTCATCATCACTGAGAACATTGATTTCACGCTCTGGTTTCCACGTTGTATCAAGACGTGAATCCTCGCCTCGGCGGTGTAAGTGCCCAGCTAATTGTTCAGCGCCTGCTTCGATGGTTGGCTCCCAATCGAAGATAACTTCATTATCTCCAGACCCAATTCGAACTTCGCTTCCGGCAACAGCGCCTTGCTTGTACAGCTCTTTTTCAACTCCCAACTGTGCAAGGCGATCTGCAAGATAACCAATTGCTTCAGCATTTTTAAAGTTTGTCTGGCGAACCCAGCGAACAACTTTGTTTCCACGCACAGTAAATGATCCATCAGCATTGGCTTTAACCGTGAAACCTGAATCATCAACTGGAGTTGGGCGCAGAATAATGCGTGTACGTTCTTCAGTTTTTGCTTCGATGCGTGCCTTCTGAATCAGACGAGCCATTGCATACGTCAATTCAGTAAGTCCTTCTCGTGATGCGGCAGAGACTAAATAAACGTCATAGCCTTTATCGCGAAGAGTTTGTGCAACCATGTCGGCCATCGCTTTACCATCAGGCAAATCAATCTTGTTCAGAGCCACAATACGTGTGCGATCTTCGAGCCCACCGTAGATTGCTAATTCATTTTCAATTACTTCGAGGTCGACTATTGGATTTCGATCTGTTTCTAGGGTGCCGCAATCCAAAACGTGCACAAGTGCAACGCAACGCTCTACGTGGCGCAAAAATTCGAGTCCTAAACCTTTTCCTTGGCTTGCACCAGGAATTAATCCTGGAACATCTGCCACAGTAAATCGAGTGTCGCCGGCTTGAACAACACCAAGATTAGGAACAAGGGTAGTAAATGGATAATCGGCAATCTTTGGACGAGCAGCAGAAATTGCTGCAATTAATGAAGATTTTCCAGCACTTGGAAAACCAACCAATGCAATGTCGGCAACTGATTTAAGCTCGAGGACAAGAGTGCGTTCTTCACCTGGTTCGCCGAGTAATGCAAAACCTGGTGCGCGACGCTTTGATGATGAGAGCGCTAGATTTCCTAAACCACCATGTCCGCCTTGGGCCGCAATAAAAGTTGTTCCAATGCCAACTAAATCCGCGAGCATTACACCTTGATTGTCATAAATAACTGTTCCATTTGGAACACCTAGAACTAAATCTTCACCAAAGACGCCATCTTTGCGATCACCATAACCTTGGTGACCAGATGTTGCTTTGCGATGTGGCGAGTGATGAAAATCCAAAAGTGTTGTGACGTTTGGATCGACAACCAAAATTACGTCTCCCCCGCGTCCACCATTTCCGCCATCTGGTCCGCCGAGTGGTTTGAATTTCTCGCGCTTTACTGAGACACAACCGTCGCCACCTTTTCCTGCAGTGGCGTAGAGAGTTACGCGATCGACAAATGTTGTCATCAGCGTTCTCCTCTCATTGATCCATTAAGTGTTTTTATAGTGAAATAAAAAAGCGAGCCGCACATGAACGCGGCTCGCTCTTTCGTAAGAACCGAAAATTAAGCTACTGGAACCACATTCACTACGTTGCGTCCGCGAGCGCGACCGAATTCAACTGCTCCTGCTGCTAGAGCGAAGAGAGTGTCATCTTTGCCGCGACCAACGTTTGCACCCGGGTGAAACTTTGTTCCGCGTTGGCGAACAAGAATTTCGCCGCTGTTAACAACTTGACCACCGAAGCGCTTAATACCGAGGTACTGCGCATTTGAATCGCGACCGTTACGTGTCGAGGAGACACCCTTTTTACTTGCCATTGCTCAACTCCTATTGACGGTCCGGTTAGATATTGATTGCTGTAATTTTTACGCGAGTATGTTGCGCACGAAAACCTTGACGACGGCGGTAACCGGTCTTGTTCTTGTAACGCAAGATATCGATCTTTGGACCCTTTACATCGTCAATAACTTCACCAGTTACTTTGACTGAAGAGAGTGCCTTTGGGTCTGTAGTAACAGTTGCGCCATCGACAACTAGAACGGCAGAGAATGAAACTGTTGAACCACTCTTGCTATCAAGGTGATCGACAAGAATTGTCTCTCCAACAGTGACTTTCTCCTGGCGTCCGCCAGCTTTCACGATTGCGTACACGTAACTACTCCACTTCGTAAGGCCTGGTCCGCACATTGTGCGAATCGGGCAGGCGCTAAGGGTACGGAGAACCGCACCCACGGGTCAAACTGAGTCGGGTTTTATGCTCATTCCGAAGAGCCAGGAGTGACTACTCCGGTGCTCACGGCTCGGCGGCGTTTGCGGCCACCAGGCTTTGAATCCTTCTTCACTTCTGGTGCTACTGAATCATCATTTTGAACTTCAATGAATTCGTGTCCAGTTGCTGAAGATTCTTCAACATCTTCATGGCTTGCAGATTGTGAATTTACTTGTGGCATCGGTGCCTTCATCTTCACAGGTTCTGTGTGAATGTGAATTCCGCGTCCAGAACATGAATCACATGTTGTTGAGAACGCTTCGATTAGTCCTTGTCCAACGCGCTTTCGAGTCATCTGAACTAAGCCAAGAGAAGTAACTTCTGCAACCTGGTGCTTTGTGCGATCGCGTCCTAGACATTCAACAAGTCTACGCAAAACTGCCTCACGGTTTGATTCAAGAATCATGTCGATGAAGTCAATAACAACAATTCCACCTAAGTCGCGTAGGCGAAGTTGGCGGGCAATTTCTTCTGCGGCTTCGAGGTTGTTTTTGGTAACTGTCTCTTCGAGGTTTCCACCCTTACCGATGAATTTACCTGTGTTCACGTCGATAACAATCATTGCTTCTGTGCGATCGATAACGAGTGATCCACCTGAAGGTAAATAAACCTTGCGATCAAATGCTTTAGACAACTGCTCTTCAACGCGATACTCGGCGAATAGATCTCCGGTTCCGGTGTATTTCTCTAATTTTGAAACTAACTCTGGAGCAATAAATCCAAGGTAGTTACTGATTTCTTCATACGCCTGGCTGCCTTGAACTGTGAGCTTGCGGAAATCTTCGTTAAAGATATCGCGGATAACTCGAACAGCAAGATCTGGTTCAGAGTACAGAGCAGCAGGTGCGTGGAAGTTTGGATTCTCAGATTTCTGATAAATATCTTCCCACTGAGATTTCAAACGAGCTACGTCGCTAGTGATTTCTTCTTCAGTTGCACCTTCTGCGGCTGTACGAACAATTACGCCAGCTCCTTCAGGAATTAAATCTTTCAAGATTGCCTTGAGACGGTTACGCTCCTGCTCTGGAAGGCTGCGGCTGATGCCACTCATTCCGCCACCAGGAACATAGACAACATAACGGCCTGGAAGAGAAATTTGGCTTGTTAAACGTGCACCCTTTTGGCCAATTGGATCTTTTGTTACCTGAACAAGTACAGGTTGTCCTGTCTTTAAAACCATTTCAATCTTGCGTGGTTCAGATTCAGAGATACCTGCAGCATCCCAATTAACTTCTCCCGCATACAACACAGCGTTTCGGCCTTTGCCGATGTCAACGAATGCTGCTTCCATCGAAGGAAGAACGTTTTGAACGCGTCCAAGATAAACGTTACCGACGTAGGAGACGTTGCTATTGCGGTTTACGTAATGCTCAACCATTACCTTGTCTTCGATAACAGCAATTTGAATGCGATCATCAATCTGGCGAACAACCATTTCGCGATCAACATTTTCGCGACGTGCTAAGAATTCAGAGTCTGTGATTATTGTTCCGCGGCGGCGATACGGCTCGCGATACTCGCGACGCTCTCCACGTTCTGAACGATCTGAGCGATCACGACGACCACGACGTGCTTCTACTCGTGGAGCTTTTTCGCGAACTTCACGAACTTTAACAACTGTAATTACGCCATCTTCTTCAACAGTTTCACCCGGTACAACACCATCTCCAGATGCACGACGACGGCGGCGACGGCGATGTGTGGTTGATTCTTCGGAATCATCGGCCGTTGTTGCCACATTCTCATTCTGGGTTTCTGAAGAGTCTGCCCCACCTTTACGGCGACCACGTCCTCCACGACGGCGACGGCGATTTCTACCAGCACGTGAATCATCATCGCCTGAATCTTCGGCTACAACTTCTGGTGCAGCTTTCTTTGCAGGACGTGCAGCTTTTTCAGTAACTGGTGCTGCCTGAAACATTGGAACTGGAATAGATGCAGACTTTTTCTTTGTTGCGCTCTTTCCATCCGAAGTTGTAGGCGCATCAGTATTTTCGATTGCATCTGATTTTTTTGAACTAGCTTTCTTAGCCGCACGCTTGCGCGGCGTTTTTGGCTCAATAGCCATGGCACCAAATCCTCTATGCGTTTATATAAACGCGCTCTGGCTTGAAGTGGTTCGAACTTCGAAAAGAACTAACTCGTCAAGCAAATCTTCTGTGAGTTCGCGCTTGGGCTTTACCGCGAAGTGCTCGCGAGCCGCGCTGAACTGTGGTGTAAGTATGGCAGAAATCGTGACTAAACCCAAGTAAGGCGCAAATTGAGCGTAATTACGTTATTAGCCTCGATGACGTGCATGCACATTTTGCAACAAACCAAATCCGATCAGCGTTGCAAACATGCTCGATCCACCGTAAGAAAGAAATGGCAATGGCACGCCAGTCATCGGCATTAATCCGAGTGTCATGCCAATGTTTTCAAAGATTTGAAATGCAAACCAGGCAGTTACTCCGGTTGCTACAAGCCTTCCATATGGATCGTTGGTTCTTCGTGCAATTGCAAAGGCTCGCATTAAAATCACTAAATACAGTAAGACGATTCCAGCGCTTCCGACAAAGCCCAACTGTTCACCTGCAACTGTAAAAATAAAGTCTGTTTGTTGCTCTGGAACAAAGCGTCCACTTGTTTGTGGTCCATCAAATAATCCAGTTCCAAATAATCCACCAGAGCCCACTGTGATTCGTGCTTGGCGAAGCTGGTATCCAGTTCCCTGCGTATCTGCATTTGGATTAACGAAAGATTGCAGACGATTTACTTGGTATGAATTAATCACACCCGCCTTCGTTGCGCCAAATGCTCCGATGATTGCAATGAGCAAGAGTGCGGCCACCCAGCGAGAAGATGCCCCGGAAACAGCAATGATTGTTACGACCGCGGCACTAATAATGAAAACGGTGCCCATGTCAGGCTGCGCGAGAATCAACAAAACCGGAATGCCGGCAACTACTAGCGATTGCAAAACATCTCGTGAGTTTGGCTCGTTACTGTCATGTGTGCGCTCTGAAAGAATCATTGACATACCAACGATGATGGAAATTTTTGCTAATTCGGCTGGCTGAATCTGGAATCCACCAGGAAGTGCAATCCACGCTCTTGCTCCGTTGATTTCTGCGCCAAGTCCAGGAATCAACACAATGATTAATCCCAAGACACCTAATCCCCAAACGATTGGAGTGTAAGCACGCAATAATCTGTAATCAATAATCGTTGTTCCCCATGCCAGCAGTACGCCAATGAGAATATTTAGTACATGGCGCTTGAGGTAGTACTGCGGATCTAAATCATTTGCGGCATACCAGTCACGAGTCGCTGCATAAACAAGTAGCGTTCCAATTACTAATAGCGCCGCAACTGCTGCAGTAAGAATTGGATCAAAGCCTTCAAAAATTGAACCACGGGATCTACGGCGATAAATACTGCGCGTGGATAGAGAACTCACTTGTCCTCCTTTAACTTCGTAGCTGGCGAAATCTTTGGAAGTTTCACCGGTGGCTTACCATCAGGAAATATAGCCTTTGCTGGATCAACTCTTGATCCTGTGACACCGAATAAAGTTTCATAAATTTTACGAACGCCAACACCGCTGACAGATGCTCCGAAGCCACCCTGGCTAACCATCATGACAACTGCATATCTTGGATTTTGCGTAGGACCAAAGGATGCGAACCACGATGTATCTGCCTTCAAGGAACCATTTGCATTTCTACCGAAGACTTGCGCTGTTCCTGTTTTACCACTGATTGCTATTGGAAATCCTGCAAAGGCACCAGTAGCCGTTCCTGCTGTGACAACTTCTCGAAGCGCTACTTCTAACAATCTCAGCGTGGCAGGTGTTGCAGGCAAAGTACCGAGTTGCTTTGGTTCGATTTTCTTAACTATTTTTCCATCTGTTGAGACAACTGCTTTTGCAATACTTGGACGCATGATTTTTCCACCATTGCCAAGAGCTGCATACATCTGGGTTAACTTCAGCGGTGTTATAACTGTGTCTCCTTGTCCGATCGAGAAGTTGACAGCATCTCCTGCTCGAATTTTGTCGCCATCTAGACAGTTTTCGCGGGCTAATTCGATAAGAAAAGTTGTTAACTGGTTCTTCTTCGCTCGGTCTTTATAGTTACAGTAAAAATCTTTGTTCTGGTCATACCAATCTTTACGCCAATCTCGATTTGCAAGACGACCTGCGGATTCAGAAGGCATGTCAATGCCTGTCTTTTTGTTAACTTGAAAACCTTCTGCTGCCTTAAAGAAGTAATCATTTGGATTTGATTTTGGCTTTAATCCACCATCTCGAACCCATTCGTCATAAGCAATCTGATACCAAATGGTGTCACAGGAAACTGCCATGGCTTTCTTCATACTCATTCGCCCTAAAGCTTTACTATCAAAGTTTTGGAAAGCGCGATTACCAATTTGTGTCTGAGATGGACAGTCATAAACTGCATTGAGGTTATAGCCAGCATTTGCTGCGGCAACTAATGAGACAGCTTTAAAAGTTGATGCAGGGGCGAATAAACCTTGTAGCGGTCTGGATAGCGCGGGTACATTATTTTTCTCACTAAAAAGCGCTTTTGCATCTTTTACGGATAAACCCTTTTCCCATGAATTCGGGTCATACGTTGGGTACGAAGCCATCGCTAAAATTTGTCCGTTTCGAATATCCATGACAACAGCAGCACCTGAATCACCGGGATATCCACTTGCACGTGCCCGACGAACAGCATCAGCAAGTGCTTTTTCGACACCTGCTTGTAAGCGAACATCCAAACTTGTAACTAAGTGATTGCCACCTATTGGTTGCGTATTCTGGCTTTCACGCGTGATTGATTCTTTACGATCGACAATGACTGTTCTAATTCCAGGTGTGCCTCGTAAATATGAGTCATATTGATATTCAAGTCCTGTTTTGCCAATAGTTTCGCTGCGATAATACGAGCGACCATTTACACCCGATAAATCTTCTTCAGTAACTGGTCCTACATAACCAAGTTCGTGTGCAGCGTTAACTCCTGCATAGCCAGGATAATTTCGTAGAGCTACTGGTGTTGCACCAATTCCTGGATACTCACTTGTGCGTTCAACAATTTGTAGCGCAATTTCGGGATCTGCTTCTTTTGTAATTGGAATTGGTTGATACCGAGAACCAGTCCAGCATCCCGCTTTATCATTCTTAGGAAGTTCACCACATAGACGAGTCGTGCGATAAACATCTGTATATGACAATCCAAGCAATGTTGAAACCTTCAACAAGACGCTTGCACCTTTATCGGCTTGTTTATCTAAAGTGATTCGATCAACTGTGACTGCAAGGCCCACTCGATTTAGCGCTAGTGGAATACCTGAAGAATCAACAATTAGCCCACGAACAGCGGGATTGATTACATCTCGGCTTTGAATGCTTAGGGCTGCATCTTTGTACTTAGGCGCGGCTGCAACTTGCAGATAAAAGAGTCGACCAAGAAGTGCAATCATCAAAGTAAGTACAAATATTTGTACAACCAAGAGACTTAAGCGAACGCGTTGATTCATATGTGCGCCTGCTTGCCAAACAATGACCGATGTAATCGCGTTACAACTGGAAGAATGAGCGGTGTTAAAAGAAGTGCCCAAACACCATTGCTAAAGATCGTTATAAGTACTCTGGAAAAGCTTCCGACAGATACCCCAAGAAGAAATCCAGTGATTACATACGCCACTAGTGTAAGTACGGATGCAGCAGAAACTAAGAAGACATTTGTAATCGGATTCCCACGCACGTTGTCATTTCCAAACCCTAAAAATGCAACCGCATAGCAAGCAAGAATCATCAGCAAAGTCCAGTGACCCATTGCACCACTCGAACTTTGTGATAAATCCATTAAGAATCCCGAAATGAATCCAGTAAGTGCACCAACTGTTGGGGTACTAAGTGCCGCCCAGGTTAAAGCGATTAACAACACGAGTGAAAATCCACCACCTGGCAATCGCAATTGATTAACAACGCTCTCCTGAATTAAAAATATAATCACAAAAACAAGTGATGAAATAGAAAACTGTCTGGCCAGCATTTAATGGCTACTTCGTGCTCGCCGAAGGTGATGGTGTTGCATAAATAGTGACTGTTGGAACAGGTGTTGGTCGTGGTGGCGCAGGAACTAGTGCATCACCTGGATTGTTCTTGCCCGCACTTAATACAACACTAACGACACTAAGCGCCGAAAAATTGGGATAGAGCATTACCGTTGCTGTCTGAGCAATTGATCCGGCTGTGTTATCTACTGCGCTAATTACTCCAACAGGGATTCCGGGAACAAACGGGCGATTATTCGTGCTTCCACGTGCCAACAAAACGTCACCAACTTTTACAACCTGTTGGTTATCTAGTAACTGTAATTCTGCTCGCTTTGATCCTCGCCCTGAAAGAATTCCGATTTGTTGAGTTCCTGCAATGCGGACTCCAACCTTAAAGTCCGGATCCGTGGCCAACATGATGAGCGCTGAATTTGAGTATGACTCTTTTACGACTCCAATAAGTCCTTCACCAGATACAACAGTCATGTTTGGACGAACTCCTGAGGAAGTACCCGCATCAATTGTGACCGTTTGAGAAAAACTTGTACTGGCACCTTGTGAAATGACGCGTGCTGCCAGAACTTTATATCCAGCTCTTCCTGCAAGGTCTAGCACTGATTTAAGTTGATCTAATTCAGCATCAGCACTTTTTCGCTGAAGTAATTGATTTCGCAACTTCGCATTGTCTGCTTTAAGTTTTTCTATTTCGCTACGGGTTTGTCCGAGATTGGTGACATCACCAAAGAAATTACGAAAGGGAGAAACAACTGCCGAACCAGCTTTTTGGAAAGGAGATAGAACATTTTGCGTGCCGCTTCGAACGCCATCAAGTATTTTTACGCCGCGAAGGTCGAGCGTGATTAATAGTAAAGATGTAACGATAAGAATGATGAGTAGGAGGCGAGAGCGTCCTTCGCCGCCATAACGCATCTACTAATTACCTATCGACGAGGCTCAGAGATCAAAACCTTTTCAAGGGCTTCGAACTCTTCAATACATTTTCCGGAACCTTCTACGACTGCATCGAGCGGGCGCTCTGCTACGTGAATTGGCATTCCAGTTTCTTTACGCAAGCGCTCATCGAGTCCCTTAAGAAGTGCTCCTCCACCAGTTAGAACTATTCCGCGATCCATAAGATCACTTGCGAGCTCTGGTGGACACTTATCTAGAGTGCTCTTAACAGCGTTAATAATTGCATTTACTGGTTCTTCGAGTGCTTTACGAATTTCTGCAGCTGAAACAACAATTGTCTTTGGAAGACCAGTTGCAAGGTCTCGACCACGAATTTCAGCATCGTTCTCACCTGGAAGTGGATAAGCGGAACCAATAGCCATCTTGATTTCTTCTGCTGTGCGCTCACCAAGTAATAATGAGAATTCGCGTTTTACCCAGTTAATAATTGATTGATCGAGCTCGTCTCCACCAACACGAATTGATAGTGATGTAACAATTCCACCGAGTGAAATAACAGCAACTTCTGTTGTTCCGCCACCGATGTCTACAACCATGTTTCCGGTTGGTTCGTGAATTGGAAGACCCGCACCGATTGCTGCAGCCATTGGTTCTTCAATGATGTAAACCTTGCGAGCACCTGCTGCGTATCCAGCATCCTTAACTGCGCGCTGTTCTACACCAGTAATACCTGATGGAACGCAGACAACAATACGAGGCTTAGCCAAATAACGGCGACGGTGAACTTTTTGGATGAAGTAACGCAACATTCGCTCTGTTGTATCAAAGTCTGCGATCACACCATCTTTGAGTGGGCGAATTGCAACGATGTTTCCGGGAGTACGGCCAATCATCTTCTTTGCTTCAAGACCAACAGCCAGAATTCCGCCGGTGTCTTGGTTAACAGCAACAACACTTGGCTCGTTGAGAACAATGCCACGACCGCGCACATATACCAACGTGTTAGCAGTTCCTAGATCCACAGCCATATCGCGGCCGATGAATGACATTTTGTTACTCATTTATTTCCCCTCAAAGAAAATAGCTATTTCACGAGCTGCTGATTCAGGTGAATCAGAGCCGTGAACAATGTTCTGTACAACTTTGGTTCCTTGATCGCGAGCAAGATCTCCGCGAATTGTTCCTGGTGCTGCAACAGTTGGATCAGTTGCACCGGCAAGTGAACGAAATCCTTCGATCACTCGATTTCCTTCGGCAACCATCGCAACGATTGGACCTGAAGTCATGAACTCAAGAAGTGGTTCGTAGAAAGGTTTGCCATTGTGCTCCGCATAATGTTTTTCAAGTAGCGCACGATCTGCTTGCAACATGCGAAGAGCAGTAACTGAATAACCTTTTTTTTCTACTCTAGAAATAACTTCACCAACAAGACCGCGGCGAACGCCATCGGGCTTGACCAGGATTAATGTTTTCTCGGAACTCACACGCGCAGTCTATTAGGCATTTGGAGGACCCGCTGCCAGCAGGGCTGCGCGGGCTGCTTCGCCCTTTTTGCCCACGATAATCGCAGCAATCCATAACCCCAAGAAAATAGCCCCCACCAGAAACATTGATGTGACTGCAAAGCCATAGGCAAGCATCGCTACTTGCAGAATCCATCCAAGAATCCAGCCGAACTTCGTCTTAAGAAAACCTGGCGCAAGCAAACATGAAATAGCAATAACTCCGCCAACAATTAGAACAGATGAAGAGTGATCTTTCATTGCAAGCAATAGCGCAAAACCCATTACGAAAGATTCCATAACGAGAACCGAGGAAGCCAACATTCGCATGGTTAAATCTTAATCTTCTTTTGAAAATAATCTACGCAGAATTGTCCGCGCTTCTCCGACTGTGACAACCGAACCGGTCACAACGATTCCAACGCTGTCATCGCTCAATGGACGTTTGGCGTCATCGATTGCTCGCTTAAGGGCGCCCTCGAGAGTTTCGTTGCTAAAGACTCGGTCAGCTCCAAAGATTTTTCTGGCTAGAGTTTCCAACTCTTTTACAGGCATCGCTCGGGTCGATGAACTTGAAGTAACAATTATCGAATTTAGTATTGGTTCGAGGGACTCGAGAATTCCTTGTGCATCTTTGTCTCCAAAAATACCAACGACTCCGATGGTGTCATCGAATGTGAACTCGGAAGCCAAGGTTTGTGCAAGTGCTTGTGCGCCGTGAGGATTATGCGCGGCATCCAAAATAACTGTTGGGTCTCGATGAACGACTTCACATCGACCTGGAGACTTTACGTTTGCAAAGCCCGCACGAACCGCATCTGGATCCAAACCTTGGTCACCAAAGAATGCTTCGACCGCGACGAGGGCTGAGGCAGCATTGGTTGCTTGATGTCGTCCATGAAGTGGCAAGAAAATTTCATCGTACTTTTCATTTAAGCCATTGATTGAAATCAACTGTCCACCAACTGCAATCGCACGGGAATCCAAGGAGTATTCGATTCCTTCGCGTGCAATATCTGCTTCTACTTCGGCGGCTTTGCGCAATAACTCTTTTGCTGACTCAGGTTTTTGTTCTGCCATAACAATAAATCCGCCAGCCTTAATGATTCCGGCTTTGGTTTGAGCAATTTCAGTCAACGTGTTTCCAAGGTATTCCATGTGATCAAAGCCAATAGGCATAATCACCGAAACATCTGCATCAACAACATTTGTTGCATCCCATTGACCACCCATGCCTACTTCAATAACTCCAATATCAATAGGGTGTTCTGCAAATGCCACAAAAGCCATTGCTGTAATTGCTTCAAAGAAAGAAATTGGCGTTTCAAACTTTGTATCCATTAAATCTAGATAAGGAGCGAGATCGTTATAGGCAAATATTGCTGCCTTTGGATCAATGGATTCACCGTTAATTGAAATTCTTTCTAAGAAACTTTCAAGGTGCGGGCTAGTAAAGCGTCCCGTGCGTAATCCCATTTCAAACAACAGCGAATCGATCATTCGAGATGTGGTGGTCTTTCCATTTGTTCCACCAACATGAATTGTTGGATATGTCAGTTGTGGCGACCCAAGAATGTCCGTAAGGGCAGAAATTCGATCAAGTGTTGGGGAGATTCGTGTTTCGGGCCATCGCGCAAGCAGTGCCTGCTCGATTGCATCTACCCGGGCGTTATCGTCTGCGCTCATTAATTATTGCGCCGGCAATGAGTTGAGTTGTGAAGTAATACGTTCAATATCGGCACTCGTCTTTGCAAGGCGCTCTTTAATTTCAACTACTACTTCAGCGGGCGCCTTTGCCATGAAACCTTGATTATTTAACTTTACATTTGCAGTTTCAAGATCCTTCTTTGCAGTGGCTAAATCTTTAGTTAGTCGCGCTCGTTCTGCAGCTACATCGATTGTTCCGGTTAAGTCGAATTCGGCTTTAACTGAACCAATTTGCAGATTCGCACTCGGAGTGAAATCAGATGCTTCGAGTTTTAGAACAAAACGCATTGCACTTTCATAGGGAGCAAACTCGGCTGGTGCAACGAAACGGCCTGGAATCTTCGCCGAAGTTTTAATTCCTTGATCATTTCTGAATCGACGAACTTCGGTGATTACTTCTTGAATATTTGCGATGATTTTGTGGCTGCTCTGATCGAGGTGATCTGGGTTTGCTACCGGCCACTGTGCGATAACTAGTGATTCTCCCCCGGTCAGAGTCGTCCAGAGCTGTTCTGTAATAAATGGCATAAATGGATGCATCAATCGCAAAAGTTGATCTAGGACATAACCCAGCACCCGTTGCGAGTTTTTAGCATCGCCGGATGCAAAGCTTTCTTTGGAAAGTTCGAGATACCAATCGCAGAGATCATCCCAAGCAAAGTGATAGATACGATCGCATGCGCGAGCAAATTCGTATGACTCAAGGAGTGAATCTACTTCGGAGATAGTTTCTGAGAGTCTGGAGAGAATCCACTTATCAATTCCATTGAGCGATGCTGTCGATGGAAGTTCGCCATCAATAGTCGCGCCGTTCATCATTGCAAAACGGGTTGCATTCCATAACTTTGTTGCAAAGTTTCTCGAGCCGCCTACCCAATCTTCGGCGAGTGCTTGATCTTTTCCTGGGTTAGCGCCGCGAGCTAAAGTAAATCGAAGCGCATCTGTGCCGTACTTATCCATGAATTCGATTGGATCAATGGTGTTTCCACGACTCTTAGACATCTTCTTGCCAAATTGATCTCGAACTAATCCGTGTAAGGCAATCGTATGAAATGGCTGCTTGCCATCCATTGCAAACAAACCAAATAGCATCATGCGTGCTACCCAGAAAAAGAGAATGTCATAACCTGTTACCAGAACACTCGTTGGATAGAACTTCTTGAGATCATCACTGTCTGCCGGCCAACCTAAAGTGGAAAATGGCCAGAGAGCTGATGAGAACCAGGTATCCAAAACATCGGGATCTTGCGAGTACCCATCTGGTGCTTTTTCATCTGCGCCAACAACTAGTACTTCACCTTGTGGTCCATACCAAACAGGAATTCTGTGACCCCACCACAACTGTCTAGAGATGCACCAATCGTGCATGTTATCTACCCACTCGAAGTAACGTGGTTCCATTTCTTTTGGTTCAATCTTTACTCGACCATCACGAACTGCGTCCGCTGCTGCCTTTGCAAGCGGTGCAACTTTAACGAACCATTGAAGAGACAAACGTGGTTCAACAATTGTTGCGCAACGTTGGCAGTGACCAACTGAATGTGAATAAGGACGCTTTTCCCAACCAATACGACCATCTTTGCGCAACTGTTCAACAACTGCTTTGCGTGCTTCGAAGCGATCCATTCCATCAAATTGCGTATTTGTTCCAGACATAACACCGTGCTCGTTCATGATGACAACCATTGGAACGTTGTGGCGCATTGCCATTTCAAAGTCATTTGGATCGTGGGCTGCAGTTACTTTTACAGCACCTGTTCCGAACTCTGGATCAACTAGTTCGTCAGCAATGATTGGAATCATTCTGTTTACGTATGGAAGCTTCACTTGCTTGCCGACTAAGTCTTTGTAACGAGGATCATCTGGGTTAACGGCAACGGCGCCATCTCCGAGCATTGTTTCTGGTCTCGTTGTGGCAATACTTATCTGTGTTTCACCTGGATCGCCGTATGTAATCTGAACAAACTCACCATCGATGTCTTGGTGTTCTACTTCGATATCTGAAAGCGCCGTTAAGCAACGCGGGCACCAGTTGATTATTCTTTCTGCGCGATAAATCAGATCAGCGTCATAGAGTTTCTTAAAAATCGTTAAGACTGCTTTAGATAAATTCTCATCCATCGTGAAAGCTTCGCGGCTCCAGTCAACGCTGTCACCGAGTCTTTTCATCTGTCCGAGAATTGCTCCGCCAGATTCTGCTTTCCATTGCCAAACTTTTTTAACGAATTCTTCGCGACCAAGGTCGTGACGAGATTTTCCTTGGCCGGCTAATTGTTTTTCAACAACATTTTGTGTCGCAATTCCTGCGTGGTCCATGCCTGGTAACCACAGTGCTTCGAAACCTTTCATGCGCTTCATGCGAATGAGTGCGTCTTGCAATGTGTGATCGAGTGCGTGACCGATATGTAAAACGCCAGTTACGTTCGGTGGCGGAATAACAATTGTGTACGGTGGTTTTTCAGATTTTGCATCTGCGGTGAAATAGCCAGCCTTCATCCACTTTTCATAGAGTGGAGCTTCGATATCGGCCGGTACAAAGGTCGATGCGAGTTCGCGGTCTGACTGACTCATGTGGAGCAGTCTAGATTATGCGCTCTTCTCTTCTTGACCTTTATCGCGACGTGCAACGCGCTTAGGAATATCACCTGTGCGAGGAATCAAAGTTGGAGCACCACCGTCATTGATGCACTCGTGAGTCAAAATCACCTTTGCAATATCTGCGCGACTTGGTACGTCATACATCACACCAAGTAGAACGCTTTCAAGAATTGCACGCAAACCACGAGCACCTGTTCCGCGCTTGAGCGCGAGCTCTGCAATTGCATCGAGTGCTTCTGGCGTAATTTCTAATTCGACATCATCGATATCAAAGAGACGTTGATACTGCTTAACGAGAGCGTTCTTTGGCTCTGTAAGGATTTGCATCAAAGCTGGCTTATCTAAGTTCTCAACACTTGTAATAACTGGAAGACGTCCAATGAATTCGGGAATCATTCCGAACTTCAATAAATCCTCTGGCATTACATCTGCAAAAATATCGCGTCGGTTCTTCTCGGCTTCGCTTTGAAGCGTTGCATTAAATCCAACACCTGCAGATCCGCTACGGCTTTCAATAATCTTTTCTAGTCCAGCAAATGCTCCGCCAACAATGAAGAGAACATTGGTTGTATCGATTTGGATAAATTCTTGGTGTGGGTGCTTGCGTCCACCTTGTGGCGGAACAGATGCAACAGTGCCTTCTAGAATCTTTAGAAGTGCTTGCTGAACACCTTCGCCAGATACATCGCGAGTAATCGATGGGTTTTCAGATTTGCGTGCAACCTTGTCGATTTCATCGATGTAAATAATTCCAGTTTCGGCTTTCTTTACATCGTAATCTGCTGCTTGCAAAAGCTTAAGCAAAATGTTTTCTACGTCCTCGCCAACATAACCAGCTTCTGTAAGCGCAGTTGCATCTGCAATTGCAAAAGGAACGTTAAGCATGCGAGCAAGAGTTTGTGCCATAAGTGTTTTGCCACAGCCTGTTGGGCCAAGAAGCAAAATATTGCTCTTTGCTAATTCAATTGAATCTTCGCGCTTTGTATCTCCAGATTGAACGCGCTTGTAATGGTTATAGACGGCAACTGAGAGAGATTTCTTCGCGCGGTCTTGTCCGATTACGTATTGATCTAGGAATTCAAAAATTTCAGCAGGTTTTGGAAGCTCGGTTAATCCGAGTGTTCCTGCTTCTGCAAGCTCTTCGATAATGATTTCATTACAGAGTTCGATGCACTCGTCGCAGATGTAGACACCAGGACCGGCAATTAATTTCTTGACTTGCTTCTGTGTTTTACCGCAGAAGGAACATTTCAGCAGATCGCTAGTCTCGCCGATGCGTGTCATCTCACTCCTTTGTTCCCAATGGGGGAAATTTTTGGGAACTTCTAGTGCACAAGAATAGATTGAAGGCGTGCGAATATGCGGGATGAAGAAGGCTTGCGGTGTTCGCCGAGAGAATAATTAAGCGAAAAAGTTCTTACTTGGCCTTTGCTTTACGGCTAGCTAGAACTTGATCGATAAGTCCGTACTCGACTGCTTCTGCTGAGGTAAGAATCTTGTCGCGCTCGATGTCAGCTGCGATTTCTGCAGGAGAACGAGTTGAGTGACGAGAAATTAACTCTTCAAGAAGTGTGCGCATTCGCAGAATTTCGCGAGCTTGAATTTCAATATCAGATGCCTGACCGCCACCTTCTGATGATGGTTGGTGAATCATGATTCGTGAATTCTCGAGTGCATAACGCTTGCCCTTTGCACCACCTGCAAGAAGAACTGCAGCTGCAGATGCTGCTTGTCCAAGACAGATTGTCATGACATCTGGGCGAACGAATTGCATAGTGTCATAAATTGCTGTCAGCGCTGTAAACGATCCACCAGGTGAGTTGATGTAGATCATGATGTCGCGATCTGGATCCATTGATTCGAGCGTCAATAGCTGAGCCATAACATCGTTTGCAACGGTGTCATCAATTGGTTGGCCAAGGAAAATAATGCGCTCTTCAAATAATTTTGTGTATGGATCAAGGCGCTTGAAACCATAGGCAGTTTTTTCTTCAATAGTTGGAAGAACGTAGCGGTTTGTAATTTCTGGGATGTTATTCATCATTTCGCTTTTCCTCCATTGCCTGAAACCTGACCTTCTGATTGTGCAATCTGATCTACGAAGCCATATTCCTTTGCTTCATCTGCTGTAAACCAGCGATCACGATCTGAATCTGCAGTAATTTTCTCAACGCTTTGACCTGTGTGGTGAGCGATGAGTTCGGCCATCTTCTTCTTAATTGCAGCCATGTTTTCAGCTTGAATACGAATATCTGTAGCAGTTCCGCCGATGCCACCGAGTGGTTGGTGCATCAAGATGCGCGCATTTGGAAGCGCATAACGTTTTCCTGGCGCACCTGCTGTAAGCAAGAACTGACCCATTGATGCAGCCATTCCCATGGCAACAGTTGCAACATCATTTTTTACGTATTGCATCGTGTCATAAATCGCCATACCTGCCGTGATGGATCCACCAGGTGAGTTGATGTAAAGATAAATGTCTTTCTCTGAATCTTCGGCTGCAAGCAAAAGAATCTGCGCGCAAATTGCATTAGCCATGTTGTCTTCAACTTGACCTGCAAGAAAAATGATTCGCTCACGGAGCAAGCGGCTATAAACCTGTTCGTCTAGTCCACCCATTGATGCCGGTGATGCTTGCGCAACTACAGGCAATGATTGCGGGTTCATCTGCTCCACGTGAAGTCCTCCTGATATTTATTACTAATGTATTGACCTTAACAATGTCAGCACAAAAATTCTTCCCAATTTGTGCGATTAAGAGCGTGAAAGCGCCCGTGTTCGCTCAGGGCGCAGAGATTATTCCTGAGTTTCAGATGCTGCTGGCTTTGGAGCAAGGGCTTCGAGATCAACTGTGGCACCTGATGCATCCTTAATTGAAATGCGAGAGAGAACCCCGGCTAGTGCTTTAGCGCGTGCTACTTCTGCCACTAGCTGTTGAATCTGTCCAGCTTTTTGTAGCTCTTGTGCGAATTGTTCTGGGGCCATTCCGTAACGCTGTGATGTACGTACCAAATATTCGGTGAGTTCAACTTCTGTTACTTGAACATCTTCGGCTTTAACAATTGCGTCTAGCAGAAAATCAGATTTAAGAGATGAGCGAACTTGCCCATCAACTTCTGCGCGGTGTTCTGCATCTTCTAGGCGACCTTCACCAGATAAGTGATCATTTACTTCTTCATCTACCAAAAGATCAGGTACTGGAATCTCAGTTTCTGCCAACAATTTTTCGACGAGTAAATCACGTGCCTGTGCGCCTTGTTCCATCTTCTTCACGCGCTCTAAACGCGTCGCGAAATCTGCCTTTAACTCATCGAGCGTGTCGAACTCAGACGCAAGCTTTGCAAACGCATCATCCATTGGAGGCAATTCGCGTTCTTTGTTTACTTTGACAACAACTTCAACTACGCCTTTTTCGCCTTCGGCTTGTCCTACTAGTTGTGTCTCAAAATCTTTCTTATCCCCCGCACTCATGCCAATAAGTGCATCATCTAGACCATCAATCATTCGATTTGAGCCAACTTCATAGGAAATATCAGATGCAGCACCGCCATCTACTTCTTCGCCATTAATGCGAGCCAATAGATCAAGGGTTGCAAAGTCACCGCTCTTGATAGGGCGCTCAACAGTATTTAGAGTTCCAAAGCGAGCGCGAAGTTCGTCAATCTGCTCGGTGATATCTGAATCAGTCACGACTACATCATCGACTTTGATTTCAATCTTAGAAAAATCAGGCAACTTAACTTCTGGACGCACATCAACTTCAACGGTGAATACCAATTTTTCATTATCTACAAACTCTTTGACATCAACAGTTGGACGTCCAATAACTAGAACTGTGTGCTCACGAGCTGCCTTGCTATAGAACTCAGGAAGAGCTGAATTAATCGCCTCATCCAAAACAGTTCCGCGACCCACACGCTGATCAATCATCGCTGCAGGAATTTTTCCCTTACGGAATCCAGGAATGTTTACTTGTGCAGCTACTTTCTTATATGCATCAGAAACATGTTGTGTGAGCTCTGAATATGGAACTTCGATATCTAAACGAACACGGGTTGGAGAAAGCGTTTCTACCGTGCTCTTCACGAAGTACTCCTTTTATATAAGTTATATAAGTAAGTTAAAAAGTATGGTCGGGGCGGGGAGATTCGAACTCCCGATCTCCTGCTCCCAAAGCAGGCGCGCTAGCCACTACGCTACGCCCCGAGGCGCAAGTGGTGAGTCTAGACGAGATTTTCACCCTCGCTAACCGAGGCGATAGCGTTAGCCCCGATTCGGTAACCGTACTGTGGCAGAGGTAACCTAAGCCCAGCACAAAAACTGCATCAAAAATGCGGGTGTAGCTCAATGGTAGAGCCCCAGCCTTCCAAGCTGGCCATGCCGGTTCGATCCCGGTCACCCGCTCCATATTTTTGTTAAGTAATTGAACCAACTTCGGTTAACCACGAAACTCCTGTAAAACTAATTGCATCAGTTCCGGAATGACCAACAACATCCAGCACGGTTAATTGAATTGAATCAACATCGACACCGACAGAAATAGTTCCGTAAAACATGATTTCACTAGTGTGTACAGTTCCAGACAAATTCGTGGTGAAATAACTTGTTATAGATGAACTTCTGAGTCCATTGAGTCCAGAAGTTAGAGCAATTGTTCCTTTAATCTCTCCCGGATATCTTGCGCGAGTCGCGTTAACCATGATCGTGAATGAATACATCTTGTTTGCTGTCAGTAATGGAAAGACAGTAATGACTTGTCCTGTGCCCGGACTGGCTGTTGAAATAGTCCAAGGAGTTAAATCTGAAACAACGACGCCGAGCGATCCAGATGAACCTGGAGCTCCTGTGCTTCCTGTTGCACCTGTACTACCTGCTGGTCCAGGAGGTCCCGTTGGACCAGCGCTTCCAGATGCACCTGCAGGACCCGTGGATCCCGCAGGGCCAGCAATACCTGTCGCACCTGTTGCTCCAGCAGAACCTGAAACTGTTGATGTATTTGTGATTGTTTTTCCATCTGTTCCCGCAACACCAGGTGTTCCGGTTCTTCCATCAGTGCCAGCAACTCCTGCTGTGCCACGTAGTGAAATTGGTAGTGGCCAGGCATTGTTTTTCTTTGGGCCGTAAATGTTTAGGTTTTTTGTATCGATGTAAAAATCACCATTTATACCGACTGACTTAAGAGGTGCTTGAACACCGTTGAGAATTGTGTTTGGAATTGAATTCGCTGTTCTGCCTGCAGACTTTAATTTGTTGACGGATTTCGTGGCTGCAAAACCTGGCTGAACAGCGAAAAGTGAGAGTGCGCAAACGATGGAAATTAGGCGAAAGAAAGTACGTTGGGTCTTCATGGGAAAGCTCCTCACAGTTGATGGTTCCAGTGTGTGCTCAAAATTGGTTCACAGGAATAGGTCTAGCCCTACACGGCTGCCCTGGCTGGGCTCGCAAGGAGCGGGAAATATTCACATGGAGCGCACAGGATTCTCGCCTTCCTTTTTGTAGGTGTGAGGGTTTAGTACGACTAGTTAATGGCGTGGGGCTATTAATGAAAGTTCTTACGGGACGAAGGGACAGTCAATGTCAAAGAGAACAATTGCAACTGTTGTACTAACAACGGTCGCACTTTCAGCTGGTGGATTTGCTTCAGCAAATGCTGCAACAAAAACAACGCGAACAGTTGTTACAAAATCAGTAACAAAAGTTTCGCAACCAGGTGTTAATGCACGCAGTTTGGGCGGACCAGCTGCTGCGCTAGATGGCATCTTGTCCGGCTTAGTAACCAAGGGAACTATTACTCAGGTTCAAGCGGATGCAATTAAGGCAGCAGTGTTGAGCGCTGCCGAAACCGCAAAAGCAAACCGCCCTGCAAAGGTCGGTGGACCAGATCGTGCAGCGATGGATGCACTCATTTCTTCGACGCTTGGAATTGAATCGGCAACAATTAAGTCACGATTGCAAGCAGGAGAAACTCTTGCAGCAATCGCTGGCGACAAGAAAGATGCATTAATTGCAGCTCTCGTTGCTGAACATTCAAAGAAAATCGATGCAAAAGTTGCTGCAGGAAAAATCACAGCTGCTCAAGCCACTACTTTAAAAGCTAATCTTGTTGCGCACGTGACGCAAGAAATTAGCTCAGTAAAGGGCAAGAGCGGGCGCGGCGGACCTAAGGGAGCGCCAGCTCCGCTAGGTGCACCAGCGAACTAAACATTCGTACCTCCTCCTTACGGGTAGAAAGACCCGCTACTAAGAAATTAGTGGCGGGTCTTTCATTTTGCAGCAGTGCGCGTGAGAGTATTTCGCCATGCGCGTACACATCGGTAGTGATCATGCTGGACTTGAATTAAAGAACGCACTGGTTGAACACCTCAAGAGTTCTGGACATGACGTTGTTGACCATGGTCCTCATGTTTATGACGCACTCGATGATTACCCAGTCTTTTGCATTCCTGCAGCGCAAGGTGTTGCAAATGAAAAAGGTTCATTCGGAATCGTTCTAGGTGGTTCTGGAAATGGCGAACAAATGGCGGCCAATAAAGTTAAGGGAATTCGGGCGGCACTTGTATGGAGCGTTGAGACTGCGAAGTTAGCTCGCGAACATAATGATGCCAATGTAATTGCAATCGGAGGCCGCATGCATCCAATCGAAGTCTGCAAGGAATTGATTGATGTTTTTCTAGCAACGCCATTTAGCAAAGATGAACGACATATCCGTCGCATCGGCCAAGTTTCTAACTTCGAAACTAAGGGTTCTATTTAACCCTTTGCCTTGTAATGAAAATCGCTTACACGGTGATCTTTAGCTAATCCTTTTCCTTCAAACTTCGTATATGGACGCCAATCAGGACGTGCTACTTCTCCCCCAGTGAATTGGTCTGAACCAGCAAAAACATCCCTTATCCATTCTGCATAAGGCACCCAATCCGTTGCGATGTTTATGTAGCCACCTTTAATGAGTTTTTGATGAATCAGTGCAAGGAATTCGGCGTTAACGATGCGGCGTTTGTTGTGCTTTAACTTTGGCCAGGGATCTGGGAAAAATAAATGGAATCCATTGATGATGTGGTCTGCGAACATAGTCTGCAGAATCTCGATTGCATCACCTTCAATAATGTAAACATTTGTCAGTTCGTGTTCTTCAATCAGGGAAAGAAGTTTTCCAATTCCAGGTGGGTGTACTTCAATCGCTATGTATCCATTTTCTGGATGGGCTTTGGCAATCTCTGCGGTGGCATCGCCCATGCCAAATCCAATTTCAATGATGGTTTCTTTTGCGTTGGGAAACAGCGCCTTGGTATCAACTCTTGTTCCGAATTCAATTCCGAATCGATCCCAGGAACGAATCAGCGCAGCGTTTTGTGCCCGAGTCATGCGCTTTCCGCGTAAGCGAAAGCTCTTGATCCCAGAACTCTGTGCTTCTTCTCGTTCCACGAGGTAACTCTTACATGATTAGATATCAACCTGAAATCACACGCGTAAATCTTTCTGAGGAGTTTTTGTGCCAGGAGTAAATCTGACCCGCAACGAAGCCGCGCTGCGCTCTTCTCTGGTTAAAACCCACAGCTATCAGATTGATCTCGACTTAACGACAAGTGCAGAAACATTTATTGCAAAGACGTGCGTTAAATTCAGAGGGCTAAAGCCTGGCCAGAGCACATTCATCGACGCGCTTGGTAAGCGAGTGATTTCAGCATCGCTTAACGGTGTTGAATTTGAAGTCAAGGATTACGACGGACAAACAATTTACCTGCCACCTTTGGCTGCCGAAAATGAGTTGTGTTTAGAAATCGAAGGCATCTATTCAAACACTGGTGAAGGATTGCACCGATTTGTAGATCCTGCAGATAACGAGGTCTATCTCTATACGCAATTTGAAACCGGCGATGCTCGTCAGATGTATGCCTGCTTTGATCAGCCAGATCAAAAAGCAACTTTTACCATCAGTGCAATCACTCCAAAGCACTGGGAAGTAATCTCTAATTACGATGTTGAATCGGTGACAGATATCGGATCAGATTCGAAGAAAGTTCAATTCAAAGAGTCTCAAGTTATTTCGACATATGTCACAGCAATTGTGGCTGGTCCATACCAGCATGTTCACGACGAATACGTTGGCGAAAAGACAATCCCCCTTGGGATCTACGCCCGTAAATCATTCTTTCAATACGTGGATGCAGAGAATATTTTCAGAGTAACCAAAGAGGGTTTTGCCTACTTTGAAAAGACTTTTGGTCTGGCTTATCCATTTGGAAAATATGACCAGCTTGCAGTTGCTGAATACAACTGGGGCGCAATGGAAAACGTTGGCTGCGTTACTTTCCATGAAGATGTATTGATTTTTAGAAGTAAGGTCACTGAAAGCAAACACTTGGGCCGCGCCAGCACAATTCTTCACGAAATGGCGCACATGTGGTTTGGCGATCTAGTCACTATGAAATGGTGGGAAGACTTGTGGCTTAACGAATCCTTCGCCGAATGGGCTTCGTATATGGCAACGAGTGAAGCCACCAAGTACACAACTGCGTGGACCGAATTTAATGCACTACGCAAAAACTGGGCATATCGCCAAGATCAACTTTCAACAACACACCCGATTGCAACTGAGATGAAGGATCTCGAAGATGTGAAGACCAACTTCGATGGAATTTCATATGCAAAGGGAGCATCAGTTCTTCAGCAATTAGTCGAACATGTGGGGCGCGATAACTTCATTAAAGGCCTTCGCATTTACTTCACCAAGCACGCATTTAAGAACACAACCCTGAATGACCTGATGGTCGAATTAGAAGCCACTAGTGGGCGCGATCTAAAGCCATGGGCTGCAACATGGTTACAAACGGCTGGTGTAAATACTCTGCGCCCTGAAATCGAGATTGAATCTGGCGTCTATAAGAAACTTGCAATCACACAAGAAGCGCCAAGCATGCCAGTGGGTTCAAAAGAGTTGCGTCCACATCGTCTGCGAGTTGCACTATTTGATATTTCAGGTGATTCTCTTATCAAGAGAAAGAGCGTTGCTCTTGACATAGCTGGTGCAAGCACTGATGTAACAGAACTACATGGCGAAAAAGAAGCTGATTTAGTCTTAATCAATGATGGCGATCTAACGTATGCAAAGTTGCGCTTTGATGAGCATTCAATCGCAACACTCAAATCTCATCTTGGCGGACTGAACGAACCTCTTGCACGCGCACTTATTTGGGCTTCTCTGTGGGACTCAGTTCGAGATGGCGAACTCAGTGCATCTGATTACATTGCAATTGCATTAAATGCACTCGGTACTGAGTCGGATATTTCAATCGTTTCTGCAACGAATGCAAATATCGATACTGCTATTTGGCAGTACTCAGCGCCAGCAAATCGGGATGCTCTTCGTGCGAAAGTTTCTGATGCGCTCAATAAGTTCTTGCAAGCGGCACCTGCAGCAAGTGATCATCAGCTCGCATTCGCGCGCGGGTTTGCAGAGTCTGCAACAACACCAGAGCAAAGCAAGCAAATCATTGAAATTCTAAATGGCTCTATAAAGGGTCTAACAATTGACGCCGAACTCCGATGGCACTTACTTATCTGCGCCGTAAAGCGCGGGCTCTTGGGTGCCACAGATATTGATGCAGAACTAGCAAAAGACAACACGGCGCATGGCAAGCAATACGGCGCACTTGCGCACGCTGCGATTCCAACCGTGCAGGCTAAAGAGAAAGCTTTTGCATCCGTTACAACTGAGAATCTCAGTAACACGATTCATGCTTATACGTGCCGTGGATTTAACGTTGCACTTCAATCGGAATTAGTTGCGCCTTTTGTTGATCGCTATTTCGCAATTTTGATTGAACTCTGGAATACCAAGGGATATGAAATCGCTGAAACAACAGCGACGATGCTCTTTCCAGGATTTGTGGTTACAGAAGAAACATTATCTAAAGCTCAAAAGTGGCTGGATGTAACTGGCAAGGACGCACCAAATGCTCTTCGAAGAGTTATTACTGAAGGAAGGGACGCGCTTGCACGATCACTTCGTGCACAGAAAAAGGATGCTTGATTATTCGATATGAGTAATTACTGACTTTGAACTCTTTTTGCGTTGCGCTGTTGCCGCATAAGTAATCAGAGAAATCACCAAAAACAAAGCCGTTGGAATCACAACGAATGTAATTATTGTTTCTAGGGCGCTCAGCGCAGGACCAGGAACATATCCATCTTCTTGATTAATCATGTTCATAATTGTGATTAGTTTACGCAGTTGCTGCTGCAACGCCAAATGGCTCTAAGTACGGCAGCCACGTTTTATCTGTACGACCTGTGCCAAGAATTCTCCACGCAGCTCCAACTGGTTCGCGCGGCAATGTGCGAAGACGCCATCCCAAATCCTTCAGTGGTTTATCGGCCTTAGTGTGATTGCAACGATGGCAAGCTGAGACAACATTTTCCCAATTGTGTGCGCCACCGCGACTGCGTGGAATTACGTGATCAATTGATGTTGCAGGTGCAGCGCAATAAACACATCGACCACCATCTCTAGCAAAAATTGCCCGACGAGATAGCGGCACTGAATGGCGATATGGAATTCGAACAAATTTATTTAATCTAATTACTGAAGGAAGTGCGATTTCACCGGATGAATAACGCAGAACACTTCCAGAATCTTCAACCATTGTTGCCCGTGAATTGAGAACGAGAATCAGTGCACGGCGATCTGAAATAACACCTAGTGGTTCATAGGTGGCATTTAGGACCAGCGTCCGCAACATATGCACTCCGATTCTCAGCACGTGGCTCGCACCGATTGGTTTATCTTGCCTCAAAAGGCGCCGACTAGGGGGCATTTCAAGGCAAATTTTTCATGTCAATTTCGTTAGAGTGTGATTTATGAGCGAGGGATTGCAAGAGGCATGGGGTTGGTTTAGCGGCTCCCCTTTGCGCATTTTGTTAGTCGTTGCCGGCGCACTCTTTACTCAATACTTTGGAGGCCGAGCAATTGATCGCGCCATGACTCGTCTGGCATCAGCTGACTTAGTTCCTGGTCCAACAAACACCGTTGCGCGACAAAAAGAACGTGCACGAACAACTGGCATGGTGTTATCCAGCACTCTGAACGCAATTATTTGGGTACTTGCCATTGCAATGATCCTTGGCGAATTCGGATTTAATCTTGGCCCAATCATCGCATCCGCTGGTGTTATCGGTGTTGCACTCGGTCTTGGTGCGCAAACTTTAGTGCGCGATATTCTCTCTGGAATCTTTATGTTAATTGAAGATCAATACGGCGTTGGCGACAAAGTTGATGTTTTGGACGTTAAAGGAAGAGTCGAAAAAGTTGGCTTAAGAATTACAACTGTGCGAGATGAAAATGGAACTCTTTGGTACTTGCGAAATGGTGAAATTCTAAAGGTTGGAAATCTTTCTCAATCTGGTTGATTGACCATGGCATCTGCTGCCATTTCAAAGTACTCCCACAATCGACTCTTTAGTTCATCGCTAATCTTTAAATCTGCAACAGCTTCTCTCATACACGAAAGCCACTCATCGCGTGCTTTCGTATCAATATGAAACTCTGCGTGACGCATGCGAAGTCGGGGATGCCCACGCTCTTCTGTGTACGTTGTTGGTCCACCCCAATATTGCTCAAGAAACATCTTTAATCGAAGTGCCGCCCCATGAATGTCATCTTTTGGATACATGGGTGCGATGACTGGGTTTATGGAAACTAGTGCATAAAAATGTGAAACTAGTTGCTCAAAAGCTTCGCTTCCGATCTCGTCATACAAAGTACTCATGAGGTTATTTCCTCACGCGTCTGACCCTTTGCTATTTGCAGAACAAAATATGAGGTGATCAGACACATGACAGCACTTATATAAAACGCAATCGCATAATCTCCAAATTGAACGCGCAAGACAGCTGCGCCGAAAGCGGCAATTGCTCCGCCGATTTGATGTGCGACGAATACCCAGCCGTAAACAACCGTCGCTCTCTCTGGCCCCAATATGGCGCGACAAAGCATGATTGTTGGCGGAACGGTTGCAACCCAATCAAGACCATAAAAAATGACAAAAACAAGTGTTGATGGATGAACTGATGCAAAGAGAATTGAAGGAAGAAGTAACAATGACAATCCTCTTAAGCCGTAGTAAAAAAAGAGCAACTTGCGTGGATCATATTTATCCGTCAGCCAGCCTGATGCAATTGTTCCGACTAGATCAAAAACTCCAACTAAAGCGAGTAATGACGCTGCTGTAGTCATTCCCATTCCATGATCATGGGCAGCAGGTATGAAGTGTGTGCCAATTAATCCATTGGTTGAAAGCCCACAAACAAAGAATGAGCCAAATAAATACCAAAAATCTTTTTTCTTGCTGGCTTGCTTAAGTGTGTCAATTGCTAATGCACCAGCACCCATTGAACTTTTGGCAGGAGCTACCCAATCCGCTGGAGCGCCATAGGGAAGAACTCCTGCATCTTGTGGACGCTCTTTCAGAAATAGCCAGACAAAAGGAATCAAGGCGAGTGCAACACCTGTAATTGTTAGTGAAACGCTCTTCCAGCCGTTCATCTCTGCAACATGTGAAAGCCCTGGCAAGAAAATCAATTGTCCAGTTGCAGAGCTTGCGGTGAGTGCGCCAATAACAATTCCACGCTTTTGAACAAACCAACGATTAGCCACAGTTGCTGCAAAGACAAGTGCAAGCGAACCGGTGCTTGCGCCAACTACAAATCCCCAGAGCGCCATGAGTTGCCATGGAGCGTTCATGAAAATGGTTAGGCCCGCACCGACACTGACAGCAAAGAGCGCTGACATAACAACTCTGCGAATTCCAAAACGCTCCATAAGCGCTGCGGCAAATGGTGCAACTAAACCGTAAACAAGTACGTTGATAGCAACGGCTAGAGAAACCTGTTCGCGGCCCCAGCCAAAAGCTTCTTCTAGCGGAATAATCAGAACAGATGAAGCGCTTCTAAATCCTGCTGTGATTGCTAACGTTACAAATGTGACACCTACTGCAAACCACGCAGGGTGTAACACTTTCTTCTTAGGCAATTACTTTGGTTCCTCGAGATACTCGGTTAAGAATTCGCGTTCTTCATCGCTTAGTGGTCGAGAGCGCTTTGTTTCGACAGAGACAGCAACTTGTGTGGTTTTTATACGAGAGCGAATAACCCCTTTATGAATGATTTCGTATTCCATTTCAAATGATGAGTTACCAATTCGTGTGATCCAAATCTGGCATTCAACATCCATGCCACCCTCATAAATCGGTTCGATGTAATCAACTTCTGCACGAGCAACAACCATGTCTGCGAGCAGAGGTTTCTTGCCAGCTTTTTGGCGTGAGAACCAAGTGAAGTCTGAACGCGCTTCTTGCACATACGTTAAATACTTTGCATTATTGATATGACCAAATGCATCTAGATCATCCCAGCGAACATGAACCTTGGCTGAGTAGCGCATTAACGTGTGAGCTTTCTATATGTCACTCGGTGTGGACGAGCTGCATCAGCACCTAGACGATCAATCTTGTTCTTTTCATAGGATTCGAAGTTACCTTCAAACCAGAACCACTTTGAGTCACCTTCGTAAGCCAAAATATGCGTTGTAATGCGGTCTAAGAACCAACGATCGTGGGATACGACTACTGCGCAACCAGGAAATTCAAGGAGTGCGTTTTCAAGTGAACCAAGTGTTTCAACATCTAAATCATTTGTCGGTTCATCCAGCAGCAATAGGTTGCCACCTAACTTAAGAGTAAGTGCCAGATTTAAACGGTTTCTTTCACCACCAGATAAAACTCCTGCAGGCTTTTGCTGATCCGGACCTTTAAAGCCGAATGCTGAAACGTATGCACGAGATGGCATTTCAACTTGTCCAACTTTAATGAAATCCAAACCATCGGAGACGACTTCCCAGAGTGATTTCTTTGGATCAATTCCGCCACGTGACTGATCGACGTATGAAATCTTTACAGTTTCGCCAACTTTTACTGTGCCGCTATCTGGTGCTTCCATTCCCATAATTGTTTTAAAGAGAGTTGTTTTACCAGCACCGTTGGGCCCGATGACTCCGACAATTCCATTGCGTGGCAATGTAAAGGAGAGATCGTCAATCAATAAACGATCCCCGAAGCCTTTTGATAAATGATCGACTTCTACAACAACATTTCCAAGACGTGGTCCTGGCGGAATCTGAATCTCTTCAAAGTCGAGTTTGCGCATCTTGTCAGCTTCTGCTGCCATCTCTTCGTAGCGAGCAAGACGTGCTTTGGACTTTGTCTGACGTCCCTTTGCATTTTGGCGAACCCAATCGAGTTCTTCTGCCAAACGCTTTGCGCGCTTTGCATCTTTCTGGCCTTCAACTTTTAGACGTGCAGACTTTGTTTCAAGATACGTCGTGTAATTGCCTTCGTATGGATACGCACGACCACGATCGAGTTCGAGAATCCATTGTGCAACGTTGTCCAGGAAGTATCTATCGTGCGTAATCGCTACGACCGCGCCAGGGTACTTGTTTAGATGTTGTTCGAGCCACAAAACAGATTCGGCGTCCAAGTGGTTTGTTGGTTCGTCAAGCAATAATAAATCAGGTGCTTGCAATAGTAATTTACATAAAGCAACGCGGCGCTTTTCTCCACCGGATAAAACCTTCACATCAGCATCTGGAGCTGGACAGCGAAGTGCATCCATCGCTTGTTCAAGTTGTGAATCTAAATCCCATGCGTTGCGGTGATCTAGTTGCTCTTGAAGAGTTCCCATCTCGGCTAATAACTTGTCGTAATCAGCATCTGGGCTAGCCATTTCTTCAGACACAGCATTAAATCGATTGAGCAGTGCGATTGTTTCTGCAACACCTTCTTGTACGTTTTCAAGAACACTCTTTGTCTCATCCAAGACAGGCTCTTGTAGCAAAATGCCAACGGTATAACCAGGCGTTAAAAAGGCTTCTCCATTTGATGGTTGTTGTAATCCAGCCATAATCTGCAAAACAGTTGATTTACCGGCACCATTTGGGCCAACAACACCAATCTTGGCACCAGGTAAAAACATGAGAGTGACGTCATCAAGAATTACTTTTTCGCCGTGCGCTTTACGCGCCTTCTTCATCGTATAAATGAACTCAGCCATAGGACGAAACCTTACTAGTTCTTATCGGTAGACTTGCCCCTGTACGAGCACCACAGGTGCCTGTAGCTCAGTCGGATAGAGCACCCGCCTTCTAAGCGGGTTGTCGCAGGTTCGATTCCTGCCAGGCACGCAATAAAAAATATCCCGGCTTCCGTATTAGAAGCCGGGATATTTTTCTTATTGATTAATTACTTGATCTTTGCAATCTGCTCTTTAGCCTTGGTTGCAAGTGGACCAGTGATTTGTGCAAAGCCCTTTTCTGGGTACTTTGTTGGGCACTGTTCAAGAATGTATGTGAACCATTCTGCAACAGCCTTTTGCTTTGCTGCATCCTTACCGGATGAGTATGCAAGGCCGTAAGAAGTTGTACCTAGTGGGTATGCACCAGGAATCTTCTTTGCGAAGTCAACAGAAACAGTTCCGTTGTCATTGATTGTTCCGCCACCGAGGAAGATTGAAGTTCCTGCAGCATCTGGAGCAACGAATTCACCGTTAGCATTTTGAATAAACGCTGATGGCAACTTATTAGCAATAGCGAAGCTGACTTCGCTGTATGTGATTGATCCAACCTTGCTTGCAACACCAGCTGCTACTGCTGCTGATCCTGAAGCTCCTTGGAAGTTGAAGAATGTTGAGATGTTATTTGGTGTTGCGTTAGAGAAAACACCATTTTGAGTCTTTGGCCAGATACGTGTATCTGGGTTCGCAGCATTTGCTTCCTTTAGGAACTTAGTGAAGTTCTCAGAAGTACCTGAAGAATCTGTGCGGTACCACACTGTGATCTGCTGCTTTGGAAGGTCAATGTTTACTGTCTTTGTTGAGTAAGACTTAATTTTTGCCTTACCGTTCTTGTCTAGAACAGGAACAGACTTTGTAACTTTCTTGCCCTTATTTGTTGTTGTAACTTTCTTTGTTTCAAATATTGGAGTCTTTACAACGCGCTCGTTGTCAGCTGCAATTTCCTTTGCATCCCAGTTAGTGATGTAACCAGAGAAGATCTTTGCAACAGTGGCTGGAGATAGATAAATAGTCTCTTTAACTGTTGGCAAGTTATACATAACTGCAATTGGAGCTGCATAAACTGGCGCATAAATTAGGTTTGCTGGCGCACCTGAGGAATAAGGCGCATCTGAACCTGCGAAGTCAACCAAGTTTGATGAGAAGTCAGTGCGTCCCTTACCGGATCCGCCACCTGGGTAGTTAACTGTGTGACCTTTGTCTTTTGTGAAATCAGCTTTACATGCATCAATTAATGGAAGAGCGAATGTTGCTCCGCTGCCATTGAGTGATTGATTAGCAAATGCTGGTGTTGTTGACATAACTAGCGCAGAAGTAGCAATCGCGATGATTGCTAGTCTCTTACGTGAATTCATCTATTCCTCCATATGTAAGTACTACAAGTGGAGTAAATCTATTTATTCATCCCTAACCTAGGGGATAAATTTGGCAAACAAGTTGTGTAGGTTAAGTAAACAGTAGGTTAATGAAATTAACCGAAACGACCTGTTACGTAATCCTCTGTGCGCTTGTCTTTTGGATTAGAGAAGATCTCAGACGTTGTTGAGCACTCAATTAAGCGACCTGGACCGCCATCAGAAAGGAAGAATCCTGTGCGATCTGACACGCGTGCGGCCTGCTGCATATTGTGAGTCACAATAATGATTGTCATAGAAGATGAAAGTTCGCGGATGGTCTCTTCAATGCGAAGAGTTGAACCTGGATCGAGTGCCGAACATGGCTCATCCATCAACAAAACTTGTGGGCTTACCGCCAGCGAGCGCGCAATACACAAACGCTGTTGCTGACCACCTGAAAGAGCGCCACCATATTCATTAAGTCGATCCTTTACTTCATTCCACAAACCGGCTCGAACAAGACAGCTTTCAAGGAGTTCGTTCTGGTTTGAAACCTTTAGTTGAGCTAATTTCAATCCGGAAAGAACGTTTTCTTTAATTGTCATCGATGGGAATGGGTTTGGCTTTTGGAAAACCATTCCGATGCCAAGTCTGATCTTTGTTACATCTGTGCCAGATTGATAAATATCTTTACCTTCGAGTAGAACCTCACCAGCCATCGCAGCAGTCGGAATGAATTCGTGCATGCGATTGAGGATTCGAATAAATGTTGATTTTCCGCAACCAGATGGGCCAATCAATGCGGTCACTGTTCCTGGGAAGAAATCGATGGAGACGTTATCAATCACGTGCTTGTCACCGAACCATGCATGAATGTTCTTCGCTTCTATGCCAGTACCCGCGATGTGGTGGTCTTCTTTAGTCGCGGAGCGTGCTGCTGCAACATTTGCTAGAGAATGCACAGGATTTGCTTGGCTCATTTTATTTACTCCCTGGATAGTTGACATATTAAACACGACCCTTTCGCCCGGATAAGAAGCGAGTTAGTGAAAAGAAGAAAAGAACGATGATCATCAGCACTAGAACGCCTGCCCATGCGCGATCAATGGAGGTTTCAGTACCGAGCAGGAAGTTCTTCCACACATAAAACGGAATAGCAGAGCTATTTCCTTCAAATGGGTTCAGATTAAGCGCATCTGCTCCACCCATAGTGAGCAGTAGCGGGGCTGTTTCTCCAGCGACTCGAGCAACACCGAGAATCACAGCAGTAATCAGTCCGCTTTGGGCTGCTGGGATCACAATCATGGCAACTGTGCGCCATTGAGTTCCGCCCATAGCAAGTCCCGCTTCACGCAAATCATTTGGAATAAGTTTGAGTACTTCTTCTGAAGTACGAGCAACTGTTGGAACCATCAAAATTGCTAGCGCCATTGCACCCGCAAAGGCTGAGTATTGGATTCCTAGAGCGATCATCCAAACAGCGTAAATGAATAGCCCTGCAACAATGGAAGGGATACCGCTCATTGCTTGAACGAAGAAGCGAACAGTGCCCGCGGCTTTTCCTTTTATTTCAGTTAAGTACAAAGCAGTCAAAATTCCGATTGGAACGCTAATGAGACTTGCAATTACAACAATATAAAGAGTTCCAACAATGGCATGAATTAATCCACCCTCATTCAGTGGAGCATCCGATGCCGTAACTGCCATATCCGTTGTGAAAATACCGAGGGAGAGTCCGCCGATTCCGCGCTTGATGATTTCAAAGAGAATTGATCCGAGTGGGAAAATAACAAACATTCCTGCCACATAAACCATCACAGTGCTGATGGAGTTAAGAGCGGCTTTGCGGTCTCTGCGAATTCCAGAAATTAGCGCTGATGTCACTATTGCAACAATCAGCAAAACAATAACAAAAGCCAACTTACCTTTTAGCGGGGTGTAAGCAACGATGGCGTAAGTGATTAGCAGAGTTGCAAATGCCGCAACCATGTCTGGGATCGCTTGCTTGAAGTTAATGCCCCATGGCTTCGATGGACGCGGAATTGTTGTCGTACTCATTATTCCCGCGCCGTTCTGTTAATAATGAAGTTAGCTAGAAAGTTAATCAAAAGCGTTACAAGGAAGAGCACGAATCCCGAGGCCATAAGAGCCTTGAGTTCATCTGGGTTTGCTTCTCCAAATTTGTTAACAATCATTGATGCAACAGAGCCACCCGCGCTGAGCAAGACTTCAATGCGAATATCAAAGACAATGTTAAGCACTGTGTACACCGCAACGGTTTCACCAATTGCGCGACCAAGGCCTAGCATCGCACCGCCAACAACACCACCGCGACCGTATGGAAATACAACAGTTTTAATCATTGACCACTTTGTTGCACCGAGTGCATAAGCTGCCTGAACCCGATCCAGTGGAGTTTGTGCAAATATTTCACGGGAGATTGAAGTAATAATTGGAATAATCATGATTGCAAGAACAAGGCCTGCAATAAATGGTGAGCGGCTAAATGCGTTAGCTGGCATATCAAAAATTGGAATGAACCCCAAGTATTTATGAATTAACTTTGCCCAATATTCGGCGTGTGGCATAAGTACAAAGAATCCCCACAACCCAAAGACAATGGATGGAATTGCAGCCATAACATCGATGACCAAGACCATTGGTTTCTTTAGCCACTCAGGTGCGTAGTAAGAAAGGAATAACGCAGCACCAACTGAAATTGGAAATGCAAAGAAGAGTGCGATCAAACCAATTACGACAGTGCCATAGAGCATCGCACCGATTCCGTATTGCGCAGGTAATCCTTCTTCTGGCAGCGGAACGATCCAGTCAAAACCAGTTATGAATTTAAGTCCTTCGGTTCTAAATACATTTAAACCGTTATACAAAAGAAATAGCGAGATAAGTCCGAGAATTGCTAGCGATGAAAATCCGCCCGTTGTAACAACTGCGCGAAATACTTTGTCCGAAAATCGAGGCTTCGTCGTTATCTCGCGCTTTGGCGGAAGAGGCGATGTCGCTGTGCTCACGGGGAGATACTGCTATTACCCCAGAGAAAATGGGCAGATGGATGGTTACGAGAAGGTGAACGAGTGGTGAAATTAATCCCGAATCCCCTCATGCCGATACATTTGCCCCATGGCTCTTGAGCACCCACATCTGATCTGGATTGATTGTGAGATGACTGGGCTCGACCTCGAAAAAGACGTTCTGGTTGAAATCGCAGTCCTGGTCACCGATAGCGAACTCAACGTCATCGGAGATGGCGTCGACGTTGTCATCAAAGCAACCGATGCACAGTTAGCCGGCATGAATGAATACGTCACCGAGATGCACACCGCATCCGGATTGATTACTGAAATCCCTAAGGGAATTGCCACAGCTGATGCCGAAGCACAAGTGCTTGCTTACTTAACCGCATCCGGAGCCACCGAAGGTAAGTCACCTCTGGCCGGAAACTCTGTCAGTGTTGATCGCTCTTTCATTGCACGCGATATGCCGCTACTAAATAACTTCTTGCACTATCGCACCATCGATGTCTCATCCGTTAAAGAGTTAGCACGCCGCTGGTTTCCACGAGTTTATTTCGCAGCCCCTGCTAAGACTGGAAATCATCGCGCCCTCGGTGACATAAAAGATTCGATTGCCGAGTTGAAGTACTACCGCGAAGCAGTATTTGTTGCATCCCCCGGCCCCGAGTCCGCACAATTAAAGGGGATTGCCGAACGTATTGGCGGGTAGTATTAGCACCTCATGGTGGGCGTAGCTCAGCTGGTAGAGCACCCGGTTGTGGTCCGGGATGTCGCGGGTTCGAGCCCCGTCGCTCACCCCACTATTTCTTGTCCTGCATTAATTACAAGTTAAGGGAGATCGACCATGATCTTTGATGTTGTCGTAGAAATTCCTGCAGGCAGTCGCAATAAATACGAAATCGATCACCGCACCGGAGAAGTTCGACTCGATCGAATGCTCTTTACTGCAACACGTTTTCCACACGATTATGGTTTCGTAAAAAACACACTTTCAAATGATGGCGACCCACTCGATGCTTTAATCATGTTGGACGAACCAACATTTCCTGGATGCGTTGTTTCCTGCCGCGTCATCGGAATGTTTCGCATGACAGATGAAAAAGGTGGCGATGACAAACTTCTCTGCGTCGCAGCCGGTGATATTCGTAAATCAAATTTGAGTGATCTCGATGATGTTCCAAAGTACGAACTAGAAGAAATTAAGCACTTCTTTGAAGTCTATAAAACCCTAGAACCAGGCAAAGAAGTCCACGGTGGAGAATGGGTCGGTCATGACGCCGCAGAGCTAGAAATTAACGCTTCATACAAGAGATATCAGGATTCACATTAAATAAGGCACTTATCGGCAAGTGGTAATTACCGTCCACGCGCTGATAGGGTCTGCCAAGCATTTGAAGTCACCCACTTCAAATGGGTTGTTAGCTCAGTTGGTAGAGCAGGTGACTCTTAATCACCGGGTCGGGGGTTCGAGTCCCTCACAACCCACTTAGGTTTTTATAATCCTTCAGCAACACCTTTATTAAGTTCAATCTTGCCGCCAACGTGATCTGAGCTCTTCGTTGATGCACCGGCCTTGCCATAGGCAACATAGATAGCGTTCTTCAGAGCTTCTGCATCAATGCCGTAGAAATTGAGTAAGTAATCAAGTCCCCCACCATGTGTAAAGGTGTCGTTGATTCCAACAGGAATTAAACGTGGTCCAGGATTTTGAGCAAGGTGCATAGCAACTTCACTTGCCAGTCCGCTTGTTATGAGATGGTTTTCGTAAGTAATAACAGTCTGAGCTTCTTTGATACGTGCAAAGAGGTGTGGGTCTCCAAATGGCTTGATTGTGTTGATATTAATTAGCGCAAGATCAGAAAACTCTTTTCGCAATTCAGTGACAACATTGATTGCAGTTGCAGTAAGTGAACCGCTGACAACTACAAGGACTTTGCTACCCTGAAAAATCTCTCGTGATTGACCGATGGAAATTGGGCTCTGGTGAAGTTTAGGAACAAGGCCGCGAAGCGCTCTTATGTATACAGGGCCATCGATTGCATACGTCTCTTCAAGAATAGATGACATATCAGTGGCATCAGATGCTTCGATGACTGTCATATTAGGAAGCTGTTTCATCAATCCAATGTCATCGATTGCTTGGTGTGAAACTCCGCCTGGAGTTGTTAGTCCTGGAAGAAATCCAACGAGTCGCACAGGCAAGTTTGGATAAGCGATAGATAGCGCAATCTGTTCGTAAGGTCTGCGTGTTGTGAAGACGGCAAAGCTCGGATAAATCGGGCGCATACCTTCGCGTGCAAAGCCAGAAAGAGTTAGCGCAAGATTTTGTTCAGCCATGCCACCTTTGAATGCACGATCTGGAAAGGCTGCTGCAAACTCATCGGCTTCACAGCTAGCAGTTAAATCATTGGTGATAACAACGATATCTTTATGTTTCTTGCCATGTTCGACAAGGGCTGTACCAAATGGCTTTGAGATGATCTCGTTCATGATGCCGCGATCTCTTTTCCAAGGCCTTCGCGCTCTGCTTCAGTTAAACGAATAAAGTGAAGTTTTTTATCATCCCAACGCTTTTTTAAGAAAGTAAATCCTGTCCATGGCTTTGTACGACACAAAATCGCTGCAGGTTTATCTGAGCTCTGTGCCTTCTTACACGCTGCTGTAATTGCATCAATATCGTTGCCATCTACTTCAAATACTTGCCATCCAAATGCCGCGAACTTATCCCCAATTGGTTCGATTGGCATGATCTCTTTCATTGGACCATCTACCTGCATGCCGTTGATGTCCACGATTACTTTGAGATTTGTTAGTGATTCCGCACTTGCAAGCTGAAGTGATTCCCATGTGGCGCCTTCTTGTAATTCGCCATCAGAGAGAAATACCCAGATGTCGCCTGCCTTTTTCTGTAATCGACGTGCCATCGCACGACCAACGCTTACGCCCAGAGCTGTTGCAAGTGAACCGGCGGAGACAACAACACCTGGTGAGTGTTCTGCTGCAATAAGTTCTAGTAAACCACCATCACTGCTTTCGCTAACGAGCGCGCTCTCATCGAGGCGACCAATTGAAACGAGTGCGCAATATTGTGCGGTGCCATAGTGCGCAGGTGAAAGCACAAGGAGATCAGGACCGTCACCGAGCCAGAGTTCGCCGTTAATTTCTTGTCGCGATTTATTTGGAACGCTAACAAATTTAGGAGGTTGCATTGGTCCTTTACTTGGACCAAGGTCGAGAACATTGCAATACAGCGAAGCAAAGATTTCAGCAGATCCACATGCTTGAGCTAGGTATCCACCATTTGCACGAATTGTCCAACGTGCTGCAGAGACGCGAATATCGCGAGCAACTTGTGCTGCGCTCTTATTCGTCACTGTGTTCTCCGATTTAAATCACTTCAGGCAAGTTCAATATCCGTACATTACGAGCGTCAATGAGCCTGCGCAATAGTACTTTCACATGTCTCGAAATCTAGGAAGGATTAAGACATAATTCTTCAATGGGCAATCGGGTATGTGTCATCGGGGCTGGGCCGAGTGGAATTACAGCGGCTAAGAATTGCATTCAAAATGGGATCGATGTCGTTCTCTTTGAGAAAAATGACAAGGTCGGTGGAAACTGGGTTTTTAACTCCAAAACTGGTCATTCAAGTGTTTATGAGAATACTTTCTTAATTAGCTCAAAAATATGGTCGGAGTTTGAAGATTATCCAATGCCGTCTTCATTTCCTGATTATCCAAGTCACGTGCAACTGCAGAATTATTTCGAGTCCTATGCGCGACATTTCGGTGTATTAGACAGAGTTAAGTTTGATCACACAGTTATAAATGCAAAGCCATTGGGAACAGATAAGTGGTCTGTCACATTTATTGATAACACTGGAGTTGAAAAGACAGAAGAGTTTGATCATTTGATGGTTTCTAATGGACATCACAATGTTCCCAAATATCCAACGTACCCAGGAGAATTTACTGGACGCTTCATGCATTCCCATGACTTTAAGGGCGTGGATGAAAACTGGAGAGATAAGCAAGTGCTCGTAATCGGTGCAGGCAATTCTGCGTGCGACATTGCCGTTGAAGCATCACGAATGACTAAGACAGTTCACATGTCTATGCGCAGTCCACAATGGTTTTTTCCTAAGTTCATATTTGGACAACCTGGTGATGTTTTCGCTGCCAAAAGTAAGTGGTTGCCTAAGAAGTTGCGTCAATACGGTTTAAAGATTCTCGTTCGTCTTATTCAGGGACCGTATAGTCGATATGGGCTTCCTGAAAATACAACGCTGCCACTTAATACTCACCCAACGCTTAATTCAGACCTTATGGATTTCATTAGGCACGGACGAATTAAACCAATGCCAGCAATTAAGTCCTGGAATGGACTAACAGTTGAGTTTGTTGATGGAACAAAAAAGGACTTCGACATCATCTGTGCTGCAACCGGTTATTGGACTGTGTTTCCGTTCTTTGATGAGAATTTGATCAACTTTAAGGATCTCGAAAAGATTCCGCTATATAAGAAAATGATGCATGAGAAATTCAAGAATCTTTACTTTATTGGATTGTTCCAACCTATTGGTTGCATCTGGCCTTTGGCGGATTACCAAGCAAAACTGGCTTGTCTTGAAATCCTTGGAAAGTATCAACGACCAAAGGATATTCACGCAGCAATCGATCATGAACTAAAAAACAGGCACTTTGATTTTGGTCCCGGTCAGCGTCACGCCATGGAAGTTGATTTCCATACTTTCCGGGCAGAGCTCAAGAAAGAACTTAAGCAAGCAGGTGTGGACATAGGTAAACCGCCTGTTGGTAACGTCAAGCGATATAAGGATTTTTCACACGCTAAGTAAAAGGGTTACCCATTACTTATCGCGTATTTACGAACCTCTAAGAACTGCTTTGATACAACTTGAGCAAGAATCGGTTCTGCGTAGGACCATTCAACTTCATAGATCTTTTTGAATGCCTGTTCAAATGTGTCACCAGCGGCAACTGCTTTAACTAAATTCATCGTCGAATCAATACCTTTGAGTGCTGCTAGTGCCTCTACGGTGATGTAGCCGATTGTGTATCGAAGATTTCCAGTTGTTTCTTCAATTTTCCCCGTGTTTTGTAGAACATAGAAACGTGAGATATCTGCGGGTGAATAACCACCCAATCCCTTTGCAGGAGCATCCATCCACTTCAAACGCGTCGCCTTGTAAGCATCTAAAGTGTCGTATGCACCTGTGTACGCGGCCACTTGTGGTTGCCCTTCGCTAAACCAATGTGGATACCCTGTATGCGTAATCCTCTTGGCTTCCAAAAACTGGGCTTTTTGTATCGTGTGAGTAAATTCGTGAATATCTCGTCCACCACTTAATTGAAAATCGTCTACCCATTGTCCTTCAGGTAATGCGACAGAGTTAATAACCAACCCTGTTCCTACTGCGTAATTTCCAAAAGCACCTCTGCAAAAATATTCTGTTGGGCAATGTTCAATCGCCTGATCAGAATAAGAATTAGTCGCCCTAAATGGGTTAGAAAATGTGGACAGAGCATCCGTCGCCCATTTCAAGTCCTTGTAATTGTAGAAAAGTGAAGTCTGCTTGGGCGGCTGGGCAAAATTCTTGAAGATGCCAGTAACTTTCTTTAATGCTCTTTCAGCAACGCTTATGTCATACGGCATTTTTGTATTCGGCCCTAAAAGAATTTCTAGAGGCGGTGTCGTTAAGGTACTGGCTGCGATATTTGCTTGAGTGCTCTTCCATGCAGCAGCTGGAATTCCTTTGTAATTAGCGAGCAAGTTCTCAAATGACGTTGGCGCTGCTGGTTCTACAGCAACTGCTTTCCAGACCAATTTCTTTCCAGATTTAACGCATGTTAATTTCGATCCTGACGCTGTTTTTGTGGAGTTGAGCTTTGTACAGATAGCACCAGCTTTTACGGCACCGCTTGCAGGAAAAATAGGAATCGCACCTAATATCAAAGCCGTGATTGCAATGCGGGCAATATTTTTGTTCATAGCCATCAGGACTCTCCTAAATAAGCTCTCTTCATTACGGCTAAATCAATCTTCTTCATTTTAAGCATCGCCTGTGTTGCCCGCTGCGCACCTTCGGGATCTGAGCCGCCTAAGTACATGAGCATTTCGGGTGAAGTTACTTGCCAAGAAATGCCGAACTTATCTTTGAGCCATCCGCATTGGCTTTCAGCTCCACCATCTGCAATCAAGATCTTCCAGTACTTATCGATTTCTGCTTGATCCGCACAAGGGATTTGAAAAGAAATTGCTTCGGTGTGTGGAAACTGTGGTCCGCCATTTAAACCGATGAATGGACGGCCGAAGATCGTAAAGTTGACGACAACTTCTTCACCTTGTTGGTTTCCGGGAGTATCCGTTGGCGCTAGCCAATTATCTTGGACAGAACTATTGGGGAAAATGCTTGCATAGAAATTTGCAGCTTCGCGAGCTCGACCGTTAAACCATAGGCAGGTTGTGAGTTCCATGAAGAAATCGTAATGCATTTAGTCAATGCCCTACCTAAGATTGCGACATGACTTCGCGCATCATTTATGTTCCCTTCGATCACTTGCATCGGGATTATGGCGCGTTGAAAAGTGCTGATCCATCAAGTGATGTAATCGCATTCGTTGAAAGTGCGCGTATGACAAGTGGGCGACAATGGCATCCGATAAGGCTTCACTTTTTGATTTCATCAGCTCGCCACTTTGCGCAAAATCTTCGCGAAGAGGGCTTTACGGTTCATTACGAAAAAGCACCCACAACTATCGATGGTCTTAAAGCAATCAAAAAACTTTATCCTGATGCGTCGGTAGTTTGTGCAGAACCATCATCCTTTAAGCAATACGAAGCGCTCAAAGAGTTTGGCGTTTCATTTATTGCCAATGATCTATTCCTGACATCACGCAAGGACTTTGCAGCGTGGGCTGGTGGCCAGAAATCTTTTTTGATGGAGAACTTCTATCGCGCACAGCGCGCAAGACTTAATGTTTTAGTTGAAGG
>JAIYBJ010000008.1 GCA_027488575.1 Streptomycetaceae bacterium | reverse complement strand
TCCACCAAGGACCAGCAGGTAGCGCAACGAATTCAACTTTGCCGATTGCAACAGCCACAAGAAGAGCAATACCTAATGCGCTTGATCCCATAATGAAATTAAGTAGAGATGTTGTGAAACTCTGACCCGAATGTTCGTTGATTAATCCATTGAGTGCCCTTTGAACTCCAACAATTGCGCCTGCTAAACCTGCTAACGCAACAGCGATCAAAGATAAGTTTCGTGCATCAATTCGATCCAATACAGAGACTAAAACCGCTAAAACGGTGACGACTGCTGCAGCGATTCGGCGAGGGCTAATTGGTTTTTTCCCGCCTCCAGTAAACCCGATTCGATCAACAAGTAACGATGTCGCACTCTGGCCTGCAATTGATGCCACTGAATAAATAGCCACGCCAATCAGCGGAACGATTTGAGTTTGTACAGCAACAAAAGCACCGCCGAGAGCGCCTGCAAAGAGAGTCCATGGCGCAATCTCTTTTGCAGCAACAGCTGCTCGTAATCTTCGCGCACCGTTTTTAATTGATGGATTAAAAATAGAGATGATTGCAATCAGTAATAACCCAGAGCTAAAAGAAATAAAGGCAGCCTGTAATCCATTATCTAGACGAAGAGATAGTTCGCCGTTTGCTCGAGCTTGAAGCGATATCAGGATTCCAGATAATGCTGCGAGTAAATCTAAACGCATTATTTATGCGTACCGGTGAACTCTCGCTTATCTGCGATCCAATCCATCAATGCAAAGAGAACGCCTGAGACAACGAATGTAAGGTGAATGATGATTCGCCAGATTGTGCCTTCGCCAACTTCTGCCTCACCAGATAGCTCAATGAAATCTTTGAGTAGTTCGATAACAGAGATTGCTACCAGTGAACCAATAAGTTTGATTTTGAGTCCACTGAAATCAATTGTTCCCATCCAGTGTGGACGATCAGTTGACTCTGCCGCGGCATCGATTCGAGATACGAAGTTTTCATATCCAGCAAAGATAACCATCAAGATTAAGTTCGCAAGAAGCGTGAGATCAAGAAGTGCCAGTAAATCTAAAGTAAATGTACTTGCATCTGACTCACCGATTTCTTGAGCGAGATGAATGAATTCGATAACAAATCGGTAGGCCAGCAATACAAGCGTTCCGACAAGACCAATGTAAAGGGGCGCTAATAACCAACGAGCGCGGAAGAGGACAACTTCAATTGCGTGCACGACTTTATTCATGAGCAAAATTTTATCTTAAGAATCTAGAGCAGTTGTGGCAAAGAGCCACTCTTCTTCTTTCGTGTTCTTATCAGCCCGCAATTCTTCGAGTTTTGCGGTGATTTCAATGAGTCGCTGCGCATCAAATGCTGCGGAGCTCTGTTCTTCTACGAGCGCGCTTATAGCCTCATCTAATTTTGCCAATTGTTTTTCAAGTCGAGCGACGTCTTTCTTGAGCTGTCTTTGTTCTGCAGCACTTGATGTGCCTTTATTTATCGATTGTGTTTTGTTATTGCTAAGCGCATCGAGGCGTTGTTCGAGATATTGATCGACACCGCGAGGTAAATCGCGTAGCGCCCCATCACCTAACAAACCAACAAAGCGATCACACACACGTTCGAGGAAGTACCTATCGTGTGAAACAACGATGAGTGTGCCGCCATAGCTATCCAATAAATCTTCTAGCTCGGTAAGTGTTTCAATATCGAAATCATTTGTTGGTTCATCCAGCAACAAAACATTGGGGCTATCCATCAATAACCGCGTTAATTGAAGGCGACGCTTTTCTCCGCCAGATAAATCGCCGACTGGCGTCCACTGTGAATCGCGATCAAATCCCAAGCGTTCACAGAGTTGTGATGCAGATAGTGATTTGCCGTTACCTAGTTCTACGTGATTTGCGATTTTTTCTACGGCTTCAAGTACGCGCCATGTTGGATCTAATTCGTGCAAGTGCTGTGTGAGAAAAGCTGCTTTAACGGTTACGCCCGTAACAAACTTTCCTGCATGTGGTTGCAGCTCCCCTGTCAGCATTCGCATCAGTGTTGTCTTTCCTGCACCGTTGATTCCAACGATTCCGATGCGATCTCCTGGTCCAATGTTCCAATACAGATCATCGAGTAATAACTTGTCGCCAGCACGCAGTTGTACATGGTGAGATTCATAAACGGTGTTACCTAAACGGTTACGTGCAAATTTAAGTAACTCACCTTGATCTCGTGGAGCAGGTTCCGCAGAAATTAACTCATTCGCAGCATCAACTCGAAACTTTGGTTTTGTGGTTCTAGCAGGTGCACCGCGACGCAGCCACGCTAACTCTTTGCGAATTAAATTATTTCGACGTGCATCCATCGCACTTGCTTGGCGAGCGCGTTCGGCTTTTGCTAAAACAAATGCAGAGTATCCGCCGTCATACTCTTCGACTTTGCCCCCAACAACTTCCCATGTCCGCTCTGTTACTGCATCCAGAAACCAACGATCGTGAGTGATTACAGCAAGGGCTAAAGATTTGCGAGCAAGTAAGTGGTTTGCAAGCCAAGCAACGCCTTCTACATCAAGGTGATTTGTTGGCTCATCTAACAAAATTAAATCAAGGTCATCGATCAACAGTTTTGCTAATCCCACACGGCGGCGTTCTCCACCTGAAAGCGTGCCAAATGTTCGCTCAAATAAGTGATCATCAAAACCACCGAAGAGTCCTGTAAATACTTCGCGGATTCGGGCATCACTTGCCCATTCGTGCGTTGCTTTATCGCCAAGCACAACATCTCGAACAGTTGCACCTGCTGGTGCGTTATCTACTTGTGAGAGCAAGCCGATGCGAGTGTCATTTGATTTAGTGACACGTCCAGCATCTGGTGTTTCGATGCCGGACATTATTTTCATCAGCGTGCTTTTTCCGCTGCCATTTCTTCCAACAATTCCAATGCGATTACCTTCGGATATCCCGAGTGATACGCGTTCTAGGAGCGCGCGAATATCGAAAGCCTTTGAGACTTCCTCTAAATTTAGAAGATTGCGCGCCATGGAGACAGAGCGTACCTTTCAACTATGAACGTTACTGACCGCCAATACGCCCTGGATCTAGATAAGAACGATCCTCTTGCTCACTTCAAATCAAAGTTTGTGATTACAGACCCAGCAATGTGTTATTTGGATGGCAACTCTCTTGGACGTCTTCCTCATGCAACGGTGGTGGCAGTCAATGATTTCTTAACAAAAGAGTGGGGTCCTGAAGTTGTCACTGGTTGGAGTCACTGGGTTGATGAAGCACAACCTGTTGGAGATTTGATCGGTGAGGCAACGTTGGGCGCCGCAAAGGGTCAAGTACTTGCATGCGACACAACATCAGTTAACTTCTATCAGCTCTGCTTGGCTGCAATCAAAGCACGACCAGGTCGCAAAACAATTATTACCGACACTGCAAATTTTCCTACTGATCGATACATCTTGGATGGAATTGCAAAAGAATTCGGATTGAATTTAGTTCTTATTGATAATGAATCAGCCGGACCAATTAAGCACGAGAGAATTACTGCTGAAATTCTTGCTCCGTATCTAAACGATGATGTTGCACTCGTAACTCTTGAAGTTATTCAATATCGCTCTGGTGCACGTACTGACATTAAATCCATAACTGATTTAGTGCGATCACATGGCGGATTGGTTGTCTGGGATGCAAGCCACGCAGTTGGCGCAATCGAAATGAACTTTGATGCCAATGGGGTTGATCTTGCTGTTGGTTGCACTTATAAGTATGGAAACTCTGGTCCAGGCGCACCTGCGTGGTTGTATGTCAGCCACAGAATTCAAAAAGAGTTACAGGTTCCAATTCAAGGTTGGTTCTCGCAAGGTGATCAATTTGGAATGGGTCCTGTTTTTGAAAAAGCTGATGGCATTCGTGGTTTCCAAATTGCGAGCCCGTCTTTGATTGGTCTTCGCTGCATTAAAACTTCTTTTGAAATAATTAAAGAAGCAGGTATTGGCGCTATTGCTCACAAGGCAGCCGTTGGCACACAAATGATGATTGATTTATACGATGCATGGTTGGCACCCCTTGGTATGGAGCTAAATACTTCTCGTGATCCAAATGAACGTGGTGGACATATTTCTTTAGTACATCCAGATGCGGCGCGCATTTGTGTTGCACTTCGCGAATTTGCCAATGTGATTCCGGATTACCGCACACCTAATTCAATTCGCTTAGCTATCTCACCTCTTGCAACTTCATACGTCGAAGTCTGGGATGGCTTTGAGCGGATTCGCGATTTAGTCTCAACACGTCAATACGAGAAGGTTAAAGAGGGCGGATCACGAGTCACATGAGCGAATCAAAAGATTTTGACTCAGCACTTACGTACACGTCATACCTTGCGGTTGATGAACTCTTAAAACTTCAGCGTCCATTATCTGATGGACCAGAACACGATGAGATGTTATTTATCATCATTCATCAGACGTATGAATTGTGGTTCAAACAATTAATTCATGAATTTCAACAAGCACAACGCGCATTAGAAAGTGGCGACACACATTACGCACTTGCAATCTTGGGCCGTATTCGCACAATCATGAAAGTTTGTGTCGCACAGATTGATATTTTGGAAACAATGACACCACTTCAATTCAACGCTTTCCGTGGTTATCTCTCATCGTCGAGCGGATTTCAATCTGCGCAATTTAGAAAAGTAGAAGCAATACTCGGTCGTCGCGACGGCAAAATGGCAGGGCACTTGCCACCAGATATTCAAAAAGACATTGCAGAAATAACTTCAGGAAATTCCATCTGGGATTCAGCTCTTCTTTATTTAGATAAGGCTGGCCACACAATGCCCACTGCAGTTATTGGGCGCAATAAATCAAAGCAGTACGTGCCAAATAAAGAAGTGCAAGATGTATTGCTTGCAGTGCATCAAAATGATCCAGAACGCGCGATGATCTGCGAGCGTTTAGTTGATATCGACGAAGGTATTCAAGAGTGGCGCTATCGCCATGTAAAGATGGTCGAGCGCACTATTGGTCACAAGATTGGCACCGGTGGTTCAAGTGGCGCCGATTATTTGAAGTCCACACTCTTTAATCCCGTATTTGGGGATCTATGGGAGATTCGTTCTCGTTTTTAAGCTTTGCGCTTTCTAATTGCAATCAGTGGTGGGTTGTATGCAACATGAGCAATCTCTTCACGGCGTTTTTTATATGTATCTGATGCACCAGCAACCATATGTTCGAATCTCACATCACCTTTAATGAGATCGCGTAGCTCTGCAGCAGTTGTTGCTTGACTAAAAATTGGCGCAACCTTTGCCATTGTGTCAGCATCTGGATGTGGTCTGAACTTGCGATAGATCAGAGCGAGACGACGCAAACCGATGTATGCGATGTGGCGCATGCCGCGATTGATGTGATCTTGAAGCATTAAACGCTTATAAGTAAGTGAACCCGGTTTGATTGCTGCCTGGTCAGCAATGAGTTTTAAGAAAATCTGTGCGATCTCGGCGCCACCAGATACTTGTGGAAGCTCTGCACACTTTGCAGAAAGCGATGCGCGCACTTGAGGATCTTGTAGTTTCTTAACCGTTGCGGTGATGTTGGCAAGATCTGCTTGATTTGCGCGTAGTGCATAACCGAAGTCATGACACCACTGTGCTCGTGCTTCTTGATCATCGGTTCCGCGAATATTGGAAACAAAGACTGTTGGTATTTGTGCTGGCAATAGTTCGTGCACACCGTTATATCCAGTGGCACAAACACCTGCATCAAATGCATGCAGTACTTGTGCCAAAGGAAAGTGACGAACAACCTTTAGATCTAAACCATCGGGAACTAAGGAGTTTCCATTCTTATCAATTGGTTTCTTGGTTAATACAACTTGTAAATCTTTCCAACCTAGAAGTCCAGAAAGAGCTGCGGTCATCTTTTCATTGACATCGCTATCGCCGGTGCCAAGTTGTACTAATACGGCTGGGCGGTCAGGATCTAAACCTAGAATTTTGCGAGATTCGGCGCGAGAAAGCGCAGTATCTTTTTGAAATAAAGAAACAGGCGAAGTGAGTTGCGAATCTTTTCGTTTAGCAGTTGGACCGTGATCATATGAACGTGCAATGTCACCAGGTTCAACGATGAAATCCATCATTGCTGATTGCAATCCCAATACAAAGCGTTGTGGTTTTTTCTGCCATAAACCACGGCGCACCCAGACAAGAGAGATGTGTGGTGCTTTAACTTTCGCAGCAATAACACCTGGATACGGAACAACGCCATCAAATGAAATGAGTTTGGCGTCTGTTTCTTCAACAAGTGCCACAAGACGATCGCGCAAGTATTGATCCCACAAGTCACGAGTCATCCACTCGCGATCTCTGCCGGGAATGTATTCAGTGCGGATCCCCATGTAGTCAGAGATTTCGGCGATGCCGCCAGCCATTGAAACGATTATTGGGTTAGCAACTGGTTTAAGTGCCAATGCGATTGCACTTGCTCGCGCGAGGTGGCCCATTCCAACACCATTGCTTGTAGCAAGGATGATCGTTGGCTTGTTCACGTCCGCACTTTACTTCAAATGAGATGCATCGGGCAGAAGTGGCGGACAAACTCCGCCAGGAGCAATCAATGGTTCGAAATGCCACCACTCGTTTTCATAGACACGACAGAGCCCGAAAGTGGATCCATTGGCTTCTAACCAGGATGCTCCAGATTTTTCGTGGTGCAGATTTACATCGAGAGCAAGCCCCCACGGATGTCTAGATAAATCTCCTGGAAGAACCCACTTGATCGCTTCTTCTGGTGTTTTGTGTTCCTTGATTGCGCGTTGAAATAAATAATTCTGTGTTTCAAGAGTTCTGTATCCAGAATCAAATGTCATTGTGACGCCTTCTGCTTTTGCAGCAGCTTGTGCACTAAGAAAACGAGCAAGCACGTGTGGATGTAAATCTGTTGGACGCTCTGTGCTTTCTGTAATTTCACTCTGTCCAAGTGGCAGATCTTCTCCGATGATGCAACCAATAAAATCTGGACGAATAACTAAACTTTCACTTGGTTTATTAAAACAATAAACGGGATTTATTTTTATTTCTTGAGTAACTTTGTTTTCTTTCGGCATAACAGCGTCCGCCGCAAGTCCAAAAAGTCCGGCCGCACCCATTAACAAAACGGCTATAAAAAACATAGAAAAACTGTAACACGCGGAAAAAGTCCGAATTTTCCCGCATAAAACATCTGTTGCTTTAAAAATTAAAGCAGGTAAACTCGCTTTTTATAAAGCTGCTGAAAAGGAGCCCGTTTCGCTCATTTCTAGAAATACTAGATCCAAAGCGAAGCTAGTTTGATAAATGAAAACACATGCGAATCATGCGCAAACGTTTAGAAATGTCCCTGCAACATCCAAGCCACTATCTGAATCAAAAGTTGGTGCACTACTAGACCAAGAATGGGCCCGCTTTAAAGAGGGAACATCAGGTTCAGAAAAAGAAAATAAAGTAGCTGCTCAGACATTTCCTCTGGGTGTTCCATCAAGTTTCCAACATTGGGATCCATATCCAATCTCCATCAAGTCCGCTAAGGGCGCCTGGATGGTTGATGTGGATGGTCGCGATGTGCTCGATATGTCTATGGGCTTCGGAGCAATGCTTGCTGGTCATCTCAACCCAGTCGTTGTTCAAGAAATCAAAGAGTCACTCGAAGTTGGAATGCTCTTTGTAACTCCTTCTCCAATCTCACGCGATGCAGCAGAGCGCATCTGTAAGCGCTTTAACCTCGAGCAGGTTCGCTTCACAAACTCAGGCACTGAATCAACGATGTATGCAATCCGTACCGCACGTGCATTTACTGGCAAGAACGGCGTTGTTAAAGTCGAAGGTGGATACCACGGAAGCTATGACCCACTGACTGTGTCAGTAAAGCCAAAGCTTGAAGTTGTTGGCGATGCAGATAATCCAAATGTAATTGTTGATCCAGCAACTGTTGTTGGAGATGTCTTTGTTGTTCCTTACAACGATGCAGAAGCTCTCGAGCGCACATTTGCCAAGCACAAAGACAAGATCGCTTGCTTTGTTGTAGAACCAGTTCTTGAAAACATTGCGATTGTTCTTCCAGATGCTGGTTACCTCGAGCAGGTACGTGCACTCTGCGATCAATACGGAATCGTTTTGATTTTCGACGAAGTAAAGACCGGACTTACTGCAGGACCACAAGGTGCAGCGCAACGTCTAGGTGTTCAGCCAGATTTAATTACTCTGGCTAAATCAATTGGCGGTGGCGTTCCTGTTGCTGCATTCGGCGGAAAGAAAAATTTTATGGACGCCGTATCTGATGGGCGCATGGCGCACTTCGGAACTTTTAACGGAAACCCACTTGCTATGGCTGGTATTCGTGCAATTGACAAGATCTGTAACGCAGAAACACTTGGCGTTGCTGAAGGATTCAATATGCAAGCACTTAATCGCATCTCTGAAATCATTGCAGAGTACGAATTGCCTGCGCATACAGTTGGTTTTGGTGTTAAAGGTTGCATCAGTTGGTCAACAACACCAGTTCGTAATTATCGTGATTACAAAGCAACTGACTTCAAAATTGCTGAGCTCTCATGGCTCTGGTCAATTAACCGCGGCATCATGACGCCTCCAGGACTTGATGAGCAGTGGCTCATTTCCCTCGCTCATGGCCAAAAAGAAATCGACTTACTTGTGGAGGATTTCCGTAGCCTCGCGGCTGCAATCCGAAATTAGTTTAAGATTTTGCAGTGAGCGTTTTTGATTCAGAAGCAGTATCTAGACGTGCAGGTTACGTTCTTCATGTAATGACCGCATTCGGTGCTGTTGCCGGAATGGTTGCACTGCAAGCCGTAATCGATGGTCGTTTTCGTGACGCTCTTTTGTGGTTATTAGCTGCACAAATTCTCGATGGCCTAGATGGTCCTATTGCGCGCAAAATTGATGTTGAGTTTTATGCAGACAGAATCGATGGACACATTCTTGATTTGGTCGTTGATTACATTACCTGCGTACTTGTTCCACTTGCTTTATTGGTGCGTCTAGAACTTCTGCCAACGCACTTTGAAACTCTCGTTGTTGGCGCAGTGTTTTTATTCTCTGCGCTCTGGTTTGCTCGCACGGACTTAGAGACTGAAGATCATTGGTTTAATGGTTTTCCTGCTGCATGGAACCTTGTTGTTCCGACCTTTTTGATTATGGGTTCAACTCGCGTTGAAGTTTTAATTGTCACCATTGCACTGTGCATTAGCCAGCTAACAAATTTAAAGTTTCCACACATCGTAAAAGTCGAACCAATGCGCTGGGTTACTTTGCCTTTTGCGGTTTTATACCTTGGAAACCTTGCGTGGCTATCGTGGGATTACACACCTACAGAGCAGAGTCACGCTAATTTGTTTCAAGCAATTGTTTTGATTGGTTTCCCGCTATACATCATGCTTATTTCAATTTGGCGTACGTGGTTTGCACATACGCACATTCCGCTACTTGGTTGGATCCAGTACGACTAGTTAAACCGTCCACGACGAATGCAGTGGACGACCTTCGGCGTATCCAGCCGATGATTGAATTCCAATCACTGCTTTCTCTGCGAACTCTTCAAGACTCTTTGCTCCTGCGTATGTACAAGAAGAACGAAGTCCGGCGATGATTTCATCGAGCAAATCTTCAACACCTGGACGTTGCGGATTTAAGTACATACGAGATGTTGAAATACCTTCTTCAAAGAGCGCTTTACGTGCACGATCAAACGCATCTTCTTGAGTTGTGCGCGCTGCAACTGCGCGTGCAGACGCCATTCCAAAGGATTCTTTAAATAAACGACCAGTTGAATCTGTCTGTACATCTCCTGGTGATTCGTGAGTTCCTGCAAACCAAGAACCGATCATCACATTTGATGCGCCAGCAGCGAGAGCTAGTGCGACATCGCGAGGATGGCGAACGCCGCCATCTGCCCATACGTGCTTTCCTTTTTTCTTTGCAGCTGCTGCGCATTCGAGCACTGCAGAAAATTGTGGGCGTCCAACGCCTGTTTGCATACGCGTTGTACACATTGCACCTGGTCCAACACCGACTTTAATAATGTCAGCGCCAGCTTCGATGAGATCTTCTGTGCCGGCTGCGGTTACAACGTTTCCAGCGACTAACGGAACCTTTGGGTTAAGTGCTTTGATTGCCTTGAGTGCATCAAACATCTTCTTTTGATGACCATGAGCAGTATCAATTACAAGTACGTCTGCACCTGAATCAAGAAGTGCGCGTGCTTTGCCTGCAACATCTCCGTTAATTCCAATTGCCGCCGCAATGCGCAGCTGATTCTGTGCATCAACTGCTGGGGCGTACAAAGTGCTTCGAAGTGCGCCAACTCGAGTAAGAATTCCTGTGAGCTCGCCTCTGCCATTTACAACTGGAGCGAGTTTGCGACGGTTATCGTGCAAGAAATCAAATGCTTTTCGAGCATCTGAATCATCTTTAAGTGTCAATAAGTCTTTGCTCATCACTGTGTGCAATTGAGTGAAACGATCTACACCAGCACAATCTTCTTCAGTAACAATTCCTACTGGTTTGTTGTTTTCAACAATGACAACAGCCCCATGAGCGCGCTTTGATAACAAGCTGACTGCATCTGCAACTGTTTGCTGTGGTGACAAAGTAAGTGGTGTATCAAAGAATGTGTGGCGCGACTTAACCCATTTAATAACACTGTCTACGACATCGAGTGGAATATCTTGTGGAATAACAGCAAGGCCACCCCGACGTGCAATTGTTTCTGCCATACGTCGACCAGATACTGCAGTCATATTTGCTACGACAAGCGGAATAGTTGTTCCAGAACCATCGTGTGAAGTTAGATCAACTTCCATGCGAGATGAGAGTTCGGATTTGCTTGGCACCATGAAAATATCGTCATAGGTGAGGTCGTGGCTTGGATTATTTAAGAATCGCACGTAGACAAACTCTAATGCTTGCTTTTAAAAGCGCAAAGACACGCCTAAACCGTTGAAAATCCCCGCATGGCAATCTAGCCTTTTGCAATGACTAATCAGATTGAATCCATCGGCGTCTACACAGTCCCAGAAAATCAGCGCACCGGAAAACCGCGCAGCATCATCTCTGTCTTTGTTGGCAGCAATCTTTCGTTATCCGTGATGGTCTTTGGTTGGCTTGGAATTTATTACGGTTTAAGTTGGTGGCAGAGCGTCTCTGCAATCTTGGTGGGAACTGTTATCGCTGCGGCATTTGTCAGTACGTCAGCGCTATTGGGTTGGCGCGCTGCAACAAATAACTCTGTTAGCTCGGGTGCATTCTTTGGAGTCCGAGGCCGCTTAATTGCATCCTTTGTTGGATTGTTGCTCTGTATTCAATACGTTGCACTAACTATTTGGACTGGCGGGGAAATGATTTCCGCTGGTTGGGCGCGACTTACTGATACAGATGTAAGTGATTCACTTATTGCAATTGGCTATGGGGTTATCGCTATCGCCGTGGTTTCCTTTGCGGTTCTCGGTTATTCCTGGATTCTTAAACTCAGTAAGTACGTTGCTTATTTAATGGGCGCACTCGTTGTTTTAACTGTTATTGGTTTGTGGTCAAACTTTGACCCTAGTTATCCAGGAGATCCCGAGGTGTACGCACTCGGTACATTGTGGCCAACATGGTTCTTAACCGTGCTCACTTGTGGTGCAGCAGGTCCTATTTCTTATGTCACGCAAACAGGAGATTGGTCTCGTTATATTTCTGAGAGCGCACACAGTGCGCGAGATATTGTGAAGAACACTTTCGTTGCAATGGTTGTTGGACTATCTATTCCAACAATCTTTGGTGCATTCGTTGGAATTGCAGCTTTTGATGAAGAGAGTTTTGCGGGAGGCTTTGTTGCTGGTTCACCTTCATGGTTATTGATTCCGCTATTACTCGTTGGATTCATCGGAAGCCTTGGTCAAGGATCAATTAACTTGTACAGCATGGGCTTAGACATGGATGCAATCGTGCCTAAGTTATCGCGACTTAAATCCACAGTTTTAGTCGCCGCAATCAGTACTGCACTTGTCTTTATTGGCAAGTTTATTTATGACGCAGAAGCTGCAGTAACAAACTCAGTTCTCTTTCTAACCAGCCTTGCATCTTCATGGATTGTTATTTCACTCTATGGTTATTACAAAAACAAGGGTCAGTTTGATAAAGCAGCACTTCAGGTTTTCAACAAACGCGAAACCGGTGGAAAGTATTGGTTTACTGGTGGGTGGAATATCAAAGCTACGTTTTCGTGGATAGTTGGAAGCGTTGTTGGAATCCTCGGTATTTCAACTGTTGATTATGTTGGGCCAATTGCAGCAGCTCTAGGTGATGTTGACGTTAGCGTGCCTGGTGCTGTCGTAAGCGCCTTAGTTGTTTACGCTCTTTTAGAGCGCTAAAGAACTGCACATGTCCTTAGACAATTCCAAAGAAGGACTCTCGCGACGTTCTTTATTCAAAATAGGTGGCGGTGTTCTTGCGGCAGCAATTCTGGGTTCTGCTGGCTATAAATATCTGCACCAAGGTGCAAGCATTCAATTAGAAAAGTTGGGAATTACATTACCTAAAGCGCTCAATCCATTACCCGCACCTCCTGCAGATCCGGCGCTCGAGATTGAAAATCTCTCAAAGTTGTTTACGCCAAATGACAAGTTTTTCATTATTGATAACGCAATCGTTGTCCCACAAATCAATCCATCAGATTGGGAATTAACCATTGATGGAATGGTTAAAAACAAGATAAAACTTTCTTACGATGATTTGCTTGCAAGGCCAATGATTGAAGTCGATGACACGATTGCCTGCGTATCTAATTGGGTTGGTGGGCCATACGTTGGGAACGCTCGCTGGCTTGGCGTTCGCCTTGATGACTTAATCAATGAAGCAGAACCATCACGGAATGCAGATCAAATATTGAGTCACTCTGTAGACAAATTCACAGCTGGTTTTCCAACCGCGGCACTTGATGGGCGGGATGCGATCATTGCAGTTGGAATGAATGGTGAAATTCTTCCAGTTAAAAATGGTTTTCCTGCGCGATTGATCGTGCCTGGTTTATATGGTTATGTATCTGCAACGAAATGGTTATCTCGTTTAGAGCTCACACGTTTTGATCTTAAAGAGGGCTATTGGATCAAAAAGGGATGGGCAAAGTTTGCACCGATTAAAATGCAATCGCGTATTGATACTCCTTATGTTCAAGAGAGATTTGAATCCGGAAAGCGTGCAATTGCAGGAGTTGCATGGGCACACAACGTTGGCGTGCAAAGCGTTGAAGTAAAGATAGATAACTCTTCATG
>JAIYBJ010000016.1 GCA_027488575.1 Streptomycetaceae bacterium | reverse complement strand
CTCCCCCCATCATGCGAATATACGCCCACGAGATTGGCAGAATGCTTGCTGAACCATAAGGCGCAGAACTTACGGGTCCTGGACCCGTTGCAGGACCTGCTAGTGAATCAACTGGGTGATTTGGCAAGAACGGTGCTAAATGGGAACGACAAATAACAGGGCCAACACCTGGTCCCCCGCCACCATGAGGAATACAAAAAGTTTTGTGGAGATTTAGATGAGAAACATCAGCACCAAATTTTCCAGGTTGAGCTAATCCAACTAGAGCATTCAAGTTGGCTCCATCAACATAAACCTGCCCACCAGCATCATGAATAAACTCGCAGATTTCTGAAATAGCACTCTCAAAAACTCCGTGTGTTGATGGATAAGTAACCATTAATGCGGCTAACTCATCTTTAAATTCATTTATCTTTGACTTTAGGTCTTCAATACTGACATTTCCGTGATCATCGCATGCAATCACTACAACTTTCATGCCAGCCATAACCGCACTAGCCGCATTTGTTCCATGTGCACTGGAAGGAATCAAACAAATTGTTCTTTTCTGATCTCCTCGGCTGTCATGATAATTTCTAATTGCAAGTAACCCAGCGAACTCTCCTTGACTACCTGCATTTGGTTGAAGTGATACAGCGTCATAACCAGTAATTGCCACCAGCCAATCCGATAACTCTTGAATGAGTTCTCGTGATCCAACGCTCTGTTCGATAGGTGTGAATGGATGCAAAGAAGAGAACTCTGGCCATGTAACCGCTTGCATCTCAGTTGTTGCGTTCAATTTCATAGTACAAGAGCCCAAAGGAATCATTGTGCGATCAAGAGCTAAATCTCGATCAGAAAGAGTACGGATGTATCTAAGCATCGCTGTTTCGGAATGATTAGTGTTGAAAACTGGATGCTGTAAATACTTTGATGACCGCTTGAGAGCAGAATCAAAATTGATTGAATCGCTATCATTTTTAACATCTACCCCAAAAACAGATCCAAGCACGTCTAGCGCTATCGATGTGGTTGTTTCATCAAGGGAAATACCAACATGTTTAGCATCGATGATTCTTAAATTAACGTTGTGCTCATGAGCTCTCTTATGAATAGCATTCGCGTTATCAACTTTGATTGTTAAGGTATCAAAGTAAGTTTTGTTTACCACTTCGAACCCACTTTGCGACAATGCTTTTGCAAGGGCACCTGTTTGGTTGTGTATACGTTGTGCAATGAGCTTTAAGCCATCGGGTCCATGCCACATCGCATAAAACGCACTTATTACTGCGAGCAAAACTTGCGCCGTACAAATGTTGCTAGTTGCTTTGTCTCGTCGAATATGTTGTTCTCGAGTTTGCAAAGCAAGTCTAAAAGCTGGATTTCCATGAACATCAACACTTTGACCAATCAAGCGACCTGGAAGTGAACGCTCCAAACCATTACGCACTGCCATGAATCCAGCATGTGGTCCACCGAATCCCATTGGAACACCAAAGCGTTGAGCAGACCCAACTGCTACGTCAGCTCCCCACTCCCCTGGAGCTTTGAGCAGAGTTAACGCTAATAAATCGGTTGCGGCGATTAGATAAGCATCCTTCGCATGAACCTGTTCGGCAATCTTTGAATAATCGTTAACTGAACCTGAAGTATCTGGATATTGAACGAGTGCGGCAAAATACTCTGATGAAGTGGTGATACCAGTTGCTGCGTCAAAATCTTCAATTAAAATATTTAGTGGCTTGGCGCGCGTAACTATGACAGCACGAGTTTGCGGATGGACACTCCTATCAATTAGAAATACTGCATCATCGCTGCCCTTAAATGATCGTCGAGCTAATGTCATAGCTTCCGCTGCAGCAGTTCCTTCATCAAGCATCGACGCGTTAGCTATTGGTAGGCCAGTTAAATCACATACTGCAGTTTGAAAAGCAAAGAGTGCTTCAAGGCGACCTTGAGAAATCTCTGGTTGATAAGGCGTATACGCGGTGTACCAAGCAGGATTTTCTAACACATTTCTCAAAACAACAGGCGGGGTAATTGTTCCGTAATAACCACAACCTATGTAAGAAGTAAAAACTTTGTTCTTATCAGCCATCGAACGTAAAGCTTGTATAGCTTCTACTTCAGTTAAAGGAGAAGGTAAAGATTCACTTAACTTCTTTGACATTGCGATATTACTTGGTACAACGTCGGATATAAATGAATCCATATCTTTATAGCCAAGGGCTTTGAGCATCTCATCTTCTTGTGAAGATGTAGGACCTATATGGCGACGCTGGAATGCTTCGTATTGTTTATAAGAAGAAAAATGCTCTTCACGTGACATTACTGATTCCCCTGGTTCTTAAACTAAAGAGTGCTAAGGGAAGAATATGCCTAGTTAGGCGCGTTTGCGCTTTCTACGAAGAGATAGCTCATCGTTACTTTCGCCACCTATTGCTTGACCATCGATCTCCCCGGTCAAGGTTGAAAGCGAGCCTTCAACCTCATGCCACACCTTGCCAACAGCGATTCCGAAGACTCCTTGGCCACCGGCTAGAAGATCCACAATCTCATCCGCGCTGGCGCACTCATAAATCGAAGCACCATCGCTCATTAGGGTGATTCGTTCGAGTTCTGTTACTCCGCGTTCACGTAGGTGATTAACGGCAGTACGAATGTTCTGAAGAGAAACCCCTGCATCCAGCAAACGCTTAACAATCTTTAGGACCAAAATATCTCTGAACCCATAAAGTCGGGTTGACCCTGAGCCGCCAGCAGGTCTGATACTTGGTTCAACTAATCCGGTACGCGCCCAATAATCGAGTTGACGATAACTAATTCCGGCTGCAGAACAGGCAGTAGCACCGCGATAGCCAATCAAGTCAAAGTCTGGCGATGAAGTCATGAGGGGAAACTCAATTCTCTTGGGGAGTGAGTCAAGAATAAGGCGTGATTCGCTCTGATTCTGGTTCCGACACTCCCAAAACCTATACTTGAGGTTGAGAGTCTTAAGGGAGGCATTGTTTACCCAGCGAAGTCTTCAGGGTTGATCTGATCAAGAAACTCTCGAAATCTCTCCATCTCAGAGCTCTCCCCGCTGGCATTGAGGGCATCTTCGGCCACATCTTCAGGAATCTCAATACCAACGTTATCCAGCAAATCAGAGTCAGCCAGAATATTGCTATGTGTTCTAAGCGCTAGAGCAATTGCATCCGATGGTCTAGCAGAAACACTAATGGTTTTACCCTCTAAATCCCTCATGAGCAATGACGCCATAAAGACTCCTTCTTCCATCGCAGTAACTTGAACTGCAGTGAGGGTGGCATCGAGTGATTCAACAATGTCTTGCATCAAATCATGTGTTAATGGTCGTGGTGGCGTAACACCTTGCTGCGCAAAGGCAATGGCTGTGGCTTCTACCGCTCCCACCCAAATAGGAAGAAAACGAACCCCATCAATTTCCTTTAGCAAAACAATTGGTTGATTAGATGGCATCTCAATTCGAACGCCTACAACTTGCATAGCCACCATGCTCATGAAACTAACCCAAGATTAACGGAGTCGATTTAATCCGCCACGCACCAAAGAAGCGTGTAAGCGGATAGAGAGTGAAGCAATCTCTTTCTGAACTTCTTCCGCACGAGCTTTCGACTCAGCGTTCTTTTGTCTATTCAAAGGAGTAATCACTTGTTCTATTAAACCGATTTCACGATCCGCCGCTGACTTAAATGATCTCAGATGGCGCGGTTCAATACCGAAGGAACCCATTTCAGTAACCGCTTTAGCAACCGATAAAGAATCACCATCGTAATGACGACCCCGCGGAGCGATTAATCCAAAAGATTCAAGTTCAACTAATGCGTTTTCAGTTAACCCGCTTGCCTTTAACAACTCTTCACGGGACAGGCGCATGTCACTGGATTCTCCAAAAGCTGAAGGCGCCATTTCGCCATCAACAGTGGCCAGAGATGGACGAGGCGCGGCTACTCCCCCGGAAACTGGTGAAGGTTGCAAGCCGCGGTCTAGAGCGTCAAGATTTTCTTTAATAACACGAAGAGGTAAGTACTGATCACGTTGGGCAAGCAAAACGTATCGGAGTCTCTCAAGGTCTGTTCCAGTGAACTTGCGATAACCAGATGGAGTGCGTTGAGGATCAATTAACCCTTCGGATTCGAGAAAACGAATCTTGGAGATTGTTATATCTGGAAAATCTCCGCGTAACTTTGTTAGAACTTCACCTATACTCAAATACGCGCGTGCTGGAACGCTCATTACTTATCCCCTAAATTTTTAATGTGTGAATTTCCGAAAAATAATGCGTGGAACTTTCCAATCTGTATTTCATCGCCCATACGTAGAACCTGTGTTGTAACAGAGATTGAATTTACGTAGGTGCCATTGAGACTGTGCGAATCTGTAATTGAAAATTCACCTTTTAATCGCTCAATGTGCGCGTGTTTTCTAGACACTGTTACATCGTCTAAAAACACATCACTCTCGGGGGATCTTCCGATGGATACTGTGTTGGTATCCAATAAGAAGCGAGATCCTTGGGCAGGTCCGCGGTGAATTACGAGCATTGCTTTATCTGATCCTGGTGCGCACACTTCTTCGATCATTGAACGGATTGAAGGCTCTGCTTTTTGTAAAAATACTTCTGATGCAGAGGTACTACCAGGAGAACTAATACTTCGAAGGCCTAAATTGAAGGTAGATGTTAGCTCTCGTTTATTTTCAACTGCTGCCACGAGATTCCCCTTCCGCCCCCATAAATCAGGCTCACCTTGAACTTAAGGGTGACACTAGGGGCGCGCCCCCCTAGTGGTCAAGCCGTGATGGAAGCGTAGTCCGAGGCTGAAAGCAGGTTATTTGGCTCTGAATCTACTGACACTTCGAATAACCAACCAGTCCCGTACGGATCTGAATTTATGGTCTCTGGTGCTGAGGTTAGATCATTATTAATTGCAACGACGCTTCCTGTTACTGGGGAAAAAATTTCTGAAACACTCTTAGTAGATTCAACTTCACCACAAACCGTATCGGCGGTTAATCCTTGTCCAACCTTAGGCAATTGAACATAAACAATGTCACCGAGAGCACTCTGCGCATAGTCGGTAATGCCAACTCGATAAACCAAAGCGGATGATGTTGAAGCAACCCATTCGTGCTCCTTGGTGTACTTCAGTGAATCAGGAATATTCGACATTTGTGTACCTTTACTTTTGAGTTATTTCCGAGTGCCCGTGGACGCGACTCTAATGCTTTGAACCCCATTTTGGAAATATGTCCAACCTGTAAACACATACAGAACTATGCCCCATAGAGCAAAACTCCAACCAGCAGCAAAAGCAATAGTGCCAATTGCTGAGTCCTGGGTTGCGAGTAGGAGCAATGGAAAGGCGTAGAGCAGATTAAAGGTAGCTGCCTTTCCTAGATAAGTGACTTCCAACAGTGGCAATCCGCGGCTCTTTAAAATTAAAGAAAGGAGACCGAGAATCCCATCTCGAGCAAGGAGTATTACAAGAACCCACAAGGAAATAGCATCGCGAACATACAAGATGATTAGCGTGGAAAGAATATAAATTCGATCAGCGGCAGGATCGATTAATGCACCGAACGCAGAAGTTTGATTCCAGGCTCTTGCCAATTTTCCATCTAAATAATCGGTAATGCCGGCTATGACCAGAATTAAAATCGCCACAGCATCTTGCTTGGATACTAAAGCGAAGTAAATGAAAAATGGAACACCGACCAAGCGAAGCAGGCTCAATGCATTTGGAATATTTACATTCTTATTCATACCACGCTCTTAACTCTTGTCTCGTTCTTTCACGCGGATAGCCACCTGAACAGGTGTACCAGGGAAAGAGAACTCTTCACGCAGGCGACGTTCAATGAAGCGTCTATATGAGGCTTCAATCCAGCCACTTGAGAAAACCACAAACTTTGGAGGTGCAATTCCTGCCTGCGTTGCGTAAAAAATCTTAGGTTGTTTGCCACCACGAACAGGTGGCGGTGTTGCGCCGATTAAAGCACCGAGGAAGGAGTTTAACTTTGAGGTTGGAACGCGTTTTTCCCATGAATCAATTGCGGTCCGTAGTGCAGGTGCTAGACGATCTCTATGCCACCCAGTTTTTGCAGCAACATTTACTCTTTGCGCCCATTCGACTTGATCCAAGTGTCTATCTATCTCGCGATCTAGTTGGTCTCGACGATCTTCATCAACGAGATCCCATTTATTCATAACAATCACCATGGCTTTTCCTGCTTCTTCTGCCATCGTAATTATTCGCAAATCCTGTTCGGAGATTGGTTCACTCGCATCCAATACAACGACAGCAACTTCACATCGTTCCAGTGCTGCTTGAGTTCGAAGTGACGCGTAATAATCTGTGCCACTAGCTTGATTGGCGCGTTTTCTTAATCCTGCGGTATCAATAAATCGCCATGTAGAACCGCCAAATGTAATGAGCTCATCAACTGGATCACGAGTCGTGCCTGCAACTTCAGAAACAATTGAACGCTCTTCACCCGCAAGAGCGTTTAACAGAGATGACTTACCAACATTTGGTCTACCAATAAGAGCTACGCGGCGATATCCATCTTGCACTTGTGCGCGTCCAACTTCAGGAAGATGCGAAACAACTCTGTCCAGGAGATCGCCACTGCCTCGGCCATGAAGTGCCGAAACAAAAAATGGTTCGCCTAATCCAAGATTCCACAATGAGTGTGCATCTGACTCTTCTCGTTCACTATCAACCTTGTTTGCAATCAAAATAATTGGTTTCTTTGCTTTACGTAACTCTTGAACGAGTACGTCATCTTCATCAAGTGCCCCTATTTGTGCATCAACCACGAAGCACAGAACATCTGATTGCTCCATAGCTAGTTCAGCGCCCGCACTAACTTGAACAGAGATTCCATCAGGTTTGGATTCCCAACCACCTGTGTCCATCACAATGAAACGTCTTCCGCCCCATTCGCATTCGTATTGAACACGATCACGAGTAACGCCAGGCGTGTCTTCAACGATTGCTTCTCGTCTACCAATAAATCGATTTATCAATGTTGATTTTCCAACATTTGGACGACCAAGAATTCCAACTATTGGCAACCCCAATAAGTTTCGTTCGCGCAAAAGTTCCCAGACACGTTCTACGGTTTCTTCTAAATTGAGCAATGTTGAATCAATTAAAACCGCATCTGCAGCCATCGCGAGGGGAGAAACTTTCCGAGTTGAATCAATGAGATCTCTGCCATCTAAAGAGTTTGCCACTTCAACTGCAGAAACACCCGAAATCTCAGCTTCTCTACGCTCTGCGCGAGCCTGTAGATCCGCTGTTAAATACAACTTCAATGGTGATTCAGGTGCAACAACACTTCCTATGTCTCTACCTTCAACAACAATTCCACGTTGGGCGTTCTTTATATATTGCCGCTGGACACTTAGAAGTTCACTTCTTATTTCAGGAATGGCTGCAATATGGCTTACACGTTCCGTAACCTCAATTGAGCGAATAGCTTCATTAACGTCAGTATCACCGACAAAGAGTTTTGGGTTCTCTGGATCGCAATTGAACTTCAAAGGGAAATTCTTCAAGAGTTGGAGCAATTTAATTGGATCTTGTTCATTCTTTTCAATACTTAACCAAGTAATACCTCTATAAAGCGCACCAGTATCTAAATAATTCCATCCTGCTCGATGTGCCACTAACTTTGCAGTACTGGATTTACCGGCTCCACTGGGACCATCTATTGCTACGACGATTCCCATGATTGAATTCTACGGCCAATAGTCGAAGTTATTTACTCGTTGAATGCACTTTCCAGCCTGCAGTAATCAAATATTTCTCAAGTTGTTCCGCTTTGTGAGCTTCCAGAACTGACAAAGTTACTAAACCAGTATTTTGACCAGGCGTGTGCTCGATCGAAACATCTTCGATATTGACTTGCGCTTTAGCGCAATCATTAAAAATGGCTGCCAATTGTCCAGCTTTGTCATCTATAACTATATGTAGATAAATATATCTGCGAGCCGCTCCGCCGTGCTTTCCTGGGATGAGTGAACGTCCCTCGTTGCCGGCTTCAATAAATTCTTTCGCTGCCAACGGGTTACTGAGATCTCTTTCAGTTTTTTCTAATTTCTTTCTTGTCAGAGACAGAACATCAACGATATTTACTGCGTTTTCACTCAAGATCTCTTGCCATAGCTCTGAATCGCTATCTGCAATCCGGGTCATATCCCTAAAGCCCTGCCCCACCAGATTTAGCCATTGTGGTTTTGCCTCCATTAATGCACCCGCCATAAGACTTGCCAGTACTTGCGGAGCATGCGAAACAAGAGCCATGGCTTGGTCATGTTCTTCGGCGCTCATTGTGACTACTACCCCGCCACAGAGTTCTACTAATTCGCGGGCAACTTTTTCCGAAGCACTCGATGCTTGATCTGAGGGACAGATAATCCATGAACGTCCCATAAATAAATCACCTCTGGCAGACTTCGCTCCAGATACTTCGCGACCAGCCATAGGATGCGAACCAACAAAACGTTCTGATAAACCTTTGAAAGTTTCAACTTCAAGTTGAGGTTTAGTCTTAATACTTAAGATATCTACAAATGTTGATGTTGGATTGATATCTTTCTCGAGGATAATCACTTCCCTAAAGGCTGAAGGTGGTACCGCAATAACAACAACATCAAAGGCATGATCTGAATCAAAATCCTTTTGTGGATACACCAAAGATTGAGCCAAAGAAGCAGCCGATTCTGATGCATCAGACATCAATACCTGGACACCTTTTTGCGCTAGAGCCAAGCCAATAGATGTCCCGATCAAACCTGAACCGATGATCTTTGCCGAAGAAATACTCATGGTTTCTACTTCACTGAGCTAAATCTTTGCGCAAAACGCTGGCTCCGTGCAGGTATACATGCTCGATGTCAGCCATAGAACGCTCGCTTCGTACGTGCAGCATCACTCGAATCGTACGAGGCAGGGCATTTGGTACATCAATTTCCTGGGCACACAACAAAGGAACGCCCGCAAAACCTATTTCGCGCAGTGCGCTGGCTGGAAAGGCGGCATTTAAATCTGCCGTCGAAGTAAGCAGAACCGACACCACATCATCTATAGCCAGATCGTTAACTTTCAATATGGCACTTAATAACTCTTTTGAACCCTCACCTATAGCCCGAGCATCATTACTGGCTATCTGAGTAGCACCGCGAATCGCTCTTAAGTTCACCACCATAGAGTAACGGTTGCCTGGTTCATCCCGTGGGAAGTGGAATATAAGTTAAACACTTTATCGTTTTATTAACTAACCGCTTTTTATCTTTGTTTATGAATCCTAAACTTAAATAGCCAGATCAGAGAGCATCAGCGCTATTATCGATAAATAAACAAATCTGAGCGCAAAATAGTCCAGTGAAAACCGATAAATTGATATTGATGACAGTAATGTTGATAAATCTATTTATAGATACTAGTCTCAAATATTTACAAAGGGTTTTACCGTTAAATATTTAAAGCCTTTTGTAAATTAATTAACTCTCCAGAATTCAAATCTCTCCAGCGACCCTCTGCCGTCTCCCCCAAGGAAACAGGTCCAAACTTGGTTCGGATCAATCGAAGAACATCGATCCCAACAGCTGCCATCAAACGCCGAATAATGTGATACCTGCCTTCATGAATGCTAACTTCGAGCCAGGTAGGTGATAGTTCCTTGAAGCCCAAAACTCGGGCTATCCCATCCTCCAGCTCGACCCCTTTAGTGAGGGTCTTTTCAACCCCCACAGGTAACTTACCTTCAAATTGAATTATGTATGTTTTTTCTAAACCGTACGATGGATGGGTGGCCCGAAAGGTCAATTCCCCGTCGTTTGTGAGCAAAATTAGTCCTTCAGAGTCCTTATCTAATCTGCCAACATGAAAGAGTCTTTCGGTTCTCAGATCTATAAAATCGCTCAAACAAGGACGTCCCTCTGGGTCGTACATCGTTGACAAAACACCCTTTGGCTTATGAAGCGCAAGATAAGTTTTGGTCAAAGATTGCGTGATTGTCTCACCATCAACCATTACATTAGATTTCGCAGGATCAAACTTAGCGCCAAGCTCCCGGATAACCAATCCATCGACCATCACGCGACCATCTGCGATTAATTCATCAGCTCCTCTGCGGCTAGTTACTCCGGCATCAGCAATGATTTTATTCAGGCGTACTAAATCCATAAGTGGCTATCCATTCCCGACAGTCAATTGAGCGCGTTTAAATTCCGCGCTAGAGAGAACTCTACAGTAGAAGTTGATACTTTGTGCTTACTTGAGAAGCGTTAGTCAACGAGTGAATCGAGTACTTCATCCAAATGTTCTAGATCTGGCAGATAAGGCGCCAAAGCAGGCAAATCTTCCAATGAGTTCAGACCTAAACGCTCTAAGAAGTAATTCGTGGTCTTGTATAGAATCGCCCCAGTTTCAGGCTCCAGGCCATACTCTTCAACCAATCCACGTGTGACTAGAGTTTTCATCACAGCTTCAACATTGACCCCTCGGATAGCTGACACTCGAGCTCTGGAAACGGGTTGACGGTAAGCAATGACAGCCAAAGTCTCAAGTGCGGCTTGAGTGAGGCGGGATTGTTGTCCGTCTAGAACGAACTTTTCAACGATGCTGGCACTATCCGGATGGCTGTAGAAACGCCAACCGCCAGCCACGCACTTCAGGGCGAACCCACGATCGGAGTAACTCTCAACCAGCTCGGCAAGTGCGGTTGAAACCTCATCCTGCGTGACCTCAAGGACGGTAGCGAGGGTCAATTCACTCACAGGCTCGTCTACGACCATTAAAATCGCCTCTATATGCCTATGAATGTCCCTTAACTCCACTTGGTTTACTCCTCATCCTTGATTTTTACGCTCGAATCATCCTCTACAACAACAGGGCGGTCGAATTCATCGGTAGTTTCTATCTCCCCTGTTTCCGCCCCAGTCCAACTTATTTGAAGATCCCCCAGTGCCACCACTTGGTTAAATCGCAAAGCGCCTTGTCGATAAAGATCCAAAAGCGCCAGAAAACGCGCCACGACGACCAACGTGGATGAAGCATCGGCGATAAGAGATCTAAAACTGAGCGTTCTGCCCCTTCGTAAAGCCTCAACCACTAGTTTAGACTCCTCGGTAACGCTAACCAGAGCTGAGTGCAAATGCTCCACCGCAACAACCGGTGCGCTCTTTGGAGTAAGTACTCGTTCGGCAATAGCTGCAAAACGCGCTGGACCTACTCCTATCAGAACTTCAGGTAAAAGCGAAGCCAAGGCGGGATCTAGAGAGACAACACGCGCAAAGGTTTTATCGAAGGCTTCAATTCTCTGATTAAATGTTGCCGCTATCTCCTTGAAAGCGCGATATTGCAATAGACGAGCAAACAAGAGGTCCCTGGCTTCTAGGAGTGCGAGATCTTCTTCGTCCTCAACCTCACCGCTAGGCAATAACTTGGCCGCTTTAAGGTCCAGCAAGGTGGCTGCCACAACCAAGAACTCCGTGGCTTGGTCCAACTGCCAGCCTTCGCCTGAGAGCTCAAGACCTCGAATAAATGAGATGAACTCATCCGTGACAGCGCTAAGGGCCACCTCGGTAATATCCATTTTGTGACGGGAAATAAGTTGGAGCAATAGATCAAATGGACCATCAAAATTGGCTAAATGAACGGAGAAACCAGGGTTTTCAGGCGAAATTACCTCATCGCCGCTACTCAATTGGGTCTCCACTTGCGAACCGTACTTCACTTTTCCCTTCAAATATACGAAGCGCCTCACTTGCCTAGAAGGTGGCTTATGCGTAGAGTCGCCAGAAAGGTAGAAAGAGGTTTCTCGCTTGAACGCTAAATCGACATTTGAAGAAGACGTGGCCACAACCTCTTCGTTGCTTAACAAAGCACCCTTGAGTTTTCCAACCCCTTCACCACTTACTGAGCACGGTGGAGCAAAGGTAATAGCTATCTTCAATCAAAAAGGTGGTGTTGGAAAAACAACTTCGACAATTAATCTCGGTGCAAGTCTTGCTGAATTAGGAAGACGCGTTCTCTTGGTTGATTTTGATCCTCAAGGAGGACTTTCTCTCGGCCTTGGCGTGAATGCGCACTCGCTACCACTCGAGCAAACTGTTTATTACGCATTGATGACACCTACAGCCGACATTGATCAAATAGTTTTGAAATCAAGTGTTGCCGGACTGGATTTCTTGCCTGCAAACCGCGATCTTGGCACAGCTGAAACAACTTTGGGCGCAGAAATTGGTGGTCAGCAATACCTCAAGCGCGCACTAACTCCACTCAAAGAGTATTACGACGTAATTTTGATTGATTGCCAACCAACTATGGGTCAATTAACTATCAATGCCCTTGTCGCATCTGATGAAGTCATTGTTCCCTTGCAATGTGAGTACTTTGCTCTTCACGGATTTATTGAACTTAAAGGAAACTTGGATAAGGTTAAAAATTTCCTAAATCCTGATCTCAAACTTATTGGCATTCTCGCAACCATGTATGACCGTAAAACACTTCATAATCGCGAAGTTCTTGGAGCGATCCTTGAAAAATATCCTGAAGATGTTTTTGAAACTATCATTGCAAAGACGATCCGCTTTCCTGAAACAACTGTCGTAGGTGAACCGATTACTTCCTACGCTTCTTCATCTGGCGGAGCAGCGTCTTATCGTAGACTAGCACGTGAACTTATTGCCCGAGGAGGAGCACGATGACACGCAGAGCAAGCCTTCCAGGTGCAGATGAACTATTTCGTTCAACTTCCCCAGCTCTCACATCTGTTAAGCAGCCAGATGTAGAACCAGCTAAACCATTAGTTGCACCAGCGATAGCAGCACCAACAACATCTCCTTCCAAAAAAGGTGTACGTGCTATTCAACGCCGACGTGTAACTAGCGTTGACAAGTCGCCTTCTGGTCGCGAAAAACATGATGAAAAGATAACTGTGTACCTATCCCCTGATGAACTCTACGATCTTGATCAAGCTCGTTTGCAGTTGCGCGGAGATTTAGGTTTAGCGGTAGATCGTGGTCGTATTGTCCGCGAATCAATTGCGGTCATTATTGCTGACCTAGAAGCTAAGGGTGATCAAAGCATTCTCGCTCGCCGTTTACGCGGTCAGTAATTTAAGAACGAGCTCGTGGATGAGCTAGAGAATACGATTCACGAATCTTATCTATCGTAATTAAAGTATAAATTTGCGTAGTTGTAACTGAAGAGTGACCAAGCAATTCCTGAACCACACGAATATCGGCCCCACCATCTAAAAGATGGGTAGCGAAAGAGTGCCTAAATACGTGAGGCGAAATACCTTCTGATAATCCAGACTTCTTGGCGCTATCCACAACGATTTGCCAGGCGCTTTGACGAGAAATTCTCGTTCCACGCTGATTTAAAAACAAAGCATCATTTTTGTTTTTGGTGTTCTTTAGTACCAGTGCAGGTCGCACGCGAACAACATAATCGTCCAGAGCTTTCACAGCAAAACTACCCATTGGCACAACTCGTTCTTTTCCGCCCTTTCCACGAAGTTTAATGACGCGAACTTCATTAGATTCAGATACATCGTTCATATTAAGCCCAACAATTTCGGAAACTCGTCCACCTGTGCTGTACAACAGTTCCAGAATTGCCTTGTTCCGAAGAGAAATTACTTGATCATCGGTGACCGACCCATCAATTAACGCAGTTATCTGTGCAATGGTTAAAGCCTTCGGAAGCCGAAGTGGAATCTTGCGCGATTGCACATCTTTCATTGGATTTTCTCTTTGATGGTTGCGTTCCAAAAACCCATAAAATGATCGCAGAGTCGAAAGCACCCTATTAATCGAACTGATCGCCAGATTGGCATCGTTTAATTCCGTGATGAATCCTTCTAAATCTTCCTGATCAAACTTGCCCAATTCAATTGAATTGGTTGTGAGAAAATCTAGGAATCTCTGAAGATCTCGCGAATAAGCAGAAATCGAATTATTGGATAAGCCGCGTTCAATGCGCGAGAAGTTTAGGAACTCTTCAGAGTACTGGTGAAAATTCATAACCGTGTGCATCCGCTACGGCCTTATAGGTAACTTTTCCACCATGAGTGTTTAATCCTTTAGCTAAATCTGGATTCTGTTCAAGAGCCTTTTTCCATCCTAGATTTGCAATTTGAATTGCAAAGGGAAGAGTCACATTAGTAAGTGCATACGTTGAAGTAACGGGGACCGCTCCAGGCATATTTGCCACACAATAGAAAATCGATTTATGTACGGCGTACGTTGGGTTTTCGTGGGTAGTTGGTTTTGAATCCTCGAAACAACCGCCTTGGTCAATAGCAATATCTACAAGCACCGAACCCGGCTTCATTTTGGATACATCTTGGTTCGATACAAGTTTTGGTGCTTTCGCACCAGGTATTAATACAGCACCAATAACTAAATCTGCATCGTAAATTGATTTTTGAATACTTGCGGTACTAGACATAAGAGTCTTAATTCGCCCACTGTATGTCTGATCAATTTGAGCTAAACGTTTAGCAGAACGATCCAACACAGTGACATCGGCTCCCATACCAAGTGCGATGACAGCAGCATTTAACCCAGCGATACCTCCACCAATGACTACAACCTTGCCTGGGGACACTCCCGGAACGCCTGCTAAAAGAAGACCTCGTCCACCTTTGGGTTTGAGCAACGCATCTGCTCCAACTTGTGTAGCCATTCGCCCTGCCACTTCACTCATAGGAACAAGAAGCGGAAGCGATCCATCAACTTCAACAGTTTCGTACGCAATCGAAGTAGTTTTCGATTTGATAAGAGCATCCGTACACGCTTTAGATGCAGCTAAATGTAAGTAAGTGAAGAGAATCTGGCCCTCTCGCATTCGCGCGTATTCAGCCTCGATTGGTTCTTTAACTTTCAAAATTAAGTCAGACCCTTGCCATAATTCCACACCGGATTCAACAATGTGGGCTCCTGCATTGACATAATCTTCGTTGGAGAGACTAGAACCTGCACCAGCGTCTTTTTCGATCCACACCGTATGTCCATTTTTTACAAACTCAGTTACTCCCTCTGGAGTTAGAGCAACTCTGTATTCCTGAACTTTAATCTCACGTGGTACGCCTACAATCATTTTTTACCCTTTATTGCAATAGCTGATGCAATCAAACCTATAAACAATGGATGTGGCCGAGTAGGACGAGACTTCAACTCCGGATGAGCTTGAGTTCCAACATAAAAAGGATGCATTTCTGCGGGAAGTTCAACGAATTCAACTAAGTTTTCTTTCGAATAAACTCCTGAAAAAACCAATCCTGCCGATGATATTTGATCTCGATACTTGTTGTTAACTTCATATCTATGGCGATGTCTCTCTGAAACTTCCTTGCTTCCGTAGGTTTGCGCAACAATAGAACCGGCAGTTAAATCAGCTTTGTACAACCCTAATCTCATCGTGGCGCCCATGTCGCCACTACCGGCAACAATAGATTTTTGATCTTCCATAGTTGCAATTACGTGAGTACCGGATTCTGGTGAAAATTCGGCAGAGTTAGCATCATTTATACCCGCTAAATTTCTTGCTGCTTCGATAACCATGCATTGCAAACCCAGACATAGACCAAGTGTTGGAATCCTGCTTTCTCTCGCAAATTTTAATGCTCCAAGCTTTCCTTCAATTCCTCGGACACCAAAACCTCCTGGAACGCATATTGCATCTACATCGCTCAGGGCAGATTTCGCTCCTTCTGCGGTAGCGCAATCATCACTTGCAACCCACTTTAAATTTACTTTTGCATTATTAGCAAAACCGCCTGCTCGAAGCGCTTCTGACACGGAGAGATAGGCGTCCGGCAAATCAATGTATTTCCCGACTAGGGCAACTGTTACTTGATGCTTTGGATTATGCACAATCTTCAAGAGATCATCCCACTCGCCCCATTTAACGTCGTGAGACTTTAAACCTAATCTGCGAACCACATAGGAGTCCAGACCTTCCGCGTACAAAACTTTGGGAATGTCATATATAGATGGAGCATCTACGGCCGCAACTACCGCTTCTAAATCAACGTCGCACATTAGAGATATTTTGCGCTTGATGCCATCCGGAATAGGTCGATCGGATCGCAACACAACAGCATCCGGAGCGATACCAATACTACGTAAAGCAGCCACGCTGTGTTGAGTAGGTTTTGTCTTTAACTCTCCCGATGGCCCGATATACGGTACAAGAGAAATGTGTAGATAGAAAACATTATCGCGGCCTACTTCTTGTCTGATCTGACGAGCGGCTTCAAGAAATGGTTGAGATTCAATATCTCCAACGGTTCCACCTATTTCAGTAATCACAACATCTATATCTGATGCTGCCATCGCACGGATGCGTTCTTTAATCTCATTGGTAATGTGCGGAATCACTTGAACAGTTTCACCCAAATATTCACCGCGACGTTCCCTGCTAATTACACGCGAGTAAACTTGACCAGTAGTTACATTTGCAGAACCATGAAGATTGCGGTCGAGGAATCTTTCGTAGTGTCCAATATCTAAATCTGTTTCTGCGCCATCATCGGTAACGAATACTTCACCGTGTTGGAAAGGATTCATAGTCCCTGGATCAACATTTAAATAAGGATCGAGTTTTTGCATCGTCACACGCAAGCCACGTGAAATCAATAATCTGCCGAGACTAGATGCTGTGAGCCCTTTACCAAGACTAGAGGCGACGCCGCCTGTTACGAATAAATGCTTGGTTACATGAGGTTGGCCCATGGAAGGACAACCTATCACTAAAAACTACATTAACCTTGCAGGCGCAAATTCAGGAGTTCTGCAGCGTGTTCTTTAGCACTTGATGAATCCTGAAGACCAGCCAACATTCTCGCTATTTCGGAGATGCGATCATCTCCTTGTACCGAAGTAACTCCACTTGAAACAACGGTTCCATCTGTGCTTTTTTCAACTACGTAGTGTTGATCACCCCATGCAGCTACTTGCGGCAAGTGAGTAACAACAATAACTTGAGCGTTCTTTGAAAGTGCATGAAGTCGACGACCCACTTCAATGGCGGCTGCTCCCCCTACACCCGCATCTACTTCATCGAACACATATGTTCCAACTGGATTGGACGCCGCGAGTACTACTTCAAGTGCCAGCATTACTCGGGACATTTCACCACCAGATGCACCCTTCGCTAATGAAACTAAGGCACCATCCTTATGAGTTTGTAAGAACATGGAAACACTGTCACAACCCGAAGGGGTGAAATCGCTCTCTTTTAAACCCGACTCATAATTTGGTGAATTAACTTCTATAACAAGATTTGTGTGTGGCATCGATAATGCGTGCATCTCATCTGAAACCTTCAACGAGAGCTCTTTCCCGGCTTTGTTGCGTTCCACTGTTAATTCGCGTGCACTTGCTACAAGATTTTTCTTCGCCTCAATTAGTTCTTTCTCAAGCTCTGCGATGCGCTCTTCTCCACCATTTAGATCTTCAAGGGTTGATGAAATTGTCGAATGGCGCGCAATTAAATCCACTAATCCTTGATCAAGGCTCTCTGAATCCGACCACTTCTTTATAAAAGTATTTAAAGCCGACTTTCTTTCTTGCAAGTAATCTAAACGCTCTGGATCAGCTTCAAGGGATTGAAGATATGAAGTTAATTCAGGAACAATGTCGGCAAGAACAAAAAAGGCTTCATTAAAGTCCTCCGAGAACTTCTCAACCTTAGAATCCTTACTTTTAACTGCGTCAAGTGATTTTTTCGCGGTTGCAAGAGCGCTGATAACACCGGATTCTTCGCTTTCCAAAGCTTGCATCGCCTCACTCACCGCTATACGCAGCGTTTCAACGGAAGAAAGTCTGGAAATTTCATCATCTATGGCATTTAATTCACCAGCGGATGGCTTTAGTTTGATAAAAGTTTCACTAAAGATTTTTAATTGTGCCAATGATTCTTCACGACTTGACGTGCTCTTTTTGAGATCTAAGATCCTGCTTTTAATGTGATGATAAGAGTCCAACTTTTCTTCATACTTGGTCAATACTTTGTGAAGTGAAGAACCTGCATATCGATCCAAAAGCTCGCGTTGCTTTGAACCTTTGGCGATATTCAGCCCAGAACTTTGACCATGAATCTCAACCAAGTAATCACTGGCATCAGATAAAACGCTAGCAGTAACGCTAACCCCACTGGCTATGGCTTTACTCTTTCCTTCGGAAGTTACGCTACGAGAAATCGACAGTGATCCATCTTCAATTTCAATACCCATCATTTCGAAATCCGATATTTTTTTCTTAGGGATACTAAAGAGAGCACTTGCGGTTAATCTCTCCTCGCCGCTTCGTACTAGAGAGCTTTCAGATTTTCCGCCTAGAACGAGATTGAGGGCGGTTAAAACCATTGTCTTGCCCGCTCCAGTTTCACCTGTTAAAACCGTCAAACCTTTATCAAATTCAAGATTAGCTTGGGTAATTACGCCTATATTTTTTAAATGAATTTCTTCTAAGAAAGTGCGTTCACTCACCGCGCCAACCTTCAATAGGCAACTTGAATTTAGCAACCAATCTATCCGTAAAGACCGTGGATTTAAGGTGTGCCAAAACAACTTTGTCAGTATTTTTGGTTAATTCGACGTGGTCATTCTTCTGAAGGTTGATTTTTCTAAGCGCATCGGCTGACAATGATGCGTCCGCTGATTCAATTGCAATACCTATTGTTGACGATGGCGCAATAACCATCGGTTTCGCAAATAATGCGTGCGCTGCTATAGGTAAAAGAACCAATGCTTGAACCTCAGGCCACAACACCGGACCTCCAGCAGAGAATGCATAAGCTGTAGAGCCGGTAGGTGTTGCACAAATGATTCCGTCACAACCCCATCGTGAAAGCGGTCTGTCGTCTATCTGAACGAATAATTCGAGCATTGTTGTGCTCTTTCGTTCCACGCTTACCTCGTTGAGAGCCCAACCCTGTTCTATAACCTTGTTCCCGCGTTTAACTTGAAAAGTTAGCAACATGCGTTCATCGAGCACATAATCCTTATCAATAATGGATTGTGCTACTTCAGCAAAAGTAAATGTATCCACTTCAGCCATAAATCCAACGTGCCCAAGATTGATGCCGAGTAACGGTACTTTTCTTTCGAGGGCGTATTCCGCACCACGAAGAATGGTTCCGTCTCCACCTAATACCAGAACAACTTCCACATCAGGAATCTTTGAATCAGATGGCGTATACACATCAATTCCGGCAGTACTTAGTGATTTTGTAATTGCCTCCGATGCGCCCTTCGCTTCTTCACGGGAAGGGTTTATTAACATCAAGATAGATCTCTTATTCATTATTGTGGACCTATCTCTATTGCTGTATCTAGGATGCTCTCTGAAATTTCACCTGCACCTCTTTTTAACCATAAGAAATACTCCACGTTTCCTGCAGGACCCGGCAGAGAACTTGCAACTACGCCTTTAGTTCCTAAACCAACTTCGTAAGCACTCATTGCAACATCTAGAACTGCTGACTTGCGAAGTGCCGGATCCCTTACTACTCCTCCAGCTCCCAATTTTTCTCGTCCGACTTCAAATTGTGGTTTTACCATCAACAGATAATCCGCATCTGATTTAGATACCGCGGATAGAGCTGGCAACACCAAGGTAAGAGAAATAAAAGATAAATCTGCAACAACTAACCCAGTAGGTTCACCAACAACATCGCCCGTAAGGTGTCGAATATTAGTTCTATCCAAAATTAGGACTCGAGAATCTTGGCGAAGCTCCCACGCTAATTGCCCATAACCAACATCAACAGCAACTACTTCGCGTGCTCCTCGACGTAGTAAGACATCGGTAAATCCGCCAGTTGAAGCACCAGCATCAAGCGCGCGGACACCTTCAACTTTAATCTCCGGAAAAGCGTCAAGAGCCCCCGCGAGTTTATGACCACCGCGTGAAACAAAATCATCCCTATTGCCTTGAATGGTAATTGACGTCTCTGCATCAACTTGCGTGGCAGGTTTTGTAGCTGGAATTCCATTTACTAAGACGCTTCTAGACTCAATTAAATCCGCTGCTGCTTCCCTGGAACGCGCAAGTTCACGGCGTACTAATTCGGCATCCAGACGTGTTTTCATGATTTTTTTTAGAGTCCGTCGATGCCAGAGAGTGTCTCTTGAAGTTTCTGGTGGAGTGCTTCGTAACGGTGTGCGTGTTCAGACAAATCCATTGCATCAATCTCGTTAAGTTCGTTCTTAACCCCATCAACGATTGTTGAGTCCGATAAGTTCGCATGATTGTTATCCATTACCTAGTGCTCTTTTTCTGAGTGGTGGATTTCTTGACTGCTGGTTTCTTCTTCTGTGTTGGAACACTCTTCTTAACCGCCTGAGTAGCTTTGGAAGCGGTAGATTTCTTAAACTCTTCGAATTCGGCCTTAAGTTCGTCAAACTCTTCTCGCTTGATAAATCCCATTCGTGTAACGGTGTTATGAACCTCTTCGTCGATCTTTGACTTAAGAACATCACCACTCTGCTTTACCCAGTTATTCAAAGCGTTGGCTAATTCCGCAGGTGTTCGCTCACCATCGCTAACCTTATTCAAATAGGTACGCAGCGATGCGAAGAGATCATTAGCCATGATTACCGCTTTCATAAACCGGGGATAAGTGAGGCTCTAGCGTACCTAAATCCGAGAAATCTCGGCTGCTTCAACTTGCCAACGGCTAGCCAAACCAGTGGGGGCTTTCCAGAACCGCCTGTGTATAGCACCAGAAATCTCTATCCATTCATCTGGTTTGAGAGATAGCGCACTTCGACGAGATTTTGCACTCCACGCAGCAATATCTAAGGTATCAACGCCACTAAGTTCTAAACGCGTAACAATCAAACGAAATTCAACAACTTTATCCCCGCTAGGAAGAATTTTTTCAGTAGCGATATCTGAGACCCGACCTCTAAGCATCACATCATTGAGTGAATAATCAGGTTCCGGGTTTTCAACTTTAGCCTTTGCCACTTTGCTTTGTTTTTTTACTACAGATGACATATGTGCCTCATTCTCAGGTTGACTCTGATTTTTCAGATGCACCGAATGATTATTAAAGGCACTGACAAAGATGGTGTGAAAGAGGATGCTTGTGGATAAATAAACTAGTAACGCTCTGATGCGTCAGTTACTTCATCGTGATCTACTTTAGCGCACTCTTCAAACCATTTCTTTGACTCTTCTAACCGACCTGCTTTTTCTAAAGCGTCTGCGTAGGCATAGCGAAGACGAACAGCCCACTCTTCAGATTCACTCTTTAACTCTTTGCACGTTAATGTAATCACCGCAGCATCGAATTCTCCTAAATCACAACGTGCACCTGATGCAACAATTCTCATTTCAATCTCTTCAGCTTTTTCAAGGCGGGTTACTTCAGGTGAACCAGCTAAAGCCAGTGCCTTCAAAGGCTTTCCAAGACCTCTTTCACAATCAGCCATCACTGGCCACATAGACACATCACCTGAAATTCGGTGCGCAGCTCGTAACTCTTTTAATGCGATTTCGTAATGACCTGCGCGATAGGCTGCATATCCTGCACTTTCGCGAACAACAGCCAGCCGACCGGCGTGATGAGCCGCCGCAACACCGTGTTTATGAGCTAACTCGGGGTCGCTATCCATGTTCAGATTTATACAGACCAAATGTCGGGCTACAACCTTTGCATTCTCTGCAGACAAACTTAATAACTCAGCACGAACTGATTTCTCTAATTCTTCACCAGTTACTTCTTCAGGAATATCTGGTTCAAAAATTCGTGGACGCAAGCGAGTCATATCTCGATCAACAGGTGCTGGACGTGAACCACGAATATCTTGACGTGGAGCACCCGCACGAGATGGCGAACCAGCTCTTTTGGTTGATGGCACAGAGGTTCGTGATGGTTTATCTGAATACGGTTTTTTGTCTCTACCGTTCATTTAAACCTCCCCTTATTACTCTTTACAAATCCTCTACTCAATTATGTTAAAGGTAATCGCACAGAAAATTGCAATGGACAATTAAAAAGGGGGCACTAATGAAAGTGCCCCCTTTTATAAAAGAAGTCCGGCGACGTTCTACTCTCCCACAAGGTCACCCGTGCAGTACCATCGACGCTGAGAGGCTTAACTTCCGGGTTCGGAATGGGACCGGGTGTTTCCCTCTCGCT
>JAIYBJ010000031.1 GCA_027488575.1 Streptomycetaceae bacterium | reverse complement strand
CGGGCTCGAACCGACGACGACGGAATTATGAGTTCCGGGCTCTAACCAACTGAGCTACCGCCCCTTTTACTGCAGTGGCATCTTACTTTTAAATCTTATTCTCTAGAAATTCCGCGCCTGCCGTTACTGCAGAAGAGACCTTTTGCGCATAGATCTTTCCTCAGCACCCAACAACTGAATCAAATTTAATTGAAGAGTTGAGCAAGAGATTAAAAGTTAGAAAGCCCGAATAGGCCGGAAGTAGAATGCGTTGCTCTTTCCGCCACCACTCTGGCTAGATCCTTGGAAGGCGCGACGCCACCCGTTGGTTGGGTCGAATTCAGAGGAGGACCAGTAGTTGGTGTTTTCGAATCCACCAACAGTATTTTTTAACGTCCAAAGTTCAGTGAGTTCATCTTTAGATGGCAAATACCAATCAGTCTTTGATCCACCCGCATATGCACGAGCTTGAACAGCTGCAGAACTTCCACCAACATTGCCTGTTTGAGCGGCAATTGCCAATGAGTTTTTATATCCAGTTCCGATAGCCACGTCAGATGCACCCGAAACAGAGACAGTTTGGTTCCCACCAGTAGACCAAGCCCGACCTGCATTATCAATAACTCCACCAGTTGGCGGTGCAGCTTCAAGGTAGGTGCAGGTTAAATCCAAAGTCGGACCACACGCAAAAGGCGTTGCCGCTTTATAAAATATTTTTCCACCTCCGGGACCAGTATCGCCAACGTTATAAATAACCGCAGCAGCACTAACAGTTAAAGTAAATGTTTGCGTTGCACTTCCTGATGCGTTAGTTGCAGTGATCGTATAGACCGTGGAACTTGCAACTGTTGTTGGCGTTCCAGTAAGTGCACCCGTACTGGTGTTGAAGCTCATGCCGGCAGGAGTCGCGTTAATGCTAAAGCTTGCAATGGCGCCACCAGTTGAATTAACTGTAAATCCAGTCGCAGTGGTATTTACTGTGCGAGTTTCTGATGAACTAGAGAGAGTAAATACAGGTGCAGCAACATTGACCGTTAAAGTAAATGCCCGCGTTGCACTTCCTGATGCGTTGATTGCGGTGACTATATAGTCAGTTGCAGCAGCAACGGTTGTCGGAGTTCCAGTAAGTGCACCCGTGCTCGTATTAAAGCTCATGCCGGCAGGAGTTGCGTTAATTCCAAAGCTTGTAATGGCGCCGCCTGTTGAATTAACAGTAAATCCAGTTGCAGCGGTATTTACTGTGCGAGTTTCAGAAGAGTTAGAAAGAGTAAACGCGGGCAAGGCAAGGGTTGGTTTTGGATTACCCCAATCTGCTGGCAGATTAGATAAAACATCCATTAAATTACAAAAAGATGTGTACTCCACAGCCTCTGAACTAATCAGTTTTGCTTTATTTGTCTTAGCTGAGACTGAGAATTTGTAGTCCACTTTAGGATTTAGATTCTTTACTTCCGCAGTAATTAAGCCATTTGCTTTGGCCTTAATAATTTTTTTAATGATTTTTTGCGATGCCACTGATGGGTCAGGGACTGCGGTAATCATGTAATACACAGTCGACTTCTTCGAAATATTCGATATAAATGTGATCTCAACAGAGGTACAAGAAAGCTCAACAACGGATTGAATCTCGATAGGGCTGAGCTGAGCATTTGCTGGCGTAACGGTAAGAGATGTGGCCGTTAGCAAAAGAGCAAGCATAGAAATGCCAAGCTGCAATAACTTACGCAGGGCTTTAGATGTGCTCCTTAAGAATACAAATTCTCGCCTGCGGGACACATCTCTTTGCATTCACGCTATCCGCTTTGCGGTAGTAGTTTTTTTGCGTCGGGCTCTTTTTTCAGCGCTGATTATTTCTTCAGCGATGGAGTCTTCGATGCTTGCGTTGAGAACCTTTAGTGCTTGGGCTACTCGTGAAGTTTTTACTACTTTGATTTTGCTCGGGGTTTTTTTCTTAGGAGCTATTTTCTGATTGCTCATTTCTTTTTGAACCCCTTTGGACACTTCGCACCCTTTTTCACATACTTAATTGTTTTTCCTTTTGTGCACTTTTGTTTCAAAAGTGAATTAGTTAGGTCGCCAAGGTTGAGAGCTAGACCAGCAATAGATGGAATGACTGCTAGCAGTTCTGTTAACTCTTTTTGTTCCTTTGCTTTCTTAGCTGATTCTGATGCAGCGCGTGCTGCATCTGCTGTTGCCGAGGACGTATCTGCCTGAACTTGAGCGTTCAGTGGTAGCGCTGATGCAAAGGGAGAGAAGCTTCTTGTGAGACCACAAGTTTGTGTCTCTGTCTGTCTGGTCGTTACATCCACCCAGGCGTTATTTGTAAAGTGCCAGAGGCGAATTGTTGGTCCACCATCAACGCAAATCTCCACATCCCCAGTGATGTTTGTAACTGAAATATCGAAGATGGATGCACTTGTTAGATCAAATGGGGTTACTTCTGCCGGTGCCGGATTTTCCATTGGAGTAATTCGGACAGCCGCAGTATTTGTCGTTTCAGTGAAAGCAAGAGAAGCTTCTGGCGTACCGGTTTGTGCGGGTACAACTGCAGATACTGCTGATGATGCAATTGCAACTACTTGAGCACGAGGTAATCGGCCTGTCCAAAGATTTCCACCATAGCCACCAACGAATAGAAGTGATCCATCGATGTTAGTTGCAATTGGAATAACACCGTTGGTGCCAGTTGTTTGCACGCTCCATGTAACTCCATAATCTGATGAAGTACTTACTGCGGCTTGACCAAAGATAGATGCTGCCACTCGAGAGCCATCGCCGCTTGAAACAAATCCGATGTAGTCAAATCCCATTGGCGCGGAGGATGTCCAAGTAACTCCGAAATCAGAAGAGGTAAAAATAATTCCACCATTGCCATTTGTTGCACGGCTTCCCGTAACTAAGCGACGGCCATCACCGCTCATGGAAACCATTTGTAGATTTGTTTGGTCGTTGGGATTTGGCACTGGTAGCGTGCGAAGAGTCCAAGTCGAACCGTAATCTGAGGATGTATAGAGCCCACTGCTCCAGGTTGTAACTGCAAGACGGGAGCCATCATTGCTAGAAGCAACACCAGTAAATCCTGTAACTCCTGATGGTGTTTTATTTATCCAATTCTCACCGCTGTCAATTGATGTAAAAATAAATCCGGCTGGCGCAACTGCAACGAGATTATCACCATCACTACTTGAAGCAATAGAGTCCCATTCGCGCGAACCGGCAGCTGTACGTGCGGTCCACGTTGATCCTGAATCGACAGAAGTCCAAATGTATCCACCGCGATCTACAGCTGCGACCTTTGTTCCATTTGAATTCGTTGCGATTGAAAACCACTTACGACCTGAAGTAGATGCGCTTTCTGTCCAAGTAACTCCATAATCTGAAGAAACCCAAATACCGCCAGCATCAACTACACCGAGATTACATGCGCTATTTCCACAGGACTCAGATCCTGCATAAAGGCGAGATCCATCTGAACTAGATGCAAGGCCATGCCAGTTGCGATTACCTAAATCTGCTTGAGCGGCCCAAGCCCAGTTATCAGTTGCAAGTGCAGTTGAACTCACGCTTCCAAGCCATGTTGCCGTCAGAGTGACATTGCCAGAAATACTTCCGGTACGTGGATATGTTGCACCGACGGCGTATGTATTTGTTCCATCACTCCAGCCTGCAAATGTGTAGCCAGTTCGCGAAAAGGTATTTGCTGGGGTTGTGAAAGTTGCTGCATACGCGACAGATGTTGGTGTCGTGGGAGCAGAACCCGTTGCACCGCCGGCGGCGTAAGAAATTGTTTTGGTATCTGCAAGCCATGTGGCCGTCAGAGCGACATTGCTAGTGACGGCTGGATATGTTGCAGCAGCAGCGTATGTATTTGTTCCATCACTCCACCCTGCAAACGTATAGCCAGTTCGGGAAAAGGTATTAGCCGGTGCTGTGAAAGTTGACCCAGAGGTAACAGAAATTGGTGTTGTGGGAGATGCACCTGTGCCTTCACCAGGACTATAAGAAATGGAGTAACTAGCAGCTGCAAGCCATGTTGCCGTCAAAGT
>JAIYBJ010000030.1 GCA_027488575.1 Streptomycetaceae bacterium | reverse complement strand
TGTTACTTGTATTGGTTTGGTGTTCGGCCGAGGTCGTACATTAACCGCTCAAGAGTGTCATCGTGGCGGAAATCTGTGATGTGCAATCCACGCACACCAGGAAGAGCGAGTGCATGTTTGGCTTGTTCTAGTGCAAGTTGATATGCAGCTTCTGCTTGATCGGCAGATTGTGCAACGCGATCAATTACATCTTGCGGAACGCTGATGCCCGGAACTTTATCGTTCATAAAACTAAGCGGCTTAGCACTCTTAATGAGAACAACGCTTGGGATAATCGCTAAATCTGGAACAGTTGCTGCAACCCCTGCGCAGAATTTTTCTAAACGATCTGGGTGATAACCAATTTGAAGCTGAATCATCTGAGCGCCGGCACGATGTTTTTTCAGCGCTCGCTCGATGCGGTAATCATGTGGGGGAGCAAAGGGATTTTCAACTGAGCAGATAAAGAAATTAGGCGCTGGGTTGAGCTTGCGACCTGATAGATATGTACCTGCATTGAGAATTGATGCCACATTAATTGCTTGAGGCCCATCTAAATCAAATACTCGACGAGTTTCTGGTTCATCTCCTGCAGTGACGTCATCACCGGTGAGAAGTGCGATGTTTTCAATGCCGTGCAAATTAGCACCGGCCATATCTGCTTGAACAGCTAAACGATTCTTGTCGCGACACACAATTTGCATGATTGGCTCTAGGCCATGTTGTTTCATAGCAATTGCTACAGAAACATTTGATGCGTGCGCGTGAGCCGCGGTGTTATCTGTGGCGTTTACTGCAACAAACCATGGAGAAAGACGATCGACGTTTTTCTTAACTTGCTCCATACCGCCACCATCGATGACAGGAAATTCAGCGGTGTAAACGACGTCTTTAGTTTGTGTAAGTAAATCGCGCAACTTTGACACTAGTGACTACCCGTCTCTTCTTTGCGCTTTGCCCATCCCACAGGAGTTTGTTGATCACGCTTTGTAATCAAGTTAATCCATGAAGATGTTCCCTTGAGTTGCATATCTACGGGTGGGCGTAGATCGTTGTAATGCTCTTTCCACACGGTCGGTAGTGGAAGAGAAACTTTACGATCGTAGGCCTTAACCCAAACACATCTCATCTCTGGTTTTACTTCGCAATGACCATCTTCGCGGACCCCACCGCAAGGACCATTGCGCAGCGTTTTTGGACATGTCATTGGACACGTCATACCTGTTGAGTGCAGAACGCATTGTCCGCACATGGTGCAATCCCAAACAGGCTTTTTCATGCCGTGTTCGACAGCTAACAACAGGTTTAACATCTTAGGCATTTACGAGCGCACGCTTCTTCTGGATTAGATCCTTAGCAACGCGAACTGCTGTTGATGCGTCAGCTGCAAAGCCATCTGCTCCAACTGCATCTGCGTATTCCTGTGTAACAGGTGCGCCACCCACCATGATGATTACTTTGTCACGTAGACCGGCCTTAGTAATCTCGTGGATATTGACCTTAAACATTGGCATTGTTGTTGTGAGGAATGCTGACATTCCCAAAATATCTGGTTGGTGTTCGTTAATTGCTGCAACAAACTTCTCTGGAGCAACCTGTACGCCGATATCAATAACCTTAAATCCAGCTCCTTCGAGCATGATGTTTACAAGGTTTTTGCCGATGTCGTGAACATCGCCCTTAACTGTTCCCATAAGGAATGTTCCAACTGTTTCTGCGCCAGTTTCTGCAAGCAGTGGGCGCAAAACGTTGAGCGCACCGGACATTGCCTTACCGGCAATGAGCATTTCTGGAACGAAGTAATCGCCACGTTCGAAACGTGCACCAACTTCTTCAAGAGATGGAATAAGTGCTTCGAACAAAATGGTGTCTGGACCCATTCCTTCTGCAAGCGCCTTATTTGTGAGTTCTAGTACTGCTGGAGCATTGCCAATCATTGTTTCATCAAAGAGAGCCTTGATGATCTCGTCATGTGTCATGCTGCGCCGACCTTTCCTATTTTTTGATTAGGCATCTGGGGTTTTTTCTTGCGGTTGATTTGTACTGCATCGATTTCAGAGATGATCAAATCTCCGATTCGAATAAGTTCTTTGTTACTTAAGCGAGTAGAAGGACCTGAAACTGAGATTGCACCAACAACGCGACCATCTAATTCGCGAATCGGAGCTGCAACTGCAACCAGACCTTCTTCTAATTCATTTTCAATAATTGCAAATCCGCGACGGCGAACTTCTTCGAGCTCTTCTAGCAGTCGTGTGCGGGAAGTAATGGTCTTATCTGTGAGGCGCTCAAGGCGACCAGATGAGATTGTCACTGCAGAGTATGCGAGCAAAATTTTGCCAAGTGCTGATGCGTGATAAGGAACGCGCTTTCCGATCCAGTTAGTTGCACCTAATAAGTAATGTCCGTCTACTTGATCCAAAAGATTGATGAACCCATTTCCGGGAACAGCCAAGTTTGAAGTTTCGCCAGTGCGATCAGAGAGTGTTTCAAGCACCGTGCGCATACGTGCCACAAGAACAGAATCTTGATTTTGTTCACGAGCAAAAGATGTAAGTACCTGACCTGCTAAGAATGCTCCGTTGCGATCTCGTTGAACGAGTCCTGCACGTTCGAGGGCACCAAGAATTCGAGATGTTGTGCTCTTTGGAATGTCATGTGTGCGCGCAAGAGAACCAAGTAATTGCGGAGAGTTTGATTGCAACACATCAGTGAGTAACGCAGTAGCGCGATCAATCGCTTGCGTTCCAGTTGTTAATTCGGATTTTGCCATGTGGCCCCTCCCGAAACTGTTTCACTATATGGAACCCCTGTTCCATGTTCCTAGCGTATTGTTCTGGCGTGTGAGCAGTCAATAGCCACGCAGATAGAGTTGAATTACCCGCGAAAGCTTTACCGATCTGAAAGGTCAAAAACCGTGTTCCAGAACAAGATGCCGCGTTATGACATATTGAGTCAAGAATCTATGGCAACGCTGCACGCAGGTTGGCGTCGCATCGTCTCTGAAATTGGAATTGAGTTTGCCTCACCTTGGGCAGTAGATATGTTGAAAGAAGCGGGACAAGAAGTTTCTGGTGAAAATGTTAAGTTCGATCCAGATTGGGTAATGAAGCAAGTTGCAAAAGCTCCGCGCGAATTTGATCTGCGCGCTCGCAATCCAAAGAACAATGTTCATATCGGTGGAGACTCAATGGTTTTCGGTGCGGTTTATGGCCCACCATTCGTACGTGAAGGCGATGTTCGCCGTGATGGTTCTTTTGCAGATTACGAAAACTTCTGTCGCCTAGCACAATCATTTGACTCACTTGATTCAGTCGGTGGTGTTGTCACAGAACCTAATGATTTATCTCTTGATTCACGCCACCTAGATATGGCATTTGCAGCAGCAACTCTCACGGACAAATTCTTTATGGGTAACGTCGTAACTCACGAAAACGCTAAAGACGTTATTCGTATGGCTGAGATTATTCACGGTGGCCGCGCAGCAATCGAAGAGACTCCTGCGCTCATTTCACTTGTTAACTGCAACTCTCCATTGCGCTGGGATGATCGTATGTTGGACTCAATGCGCGAATACGCATTGGCCGGACAACCAGTTGTTACAACTCCATTCTTGCTGATGGGTGCAATGAGCCCTGTAACAATTCCTGCCACTCTTGCACAGCAAATGGCAGAAGCACTTGTTGCAATTGCGTTAGTTCAACTTATTCGTCCAGGTGCACCAGTTGTATTTGGTTCATTCTTATCAAATATTGATATGCAATCAGGTTCACCACAATTTGGTACACCAGAATCAGGTATCGGCCTTCTCTGCACAGGCCAAATTGCACGCTCACTTAATCTTCCTTTCCGTGGCGGTGGCGGCTTGAACTCATCACAAACAGTTGATGCGCAATCTGCTTACCAAACAATGATGACGATGATGCCAACATTCTTATCTGGAACAAACTGGGTAATGCACACAGCTGGTTGGCTAGAAGGCGGATTGGTTTCTTCTTACGACAAATTCGTTGTTGATATCGAAATCTTGCAATCTTTGATGGCTGAATTCACACCACTTGAATTCAACGAAGAGTCATTGGCATTTGATGCACACGTTGAAGTTGGACATGGTGGCCACTTCCTTGGCGCTGCGCACACAATGGAGCGCTTCCGTGATTGCTTCTATCGTCCATTCTTAACTAATAGCGATAACTACGAGCGTTGGATGCGCCTTGGTGCAAAAGACACACGTGCTCGCGCAGAAGAGATCTGGAAGAAAAAGCTTGAAGAGTATGAAAAGCCAGAGATGGATGCTCAAGTTTTGGCTGAACTTACTGACTTCGTTGCAAAGCGTAAATCTGAACTCGACGCATAATTCATGTCCGCAAGTACGCTCTATATAAATGGTGCATGGGTTGCATCATCTGATGGAGCAGTACGCGAAATCAGAAGTCCGCACGATAACTCTGTAGTCGCAGAAGTCTCAGAAGCAACTGCTGCAGATACTCGGGACGCCATAAAAGCTGCACGCGAATCTTTTGACTCTGGCGTGTATGCATCATGGTCGATGAAAGAACGTTGCACTCTCGTTGAAAAAGTTGCTGACTTAATTAAGCGTGATGCAGAAATTCTTGCAGCTTTTGAAACTGGTGATACCGGTAAGCGCATGATTGAAACGCGTTATGACATGGCAGATATCGAAGCCACATTTCGACACTTTGCGGCCCTTGGCTTAAAGCTTAAGGATAGAAAAGTTGATGTTGGCGCCGATAACATCACCAGCGTTATTACTCACGAACCTGTTGGAGTGTGTGCACTTATTGGTCCGTGGAACTACCCATTGCTACAAATTTCATGGAAAGTCGCGCCAGCGTTAGTTGCTGGATGCTCCTTCATCATTAAACCAAGTGAGCTATCACCATCTACTGCAATTCACTTTATGAAATTGCTGGAAGAAGCTGGATTACCAAAGGGTGTTGCAAACCTGATTTGTGGTGCAGGAGCAACAGCGGGTGCGCCACTGACGGAGGATCCACGCGTTGACCTTGTTTCATTTACCGGGGGATTAATTACTGGTCGTCGCATCATGGCAACTGCTGCCCAAACAGTTAAGAAAGTCGCACTCGAATTAGGTGGCAAGAACCCACACATTATTTTTGAAAACAGTGATGTCGATGCAGCCATTGATAACGCTGTCACTGGTGCGTTTTTGCACTCTGGACAGGTCTGCTCTGCAGGCACTCGCGTGCTCGTTGAAAAATCTATTCATGACAGAGTTGTTGCAGAAATTGTGCGCCGCGCAAAAGCAATTTATGTTGGTGGACCAGATGATCCACGCACAGAAACTGGACCCTTGATCAGTAAAGATCACTTGGCAAAGGTCGAAACATATATGCAGGATGCAATCAAAGATGGCGCAAATATTTTGGTTGGCGGCTCTCGCATTGTCCGTGAAGATTTAAATAAAGGTTGGTACTTCCCGCCAACAGTTATTGATAATTGCCAATCAAAAATGAAGTGCGTACAGGACGAATCATTTGGTCCAATCATGACAATCGAAACTTTTGACAGCGTTGAAGAAGCTATTGCACTCGGAAATGACACGATTTATGGATTATCTGGCGCCGTGTGGTGCGCGGATAAAAAGATAGCCAATCGTGTTGCCGGCGCCTTACGCCACGGAACTATCTGGGTAAATGATTTTGGTCCATATCGTCCGCAGGCAGAGTGGGGTGGATTCAAAGCCTCAGGCGTTGGCCGCGAATTAGGCGAGGCTGGATTAGATGAGTACCTTGAAATTAAACACATTTGGACCAACAATGAGCCTGCGCGTTCCGGGTGGTTCGCCGATCCGAAGTAAGCAAGCAGAATTATTGAGGAGAGAAAATGAGCTCAGCATCACCAATGATTTCTGTACAAAACGTATGGAAAGTTTTTGGAAATAATCCAGAAAAAGTTATTGGTTCTGCTGATGCGAATTTATCTCGCACAGAGTTACGTGCAAAAACCGGCAACACAATTGCGGTTCGCGATGTTTCATTTGATGTAGCACCCGGTGAAGTATTCGTTGTAATGGGTCTTTCTGGTTCAGGAAAATCAACACTTGTTCGTTGCATGACTCGTTTGATCGAACCAACACAAGGTCAACTTCAATTTGAAGGCGAAGATATTCTTAAAGTTGATGAGAAGCGTCTACGCGAATTACGTAAGACTCGTTTTTCAATGGTCTTTCAGCACTTCGGTTTGTTGCCACATCGCAAAGTAATCGACAATATTGCTTATTCATTAGAAATCAACGGCGTTAAGAAAGATGATCGCCACGCACGAGCAAACGAAGTTATCGAACTCGTCGGCTTGCAAGGTTATGCACACGCGTATCCAGAACAACTCTCAGGCGGTATGCAACAGCGCGTTGGTTTAGCTCGCGCCCTTGCCGTGGACCCACAAGTTTTATTCCTAGATGAACCATTTAGCGCTCTTGATCCATTGATTCGCCGCGACATGCAACAAGAAATCATTCGTCTGCATTACGAACTCGGTAAGACAATGGTCTTTATTACTCACGATTTATCAGAGGCAGTAAAAGTTGGAGATCGCATTGCAATCATGCGAGATGGTGCGATTGTCCAAATCGGAACCCCACAAGAACTAGTTGCTAATCCTGCGGATGAATACGTTGCAAACTTCGTGCGCGATATTGCTAAGTCTCATGTTCTGACTTTGAAGCACATAGCCAGAAAAGCAGAGCCAGGCGATGCCACTGATGGACCAGAACTTCCATCAAACACAATCATTCGCGATGCTGCGCAAGTAATTTTGCAATCTCATAAACCAGTACGGGTCAATGACAACGGCACTGCCCTTGGGATTGTCTCTAGTGAGGATGTTTTGCGCCTAATTTCTGGTGGCGTTTAATGAAGGTTCGTAAGTCCTATCTCCTTCTCGCATCAGTTACGGTTTGGATTTTGTTGGGTCGTTTATTAAATGGCACCCACACATTGCAAATTGCAACGTATGAGAACACCCCATTTACAAGTTTTGTTGGTGAAAAAGCTTTAGATCTTCGCGGTAATCGAACAGAGAGCCCTGCCTTCATTTATTTCTTTAATCCAATTCGTGGCGCAATTGATGGCTTTGTCCAGATGATCAGAAATCTCATCGCAGTCCCAGGACAAAACTCTGTTATTCCAGTCATTGGTTGGTTAGGTGTAGTTGCCATCGTTGCCTTTGTAGTTTATGCAACTAGCCAATGGCGAACTGCGCTCTTATCAGTTTCACTTTTACTTGCATGTGGCGCACTGGGTATGTGGCAGTTCACCATGGATTCGATTGCTATGACGTTGGCCGCAGTACTTCTTTCTTTAGCAATTGGAATTCCACTTGGCATCTGGGCAGGTTTATCAGATCGAGTCCTAAAGATATTTACACCATTTTTAGACTTAGCCCAGATTTTGCCGACCCTTGTTTACATGGCACCAATCGCACTCGTCTTCATGATTGGCGCAGCTTCGGCAACGATTGCAACGATGATCTATTCCATTCCGATCGCAATTCGCATTACAAGCCACGCGATTAGAAGTTTGAACCAAGCTCCAGTTGAAGCCGCTGAGTCAATGGGCTCAACGAACATGCAAAAGCTCTCCAAAGTTCAAATCCCAATGGCTAAGCAAATGATTGTGCTTGGCATTAATCAAACAGTGATGGCTGCGGTTTCATTCGTTGTTATCGCCGCCCTTATTGGTGCACCTGGACTTGGAAAACCCGTTATCGATGCTTTGATTATTCGAAACGTTGGACAGGGCTTTGTCGCTGGCTTTGCCGTGGTTTTCTTAGCGATTTTGCTCGATCGAAGCACTAGCGCAGCAGCTAAGCGCCAAGTTTCATTTATTCCACCGACTCAGAAGCAGATTAAAACAAAGCGCTTAACCTTGATAGTTGCAGGAATTCTTGCGGTTGTATCTGTCTTTGTCTCTCGCACAATGTTGTGGGCAGCGGTATGGCCAAAAGAAGTAACCATTGCACCGCAAGTGGCAAAAGTTACAAATGACATTACGGCTTGGATTCTAGAAAACCTCACAATATTTACAGTTGGATTCAAGGACTTAATTTCTTATGGTTTCCTCAATCCTTTAGAGACACAACTTGCTGCATCCCCTTGGTATGTAACTGTTGGAATGATTGTGGCTCTTGCCCTCATTATTGGCGGAACAAGAACTGCAATCATGTCATTTGTTCTTTCCATGGCGATTGTGTTATCTGGCCTTTGGTATGAAGCAATGTTGACTCTTACTCAGACAATCGTTGGATGTTTACTGACCATGATTGTTGGTCTGGCCCTTGGCATTTGGACCGGTCGAAGCGATCGAGTTGAGAAAGTATTGCGTCCATTCCTTGACGCAGGACAAACGCTTCCAGCATTTGTTTATCTCGTTCCGATGTTAGGTTTATTTGGTCCAACACGTTTCACAGCTATCGCCACCGGCATCGTGTATTCAATTCCTGTTGTCGTAAAGATTGTTAGTGAAGGAATTCGCGCAGTTCCACAAACTCTGATTGAAGCAGCAACTGCCGCCGGTTCTACTACCCGCCAAATCATTACTAAAGTTCAGCTACCTGCTGCTAAGAAAACAATTTTGCTTGCAACTAATCAAGGTCTGATTTATGTATTGGCAGTGGTTGTAATTGGTGGCTTTGTTGGCGCGGGTGGTCTGGGTTATTTGGTAATCGCCGGCAACTCCAAGCCAGAGCTTCAGGGCAAGGGCCTGATCGCCGGTGTTGCCATCCTGCTCCTAGGCGTGATTTTTGACCGGATTATGCAGGCCGGCGCCCGTCGTTCCTCATAACATCTGTATAACTTCTACAAAATAGCCCTGAAAAGCACTAGTGCTGCCACCATCTCAGCCCTAGGCTCTGAGCAATACATAACTCATTAGGAGGGTTAATGAAGTCACTATTCGGTCGCCGTTCGGCAATCGTTACAGCTGCAATTGCAACAGCACTTGTACTTTCAGGTTGTGGAAGCAGCGTTAACGATTCAGCAAGCGAAGCCTCAGGAGACTGCGGTTCTTACGCAATTGCAATGCACGCATGGGGCGGTTACACAGCTTCAGCACAAGTAATTGCAGATGTTGCTAGACAAGAATTAGGTTGCACAATTACACAGACAACTCTCGAAGAGGGTCCTGTTACTTATGATGCAATGGAAGCCGGAACAATCGACTTAATCATCGAAGATTGGGGCGGTGGACGTTGGAAGGATTGGAGTGATCGCGGAGCTGTTGTTGAAGCTGGCGAAAACGGAAACATCGGAATTATCGGTATGTATGTTGCTCCATGGATGGTTGAAAAGTATCCAGACATCACCGATTCAAAGAACTTGAACAAGTATGCAGCTCTATTTAAGACTGCAGATTCAGGTGGCAAGGGTGCATGGTTTGAAGGCCCAACTGGTTACACAACTATCGGTGAAAAGATGGTTTCTGCTAACAAGTTGAACTTCAAAGTTATCTTCTCTGGTTCAGAAGCTGCTCTAGTAGATGGCTTCATCAAGGCAGAAAAGAACAAGACTCCATTCATCGGTTATGCATGGCAGCCTTGGACACTTCACTCCAAGCTTCCAACACTTGAAGCAGCTCGCGTTAAGTTCCCTGCTAATGACTGGAGCGATCCAGCAGCAGCAAGTGGTCTAACCGACTACCCATCAACACCACTCATTAAGTTGATGTCAAAGAAGCTCAACGATGCTAATGATCCATTTACTTCACTTGTTAAGAACTTCAAGTGGACAAATGCTGATCAAAACGGTGTAGCAGCCGATCTTGAGAACGGAATGACTGCTGAAGAAGCAGCCAAGAAGTGGATCGATGCGAACGCTGCAACAGTTGCTTCATGGGTTGGTAAGTAAGTAAAAATCCGAAGTAAGTAAGCGGGTAACGCCTCTACTTGGTAGATTTCTACCAGGTGGGGGCGTTACTTCCATCTAGTGGGCAACAAAAAAAGGAGCATCATGAGCGCGCAGTATGACTACATCATCGTTGGTGGAGGTTCAGCTGGTTGCGCGCTCGCTAATCGCCTGAGTGCAAACCCTGCACACAAAGTCTTAGTTCTCGAAGCAGGTCGCCGCGATTACAAGTGGGATGTGTTTATTCACATGCCTGCAGCGCTGGCATTTCCTATTGGCAGCAAGTTTTATGACTGGATGTATGAATCCGAGCCAGAACCATTTATGAATGGCCGCAAGATTTATCACGCTCGTGGAAAAGTTTTAGGCGGATCCTCTTCCATTAACGGACAGATTTGGCAACGCGGAAATGCACTTGATTACGAGCGTTGGTCAAAAGATAAGGGTATGCAGAATTGGGATTACGCACACTGCTTGCCATACTTTAAGAAACTCGAGAATTGTTTAGCGGATCCAAAGAATCCATTCCGTGGTGATAGCGGACCACTTAAGTTAGAACGCGGACCTGTTAAGGGCCCACTCTTTGAAGCATTCTTTAAAGCAACAGAGCAAGCGGGATATCCACGCACAGATGATGTCAACGGATATCGCCAAGAAGGCTTCGCAGCATTTGATCGAAATGTTTATCGTGGTCGTCGCCTAAGCGCTGCTCGTGCATATTTATATCCAGTTCTAAAGCGTAAGAATCTCTCCCTTAAGACACGCGCGCACGTCACCAAAGTTTTATTTGAAGGCACAACTGCTACTGGCGTTGAAGTAATGATTAAGGGCAAGAAGCACACATTTACTTCTAAGGAAGTCATTTTGTGTGGTGGTGCGATTAATACACCTCAGATTTTGCAGCTTTCAGGAGTTGGAAACCAAGAAGATCTTTCAAAGCTCGGCATTAAAGTTGTTAAGCACTTGCCTGGCGTTGGCGCTAATTTGCAGGATCACCTAGAAGTTTATGTTCAGTACAAGTGCAAGCAACCTGTTACTCAACAACCAATCACACAGTTCTGGCGCCGCCCATTTATTGGCGCAGCATGGTTATTCTTTAGAAAAGGGCCAGGAGCAACCAATCAATTCGAAGCTGGCGGCTTTACTCGCAGCAACGAAGATGTTGCCTATCCAAACTTGATGTTCCACTTCTTGCCTCTTGCCATTCGCTATGACGGCACTGGTCCAACCAGTGGTCACGGATACCAAGTTCACGTTGGTCCAATGTATTCAGATGCTCGCGGATGGTTAAAGATTAAGAGCACCAATCCATTTGAAAAACCAGCAATGCAATTTAATTATCTTTCAACAGATCAAGATCGCCGTGAATGGGTTGAAGCAGTTCGCGTTGCTCGAAACATTTTGACCCAACCTGCAATGGAGCCATTTAATCAAGGCGAAACATCACCAGGTGCATCTGTTTCAACAGATGAAGAAGTTTTGGAATGGGTACGCAAAGATGCAGAAACAGCCCTGCATCCATCATGCACAGCAAAGATGGGCACCGATGAAATGTCTGTCGTTGACCCAGAGACAATGAAGGTGCACGGAGTAAATGGTCTTCGCATTGCTGATGCATCTGTTTTCCCATACGTCACCAACGGAAACATCTATGCACCGGTCATGATGGTCGCCGAAAAAGCTGCAGATTTGATTCTCGGCAATACACCATTGCCACCAGAGAACATCGAGTTCTACCGCCATGCTAAAAGATGAAGCGATAGATAACGCACCTTCATCAATTGCAAAAGTAAAGGTTCAAAAATCAGATTCGCAAGAGTTCACATCTGACTCTGTCGTTGTCGAAGAACCACTTGAAATCAGACTCAAGCAAGGCGATCACGAAGAACAGCTCGGCATCACAATGCGCACGCCAGGATCTGATCTCGAACTCGCTGCAGGATTTTTATGGGGCGAAGGTTTCTTAAGTAATCCAAAGGAACTTGTGCAAGTAAAAGTCTGCGCAGATCGTTCGTTATCACCACGCCAACGCGCAAACGTTGTTATCGCAGAGATCACTGCTGATGCTCCAAAACCACCGCGTTCCATGGAACGCAGATTCACAATGACTTCTGCTTGTGGTGTCTGTGGTTCTACAAACATCTCTGATTTACATGCACGTGGAATAAAAAAAGTTGTACCAACAACGCATTCATTATCTGAACTAGCTGGCATGACTTCATTGCTTGATGGCCGACAGGCAATTTTTTCAAAGACAGGTGGCCTGCATGCAGCAGCCCTTGTTAACCCCCAAGGCAAAGCTGTTTATGTTCGAGAAGATGTGGGCCGTCACAACGCAGTGGATAAAATCATTGGCGCCGCATTAATGGCAGGGGAGTTACCACTATCTAATTGGACTGTTGTTGTTTCAGGCCGAGTGGGTTATGAAATTATTCAAAAATCCGTTGCAGCCGGAGTCTCAGCACTAGTTGGTGTCAGCGCACCAACATCTCTTGCAATTGATCTTGCCCACGAGTTTGGATTAACGCTTATGGCTTTTGCCAGAGATGGCAGAGCTAAGCAGTTCTTGCCGAGTTAGATTTTAAAGGGTTTAGGACAGGCGCTGATTTTTGGTACACGAACCTTTGCAATAACAGTTCCTGGACTCGGATGAACGTTTTGGGCGATACCGAGATCGCAAGCCACAGATAAGAAGATGAATGCGTCTTCGTATGTAAATCCCCAATGATTAACTAGCAAACCAGCTGCTTCTTCGCAGGCAATCTTCATTGCTAGCTGAATATCTTCTTCAGCCACGCCATGGGTGATCCATGAATCTGCTGTTTCAGTCACCGGATAATCAGTTGTAATTCCTTTAATAACATTTACTTCAATTAATACATCTCCACCAATTTCAATTCCTGTGCCACTTACTTCTCCATCACCCATAGAAGCGTGCATGTCACCGAGACCAAGCAGTGCCCCTGGGTGTTTAACTGGTAAATAAATTGTGGAACCAATTGTGTTCATGTTGTTATCGAGATTGCCACCATGCTTACCTGCTGGCATGGTCAAGATTGAGCCAGTCTCTGGTGCTACACCGATAACACCAAGCATTGGTTTAACTGGAAATGAAACATTCTCATTCATAGTAATTACGCCATCTGCAACATCAAAGAAGATTCCGTAAGGGGCTTTTACTTTGTCATGTAATTGGCCCTTGCCTGGATACATACGCGCAGCACCACGCGCCTGTGTTTGAATATCTATGATGGTGACAACCAACATGTCACCAGGTTCGGCGCCTTCAACATAAATTGGACCAGTTGCAGGATTCATTTGCGAACTCTCAATTACTTTAGCGAGATCAGCATCAACTAAAATTTGCCCCTTATAGCAATCCCACGTTTGTACGTGAATGCGCTCTCCAGCAGCTACGCGAAGTGCTGGAGTGATCTCGGATCCAAAACTATGTGCGTGATGATCACGAGAAAGATAGTGCTGCGCACTTGGATACAGAGTTGTCATTAGGCCGCAGGGGATAGATGTTCATGAATTGCAATCCATGTGCCACCTATTAATTCAAAGACAATTGTTTCTCGTTCGGTAACAGTGTCCACGCCATCATTTGTTGAAACGTCCGTTGAAACATTGTGGGTAAATATCGCAACGTTAGTGCCAACCATGCGGATGTCTTGATCAGAACTTGTGCAGGCAAGAATCTTGAAGTTCATCTCTGCTTCCCAGGATTTCCATAAATCTTCATACGCTTTGCGGGATTTCAAACGCTCTGTGTG
>JAIYBJ010000036.1 GCA_027488575.1 Streptomycetaceae bacterium | reverse complement strand
TGAATGTTTGCAATTGGAATTCCAGCATCCTTTAGAACTGCTTGGAAAGGCTTCTTGCAACGCTCTAGCAATGCAGCTGTTAGTTGCTGGAACTGTGCGCGAGTAATTGTTTCATCCATGAACAGTGGATTCTTTTCAGCATCTACTGTGATGTATGGCAAGTTAACTGAAGCAGATTGTGATGATGACAGTTCGATCTTTGCCTTTTCAGCTGCTTCACGAACACGTTGCATCGCCATCTTGTCTTTAGTTAAATCAATTCCGTTCTTTGAACCGAATGTTGTAACTAAGTGATCAACGAGTGCTTGATCCCAGTCATCTCCACCAAGGTTGTTATCGCCGTTGGTTGCTTTAACTTCAACAACACCATCGCCGATTTCTAGAAGTGAAACGTCAAATGTTCCACCACCAAGGTCGAAGACAAGAATGGTTTGTTCTTTGTCAGCTTTGTCTAAACCGTATGCGAGCGCTGCTGCTGTTGGTTCGTTAATGATACGAAGAACATTAAGACCAGCAATTTCGCCAGCTTCTTTTGTTGCTTGACGTTGTGCGTCATTGAAGTATGCAGGCACTGTAATAACAGCATCTGTAACGGTTTCGCCAAGGTATGCCTCGGCATCACGCTTTAACTTCTGAAGCACGCGTGCAGAAATTTCTTGTGGTGTGTACTTCTTGCCATCAATATCCATGGTCCATGAAGTACCCATGTGGCGCTTTACCGAACGAATTGTTCGCTCCACATTTGTTACTGACTGGCGCTTGGCGACCTCACCGACGAGGACTTCGCCGTTCTTTGCGAATGCGACGATCGATGGGGTTGTACGGGCGCCTTCAGCATTAGCGATGACGGTGGGTTCGCCACCTTCAAGTACGGAAACGCAGCTATTTGTCGTTCCGAGGTCGATACCAACTGCTCTAGCCATGTATGTCTTGCTCCTTTTCTTGTCCCAAACTGGGGTTCTTGCCTTAAACCTGAGTCGAACTATACCTAAAAGGTTGAGTCGATGCGACTCAGGTTTCTCACCCTGGATAACAGGGAAGCCACCCCACTTATTCCCGCCACTCGGATTCGTCTTGGCCGACCTAAGATTTGCCCATGACTCTCGCACTCGCAGCCGTGGCGTACGGAATCACCGTTATCGCCCTCGTCCTTCTAACTATTCGGGTCCGCCAATTACTGTCGGTCTACAAGAAGGGCCAACCAGATCCAACTCGTTCGGGTGATCGCGGTGCACGTCTTAAGAACATGCTGACTGAAGTCCTTGGTCATACAAAGATGCTTAATTTCACTGCAACAGGAATTGCGCACTGGTTCGTCATGATCGGTTTCGGCGCATTATTTGGAACTCTTGTAACAGCTTATGGTCAAATTTTAAATCCAGATTTTGCATTGCCAATCATTGGTCACTTTGCACCATATGAATTGTTTACCGAATTTATTGGTTGGGCTACCGGAATCGGAATCGTCACACTCATTGGTATTCGCCAAGTAACTCGAATTAAAAAGAGTGGTCGCTCTTCACGTTTTTATGGTTCTGGAAATTGGAAGGCGTATTACGTCGAAGCAACAATTCTTGCAATTGTTTTCTGTGTAACTGCTCTGCGCGGATTGGAAGGTGCGTTATCTGAGTACACATCCTGGAACTGGCACTTTGCATTGACATGGCCAATTGCCGAGATGTTTAAGTCGATGACACTAGATCAGCTGCATATGTGGGTTCAGATTGTTGCAACAATTAAAATTGTTGTATCGATGACATGGTTCATTGTGATTGCATCAAATCTAACAATGGGTATTGCATGGCACCGCTTCTTGGCCTTCTTTAATATTTATTTCAAGCGCAACGCAGATGGTGGACACTCACTCGGTAACTTGCCTGAATTGCTTTCACATGGCAAGCCGGTTGATTTCGAAGATCCAGCAGATGATGACGTATTCGGTCTTGGTACACGTGGTGACATTACGTGGAAGGGCTTGTTGGATATGACCAGCTGTACCGAATGCGGTCGCTGCCAATCACAATGTCCTGCATGGCACACTGACAAACCATTGTCACCAAAGCTTTTAATTATGGCTATGCGCGATCACGCTTTCGCAAAGACAGTTGAAACTGAAAACATGGTGGGCGAAGGCGCACCTATTTCTCAAGATGTTTTGTGGTCTTGTACAACGTGCGGTGCGTGCGTAAACGAGTGTCCAGTCGATATCGAACACATCGATCACATCGTAAACATGCGCCGTTTCCAGGTACTTGTTGAATCTGAATTTCCTTCACAACTCAATGGAACATTCCGCAATCTTGAAACAGCCGGAAACCCTTGGGGATCAAATAAGAGTGATCGCGAAGGCTGGATTGCAGAAATGGATTTCCCAATTCGCGTTGTAGAAGGCACGTTGCCTGAAGATGTCGAATATCTGTTCTGGGTTGGTTGCGCCGGAGCGTACGAAGAGCGCGCAAAGAAGACAACAAAAGCGGTCGCAGAGTTGTTGCACATCGCAGGCGTTGAGTTTGCAGTTCTTGGAAAGCGCGAAACCTGTACAGGAGATCCTGCACGTCGCGCCGGAAATGAATTCTTGTATCAAATTCTTTCAAAAGAGAACATCGATACATTCACACAAGTATTTGAAACAAGAAAAGATAAGGGCACAAAGAAAGTTGTTGTTACCTGCCCTCACTGCTTTACAACAATTGGTCGCGACTATGCACAAAGTGGTTACGAGCTACAAGTTGTTCACCACACACAATTGCTTAACCAACTTGTGCGTGAAGGTCGCTTGATTGCAATTAATAAATCAGAAAAATCACTGACCTATCACGATCCATGTTACTTAGGCCGTCACAACCAAATCTTTGAAGCGCCACGCGAATTGCTCGGTGCAACTGGTGTCACAGTGACAGAAATGCCACGTAACCAAGAACGTTCATTCTGCTGTGGCGCCGGTGGCGGTCGCATGTGGATGGAAGAAAAACTTGGAACACAAATTAACTTAAACCGCGTTGATGAGGCACTTGCAACTGGTGTAGAAGAGGTTGCAGTTGCATGTCCATTCTGTCGCGTAATGGTTACAGATGGTGTTGCAGCGCGTGAGTCACAAGTACAGGTATTAGATGTTGCGCAAGCTTTGTTGCGCGCAGTAAAACCTAACTAAGACAAACTCTCCATCGCACGAAGAGTTGCAATGCGCTCTTCAATCGGTGGGTGGGATGCAAATAACTTAGAAACTGACTTTGCATCCAGTGGTGATTCAATCCAAATATGAGCCACCGCAGTTGATCGTTGCTGCACAACAGTTGAGTCGCGGGCAAGGACTTCTAGCGCTGAACGCAATCCTGCTGGGTTTCGCGTAAATGAAACAGCAGTGGCGTCAGCTAAAGATTCGCGCTTACGTGAGATTGCTGATTTAAGTAAGACCGCAGCAATTGGTGCCAGCATCAAAACAATCAGAGACACAACTAATGCAATTGGGTTTGAATTGCTATCACGATCACGGCGTCCACCGAAGAACATCATGCGCATCAGGAAATCAGACAAAATCGCGATTGCACCAGCAGTTGATGCGGCAACAGCTGAAACCAATGTGTCACGGTTGGCTACGTGCGACATCTCGTGGGCGATTACACCCTGCAGTTGATCGCGATCCATGACATCTAAAATTCCCGTTGTAAATGCAATTAACGCATGCTCTGGGTTTCGACCAGTAGCAAAAGCATTAGGCGCTGGGTCTACAACGATTGCAACCTTTGGCATTGGCAATCCGCTTGCAATCACAACTTCGTGTACAAGGTTAAAAAGCTTTGGATTGTCTTCTTCAGTAATTAACTTTGCGCCAGTCATCGTCAGAACTAGGCGATCAGATCCATAATACGAACCCCACACCGAAACCAGTGAGAAACCAACTGCGATTGGTACTAGGTACGCAGTTGAGCCACCAAAGTATGTAAGTGCTGCATAAACAACAACCCACATGAGCAGACCAAAGACAGCAAGGAGTGCAAAGGTTTTTCTCTTGTTTGCAGCTTGCAGGCCGCGGAAATTGCCGACTTCAGCCATTGACCTTAGAACTTAACGTTAGGTACTTGTCGTGATTGTGGATCTTCTACTTCGTAGAATTCACGTTCGTTCACCTTTGCAAAGCCGGCAAAGAAGTTAGTTGGCACCGTTTTTACAGCAGTATTGAGTGCACGAACATTGTCGTTATAGAACTGGCGAGCAAATGAAACTTTGTTCTCAGTTGTAGCAAGTTCATCTTGCAAAGATAAGAAGTTTGCTGATGCCTTTAGGTCTGGGTATGCCTCAGCGACAGCGAGTAATCCTCGAAGTGCTTGTGTGAGCATTCCATCTGCTGCTGCAACATCAGTAAGAGACGTAGCCGACGTTGCTTTAGCGCGTGCAGATACAACTGCGTCAAAGGTGCTCTTTTCATGTTCGGCGTAACCTTTAACGGTTTCAACCAAGTTTGGAATCAAATCTGCACGACGCTTGAGTTGGACTTCGATCTGCGCAAAGGATTCGTCGACCGCGACGTTTAGACGAATCAGCTTGTTGTACTGAATAACCAAAAAGGCAATGACGAGTGCGATGACACCTAAGACGATGATGATTTCCATGGTGATAAAACCTCCTAGAGGTCCCGGTTATTCCCTATTTAATCTGTGAACGGTGAAAGTTTTTAAAGGAACGGCTAGCCGTTGGCCCGCGCTGACCTTGGTATCGAGATCCGTACTTTTCAGATCCGTATGGGTGTTCGGCAGGAGAAGAGAGTTTGATCAAGCAGAGCTGACCAATTTTCATTCCTGGAAATAGCTTAACGGGCAAGTTTGCGACGTTTGAAAGTTCGAGAGTGATGTGACCAGAAAATCCTGGGTCAATAAATCCTGCGGTTGAGTGAGTAAGTAAACCAAGTCGACCCAATGAAGATTTTCCTTCGAGGCGACCTGCGATGTCATCTGGCAACGTAATTACTTCGTATGTGCTTGCGAGAACGAATTCGCCTGGGTGCAAAATAAATGGTTCATCGCCTTCGGAGATAACTTCGCGAGTGAGCTCTGCTTGTTCAGTCGAAGGGTCGATTACTGAGTACTTGTGGTTTTCAAAGACGCGGAAAAACTTGTCCAGGCGCACATCAACTGAGGATGGCTGGATCATCGCTTCATCGAATGGCTCGACGCCGACTCGGTTAGCAGCTATTTCTGCGCGGATATCGCGATCACTTAAAAGCACCTGCGGACTCTACCAAGTGGGGGGCAAAGAGTTGCAGAAGTTACTGGTGAGTAGCACAATTTCCCCATGAGCCATTACAAAGCCAATCTGCGCGATATTGAATTCTGCCTCTTTGATCTCTTGGGCACCGAGAAGATTTTGGGAACTTCTATCTTCTCTGAGCTCGATCGAGAAACATCCATGGGCATGTTAGAAGAGATGAAGCGCTTAACTGAAAATGATCTTGCAGCATCTTTCGTTGATGGCGATCGCATTGGAACAGATTTCAATAAAGCAACGGGTGATGTAAAACTTCCTGAAAGTTTTAAGAAGTCTTACAAAGCATATGTTGATGGCGAGTGGTGGCGCATTGATGCACCAGTGCCACTAGGTGGAACAAAACTTCCTGCCTCAGTTCGTTGGGCAATTGCGGAAATGGTTTTGGGTTCTAACCCAGCAATTCATATTTATGCATCCGGTTATGCATTCGCACAGGTTGCATTTGTACTTGGTACAGAAGAACAAAAGCACTTTGCAAAGTTAATGGTTGATCGTCACTGGGGCGCAACAATGCAGTTAACAGAACCAGATGCTGGTTCAGATGTTGGTGCTGGTCGCACAAAGGCTGTTCAACAACCTGATGGTACATGGCACATCACTGGCACAAAGCGTTACATCACATCAGGTGATGCTGATCTTTACGAAAACATTATGCACTTCACACTCGCTCGTCGTGAAGGTGGCGGACCAGGAACAAAGGGTCTATCGCTTTTCTTAATTCCTAAGTTTATGTTTGATCACAAGACTGGTGAACTCGGCAAGCGCAACGGTGTGTACGTAACTGGCGTAGAACACAAAATGGGATTAAATGTTTCAGCAACCTGCGAAGTAAACCTCGGCGAAAAAGAACCAGCTGTTGGTTATCTACTTGGCGATGTGCACGAAGGTATTGCACAGATGTTTAAGGTCATCGAATTTGCTCGCATGATGGTTGGTACCAAGGCAATTGCAACACTTTCTGCTGGTTACCAACAAGCACTTGCTTACGCCAAAGAACGTGTACAGGGCGGCGACATGAAGGTAATGAATGACAAGGCAAGCCCACGCGTAACAATTATTAAGCACCCAGATGTGCGTCGTTCTTTGATGGTACAAAAGTCTTACTCCGAAGGCATGCGTGCACTCGTTCTCTACACCGCATCTATTCAAGATGAAATCGAACTTGCACGCGAAGCAGGCAACGCTGATCGCCTAAAAGATATGGAAGCACTCAACGATCTTCTGCTTCCAGTCGTTAAGGGATACGGCTCTGAAAAGTCTTGGACACTTCTTGGTACAGAGTCGCTACAAACATTTGGTGGCGCTGGTTTCACACAAGATTGGCCACTAGAACAGTATGTACGCGATGCAAAGATCGACACTTTGTATGAAGGTACAACTGCAATTCAAGGTCTTGATTTCTTCTTCCGTAAAGTTGTTAAAGATGGCGGCCGCGCACTTGGTT
>JAIYBJ010000043.1 GCA_027488575.1 Streptomycetaceae bacterium | reverse complement strand
GGCGGCGCGGATATCTTTGATTATATGAAGTATTTATCTTTAGCCAACAGTGTGACTAAAAGCGTTGTAGCCGACACTACTTTTTATTCTGCAGAGTTTAGGAAGCAGAAATAAGAGCAACACCAGCAACAGCTAATACAATTCCAACGTATTGAACCTTATGCAAACGTTCATGAAGAAAGAGATACGCCATGAGTGCTGTAACAATCGGATAAATCGATCCCAAAACCATTACAAGTGAAACCAAACCAAAATTAGTTGCAACTCCTAAGAGAAGATTTGCAGAAAAATCTGCAATACCCACGAAGATCAAAACCGGAATCTCTGCTTTTGTAAAATTACCGATTGTTCTAAATCGAATTACTAATGTAATTGTGACCAAGAATGTGGTTGCTCGCATCATGACCATTGTCATTAAGGCGCTTGATTCAGAGCCGATTGACATAAATGTCATTGCAGTTCCAAATCCGGCGGCGGCGCCGAGTGCTAAGAAGAGCGGTTTAGGAGATAAACCTTGTGATAATTCAGGTCCACTTGCACAAAAGGCTCCTGCTAATGCGATTACAACGCCAATTCCTTGAGCCACTGTTAAAACTTCGCCAGTTACAAGGGCAAAAGTTAGTGGGATAACAGCGCTTAAAGAACTAATCGGAGAAACAACACCCATACGACCAGTTGATAGCCCTGCGTATAAACAAATTAAACCTATGTATCCAGAAATGCCTGCAAGTGCACCAGCAAAGAAATAACCACCATCGCCAAAGGCTTGTGGAGGATTTGCGCCAAAAAGATCACCATTGAATAACACCAATGTGATTCCAAATAACAAACCAATTGCTTGTGTCATGCCGAGTACGACTATCGGTGCGTATTTTTTGCTTAATGTGCCACCAAAGAAATCGGCTGCACCCCACAGAGCACTAGATAAAAGAGCCAGTAGTGATGCCATCGACGAAGTGTACAGCCCCGCCTCCCACGCAATAGGAGCGTTGAGATTTAGAGTTAGCCAGTGGAATCATTTGAGTTTGATAAATTAATCGAGCACTTGCGATCAGTTACTCCACGATCAGAAATTATCCTCGAAGAAGTTCCTGCTCCTCAAAAACTAGCTTCTTACTCATTCGCATTCTCAGCCGATGTTAGTAACGGATTATTCGGCGATGCTGAAGATGAAATAGCATCCGGTCGCTTTGTACTTTTGCACGAACCCGGAGGCCAAGATACGTGGGAAGGTGAATTCCGCTGCGTAACTTTTGTTCGCGCAGATGTGGATCCAGTAATGCAAGAAGATCCTTTGTTGCCCGAAGTTGGTTGGAGTTGGTTTTTAGAATCCATAACAAATGCTGGCTGTGAATTTAATGCGCCTAGCGGAACTGTCACTCGAGTTTCTAGTGCCTCATTTGGAAAGTTATCACCACGTCACGATGAATCTGAAATGGAGATTCGTGCGTCATGGAGTCCAATCGTGAGTGATCCTCGCGAACTAATGAAACATATTCAGGGTTGGTGTAACTTGATTGCAGAAGTCTCTGGCTTGCCACCAATTCCTGAGGGTGTATCGGCAATTACATCTGCTAAACGTAGATAGTTATGAGTGAAACAACACCTGAAGATCTTGTTGCCGTGCCTTTACTGGCGCCAGCAGATGGAGTTCCCGAAGTTGTTGATACACCTGAAAAATTTGAAGCCGCACTAGTTCGGTTAACAAATGGAACAGGGCCCTTTGCAGTTGATGCTGAACGTGCTTCAGGTTATAAATACAGTGCCCGTGCATATCTATTGCAAATCAAGCGAACAAACGGTGGACTTCATCTCATTGATCCAATTGCATTTGGTCCAGGCCACGAGCTTTTCATAAGGCTCAACGATTTACTTAATACCGATGAAGTTATTTTGCATGCGAGCACACAAGATTTACCGTGCTTGCGAGAAGTTGGATTAAATCCATCTCGATTATTTGATACAGAATTAGGTGGTCGAATCGCTGGATTGCCTCGAGTTGGTTTGGGGCCTCTGCTTGAATCGTTGATGGGTGTAACACTTGCAAAAGAGCATTCAGCAGTTGATTGGTCTACTCGTCCTTTGCCTAAGGATTGGCTTAATTACGCCGCCTTAGATGTGGAACTCTTGATTGAACTACGCGAGAAGATTTATGAACTGCTCAGTACGTCTAATAAATGGAAGTGGGCTGAAGCGGAATTCGCTTCAATTCTGCTGGTACCCGCTGCGCCCCCACGGATTGATCCGTGGCGACGAACCTCAGGAATGCATAAGATTAAAAAACGAGATCAGTTAGTTGTGATAAAAAACCTATGGCATGCACGAGATGAAATAGCACGTGCCAATGATGTTTCAAGCGGCAAATTACTAAATGATGCTGCAATCATTGAATTTGCAATTCATAAACCTTTGACTAAAAAGGACGCGGAAAAAGCTTTGCGACCAATTGGCATGCGAGCGCGGTGGTTAGAGAACATGCCCACATGGTTATCGGCCACAGAAGCTGCGCTCAATACTCCTGAAGATCAATGGCCGCCAATGAAATCTGGCGCAGATACTTTGCCTCCACTTAAGTTATGGCGTGAAAGATTTGCTGATAAATATGCACCACTCACGCATGCACGATTTGCCGTGGAAACAATCGCGCAAGAGTTATCAATTCCTGCTGAAAATTTAATCTCACCTGAAATCATCCGTCGTATCTGTTGGGCGCCTCCTGCTGATTCACTCCAGAACATCAATGTTGACGCTGTGTCGACAGCAATGCTCAATCTCGGTGCCCGCCAGTGGCAAGTTGATGTAGTGGCTCCACTTGTGGCCACTGCCCTGCTAGAGCGCGAGCCACGAGAAGTTCCAGTTGTTGAAGCGCCTGAACCTGCTGAGTAAGAAGCCCAAATTTTTTACTTCTGACTACTGACCAGTAACCTATGAGCACCTAATACAAGAGCTCATAGAGAGAAGACTTATATGTCACGCTCAGTCGTTTTGGTAGATGCCGTACGCACTCCCTTTGGGAAAGCCGGAAGTTTATACGCCGGTACTCGCGCCGATGACTTAATCGTTCGTGCGATGCGTGGTCTGTTAGAACGAAATCCAAAAGTAGCTCCAACTGATATTGATGACGTTGCTATTGCAGCTGCAACACAGAGCGGTGACCAAGGAATGAATATTGGTCGTAGTGCAACACTTTTAGCAGGACTGCCAAATTCAGTGCCAGGTTATTCAATTGATCGCTGGTGTGCTGGTGCATTAACTGCGATGACGACAATTGCAGGCTCTATTGCAATGGGAGCATATGACGTTGGAATTGCTGGTGGTGTCGAGCACATGGGTAATCACCCAATGGGTGAAGGTATGGATCCAAATCCTCGCTATCTTGCTGAGAAAATAGTTGAACAAGATGCACTTGCTATGGGAAATACAGCAGAGCGTCTACACGATCGCTTTCCAACGATTACAAAAGAGCGTGCTGATAGATATGCACTTGGTTCTCAGGAGAAAACTGCAAAGGCGTACGCCGCAGGAAAGATTCAGAAAGATTTAATTCCAACTGCAACACGAAGTGCCGAACTCGGCTGGGGTGTTGCAACAGTTGATGAACCTCCTCGTCCCGGAACAACTATGGAAGCACTCGCTGCACTCAAAACTCCATTTCGTCCTGCTGGTCGAGTTACTGCGGGAAATGCTGCTGGTCTAAACGATGGAGCAACTGTGTCACTGCTTGCAAGTGAAGATTTTGCTAAGGAAAAAGGACTTTCTATCAAAGCTCGTCTCGTGACTTTCGCATTCGCTGGAGTCGAACCAGAAGTGATGGGTTATGGGCCAGTTCCAGCAACTGAAAAAGCTTTAAAGAAAGCTGGTCTTTCTATTTCTGATATTGGTTTGTTTGAGATTAATGAAGCATTTGCAGTTCAAGTTCTTGCCTTCCTTGAACACTTTGGAATTGCAGATGATGACCCTCGTGTTAATCCAGTAGGTGGCGCAATTGCAGTCGGCCACCCACTTGCATCCTCTGGTGTTCGTTTGGCACTGAATTTAGCTCGTGGTTTTGAAGAGCATCCAGAAGTTCGTTACGGAATCACAACAATGTGCATTGGTTTAGGTATGGGCGGAACAATTATCTGGGAAAACCCACACTTCACGAAGGGTGCAAAGTAATGACTACTCCTGCAGATCTCACACTTCCTGAAGGCGCTCCTGAAGAAGTCATAACTAATGCAATTGTGCGTCCAGTTGATCTCACTCCATTTGGATTTAAGGGAACACTGGCATTGATCACATTAGATAACGGATTAGATCACAATCGTCCAAATACCTTCGGCGCGCAATCACTTGCTGCCCTCAATGAAGCAATTACTTCGGCTGTAGCAAGTGCACCAGCGGCTATTGCAATCACAGGTAAGCCATTTATTTTTGCAGCGGGTGCAGATTTATCAGCACTGTCATTTCTTAATAAGCGTGAGCAATCATTAGCAATTGGAAAATTTGGCCACGACGTATTTCGTCGATTCGGCGAAATTGATATTCCTACATTTGCTTTTATTAATGGGTTAGCCCTGGGTGGAGGCCTTGAAGTTGGCCTTCATTGCAATTACAGAACGCTGGCATCAACTGCCTTTACAGGTTTGCCAGAAGTGTTCCTCGGATTAGTTCCTGGTTGGGGCGGCGCAACACTTCTTCCGAAGTTAATTGGACCAGAAAAAGCAGTACAAGTAATCATGCTCAATGCGCTAAACAACAACACAATGATGAAAGCGAAAGATGCACTTTCACTCGGGGTTGTTGATGCAGTGTATGAACCAGCAGATTTCCTAGAAAAATCCGTCGCATTTGCTGCATCCGTTCTTAGTGGTTCGACAAAAATCGAACGTAAAGATTTCTCGAATGACCCAGCGTGGGACAGTGCAATCGCAACTGGTCGAGCCGCAGCTCTTAAGAAATATGGTGGGGCAGAAATTGCAGCTCCAACGCGCGCACTCGAACTAATCGCCGCGGCAAAAACCGCAACACGATCAAGTGGTTTTGACGCCGAAGATCAGGCGTTAGCCGATCTGACTATGTCAGATCCTTTGCGCGCATCCCTTTATGCATTTAATTTGATTCAAAAGAAGCGCAAGAAAGTTGAAGGTGCGCCAAAACCAGCACTTGGAAGAAAAGTTACCAAGGTTGGAGTTGTTGGCGCGGGATTGATGGCATCCCAACTCGCGCTCTTGTTTGTGCGAAATCTAAAGTGTCCTGTTGTCATGACAGATATCGATCAAGCACGTGCGGATAAAGGTGTTGCGTGGGTTCGCGCAGAATTAGCAAAACTTGTTGAAAAGCGTCGCATGTCGCAAGAGAGCGCTGATCGACTCTCAGCGCTTGTTTCTGGCTCTTCCGATCAAAGCGTCTTTGCTGGGTGCGACTTTGTTATCGAAGCAATTTTTGAAGAACTCTCCCTAAAGCAAGAGCTATTCAAGAAATTAGAAAACATAGTTTCAGCAGAGTGCGTACTCGCAACGAATACATCATCATTATCTGTTGAGGCGATGAGCGAAGGATTGAAAAATCCTGAACGAGTAGTTGGATTCCACTTCTTCAATCCTGTGGCCATCATGCCCCTGTTAGAAGTTGCTCGAACAACCAAGACAGATGACGCGACAACAGCTACTGCTGTAAACGTTGGAAAAGAACTTAAGAAAACAATGGTCATCACAAAAGATGCTCCAGGATTTGTTGTTAATCGCCTGCTGACACGTTTCATGGGCGAAATTACTGATGCGATGGATGAGGGAACTCCCCCAGATGTTGCAGACAACGCAATGCGATCTATTGGTTTTCCGATGTCGCCATTTGAATTACTTGGACTAGTTGGTCCGGGAGTTGCGTTACACGTTTCTGAAACTTTGCATAAGAATCTCGGCCCTCGCTACAAGATTTCGCCAACAATGGCTGCAATGGTTAAGGCCGGTATTCGTACCTTCTATATCAAAGATGACAAAGGTGGCTTAATTGCCAACCCAGAAGCAGTTGCTCTCATTGTTGCCGGAAATAAGGCATCTACACCGGAACAAGTTCGCTCTCGTGCCCTCACAGCACTGGCAGAAGAAGCACGCATGATGCTCGATGAAGGCGTTGTCGCAACACCTGCGGAAATTGATTTATGTATGTTGCTCGGTGCCGGTTGGCCAATGCACCTAGGTGGAATATTGCCGTACTTAGATCGCGAAGGAATTAGCGAATCTGTGTGCGGGAAGCGTTTTCATCAACCTGGAATTGCATCCCTTCCTTAAGAGAGCTACTCCATTCAACAATTGATCGCGTAATGTTTTGCGCGGTTATGCCGAGGTCCTGCAGTACTTCATCACGCTTTGAGTGCTCGAAAAATTCGAGTGGAACGCCAATTGAGTGAATTGGAACTTGCAAACCTGCATCTCTAAACATTTCAGAAACTGTGCTCGCAATTCCGCCATGGCGAATTCCATCTTCAAGTACGACGACACTCTTGTAGCGCTGGGCCATGGTGATTAATGATTCTGGCAATGGCTTAACCCAACGTGGATCAATAACAGTTACTCCAACACCTTCTCGATAAGCCTGAGATGCAGCTTCTACAGCCATGTGCGCCATTGCTCCGATGCTGATGAGTAAGACATCTGCGCTTTCGCCGCGATACAAAACATCAACACCATCTCGTCGTTCAAATGCTGGAATATCTGCAACTACTGCGCCTTTCGGAAAGCGAAGAAGAGTTGGCGCATCTTTGACTTGAAGTGCTTCACGCAGAGCCTCTTTCACGCGTGCTCCATCTCGCGGTGCCGCTACTTGCAAAGTTGGAACAATTCCGGTCAGAGCTAGATCCCAAATTCCGTTGTGTGATGGTCCATCATCGCCAGTAACACCAGCGCGGTCCAAAACAAATGTAACTCCAGCCTTATGAAGGGCAACATCTAAAAGCATTTGATCAAAAGCTCGATTAAGAAATGTTGCGTACACAGCGATTACGGGATGCATCCCGGCGAAAGCAAGACCTGCGGCACTCGTAACTGCATGCTGTTCTGCGATTCCAACATCGATGGTTCTATCCGGAAACTCTTTTTGGAACTTATCTAAACCTGTAGGTCCAAGCATTGCTGCAGTAATTGCAACAATATCTTTGCGTTCGCGACCTACTTCAACTAGCTCATTTGCAAAAATACTGGTCCACGATGCTGCGCTCTTTTTTACTGGCAATCCAGTTTCAGGATCAACAATTCCGACCGCATGAAATTTTTCAGCCTCATCTTCAATCGCAGGTGCGTAGCCACGTCCTTTTTCCGTAATTGCATGAACCAAGATTGGTCCACCAAATTCTTTTGCTTTTTGTAGTGCCTTTTCCATAACTTCGATGTCATGACCATCAAAGGGTCCTAGGTATTTCAAACCTAAATCTTCAAACATTCCTTGTGGCGCAACGATGTCTTTAATTCCTTTTTTCATACCGTGCAAAGTGTCGTAAATCGGACCACCCACAACAGGGGTGCGAGAGAGAACTTCCTTGCCCCAATCTAAGAATTTTTCATAACCTCGAGTGGCGCGCAGCGTAGAAAGATAGGTTGCTAATCCCCCAATAGTTGGCGAATATGAACGCTCATTGTCATTTACTACTATTACTAAATTCTGATTTTCTGCTGTCGCAATATTGTTCAGCGCTTCCCAAGACATGCCGCCTGTAAGTGCGCCGTCTCCAACAACTACGACTACTGATCGATTATTTTGTCCGCTAAGTGCAAAGCCGCGAGAAATTCCATCTCCCCACGAAAGAGCTGTCGATGCATGTGAGTTTTCGATGACATCGTGAATACTTTCAGATCTATTTGGATAACCCGCAAGTCCACCACGTTGACGAAGTAAATCGAATCCTTCACTTCTGCCGGTTAATATCTTGTGCACATAACTCTGGTGACCTGTGTCAAAGAGAATGACATCTTTTGGAGATTCAAAAATTCTGTGAATTGCGATTGTTAATTCAACAACGCCCAAATTTGGACCTAGGTGTCCACCGGTTTTGGTCACCTTTTCAATTAGGAACCCACGGATTTCAGCCGCTAGAGCGTCAAGCTCCGCGTGGTTGAGACGCCCTAAATCTTTGGGCGATTTAATATCTGAAATCATCTTCTTAGTCTAGAACGCGAATTGCGAATTGGCACACTATCCGAGAAGTGAACGCAGTACGTACTGCATGATTCCGCCGTGGCGGTAGTAATCAGCCTCTCCGGGTGTATCAATTCTGACTAACGCGCTAAATGTTTTCTCGCCCGCCTTGACGGTAACTTCCTTTGGCGTGCTTCCTGAGTTCAGTTCGGTGATACCTGAAATTTCAAATACTTCATCGCCTTTTAATCCAAGAGATGCCGCACTTTCTCCATTTTTGAATTGCAGTGGTAGCACTCCCATGCCAATTAGATTCGAGCGGTGAATTCTTTCAAAGCTCTCAGCAATTACAGCGCGTACACCCAGAAGTGCTGTTCCTTTTGCCGCCCAATCTCGAGAAGATCCAGAGCCATATTCTTTTCCAGCCAAGATAACTAGTGGAACACCGGCGCTCTGATAATTGATCGATGCATCATAAATTGTTTCTTGCGCGCCATCTTTTAGGAAGTTGCGGGTGAAGCCGCCTTCAACTCCGTCTAGAAGTAAATTCTTTAAGCGGATGTTTGCAAATGTTCCACGAATCATAACTTCATGATTTCCACGCCTTGAACCATATGAATTAAAGTCCTTGCGATCAACACCGTTTTCTTGCAAGTACTTACCCGCTGGTGAATCGGCTTTGATATTTCCTGCAGGAGAGATGTGATCTGTTGTTACCGAATCACCAAGAATAGCAAGAACGCGCGCACCGGAAATATTTGTAACAGGCGTAGGTTGTGCTGGCATTTCATCAAAATACGGCGGCTTGCGCACATATGTTGACTTCGCATCCCATTCAAAAGTTTTGCCAGTCGGTGTATCCAGTGATTTCCAACGATGATCACCATCGAAAACACTCGCATAATCTTTGCTAAACATTTCAGACGAAATTGAAGAGTCGATCACGCTTTGAATTTCTTGAGGGGTCGGCCAAATGTCCGCCAAATAAACTGGTTTGCCATCAGAGCCATCACCAAGTGAATCTTTAACAAAGTCATGATCCATTGTTCCGGCGAGAGCGTAGGCAACAACTAGCGGCGGAGATGCGAGATAGTTCATCTTCACATCTGGGCTAATTCGACCTTCAAAGTTTCTGTTTCCAGATAGGACGGCGCTAACTGCTAAATCATTCTCGTTAACAGCTTTGCTTATTTCTACTGGCAACGGTCCTGAGTTACCAATACATGTCACGCATCCATAACCAACAAGGTTAAATCCAAGTTTTTCCATGTAAGGAGTCAGGCCTGCGCGGTCGTAATAATCTGTAACTACTTTTGACCCTGGAGCGAGAGTTGTTTTTACCCAAGGCTTTGAATGAAGGCCCTTCTCAACTGCTTTCTTGGCGAGCAAAGCAGCGCCAATCATGACTGAAGGATTCGATGTATTTGTACATGAGGTAATCGATGCAATAACTACATCGCCATTTTTAATGGTTGTGCTTTTCTCATTTACCTTGATATCAATTGCGCTCTTCGCTGTCTTGTCACCAAAATATGTTGGTAAAACTTTTTCAAATGCGCTCTTGGAATCTGATAGTGAAATTCGATCTTGTGGGCGCTTGGGACCTGCAATAGATGGAACAACTGTTGAAAGATCGAGTTCGATGTTTTCAGAAAATCGCGGAGAAATCTCTGGGTTATGCCATAAGCCTTGTAGCTTCGCGTACTTCTCGACTAGTTCAACTTGTTCGGCGCTTCGACCAGTAAGTTTGAGATAGCGAAGAGTTTCATCATCGATTGGAAAAATCGCACATGTTGAACCGTATTCAGGACTCATGTTTCCGATTGTGGTGCGATTAGCCATAGGCACAGAAACAACACCGGGGCCGTAGAACTCTACAAATTTGCCTACAACGCCATGCTTTCTAAGAATCTCTGTAATCGTGAGAGCTAAATCTGTTGCCGTTGTTCCGAGTGGTAATTGACCCTTGAGTTTGAATCCAACTACGCGAGGAATGAGCATTGAAACCGGCTGACCAAGTAGCGCTGCTTCGGCCTCAATTCCACCAACTCCCCAACCAAGTACACCGAGTCCATTGACCATTGTTGTGTGTGAGTCCGTACCGACAACAGTGTCTGGATATGCTCGCAAAACGCCATTAACGTTTCGAGTCATCACAACGCGTGCGAGATACTCAATATTTACTTGGTGAACAATTCCAGTTCCTGGCGGAACAACTTTAAATTCGTCAAATGCACCCTGTCCCCAGCGCAAAAATCTATAGCGTTCGCGGTTTCGTTCGTATTCAATATCTGTATTTTTCTCGAATGCATCTTTAGTTCCAAATACATCTGCAATAACTGAGTGATCGATAACTAATTCTGCTGGTGCCAATGGGTTAACTTTTGCTGGATCTCCACCAAGAGCAACTATTGCCTCACGCATTGTTGCTAAGTCCACAATGCACGGAACTCCTGTGAAATCTTGCATGACTACGCGAGCTGGAGTGAATTGAATTTCTGTATCAGGTTCGGTGCTTGGATCCCACTCTGCCAAAGCTTTGATGTGAGCGGCTGTGATGTTTGCACCATCTTCGGTGCGCAACAAATTTTCTAAAAGAATTTTCAAACTAAATGGAAGAGAGTCCGCACCTTTGATTTTTGAAATATCAAAAATTTCATATGTCTTTCCAGAAACATTTAATGTGCTCTTTGAATCAAAAGAGTTGGTGCTCATCGTCGCTCCCAGCTAAAAGTATCTTGACGTCAAGATACCTTATTGGGGGTAAAGAGCGCAATAGATTCAATGTGGTGCGTCATCGGAAACAAATCAAAAGCGCGAATCTTTTCCAAGCTAAACCCATTTTCATGCAGGTAAGCGGTATCTCTAGCCAAGGCTGCAGGATCACAAGCAACATAAACTATTGAACGCGGAGAGATGCGTGCGATTTCCTGGACCACCTCTTTTCCAGCCCCTTCACGTGGTGGATCTAGAATCACAAGGTCTGCGCGGTTAATTCGAGTAATTATCTTTGCTACATCCCCTGTTGAAATTTCAACATTAGAGTGCGCAGCAAAATTGTTTTTAGCATCTGCTGTCGCATCTTTGCTGCCTTCAACTAGATGAATAGATCCACTTGTTCCGACATCCTTTAGACAGGCTGATGTAAATAAACCAACTCCACCATATAAATCCAACACATTTTCACCCTCTTGAATCTGTGCGAAATCGCGAACAACGTCGGTTAATACTTCAGGAGCTCGTTTATGTCCTTGCCAAAATGAGCGCTGACTGACTTGCAGCAACTCTTCGCCGACTCGTTCATGAAGAACTGAAGGACCCGTGTTTTGGCGAAACTTTCCATCTCCACTCCTTGGCGCCTCGGCAACCATTCGTTCACCTTCTGAAGAGTAAGCGATCTCTATTCGAACGTCAGGTGAGAGTTTCTGCGCGGACATCGCAGCTATTCCTATTTCAGGAAGAGTAATCAAACACTCTTTAACTGGAATCACCTGGTGACTTCGTGATGAATAAAAACCAAGAGCACCATTGCTATCGGTGGTAGCAGTCACGCGAGTGCGCCAATGCAAGGGTTCGCCAACTTCCTCAACTTCAACCGAAACATCCATTTTTGCAATTCTTTCAAATTGTTCTTTGATGACTTCTGATTTAAGTACTCGCTGGCGCGCGATAGATATATGTTGAAAATCGCAGCCACCGCATCCATCGCGATGAGCGTAGGTGCATGGCGTTTGTACGCGATCCGGACTAGACGAAATAACCTTCACAACATCAGCGCGAATAAAATTTGCACTAGTGCTCGTAATTTCAATCTCAGCTTTTTCTCCAGGAATCGCGTGGCGAACAAAAATCACGGCTTTCTTGCCATTCTCGCTTTCATGGCGCGCAATGAAGTGTCCTCCATGGGCGATTTTTTCGATGTCCACCGTTAAACGTTGACCCACCTGCAGGCTTATTTGTGCCTTTGATTCCATGTATCTAAGAGTAAGGGTGTAAGTTGTACTTCGTGCACGTAGTCATTATGGGTTGCGGTCGAGTTGGATCTTCCCTTGCTATTGAGTTGGAATCCGCAGGTCACTCTGTTTCTGTTATCGACCAAGCTCGTGAATCTTTCCGGCGCTTAGGTCCAAACTTCAAAGGTCACACTGTCACTGGAATGGGTTTTGATCGTGACACACTCCTAGAAGCTGGAATTGAAAAAGCAGATGCATTTGCCGCTGTTAGCAATGGTGATAATTCAAATATTCTTGCTGCACGAGTGGCACGCGAAACGTACAAAGTCGCAAATGTTGTGGCGCGAATTTATGATCCGGGTCGTGCAGAAATTTATCAACGCCTGGGAATTCCAACCGTAGCAACAGTTCTTTGGACTACGGATCAAATTTTGCGCCGAATAGTTCCAGAAGGATCAAAATCTGAGTGGCGCGATGCAAGTGGTGCAATTCAACTCTGCGAATTTCATCCGGCAGCTAGTTGGTTCGGAACACCCGTTTCAACGATTGAAAACATAACTGGAGCACGCGTTGCATTTATCACCCGCCTTGGCTCTGGTTTGATTCCCGATGAGCACACAGTTTTTCAAGAAGGCGACCTGCTGCACATGATGGTACGAGATGAAGATTTAGAAAATATAGAAAAATCATTCTCACACTCTCCGGAGAATGCCTCATGAGAATTGCTATCGCTGGCGCAGGAAATGTAGGTCGCGCAATCGCACGCGAACTTCTCGATAATGGGCATCAAGTTTTGCTGATCGACAAAGATCCAAAAGCTATGAAGATGCAGAGTGTTCCAGATGCTGAATGGCTGATGGCAGATGCGTGTGAAATCACATCTTTGGATAATGCGAAGTTAAATAATTGTCAGGTGCTAGTCGCTGCAACCGGAGATGACAAAGTAAATCTTGTTGCATCCCTGCTTGGAAAAACCGAATACGGAATTCCACGTGTTGTTGCACGAATTAATCACCCTAAGAATGAGTGGTTATTTGATAGCTCATGGGGTGTTGATGTAGCTGTATCTACTCCAAGAATTATCTCGGCTCTCGTTGAAGAGGCGGTGAGTGTCGGAGACGTTGTACGACTCTTCTCATTTAGAAAGGGTCAAGCGAACCTGGTCGAGCTCACTCTTCCTGATAACTCTTCATGCATTGGCAAAACAGTAGAAGAAATTCAACTACCTGATAATGCATCCCTTGCTGCGATTGTTCGCGATGGACAAGTTATTGCGTGCTCTGCGCATGACGTTTTTGCTGCAGGAGATGAATTACTCTTTGTTGCATCAACAGAGGCCGAAGCTCAGATAAAAGCCTGCTTTATTGCGAGTTAATCCTCTGCTTTAACGCTCGGAACTTTCTTCAAAATCAACCACGATCCCCACGCCGCTGCCGCAAAGAGTGGGTACCCCATAGCGAGGTTAACGCTGCCGAGTAAGTTCAGATTCTCCGGTCCGCTTAAGTAAATCGGCACTTGTACAAGCAAGCGAACATAAAACATTGCAACCCACAACCAGCCAGCGCGGATATACGCTTTTTTGCGTTCTGGATGTTTACGCCATGTGAGGTTTTCACCGAGAATCGGACCGAGTACCAATCCTAGAATCGGCCAACCAACAACATTTGCAATTAGATAAACCGTTCCATACACCAGGTTCGTTAAGAATTTAGGTAAGAAAAAATCATTTGCATTTCCGGTTCGATTGGCCAGATACGCGCAAAAAGCAACGCCAATAAAGCCCGAAACCACGTGCTGAATAGTGTCTTTCTTTGCCAAGCGAATAATTGTTAAGAGCGCTGATGTGCCAACTGCTGCATAGAGTGCAATTTGTAAGTCATCTGCGAAGTTAAAAACAATTAAAAAAAGGATAGATGGAAGACCTGAATCAATTAAACCCTTCTTGCCACCTAGCGCATTTACAACTTTAGCCCGATCTTCGTTTTCTTGACTCATGTACGTCCCGTCGATCCGAATCCATCTGTTCCACGTCCAGAACCAGGAAGCTCTTGAACTTCAACAAATTCTGCACGTTCTACTTGTTGAATAACCAATTGTGCAACACGATCTCCGCGCTTGAATGAAACAGAGTCTTTTGGATCATGGTTAATCAGAATTAGCTTTAACTCACCTCTATAGCCAGCATCGACCGTTCCTGGTGAATTGACCATCGTGACGCCATGTTTAATTGCTAAACCAGATCGAGGATGAACTAAAGCAACATATCCATCCGGTAAGGCGATTGAAATTCCAGTTGGAACTAAAGAACGTTCACCTGGTGTCAAAGTAATGTCAATCGCAGTAACGATGTCCGCTCCGGCATCTCCGCCCTTTGCATAAACTGGCAAGGGCACCCCTGGATCGAGGCGTTTAATCAAAACTTGGACGCTCATGGGTTGATATTAAAATTCGGATCGACGAATGCCAAAACTTCAGGAGTTTTAGCTATGGCTTCTAAATAATCTGCTGGTGCATTTTGCAAGAAATGACTCATGGGAACAATTACGAAGAGCGCAGCAGCACGCACCGCTACTTCGCCATCGATGGAATTTAATCGTCCAACAGCTGAGCAATAAACCTTTCGGTTCACTTGTCCTGTTATTTCAGCTGTAATGAATAGCTTTGATCCCATTGGCACGGGTTTCAAAAAATCAGTTTCAAGTCGCGCGGTCACAGCTGGTGCTCGCAAGAGCCACATTAACTTTCCGAGTGCTTCATCAAAAGCCAGTGAAAGTAATCCACCATGTGCAAGTCCTGGTGCGCCTTGATGATTTTCTGAAACAACAAATTCTGCCGTGATATCCATTGCATTGCCAACGTGAGCGACAAGATGTAAGCCAGTTGGATGTTTTTCTCCACAACCAAAACAATGTGCAAAGTGAGATGGAATTCTTGAACCACTTGCTGGAGCCTCGGGATGGCGCGAAGGGATTATTGACCCTTCCGGTGGCGTTGTACTTGCAATACGGCTCATGTATTTAGTTTAGTGCGCAAGCACGTCAATACTTAATGAGGTAGCGTAACTCCCGTGCGATTTCGCGAAGTTATTGCCCCTCCAATCTGGCTTTTAGCCTTTATCTACTTCCTTTTCTCTTCGATAAGCATCTCTTTATGGGCAGCCATAGGAAATACACCGGCGCTCTGGTGCCAGATAATTCTTACAGGTGTGCTGATTTACATCGCTGTGCGTTCTCGAATGGTTATCGAAGTTGATGAGAAGGAATTGCGAATCAATAGAGCGCACATAGAGCACGAGTATCTTGGTGAAGTACGAGTTCTAGATGTACAAGATATGCGTTATGCGCGCGGACGCGACGCAGATCCTTCGGCTTATTTAGCAATTAGATTTTGGAGCCCTCGCGGCGTTCTAGTGAAAGTAAATGATGCAAGAGATTCCACGCCTTACTTATTGATTTCATCCAAACGTGGCGATGAATTAGCCAAAGCGATTGGTTAAGCGCACTCTTTACAGATAGCTTTTGCGCCTTCACCCTTAGATAGCTGGGTGATGTGGTGTACCAAGAAACAACGTGAACATGTGAACTCATCAACTTGTTTTGGAACAACGCGTACTGCAAGTTCTTCACCAGATAAATCTGCACCAGGAAGCTCTAGGTTTTCAGCAGCTTCTGCTTCATCAACATCGATCTGGCCGGATTGAGCATCGACTCGCTTCGCCTTTAACTCTTCTAACGACTCTTCGTGGAGTTCTTCATCGGTCTTTCTGGGGGTGTCGTAATCCGTTGCCACTGCTCTCACCTACCTTCACTGAAATCGTTGGTTATTTACTGAACGGGCGCATAATCGCCTATTTCAGGGGTTACTGCCTGTTACAACACGCCAAGAATGGTATTTATTCCTGCATCCTTTGAATCTGCCGGGCTAATCCCCCATCAACTCGCGCATGGATGGCAGTTCCTTCGGCTACATACTCTTCGCTCAAAATTTCTCCACTTTCGTGAATTGAACTTATGAGATCACCGCGGTTATATGGAATGACAACGTCGATTTCAATATTTGGTCTTGGTAAAGTTTTTTCAATAGCGTGGATAAGCGCGTCTATACCGAAACCTGTCTTTACTGAAATCGCGTAGCTATTTGGTTCTTTGCGCAAAATTTCCATGAGAACTTCTTGATCCGCAGCATCTGCTTTATTGATCGCAATTATTTCGGGCACTTCCTGGGCGCCAATCTCATCAAACACTGTTCGCACAGCACGAATCTGTTCGAAAGGATCGGCGTGAGAACCATCCACGACGTGAACAATTACATCGGCATCAGAGACTTCTTCTAGCGTTGACTTAAAAGCATCTACCAGTTGATGCGGAAGGTGACGTACGAAGCCAACAGTGTCTGTCAATGTGTATATGCGTCCATCTGCGGTGTGAGTTTTGCGAACCGTTGGATCAAGGGTTGCAAAGAGTGCATTTTGAACCAGCACGCCTGCGCCCGTTAACTTATTGAGCAAAGATGATTTTCCAGCATTTGTGTAACCAGCAATTGCAACGGAAGCAATATTGTTTCGCCGGCGTTCTTGACGCTTTGTGTCACGCGAAACTTTCATCTCAGCAATTTCTCTGCGAAGTTTCGCCATCTTGTCACGGATGCGTCTGCGATCTGTCTCGATCTTCGTTTCGCCGGGACCACGACCTCCGATACCTGCGCCACCAGCTGCGCGACCACCTACTTGGCGAGATAGTGATTCTCCCCATCCGCGCAAACGTGGAAGTAAATAAGAAATCTGCGCTAATTCAACCTGCGCTTTACCTTCTTTACTCTTCGCGTGTTGGGCAAAAATGTCCAGAATCAACGCAGTTCTATCAACAACCTTAACTTTAAGTTTTCCTTCAAGTTGCTGTAACTGCGAAGGTGATAACTCGCCATCGCAAATCACTGTGTCGGCACCACTAGATGCCACGACATTTCGAAGCTCTTCAACTTTTCCGGAACCGATGTATGTTGCGGGATCGGGTTTATCTCTTCGCTGAATAAAACCATCGAGAACTTCTGAACCAGCTGTTTGCGCCAATGCTTTTAACTCATCGAGTGAGTTTTCAGCCATCTCGGCTGTGCCTTCCGTCCAGACTCCAATTAAAATCACTCTTTCTAGTTGAAGTTCGCGGTATTCCGCATCCGAAATATCTTGAAGTTGTGTAGAAAAACCTTTAACTCTGCGTAGGGCCGCACGATCGGATAACTCTGATTGCGAAGACTCTTCTAAATCTTGTTGATCTGCATCGTAATCTGCAGTTATTCGCGCGCTTTCACGCAAGAGAGCTTCAAATGAATCTTCGCTTCTATCAATCGGCGGTTCTTTGCTCATTTAAAAAAACTTGGCCAAATCTACGTCCTTTACCAGTTCGGCCGGTCCTATGAGTGTTGCATTTGAGTGTCCATCAATATCAACTTCAAGTCGACCACCTGGGGGGTATATGACCCATCGTGCTGGCAAGCTTTTATTTTTCTTCATAGTTGCCGCAAGTGCAACTGCGCAAGTACCTGTTCCGCATGATTGAGTTTCGCCACTGCCGCGTTCGAAAACTCTCATCTTTAATTCAGAGTCACTTATAAACTCCACGAATTCAACGTTAACGCCTTCTGGATAACTCTCTTTTGGACGAACAATTGGAGCATCTGTTAGCTCGCCAACTAAATTCAAATCTTCAACGAAAACAACTGCATGCGGGTTGCCAATACTGATATTAAATCCATTCCAGATATGACCGTTTTGTGAAGCAGTAATCTCTTCAGACTCATCTTGAACCTTGCCCATGTTTACCGAAATGTCGCCTTCAGCAGGAACGCGTAAGTGCTTAACTCCATCTCGAGTATTTATTGCAAATATACCTTCGCCTTGGTGACCATTAGCAACCAAGTACTTAGCCATAACTCGAATGCCATTGCCGCACATTTCAGCAAGAGATCCATCTGAATTCCTGTAATCCATAAACCACTTACCATCGCGTTTTAGAATACGAATGAGTCCATCTGCTCCGATGCCACTATCTCTGTTGCAGATTGCTTGAGTTTGGGCAGTTGTTACGGATTGCTGATCATCAGGATCAAAGATAATTACAAAGTCATTATGTGTGCCGTGCCCGTATGTTGCCGGAATCGACTTTGCAGTATTCATATGAGATGGAGTTTAGTAGTTCTTCTTCGCTACAGGGATTCCAAAATACTTTCTAAGCGTGATTGACGTGGTGAAATCCACTTAATGCGAGCATCCCGCGAGAACCAAGTTTCCTGACGTCTGGCGTATTGGCGCGTCGCTCGTTTGGTCTCTTCAATAGCTGCTTCCAAAGAAATCTCCCCTTGCAGATGAGAAATAACTTGTGCGTACCCCAACGCCCTTTGAGCGGTTCGACCTTCAAGTAATCCGGCACTAATTAGCTGTTGAACTTCTGCAACCAATCCTTGTGCAAACATCGCATTAACGCGTTCGTCAATTCTTTCAGACAGCAGTTCTCTATCCATAACTAAACCAAACTGCCTAGCATTTGGATATCTAACGCTGCCCTCTCTAGGTAAATTGGCAGTAAATGGTTGACCTGTAATTTCAATAACTTCAAGCGCTCGAATAATTCTTCGTAAGTTTGCACGATCGATTGCCAGAGCTGCTGCAGGGTCTAACTTCTCGAGTCTTGCAAACATTGCATCTATCCCTAGTTCTTCGGCTTCTTTGTTTAGTGTGTGCCTGACCATTGGATCTGTATCAGGAAAATTAAGTTCATCAATTGCTGCTTTGATATACAAACCGGTACCACCGACCATGACAACATTTTTTCCGCGTGAATGAATCTCATCTATCGCATCGCGAGCCGCGCCTTGATACCAAGCGACGGTGGAATCCTGAGTTACATCCAATACATCGAGCATGTGATGAGTAATTCCGTGGCGTTCTGCAGGAGTTATTTTTGCGGTCCCGATATCCATGCCTCGGTACACCTGCATCGAATCAGCATTTATCACTTCGGCATTAATCGCTTCTGCCAGTGCAACACTTAATGCACTCTTTCCAGTGGCAGTAGCGCCTGCAATAACTACGAGTTTCATGCCCGGACAGTTGGGATTCCGAGTGAAACTCCAGATGTTTTTTTCTCAGAAGTTCGCAACTCGTGCGCATCTCCCCCACGAGTTGCAATTGTTTGCAGTTCTTCACCAATCAAATAATGTGCGGAGGCGTCTGTAATTCGAACATCAACAAAATCACCCGCTCGAGCATTGCTCGAATCCGCAAAGTGGACCAGTCTGAAATCTTCGCTCTTGCCAGTTAATCGAGACTCTCTAGCATCACGACGACCCTCATATTCACCGACTAAAACGCGCATCTCTTTTCCGATTGCGCCTTTGTTTACTTCCAACGAAATTAGTTGTTGATGTTCGTGTAATCGCGTGTATCGCTCACCAACCACTGACGCTGCAATTTGATCAGGCATCGAAGCCGCAGGAGTTCCCGGCCTAATTGAGTATTGATATGTATATGCAGCCGCAAATTGTGCTTCTGTGCACAAATCCAATGTTGCCTGGAAATCTTCTTCTGTTTCGCCAGGAAATCCTACGATGATGTCTGTAGTGATCGATGCGTGAGGTATCGCGCCTCGAACATTTTCTAGAATCTTTAAATAGCGATCACTTCGATACGAGCGACGCATGTTCTGTAATACTCGATCCGATCCTGATTGCAGTGGCATATGAAGATGCGGCATAACGTTATGGGTTTCAGCCATTGCCTCGATGACATCATCTGTGAAATCACGAGGGTGTGGCGACATAAATCGAACTCTTTCTAAGCCTTCAATATCTCCACATTTACGGAGCAACTTCGCGAAAGCTTGCCTGTCTGCGAAATCAACTCCATAGGCATTTACATTTTGTCCGAGAAGAGTAATTTCGATGACTCCTTGCGCAACAAGAGTGCGAATCTCTCGAAGTATGTCCTCTTCGCTCCGATCTTTTTCAATTCCACGAAGCGTTGGAACTATGCAAAAAGTACAGGTGTTATTACAACCAACAGAGATTGAAACCCACGCTGAAAAAGCAGATAAACGGCGAGCTGGCAGTGCAGACGGAAAGTGTTCTAGCGCTTCTTTAATTTCAATTTGAGCTTCTTCTTCTATTCGTGCGCGTTCGAGCAGAGCAGGTAGCGAACCCACGTTATGCGTCCCAAAGACCACATCCACATACGGTGCTTTCTTTAAGATTATTGATTGATCTTTTTGCGCCAAGCACCCACCGACTGCAATTTGCATACCGGGATTTAGTTTTTTGATAGGCGCCAAGAAGCTCAAATTTCCGTATAGCTTATTGTCAGCATTTTCGCGCACTGCACACGTATTAAAAACAACTAAGTCGGCTTGACTGCCTTCTGCTACGGGAATGTAACCGGCTTCATCTAACAATCCTGCAATACGTTCGGAGTCGTGAACATTCATCTGACATCCGTAAGTTTCTACAGAATATGTGCGCTCCATGCGCTAATCCTATTGCCAGTTATTAGAGAGGTACGACCTGAACGGCAAAGTTTGAACGGTCGATAATGAGCATGTGATGGTTAGGAAGTACGGTCCATCCTGGCTGGTTCCATCCAGTGGAAGCAACGAGTACGCCTTCTGAATCGGCCTTGTACTTCAACTCGTAATAATCAGTGGGCGCCCAATCAGGTGCACGATCTGGATGATGCTCACAAATGATGACCCACTGTTTTTCATTCATGATCATGGCGTTGATGCTTGAATAATCAACATTGCCTCGAATGTAATTTGCCGCAGCCTTGCACCCTTCAGTAAATCCGAGTTCTTTAATCTTTGTGATAACAAAATAGAAATAACGTTCGCTATCGGTGTCGCCTTGAATAAGTGGAGTTAAGTCTTTGGAGATGACTGGTTCGAGAGCTGCTGGTGGATACGTCGCACCATTGTGAATAAATGAAATATCTTCGTATGCAAAGGGATGTGTGTTGTTTTCACTTACTGGTAATCCTGCCGTTGCCCATCGAAGATGGAGTAATGCGCCATCAGATACCGATGCTTCAATTGTCTTGGAAAATTCTTGGCTCTTATTTGCAGCCTCTGGTGCACGACTAACGTGTGCAACGCTTTGATCGTGATCGATTGTTGCTACACCCCATCCATCACAATGCACGGATGAGAGCGTCACAAATTCGGCGAAATCGGACCCAACTACTGAGTTAAATGTCTGCTTCTCGTGCGACACGTAACCTAAAAGGCGGCACATTTATCTCCAAACCCCTGTTGTTCAGGTCACACTATGAGGTAGAAATACTACCTCGGTACCCCACACCGAACCAGCACCAACCTATTTGGGCCGCCCGGCTTGAATACGGAGAAGCTTTAGGAGGCGAACAACTTGGTTAATGACCACGATGCCGATGCTAAGAAATTAGCAGAACTCGGCTACAAGCAAGAATTCGATCGCAAGTGGAGCGGATTCCATAACTTCGCAATTTCATTCTCAATTATTTCTATTCTCTCTGGATGTTTCACTACATTCGGTCAGGCATGGAATAACGGTGGACCTGTAGCAATTTCGATTGGTTGGCCAATCATTGCGGCACTAATTCTAATCATTGGTCTATGTATGGCAGAACTCGTTTCAGCGATGCCAACTGCCGGCGGTATTTATTACTGGGCATTCAAACTCGGAAAGCCAATTCACGGCTGGATGACGGGTTGGCTCAACCTCGTTGGTCTCATCGCTGTGACAGCGGCTGTTGATTACGGATTTGCAACATTCTTCGTAACCACGGCAAACCTTTTCAGTGATTTCTGGGATCCAACAAATCTGACACAAGTTTTCTTGGTCTTCTTGGTAACAATCATCTTGCACATTTTGATGAACGTACGTGGTGCAAAGATTATCCATACACTCCAGACAGTAAATGTGTGGTGGCACGTATTTGGTGTGACAGCAATTATTGCGATTCTTGCTTTCATTCCAACCAAGCACCAAACAATTAACTGGGTCTTTACAACACAAATCAATAACAGCGGTTTCTCTGCCGATGCATATTGGTTCTACGTGTTGCCACTTGGCTTCTTGCTTACCCAGTACACAATTACTGGTTTCGATGCATCTGCTCACGTTTCAGAAGAAACTGGAAGCGCTGGAAAAGCTGCTGCACAAGGCATCTGGAAATCAATTGCCTATTCAGCTGTTGCAGGTTGGATCTTGCTCCTTGCTTTCCTCTTTGCTGCAACTGATGTTGATGCAATCAATGAGGCATTCGGCTTCTCACCAGTGATCTTCTTAACTTCATTGCCACTTGCGTGGGCAAAGGTTCTGTTGATCATCACATGTGTTGGTCAGTTCTTCTGCGGTATGTCTTGCGTGACTGCTGGTTCACGCATGCTCTTCGCATTCTCACGCGACCGCGCAGTCCCAGGACACAAGTACTGGACAAAGCTTGATAAGAACCGCAACCCTTCAAACGCTGCAATTGGCCTAGGTACAGCAGGTGCAATCCTGACGTTGCCAGCTTTATGGGCACCAGAAGGAACAGTTGTTCCTGTTGCTTTCTTTGCTGTTACTTCCGTGGCAGTAATTGGACTCTTCGGCGGATTCGCAATTCCAATTTGGTTGCGCTTTAAAGCTGGAAGCTCATTTAAAGCAGGTGAATGGAACCTTGGAAACAAATACAAGTGGATGGCTCCTCTTGCAGTTGCAGAAATTGTAATTATTTCTGTTTACTTCTGTCTTCCAACAACTCCTGCGGGTGTATGGGGAAGCAAAGACTTCTCATGGCTATCCGCGCAGTACGCACCTATCGCACTCCTTGTAGTTGTCGGTGGCGCGTATCTCTGGTGGCACTTAGGTGCTAAGAAATCCTTCAAGGGACCAATTAAGACAATCAATAACTAAATAAACCTAGTAAAGAATCCCGCCACCTCTAGTTCTACAGAGGTGGCGGGATTACTATTTATAAAGAGATAAATAAGGGAGTCGCAATGTCAGGCAGAGTTGATGGACGAATCGCAATAGTCACCGGTGCTGGTTCAGGAATTGGTGAGGCTTCAGCAGTGCGGCTCGCTGAAGAGGGTGCGACCGTGGTCTGTGCCGATATTAATGAAAGCGCTGCACAAGCAACTGCACAAACAATCATTAAAGCAGGTGGTAAGGCAAACGCATTCACCATTGATATTTCTAAGTCCGATCAATGCACGGCACTCGTTGACGACACCGTTAAGCGATACGGCGCCGTGGACATCCTTGTAAACAATGCAGGTGTAAATCTGCCAGGTGTTTTTCACGAAGTATCTGATGAGACGATGCAAAAAACGATGAACGTCAATGTATTGGGAATGATGTATCTATCCCGTGCTGCTATTCCTCACATGCTCAAGAATTCGCGCGGTGCAATAGTTAACATGTCTAGCTGTAACGGCTTAGTTAGCGAACCATTCTTAAGTGTTTACTCTGCATCAAAAGGTGCTGTTGTGATGCTCACTCGTGGACTTGCCCTTGATTATGCAAAAGACGGAATTAGATGCAATGCGATTTGCCCGGGCTGGGTTGATACTCCAATAAATTATGCCCACGCCGATCTACTTGGCGGCCTCGATCATGTCTACAAAAACATCGGAACATTCCAGCCAATTGGTCGACCTGGCACCAGCCGAGAAATCGCTCACTTAGTCCTCTTCTTGGCATCTGATGAAGCATCCTTCATCACTGGCTCAGTCATCTCAGCAGATGGTGGAATGACGGCTCAATAGGACCACCGCACTTACAAAATTGGCGATGAGATGGAATACTCACCGCTATGAGTTCACTATCTATTGAAGAGTTAACCGCTGCAATCCAATCCGGTGCAATCGATACCGTGGTTGTGGCGATGACAGATATGCAGGGTCGACTAACCGGAAAAAGAATTCATGGAGATCACTTTCTCAATGAAGTTCTAAAGCACGGCACTGAAGGATGCAATTATCTTCTTGCAGTCGACGTAGACATGAACACTGTCCAGGGATATGAAATGTCATCTTGGGAACGTGGCTATAGCGATTTTGAACTCGCACCAGATTTCAACACACTTCGACTTATCCCATGGCAAGAGGGTGCAGCACTCGTGCTCGCAGATGTGCAGTGGCTAGATCACTCTCCAGTTGTCGCATCTCCTCGACAGATTCTTCGCAAGCAGATTGCTAATCTAGAAAAAGCAGGCATGCAGGCAATGTGCGGAACCGAACTCGAATTCGTGGTGTACAAAGATTCATACGAAGAAGCATGGAACAAGGCTTACCGCGATTTAACACCTGTAAACCAATACAACGTTGATTACTCAATCTTGGGTGGATCTCGTATTGAGCCACTGTTACGAGAGATTCGTTTGGGTATGTCAGCTGCAGGCATGACTGTTGAATCCGTTAAGGGCGAATGCAACCTCGGTCAGCATGAAATTGCCTTTAAGTACTCAGATGCACTTTCAAATTGCGATCAACACGTAATTTATAAAAACGGAGCAAAAGAGATTGCGGCAGAAGCTGGTTATGCACTGACATTTATGGCAAAGCCAAATGAGCGTGAAGGTAACTCTTCACATATTCACTTATCTTTCCGTGGACTCAACGGTGAATTAGTGATGGCTGATGAATCAGATAAAGAACATGGAATGTCAGAACTTGGCCGCCAATTTATCGCTGGCCAGCTAGCTCACATGCGCGAACTTTCACTTTTGTTTGCACCAAATATCAATTCATACAAGCGTTATGTTCCGGGATCTTTTGCTCCTACTGCTATTCGTTGGGGACGCGATAACCGCACATGCGCTTTCCGCCTTGTTGGTCGTGGCGCAGGCTTGCGTCTTGAAAACCGTATTCCTGGTGGCGATGTGAATCCTTATTTGGCAGTTGCAGGAATTATTGC
>JAIYBJ010000045.1 GCA_027488575.1 Streptomycetaceae bacterium | reverse complement strand
GCTTATAGGGCGACTCTTCTACTTAATTAAGTTTGCAGAAGAATTAATCCAAGGCAACGCATACTTAAGAACAACGCCGAGCCCCACCGTTGCGACAAGTGCACCTGAAGATCCAAAGATTTGATACTGCGCTTCTGGGTCAACAATCACTTTCGATGTAATAAACCATGCCAATGCCCAAGCAACCATTGTGCTAACAGTCCAAACAAAAGCGAACTTGATGTCTCGTGATTGTGAGAGAGCTTGAGCAACACCCACAAGCAAACCTGCAACTAAACCAGAACCTGTTAACGAGGCCGAATCAAACTTGAATGAAAATGCATAGGAATTGATAAGCGCCGCAAGCGTTGTTGCAATTGCTGTAGCAGCAATCCAAGCGGTCGAAACTCCATACTTCTTAAGGGCAATAAATTGAATCAACCCTACAGTCAATCCAACAATCAGACCTCCGCCGACAGACTTGCCGACGTTACTTGCTCCTCCAAAGGCAATCTTGGCAATTGCGCCACCGATAGGAAAGGCAAGGAGAGTTGGTACCCAGCGAATCAAAAGTTCAGTCATTTTCATGCACAAATTGTAAAAGACTCTTTTGGTCGAGTAAAGCATCACCAGCTTTTGGGGCGACTCTTCTTCAACAATTAGTAACTGCGAGTAACTTTAATTCTGTGCAATAATTCGAGTACGGTGGTTTGGTAGTAATTAGGACTTGGTTAATAGCCAAGTCCTTTTTGCTTTTATGCAGGACTTAGAAATATGTGCAATACTTCCATCACGATTGTTTGGTAGTAATTAGGACTTGGTTGTTTGCCAAGTCCTTTTTGCTGCCCACAGAAATTCTTCATGCACAGGTTGTTCTCTTCCAAGGTTCGGCTTCTTGGTACTTGCGTAACTTCGCTCTCGTGATGGGGGCGTGTTGTAATTGGCAGCCTGTTCGTTTACCAAACAATCGGAGCGGGTTCAAACCCCGTCGTCTCCACCACAGTCTTAACTGATTCGACTCGACCTATTGGTAGCGGTCAAAAGAGTTGTTCCAGATCTGCATGAAAGAGCCCCAAGAAATTGGGGCTCTTTCTATTTGTGCTTTGCTTAAGAGCAAATCTTCGATGAATTAAGTGAGGGCAGGCTAAATCTCCCTAAGTTGCAGATCAACGGATTCAGGTAACATTATGCATAGGAGAGTGGTTTGAAAAATGAGCATGAATGAAGCGAATCAAGAACAAGGAACTACAAATCTCGTGCGTTCTTGGAAAATGCTTGCAAGAGTTTTTGTAATTGCTGGGCCGATTGGTTGGTTTGCATCCGCTGCTCTTTTGATAGAAAGAATTCAGACTCTCAAGGATCCAACACAGAATCCTTCATGCGACATAAGTCCTTTCGTCTCATGCGGAGCTTTGTTTGATCGATGGCAGGCTTCATTGTTTGGCTTTCCCAATGCACTTCTAGGTGTAGCCGGGTTTGTTGTACCGATTGTTATTGGTGTTGGCATCTTGGCTGGTGCAAATTTCAAAAAATGGTTTTGGCGTGGTGCTGTTGTCGGTTTGGGTGCAGCGTGGATATTCGTAACATGGCTATTTAGCCAAAGCATTTACACCATCGGCGTCCTATGTCCATACTGCTTAGTTGTTTGGGTAGCAACGATTCCTATGTGGTGGACAGTTTTGATTGTGACAATTGTTCAGGGATATTGGGGACTAAAGCTTCGTAACCTAGTTAGCTCTTGGGGAATTTCGTACCTACCAGTGATTGTGCTTATTAATTACGGTGTAATTGCGCTGTTAATTGCTCAGGAATTAGGCACTCGAATTATTGATAGTTTTTAACTAATTACTCGTTAGAACTTTGAACGCAAAGATTTTGTCAGCAGTACAAAAATGGATGTAATTGAAAGCACTCCTGCCAATATTGCGTAAGTAAACTGAACTCCATAATTTTCAACAGAGAGCCCAGCTAGAACCATTCCAAGCGGAGGGGCTGCGTAAAAAACTGCGGTTTGCACTCCGAACACACGTCCATGTAAATCTGCCGGAACTCTTTGCTGTACCAATGTGTTGAGTAGCGGGCTATATGGTCCCCACGCTAATCCCAACAGAAATCCTGCAGCCATCAGAATTGGCAACGGTGGAAGAAATGCCATTGGAACAATGCTGAGCGAACTTCCAATCATGATCATGCGCATCAAAGTTCTTCTCTGAATGCGCGCACTGATCCATCCATATCCAAAGGCGCCAACTGCTGAACCGCCAGCTAATGCGGAGATTACTAATCCAAGTCCAGCGGGATTATTGATGTCTTCAAAGTACGTTGGGAGCACTACAGATTCAGTGGGTAGATAAACAGCGGCAATAATTAAAATTGCGATACTCAATGTCCTTAGCAACTTGTCATCCCACAAGGCTTTGACACCCATACGAATTCTGGCATCGGTTTCTTGGCCCGCACTAATAGCTTTTTCTCTCGATTCTTTACCAGCATTTCCAATTCGCAATAAAGCAATCGATAGCGCTGCGATGACAAATAAACTTGCAGCAATCCAGAAAGAGTTAATAGAACCAACACTTGCAATTAGTCCTGCACCAATTGCTGGTCCAAATACCCATGAAACACCCATAAAACCTTCATGTATTCCATTAAGGCGATCAAGATCAACATCAGATGCTGTTGCAACATCCGGAAGCATTGTTTTTCTCGCTGTATATCCAGCAGGATCAAATACCGCACCCGCCACAGCAATTAAAAGAATTGACAGATTAGAAAGTCCAAACGTCATTGCAACTATTGGAAACGCAGCAACAGAGAGAGAAGAAAGAAGATCCGCACCGATACTTACTGCGCGACGTCCAATGTGATCAACTAACCATCCGCCGATTGGAGAAACAAGAATTCCGGGTATGGCCGATATAGCTGCAACCAAACCTGCAAACGCCGGTGAATCTGTTCGCTCAAGAATCAACCACGGAATTGTGATCATGACAATGGAATTTCCAAGCCCAGATGCAAAATTCGAGATCTGAAGCAGTATGACTGGAGATTTCTTTTTCATCGGAGCCTCAGACTTTGCGTGTATCTAAGTTCATAGTCAGAAATTCTAATCCGTGCATTACTTGGCCGTGGCTCAAATCACCGCAATTATATTTTGATAAACTAAAGCAATGTCCTCGCAGGTGAAGAATAGTTCACTGGGAGCCCTCACTTTAGGGGCACTCGGAGTTGTTTTTGGCGATATTGGAACAAGTCCAATTTATGCACTTCGTGAATCCCTTAACACCGCAGGCACAGAGATATATGACATCTACGGAGTTGTATCCCTAATTTTCTGGTCATTGATGCTTGTTGTGACTCTGAAGTATTTAGTCTTCGTTCTGCGCGCCGATAACAATGGTGAGGGTGGAATTCTCTCCCTCTTCGCACTACTTCCAAACAAAGTGCGAAACGCTACTGGGGGTGCCAAGTATTTCTTTGTTATTTTTCTTCTATTAGGAACAGCGCTACTCGTTGCAGATGGAATGTTGACTCCAGCTATTTCGGTACTCTCCGCAACCGAAGGTCTTGAAACTCTTAATGCGAATTTAGCTTCTTGGACTGTGCCGCTTACGGTCTTCATACTTTTTGCACTCTTTGCTTTCCAATACAAGGGCAGCAATGCGCTGGGCAAAATCTTTGGTCCTATTGTTTTGATTTGGTTCATAACTCTTGGATACCTAGGCGTTATGAAGGTGAAGGAACACCCCGAAGTAATCCAGGCTTTATTTCCCAACTACGCATTTGATTATGTTTTACATCATGGCTTTCATACATTCATTATCTTGTCTTCAGTTATTTTGGCTGTCACGGGCGCTGAGGCTTTATATGCCGATCTAGGACACTTTGGAAAACGACCTATTCGAATTGGTTGGCTCTTTATCGTTGCACCAGCCCTAGTCCTTAATTATTTGGGTCAAGCACTTATTGCAATTCAAGAGCCAGGTGTGAAACAGAGTCTGTTGTTAGCTCTAGCTCCAAATGATGCAAGTCGAATATTTCTTGTGGTGCTTGCTACTTTGGCAACAATCATTGCCTCTCAAGCTCTTATCACTGGTGTGGCATCGCTTTCGAGACAAGCAGTTCGTTTGGGGCTATTGCCGCGCTTAAAGATTGTGCACACAAGCAGCACAGTTGCAGGACAGATCTATGTGCCTGCAGTCAATCTGATTATCGGCTTGGGATCTATATTCCTAGTTGTTAATTTTAAAACTTCAAGCGCCCTAGCTAATGCTTACTCATTTGCAATTTCTGCAACGATGTTAATGACAACTATTGCATTTGGGTATGTGGCCGCGGAGAAGTTTAAATGGAGCAAAAAAGCACTCTTTTTGATCATCCCGATTCTCATCGTGATCGATCTATCTTTCTTTATTGCAACTGTTACCAAGATTTTCAAGGGTGCATGGGTGCCGCTACTAATTGGATTGGTAATCACGTATGTCATGTGGGTTTGGCGAAAAGGCCAAGCAGCCTTAGAGGATGCACTACGCAACCAAGATATGTCTTGGGAAGATGTTGAGCGAACAATCGCTTCTGGTTCAGTTTCGATAATTCCCGATACTGGCATCTACCTTTCAGCATCCGCACTTAAGGTGCCTCAGGCACTGATTGCACAGATTAATAACCTGCATTCCTGCCCTAAAGAAATTTTGATTGTCAGTGTGGTTCAAGGAGATGTTCCGATAGTCACGGCAACACCAAGACTCAAAGAAGTGAACAACCGTGTGAAGCAACTATACGTTTGGGTTGGTTTCAAGCAAGATGTGAATATTCAACAATCAATAATTGATCATGTTATGACAGCAGCAGAAGAAGCGGAGTGCACGTACTACCTGGCAGACCGTAAATTC
>JAIYBJ010000039.1 GCA_027488575.1 Streptomycetaceae bacterium | reverse complement strand
TTGGCAAGCAAGGTTCAACACTTGCCGGCGTAATGGACGCGTTCTCAATCGCAGTATCAATCGGTCTTCAATACGGTGTTCCACTAGAAACATTCGTTGAGAAGTTCACTAACTTGCGATTTGAACCAGCAGGCATGACAGATGATGCTGATATTCGTATGGCGCAATCAATGATGGATTACATCTTCCGTCGCTTAGCACTTGATTACATGCCATTTGAACAACGCAGTGCAATGGGTCTCTACACATCCGCAGAACGTCAAGCAGCTCTCGACAATGGTGGCGAGTACGCACCCATAGCACCTGTTTCTGGCGCGAGCTCTGATACCCCAAAAGCAGTTGCGCCTGTGGCGGCTCCTGCGGTTGTAAAAGCTGACGTAAAGATCGAAGCAGCGCCAGTTACACAAACAATTGGTTCTTCATCAGATCTACTTGATTCAATGGGAATCAAATCAGATGCACCTCTATGTATGACATGTGGCGTGAAGATGCGTATGTCAGGGGCTTGCTTCGTATGCGAAGGTTGTGGAAACACAAGCGGTTGCTCATAAATCTTGTCCAACCCCGTTAAGAAATCCCCGCTAGTTATTGCAACTAGCGGGGATTTCTCTTTTGCGAATTAATTGCAAGTACTTGTTTTGTGCAACAAAAACATTGATGTTAACTGCTTATGAGTTTGACTTTAATTTTTTGATTAATTAACTTATGCACATGTCTTTTTCGAAGATGTTAATTAAGCGCCGCCACATTGATTTTGCGCGCACACAATCTTCTATCTGTCTGTAATAAAGCAAATCCCTCATCCGCTTTAAATCCGCTAATTCTGCGGGCTTTTTCCACGTACTTATTTCCAACTAACTACAGGAGAATTACATGTCAACAAAGAAGATCAGCAGAGTTGTTGCACTCGTTGCATCAGTTGCTCTGCTTTCAAGCATTACAACAGCTCCATCGCAAGCGATTCCAAAGAATGACACACAGACTCTGGTATCTGCAGATTGGCTTGCAAAGAACATCAATGATCCAAAGATCGTTGTTCTTGAAGTAAGTGCGGAAGAAGGTTTGTATGAGCGCGGACACATCAACGGCGCTATCAAAGTTTCATGGACAAAGGAACTAGTTGATCCAGTAAACCGCAACATCTTGTCTCAAGCTTCTTTCCAAAAGTTAGCTCGTAAGGCAGGAATTGATAACGACTCAACAGTTGTTTTCTACGGCGATAACAACAACTGGTTCGCAGCATGGGGTGCATGGGTATTTAATATCTACGGCCTAAACGATGTACGTCTTCTAAACGGTGGACGCACAAAGTGGGAAAAAGATGGACGCCCACTAACAACTGCAGTATCTGCTCCAGCACTCGGTGACGTTGTGGCAAAGAAGGCAGATGCATCACTTCGCGCGTTCTTGCCAGAGGTACTAAAGGTTGCCAAGAAGCAACAGAACACCGCCCTCGTTGATATTCGCTCTGCAGATGAATTCAGCGGAAAGATCTTTGCGGCCCCTGGTTTCCAAGAGCTAGCAATTCGCGCAGGACATATTCCTGGTGCAATCAATATTCCATGGAAGACAGCGATCAACGCTGATGGAACATTTAAGAGCACAGCAGAGGTGCGCAAGATTTATGCAAACCTCGGCATCGATGGCAAGAAGCCAATCATTGTGTATTGCCGCATCGGTGAGCGCGCAAGCCACACATGGTTCTTGCTCAGCCAAGTACTTGGTTATGACGTAAAGGTCTATGACGGTTCATGGACTGAATACGGCAACTCAGTTGGTGTTCCAATTTCTAATCCAGCAGGAACTGTTTGGGGCATTGCGTGACCCCAAAGAAAGTAACCACTACTAGCGGCTCCGTAACAGGGGCCGCTAGTAGTTTTTCTTGGAGCAAAGCTGACACCATTCGCACAAGCGTTGCAGGTGTCATTGTTCTGGGGCTTTTATTCTGGGCGTATCTCTTAAGTTCTAATACCGAAACTGGTGGACGAGCATCATTTTCGCTGCTTATTGGTCTTGCACTCGGAATAGTTTTTGAACGTGGACGTTTTTGTTTTTTCTGTATTTTCCGCGACAGCATTGAATCGCGTAAGAACAATGGATTTTTATCTGTAATTACAGCACTTGCTGTTGGCGCTATTGGTTATGCAATTGTCTTTGGAATGTATTTACCTGACACATCAGGGGAGTACCTGCCGCCGGGTGCGCACATCGGCCCAACAAGCTGGGTATTAGCAATTGCAGCACTTGCATTTGGTTTTGGTATGGCTCTTTCCGGTGCCTGCATTAGCGGTCATCTCTATCGCATCGGACAAGGATCTCTTCGAGCAATTCCTGCGCTCATCGGTGCGCTCATTGGTTTTGGTCTTGGCTTTATTACCTGGAACACCTTGTATCTTCGTGCGATTCAAGAAGCACCAACACTGTGGCTTCCGCACTACATCGGTTATGCGGGTTCTCTTGCAGTGACTCTGGCTGCACTCGGTGTGATTGCGTACTACTTATTGAAATCAAATACCGAAAGTGCGCCAGAAAAAGTTAGCGGTCTTGCAGTACTTCGTTCTAAATTCTCACCTGCTACAACAGGTGCACTAGTCGGTGTTATCGGCACCATTGCTTATATGCGGATCGAACCACTGGGTGTTACACGACAACTCAGTGCGATTTCCCGCAAAGAGTTTGAAAAGCAATCACTACTTCCTGAAACAATTAACGGCCTAGATACGTTAGCTGGTTGCGTTGGAATCGTGACAGAGACAATTAGCAATAACGGTTGGCTAGTTATTGGCTTTGTCCTTGCGTCCTTTGCCGGAGCGCTTTCGGCAAATAGATTTAAATTTGAAATCCCTACGATTCGAAATAGCTCGACGGCTTTGTTTGGCGGAGTATTGATGGGCTGGGGATCAATGACAGCACTTGGCTGCACAGTCGGTGTTCTGCTCTCAAGTACGCAGGCATTTGCGATTTCAGGCTGGGTTTTCTTCCTCTTTGCATTCCTGGGCGTCTATCTAGGTATCAAGGCAAAGGTGCATACGCTCTAACTTTTTACTAGGTTAAATTCTAGGTTAGAATTGCGATGTTGTTTCCGGGGTCGATGTAATTTCGAACCGGCGGTTATAGTCCGCGACCCGATGCCATCCAGGTATCGGTTGACTCAGTGAAATTCTGAGACCGACGGTTAAAGTCCGGATGAGAGGAAACAAAAATTGCAGTAGGCGCTGCCTGCTTCTATTTTGTCGTGCACCCCGGTAACTCGCATCTAAAGAGTTAAGGGGATATGCACAGATGACTAATCATCTAGCGTTTATGCAACGTGCTATCGCCCTGTCAGAAAGCGCTTGTGGTCGCACAGCGCCTAATCCAATTGTTGGTGCAGTAATTGTTGCAACCGATGGCACCGTGATCGCAGAAGGTTTTCATGATCGCGCAATCAGTAACGATCACGCAGAAGTTGTTGCGCTAAAGAGTGCAGGCGATCGCGCAAAGAGTGCAACGATGTATGTGACTTTAGAACCATGCAATCACACCGGAACAACTGGTCCGTGCACGCAAGCAATTATTAATGCAGGTATTAAAACTGTTGTTTATGCAGTCAGTGATCCAAACACTGTGGCCGCAGGGGGCGCTGCAACACTTACAGCTGCAGGCATTCAAGTTATTGCAGGTGTCGGCACAGATGAAGCCGCACATTCCAATCGTGCATGGCTCACAAAGATTATTCAGGGACGACCATTTATTACATGGAAAGTTGCAGCAACGCTAGATGGAAAAGTTGCAGCAGCCGACGGAACTTCTAAGTGGATTACTAATGAAGCATCCAGGGCTGACGTGCAAAAAGTGCGTCGAAGCGTTGATGCCATCATGGTCGGAACACAGACTGTGATTGCAGATGATCCACACTTGATTCCGCGTGATGACGTAAAAGCCACGAACCCGCTGCGTATTGTCTGTGGAACACAAGAGCTGCCAAAAGGCGCGAAAGTATTTGATGGAGCAGCGTCAACTAAGGTCATTACGAGCAAAGATCTCAAAGTTGTTGCCGCAGAGCTACTTGCAACGGGTGCAAATCACATTTTGCTCGAATCTGGACCAACACTTGCAACAGCGATGTTGCAAGCCGGGATGTTAGATGAATTGATGCTGTATCAAGGCGCATCTGTACTTGGTGCAGGCAAGAGCTTTGTAGCTGACCTTGGGGTAACAACGGTGGATAGTGCAATCGGATTGACGCGCATCAGCACCGAAACATTTGGTGATGACGTTAAATCCATCTACAGAATTGCGAGTAAGTAATTATGTTTACAGGATTAGTCCAAGAACTTGGTGTAGTTGCAGATATCGTGCGCGCAGAAAGCAGCGCGCAGATAAGCATTAAGGCACCATCACTTGCACCACAGATTAAGACAGGTGATTCAGTCAGCGTTGATGGAGTCTGTCTGACAGCCACCGCAGTTACTGCAGATTCATTTACAGCCGACGCCATGGTGCAAACACTTGCTGTGACATCTTTGGGTCAGATCCAGAGCGGCAGCGCAGTAAACCTAGAGCTAGCGGCCAGATTAGACACACGAATGGGCGGACACATTGTGCAGGGCCATGTGGATGGCACAGGCACATTGGTTGCACTGACACCTGGCGAACAGTGGATGAAGTGCGAAGTAAAGGTTGATCGAAACTTACTTAAATACATCGTTGCTAAGGGCTCTATTTGTTTTTCAGGAATTTCTTTAACAGTGGGTGAAGTACATGATGAAAGCTCAGTTGTCACAGTCTGGTTAATTCCAGAAACTATTGAGCGAACATCTATTGCAACAAAGAAACCAGGGGATCTAATCAACATCGAAGTTGATGTACTGGCCAAGTACGTCGAGCGAATGATGGAGAACAAATAATGAGCAGTTTGACCCCAATCGATGAGGCACTAGCTGCCTTTGCTTCAGGACAGATTGTTATTGTCGTTGACAACGAAGATCGCGAGAATGAAGGCGATTTCATTATGTTGGCAGAAAAGGCAACGCCTGAAAAAGTAGCGTTCATTAATCGTTATTCAACTGGCATCTTGTGTGCTCCTATGAATCGCCAACGCGCACGCACATTAGGTCTGCCACTGATGTGGGCGAAAAACCAGGACACAAATAAGACAGCCTTTACTGTGACCACCGATGCAAAGAAAAACCTGACTACAGGTGTCAGCGCCACAGAGCGCGCAACAACATTTAACGAACTAGCACGAGCAAATGCGACAGCCGAGGATTTTGTGCGCCCAGGTCACGTCTTTCCTTTAATTGCATCAGATGGATTACTAGAAGATCGACAAGGTCATACGGAGGCCGCCGTTGCTATGGCAACACTTGTCGGCGCCCAACCCGTTGGCCTTCTCTGTGAAATTGTTAATGAAGATGGATCTATGTCTCGTATGCCGGATCTAGAAAAGTTTGCAGCAGCGCACTCGTTGCAAATCATTTCTATCGAAGCGTTGGCGCAATACGCACGTACTAAAAATATTGCAAAGCACGTTCCTGCGCTGCCAAAACTGACATGGGCAAATCTGCCACTAGAAAGCGGCGCCTGGAAGATTTCATCTTTTACAAACTCTGCCGGTATCGACCACGCCATTGTGGCGTTGGGCGATATTTCAAAGGGTTCCGAAGTATTGATGCGCGTTCACTCCGAGTGTTTAACAGGTGATGTCTTTTCTTCTAAGCGTTGTGATTGCCAAGCGCAGTTGCATCATTCATTAGATCGAATTGCAGCAGCTGGCTCTGGCGTTGTTATTTATCTTCGTGCACATGAAGGTCGCGGTATTGGACTTGCGCAAAAGATTAAGGCGTACGCTCTGCAGGATCAGGGGCAAGATACTGTGCAGGCAAATATCTCATTGGGTCACGAATCAGATGAGCGCAGCTTCAATGATGTTGTTGCGATTGCAAAGACACTCGGGATTACATCGGTTCGATTACTGACCAATAACCCAGAGAAAGTGGCAACGCTGACAGCCGCCGGAATAAAGGTCGCGGTAGAAGAGATCTCAGTTGGATTAAGCGATTTCAATGAAAAGTATCTCGAGACAAAGCGCACCCTCATGGGGCACTTAATGGGAAAGGCAAAATAATGGCCGGACACGCACCAGAGGTAAGTATCAAAGAGATGCCGAATGTAAAGATCGCAATCATTAGTGCCACATGGCATGACGATATTTGCGCAGACCTTATTGCCGGTGCCAAGCGCGCCTGTGATGCAGCAAAAGCATCCAGCACCGTTATTCGTGTGCCGGGCTCTTTTGAATTACCACTTGCGGCGCAATTCGCTTTTGAAAAAGGTTTTGATGCAGCAGTTGTTTTAGGCGTGGTTATTCAAGGTGAAACTCCGCACTTTGATTATGTCTGCCAAGGAGTGACACAAGGTGTGATGGATGTCAGCCTCAAGTTCTCAAAGCCAATTGGTTTTGGTGTCTTAACTGTTAATACCCTCGAGCAAGCAATTGCTCGTTGTGGGCGCCCTGAAAGCTTTGAAGATAAGGGATTTGATAGCGCGGTGGCTGCGCTTACATTATTGTTACAGAAATGAGTGAGTTATCGGCGCAGGTACGAAAAGCGCTAGATGCAGCCGTTGCAGCCATTGGCGGTGCTCCTCGCGAAGGCCAGATCGAAATGGCCGAAGCAGTTGCTAACGCTTTAACAGATCGCCACCACTTAATGGTCCAAGCAGGTACGGGTACCGGAAAATCACTTGCATACATCGTGCCGGCTTTGGTGCACGGTAGAAAAGTTTTAGTTGCAACTGCAACTCTTGCGCTTCAAAGACAACTTGTAGAAAGAGATTTGCCAGCTGTGGTGCCTGCACTTGAAAAAGTATTAGGCCGCGAAATTACATACGGAATTTATAAGGGCGTTGGAAATTACATCTGTCTGCAAAAGATGAATAGCGAAGAGCCAGATCCTGATGGCGAAGTTCTGCTCGAAGTTTCTTCGCTAGGCAAAGATGCACAACGTTTACATGCGTGGGCAAAATCTCCTGGGGCTACAGGGGACCGCGATGATGCACCTGAAGTAGATAGACGAGTCTGGGCGGCTAACTCTCTTTCTGGTCGCGAATGCGTGGGCGCCGAAGTCTGTGCCTACGGCCACCAATGTTTTGCAGCCCTTGCAAAGGGACGTGCACAGAGCGCGGACATCGTAATTACAAATCACACACTGCTTGCAATCGAAATCGTTGATTCACATCCGATTTTGCCTGAACGAGACGCAGTTATTTTGGATGAAGCGCACGAATTCATGGATCGCACAACGCAAGCTGTGACAGAAGAGCTGACATCTGCTCGTGTTATTCGCGCTGCTGCAATGGCACGCAAACATATGCCAGGCAAATTGGCCGATACTTTTACAAAAGCTGCTGATGACTTTCATGACACGATGGCAGATTACGGACAAGATGTTCGCCAAAACCCAGCGATGCAAGGTCGCCTAGAGGAAATACCAGCATCCCTTGAAGCACCGATTCGTCGAGTGAAAGAGGCAGCGGCTGCAATTGTGCAATCCATCAGCGCAGATGAAGAAGCAATTGGCAGTGACGCCCTGGCCGAACGCGCACGAGTAAAGGGTGCGGTCAATGAAATTAATACAACGTGCCAGAAGATTATGCGAAATGGCGATGGTCAGGTTCTTTGGTATGAACCAACCTTTCAAACTCTGCACCTTGCACCATTAAGTGTTTCAAGTGTTTTGCGCGCTAATTTGCTAACTAAGACACCAGTAATAGCAACATCTGCCACCTTAAGTGTGGGCAACTCAATGGATGCAATGGCTAGATCTATTGGTTTTGCAGTCGGCGGCGATGAAGATGCATCAAGTGAAGATGGCGATATAGATCCGAGCAACGTTGCGATGTTAGATGTTGGTTCGCCCTTTGATTTTGCGAATCAAGGAGTTTTGTATCTGCCAAAGCATCTGCCCGAGCCTGGCCGTGAAGGTGTGCACCCAGATGTATTGGAAGAACTTGGCGAACTGATTGACGCCGCCGGCGGTCGCACACTTGCGTTATTTAGTTCGTGGCGCGGAGTAGAAGCAGCCGATGCCCATCTGCGAAAAGTATTGGCAGAGCTGCCAATAAAGATCATCACACAAAAACGTGGCGACGCTGTTGGTCCACTCGTTGAACGTTTTGCAAAAGATGAAACATCGGTATTGCTCGGCACCATGTCGCTCTGGCAGGGAGTCGATGTTCCCGGAAATTCTTGCGTGCTTGTGACAATCGATCGAATTCCGTTTCCGCGCCCCGATGAACCAGTGATGTCTGCTCGCGCTGCACAAGCCGATGCCGGTGGTGGTTCTGGGTTTATGCAGATCTCATTGCCACGTGCGGCCCTTCTTTTGGCACAAGGAACTGGTCGCTTGATTAGATCCGTTGAAGATCGCGGCGTCGTTGCAATTTTGGATTCACGAATCGTCAATAAACGTTATGGAAGTGTTTTGCTTAACTCGATGCCGCCTCTCTGGCGTACATCGGAAAAATCTGTAGTGCGCGAATCGCTACAGCGATTGTCCAATCAACTTAAGGACTAGCTCTTTAACTTTTGGCCAGGACGCCGCAAAACTTGGATGCAGTGTTAAGTCGCTAATTTCTTCTACTTCTACCCATCGCACTTCATGTGACTCATCATTTACTTCATGGGCAATTAAGTCCGCGCTAGCCGATGCAATAACTGTGTCGTATTTCCAATTGCCGTGATTATCTTCGTGAACAACAACGGGTGTAACAAGGGATGGATCTAAACCAGTTTCTTCTATTGCCTCGCGTAGTGCTCCTTGAATGACATCTTCATGTGAATCCCGTGCACCCCCAGGTATGCCCCATGTGTCACCGTTATGAACCCATGGCGCTCGGTGTTGGAGCAAAACCATTGAGTCGCGAACGAGTAATAAACCTGCAGCGCCGTGTAAACCCCAGTGCTTGTTTCCGCAATCACACTGGACCCAGCCATCACCATCTCGCGCTACCACGGTTCTAGAGTGGCATAAGTATCCACATGTGCGCGAGATGAAGGCTTTTGTTGCGCAGCTTTTACTTAACCTGCGCCCACTATGTATAAAAACCCTAGAAAAATAAATAAAGCGTTAATTGCAGCACCCTTACTGATTGCACTCGTATTTCCAGCACCCATAGCCACAGCCGCTGATTGCACAAAAGCATGCCTAGATGTCTCCGTTGAAAATGGACAGATCGTGGTCTCTGCGCAAAAAGGCAATGGCCCTAAGAGCACAAAGGTCGTAAAGAAAGTAACGGCCGTTAAAAAAGTTGCGCCTAAAAAACCAGCAATCAAACGAGTCATCGCAAAGCCACCCAGTGGAGTTATTGCCACACGCAAACCAGTTGCTAAAAAACCAGTTGTTAAAAAGAAAAAGGTTGTAGCAAAGAAAGCAACTGCTGCGACTTCGATTGCAGATCGCCTGACTAAGTTGCTGCCAACAGGGGGAGTTGCGTATCAACCAGCCTTTGAACCGCTAGTGCATGTGCCAGTTGTTTTCTGGTGTGATCTACCAAAGATATTTAGCACCCGATTTAACATTGTTGGTGAAGTTGTTGATGTGACACTGCGACCATCATTTACATGGTCATTTGGTGATGGCTCGGTCATGCAGAGCACTGATCCCGGAGCTCCATATCCCAATGGATCCATTCAACATGCGTACTTAAAAGAGGGAACGTATCTGGTGACAATGCTTGCAACATGGGGTGGCACATGGTCAAACCAAGGCACCATTCGCGCCGTTACTGGCCAGATCAAAACCATTCGCGTTGCAACCATCAAAGTTGTCAGCGCCCCAACAATGTTTGTCCAGTAATGAGCACCGCAACAGCGGTGGATTACCGCGATGAAGAGTTTGCCAAAAGCGTTGCGACATACTTTGTAGATATTGATGCCAATGACTTAAATGCAATGCAGCAAGATGGCGCCACAGCAATTGTGGATCTAGCAGGTGAGTACGAAACCATGGGATGCAGCGTTAATACTGCGCTTAAGGCAAAGGTGCTTGGTCGCTTATCTGATATTCAGGTTCGCGACTTTGCATTGGGTTGTCACACCGATGTGACACTGCCGAACTATGTGGCGATGTGGTCAGATCTTTTGTCCATCGCTCCTTCAAAGTTTGTTGCCCCTGTTGCATCGTTGTGTGCTGCAATAACGTATGAAAGCGGAGATAAAGAAGGTGCTGCGCAGTACTTGCGACGGGCTATTGCAGATGATGCTCGGTATTCGCTAGCCACATTGTTACAACGCGTCTTTGCTTCGGGCTGGCCAGCAAACGCCTTTGCAGCAATGCGAGCAGACCTACATCCCAAGGTGTGCGCTCTGATATTCATTTGAAGACCGTGCCGTGGTTTGTTACCCTTGCCAATAGGTCACGAGTTCTAGTTATAGCCCCAGCTTGCTAGACGGCAACCCTCCACCGCGGCGGGGTGCTCTGGGTGAAGACCGGGCAGGGTAACTCTCGAGTTATATCTGCAAGTGCGTGAAGGAATTAATTACTGTGTCTATTGCTAAGAAATCACCACACGATCGTTATGACGTGACTGGCGCATGGCTTGAAGGCGATGATGTTGGCGATCGGGAGTTTATAAAAGTTGGCGATATAGAACTTGAAAGCGGAGAAGTTCTGCCCGATGTCACAATCGCATATCAAAGTTGGGGCACGCTCAATGCTGCTCGCGATAATGCAATTTTAGTAAATCACGCAATGACCGGGTGGTCTGATGTGCCGGGTTGGTGGCCGTCTATGGTTGGCCCGGGATTGCCGCTAGATACAGATAAATACTTTGTTGTTTGTCCAAATGTAATTGGCGGATGCCAAGGAAGTACTGGCCCATCATCTGTTGCACCTGATGGCAAGCGTTGGGGTTCACGTTTTCCACTTGTGACAATCAGAGACATGGTTGCTGGTGAAATCGCTTTTTCTGATGCGATAGGAATCAAGAAGTACAAACTTGCATTAGGGCCATCACTTGGTGGAATGCGCGCACTCGAGTGGGCCGTTGAGTATCCAGATCGTGTCGGTGCTATTTGCACAATCGGTTCGTCTGCTGTGGCGACAGGTGATCAAATCGGAACCGCTGCAATTCAAATCCGCGCAATTAAATCTGATCCATTTTATTTTGGTGGCGATTATTACGATAAGGATCGCGGACCAGTTGAAGGTATGGGAATCGCACGTCGCATTGCGCACCTGACCTATCGCACCGAAGCTGAAATGGATGTGCGCTTTGGTCGCCAATTACAGGGAGATGACACTGGTCGCTACGCCGTTGAGTCATACCTTGATCATCAGGCCAACAAGCTGGCTCAGCGCTTTGATGCCAACACATACATCGCACTAACAGAGGCCATGAATTCACATGACATTGGTCGTGGACGCGGGGGAGTCGCAGCAGCCCTTGAATCAATCACAGTGCCTGTAATGGTTTTATCCATTGATACCGATCGACTCTTTCCACCGCGCTTACAGGCTGAGATAGCCGATTTAGCGCCGCATGCGGCCCCTGTGGAGACGATTACGTCCCCATTTGGTCACGATGGCTTCTTGGTTGAGGTTGATTCTGTGGGCGCAGTGGTTAGAAAAGCGCTCGCGCTCTAGTTTTTTCACATTTCTAGCGTTTTACGATGTGCAAAATAGCCTGTGGACAAATTATAATATAGCCATCGCCTCTTCGGCTTCGAAGAGTAAAAACCAAAGGACAATTGTGGCTGTATTTAGTGCGCTCAAAAACAGGGGAAGTAAGAAAGCAGTTGCGAAAAAAAGCGCTGCAAAAAAGAAACCTGTGAAAAAAGCTCCGGCTAAGAAAGTTGTTGCCAAAAAAATTGGTACCAGCAAAACTCCCGCAAAAAAAGCGCCAGCCAAGAAAGTTGTTCCTAAAAAGATCGAACTCAAAAAAGATCTCACTGCAAAAGATGTTCAAGCAATTGTTGATGCGAAAACTATTGCGATGCGTCAGAAAGAAGTTCTTGCCGAACTCGAATCTCGCGGTGTTACATCCATTAACCGCATCCCAAAGAAGGTCGATAAAGATTTAGTTGACGAAGCCCGCGCGCTCGCAACAGAAGTTCCTGCAGCAACCGAGAAGTTACGCAAGGCCGGACTCGGTTCGCCATTTCGTATGCTTAAAAAAGTTGAGCTTGCTCTTATTGCTCCGCCTCCGGCTCCAAAGGTGGAAGCACCGGCTGCACCAAAGATTGATCCAAAGACTGGCAAGGCTGTCGTTGTAAAAATTGATGGCGAAGATGTCGAGCTGGAAGAAGTAGAACTCGAAGATGTTGAGTCATTGATTGCAGAAGCAGTTGAAATCATTGATTCAGAAGCTGAAGACAAGGGCAATCAACCACGCGTTGTGGACCTTAAGGCAGAAGATGCCACAGGCAATGAAGAGAACGCGTTTACATTAAAGGCATCCGAAGAAGATGATGCGCCTGCACAGACTGTTATGACAGCTGGTGCAACGGCGGATCCTGTGAAGGATTACCTCAAGCAAATCGGCCGTGTGGCACTTCTAAACGCCGAACTCGAAGTAGAACTTGCTACTCGCGTTGAAGCTGGTCTCTTTGCTGAGTACAAACTTGCAACAGAGAAGAAGTTAGAAAAGAAGCTCAAGCGCGAACTCGAATTTATTGTCGAAGATGGAAAGCGCGCAAAGAATCACTTGTTAGAGGCAAACCTTCGTCTCGTGGTTTCTCTCGCAAAGCGTTACACAGGTCGCGGAATGCTCTTCCTTGATCTGATTCAAGAAGGAAACCTTGGTTTGATTCGTGCGGTTGAAAAGTTCGACTACACAAAGGGTTACAAGTTCTCGACATATGCAACGTGGTGGATTCGTCAGGCGATTACTCGCGCGATGGCAGATCAGGCTCGCACAATTCGTATTCCGGTACACATGGTTGAAGTCATTAACAAACTCGCTCGTGTACAACGCCAGATGCTTCAAGATCTTGGTCGCGAACCAACCCCAGAAGAGTTGGCACGCGAATTAGATATGACACCTGAAAAGGTTGTCGAAGTACAAAAGTATGGCCGCGAACCAATCTCACTTCACACACCACTTGGTGAAGAAGGTGACTCTGAATTCGGTGACTTAATTGAAGACTCTGAAGCAGTTGTTCCAGCTGATGCAGTCTCATTTACATTGCTACAAGAACAGCTGCACTCAGTTCTAGACACTTTGTCAGAGCGCGAAGCAGGCGTTGTTGCAATGCGCTTTGGTCTAACAGATGGACAACCAAAGACTCTCGATGAAATCGGCAAGGTCTATGGAGTTACTCGCGAACGTATTCGCCAGATCGAATCAAAGACAATGTCTAAATTGCGTCACCCATCACGTAGCCAGGTGCTACGCGATTATCTAGATTAAAAATTACCTAAAAGGAGAAACACATGAGCGACAAAGTCACAATGCGCATCAAGCCAAATGGCTCAATCCGGGTTACGGGTGAAGTTGATTTCGTAGATGCAGAAGGCAAAGTTGTTGAAACAAAGAGTGATTTTTCTTTGTGCCGTTGCGGAGCTTCAAAAGAAAAGCCGTACTGCGATGGATCACACCGCGATGCTGGTTTCGAGGCGGCAGGAAATTAACGTACGCGATGCGCAAGAGCAGCACATTGCTGCACGTCTTGAGCGTGGTGAAAAGTTAGTTGGCATCAAACTGGGTGGAGCGCTGATTCCATCGCAAGATAATGAAAAGAAGTATCAGACAATCTTCGGATATCTCACTGATGTAATGCAGCAACGCCATGAACTGCGTCTCTCAGATTTCATCTGGCCGCGGGCTGAGGGTGAAGTTGTATTCAAGTTATCCAGAGAAATTTCAGGCCAAGTTTCACTTGATGATGCGCCGCAGTATGTAGAAGCAATCACAGTTGGAGCTGAATTTTTAGATTACAGATCTGCTAACCTAGATCCATTTATTGATGAGGCAATAGCGGATAACGCTGGTGCTGCTGGTTTCGCACTCGGTGAATGGTCGCCACCAGAGATGCTTACTTTAAATCTCATTGCAAGCATTCACGAAGATGGAATCTGCGTGACCCAAGGACCCGTCAGTTCAATCTTTGGTAATCCTTGGATGGCAATTGTTAGAGCTTCGGAGTTAATGGTTGAAAACAAATTAACCCTCGCTAAAGGCTCGATTCTTTTTTCTAGCTCGGCAACTGAGGGGATTCCTGTTCAGGCAGGAAAGAAGTACGTAATTGCGATTGAGAGTCTAGGAAGTATTGAGTTAAGAGTTAGTTAGCAGCAGGTGATTCAACGAGTTTAGAAGTCTCGTCTTGAATCTTTGCAGCAAGCGGACGAATCTTTTCGGCATATTCCTTGCCATGGTGTCCGCAGAACAAGAGCTCTCCGCCAGAGAGAAGCACGGCGCGTACATAAGCCTGTGCTCCGCAACGATCGCATCGGTCAAGGGCGTTAAGAGGTACAGCTTCTAGAATCATTTGTTCTGACATATCTCTCTCCGTTCTCAATCGGGAAGTGGTGGGTGGTGCTCTTTCTATGGAACATCAAACCATGTCTAGATATTCCCCGCTCGTTAATATTGCTCTTTTTCTTTAAATTTGTGTGTGAATAAGGGCGATTTTCATTGATATTCACATTATGAGACCAAAGCGGCGAGTTACACACAGGTTTGGGTCCATTGAAAGATAACCTTTGCCACCGTGGCCTCCAAGAAAGAAGATGCGAACATCTCGCAGGAGAGCTATACCGCAAAAGATTTAGCAGTCCTTGAAGGACTAGACGCAGTTCGCAAACGCCCCGGCATGTACATCGGTTCAACCGATTCTCGCGGCTTGATGCACTGCTTATGGGAAATCATTGATAACTCAGTTGATGAAGCACTCGCAGGTCACTGTAAAAAAATTGAAATTAATCTCGAATCAGATGGTTCTGTAGAAGTACACGATGATGGTCGCGGTATTCCAGTTGATAAGGAATCAAAGACTGGACTTACTGGCGTTGAAGTTGTTCTTACAAAATTACATGCTGGTGGAAAATTTGGTGGCGGATCTTATGCGGCCTCCGGTGGTCTGCACGGTGTAGGTGCTTCTGTTGTTAACGCACTCGCTGTTCGTTTGGATGCCGAAGTAGATCGCGATGGCAAGATTTATTGGATGTCCTTTCAACGCGGTGTTGCAGGAGTTTTTGATGGTGATGGACCAAAAGCAGCGTTCACACCAAAGTCTGGACTTCGTGTTATCGGCAAAATTTCTAGCAAAGTCACAGGCACACGCATTAAGTGGTGGAGTGATAGGCAGATTTTCTTAAAGGAAGCTGAACTAGATCTTGAAGATATCTACGCTCGTGCGCGCCAAACATCGTTCTTGGTTCCGGGGCTCACGCTTACAGTTAATGATAATCGTGGAAAAACCAAAACCACAGAATCTTTTTATCACAAGGGCGGAATTTCGGAATACTGTGAATTCTTGCAACCAGATCAACCAATCGGTGATGTCATTCGAATCTACGGTACTGGTCACTATCAAGAAACTGTTCCAGTCTTAGATGACAAAGGACATATGGTTTCCACCGAAGTAGAACGCGATATGGAAGTCGATATCGCCATGAAGTGGGGCAATGGTTTTGATAACACGCAACGCTCATTCGTAAACATCATTGCAACGCCAAAGGGCGGAACACACGTACTGGGATTTGAACGCGCAATCACAAAGGCATTTAACGAAGCGCTGCGATCAACAAAGACGTTAAAGAACAACGAAGCAGATGTAATCAAAGATGACATCCTCGAAGGTTTAACTGCTGTCATCACAGTTCGTATGTCAGAACCACAATTTGAAGGCCAGACAAAGGAAGTGCTCGGAACCGCGGCCGCCACACGAATTGTTTCTGCAGTAGTTGCTGAGAAGATGAAAGAGTTCTTCAATACAACTCGTCGCATCGACAAAGCCAATGGGCGCTTAATCTTAGAAAAAGTTGCTGGCGCATCACGCACACGAATTTCTGCTCGCGCACACAAAGATTTGCAGCGTCGCAAGAACGCGCTTGAATCATCTTCTCTTCCAACGAAGCTCTCTGATTGTCGCTCAGAAGATGTCAACCGCACAGAGTTATTTATCGTCGAAGGTGAATCAGCCCTTGGTACAACTAAGGCCGCCCGAAACTCTGAGTTCCAGGCAATCTTGCCGATTCGCGGAAAGATTCTGAACGTACAAAAAGCATCGCTGTCTCAGATGCTCGATAACTCCGAATGCGCATCCATAATTCAAGTAATCGGTGCGGGTTCTGGAAAGTCATTTGAATTAGATGATGCTCGTTATGGTCGCATTATTTTGATGTCAGATGCTGACGTTGACGGTGCACATATTCGTTGTTTGCTACTGACACTCTTGTATCGCTACATGAAGCCGATGATCGATGATGGTCGCGTCTTCGCAGCGATTCCACCGCTACACCGCATCGAAACAATGGGCGGCGGCGGTAAGAAGGGTGAATACATATACACATACTCAGATGATGAGATGCGTAAAGTCACCGCAGATTTAAAGAAGGCTGGCAAGAAGTGGAAAGAACCAATCCAGCGCTACAAAGGTCTTGGCGAGATGGATGCGGATCAATTACGTGAAACCACAATGGATCCAGATGCACGCACACTTCGTCGCATCACAATTAAGGACGCAGCAGCTGCAGAATCAATGTTTGAACTGTTGATGGGTAACGATGTTGCACCACGTAAAGAGTTTATTTCTACAGCTGAAATCGATCGCGACAGAATCGACGCTTAAGTTTTAGAAATCTACTTCTTTACCAACTGAGAAATTGATTTAGCAATCAGCGGAACAGCAGAGTCCCACGATTGTCCAAAATGCTTTTCAAAGGATTGCTCAAACGTCATTCCGTCTGAGATATCTTCATAAATCTGGATATTAATCCCTGGGCCCTTTATGGCTGTGAAGATTTCAGAAACGAGCATCCCTAGATCATAAAGATGCCATTGTGTTTCTGAGTCCATCCAAATCTTCGTATCTGGTGGCTTAATGAAGTTAGCAATCCATTTTTCTGTATAGTTCTTCTTTCTATTTTCCAACAACTCCTTTGCCCAGTATTTTCTATCGGCAGAGTATTTAGGAAAAGATTTTGCATAAATTGCAGCTATTTGCGAAAACTCTGCTCCACCTTCAGCGAACCACCACGGCGTAAAAGCTTTGATGCAACACATGGCTTGACCTTGATTAGGTGTTCCGAAAAAGCTACCAATTTGAACAACGTGGGTGTATTCGTGTGCTTCTAAAGTTCCAGAAGTGTGATTGCGAGTTGGTTTGCTCGTCATTACTGCGGCCAAGAGGACGCCATCGCCTGCGTTATTGATGGTTCCGCTAGCACCCCAACAGAAATCAATTTGCTGACAACCATTTTTTGCTTCTTGCCCAGCAGCTGATGGATAAATTTCTTTGTATTTCTTCTGAGCCCAATCAATATCTTTGTGCCCATAGTAAATTGCATAAATTTTGTTTGGATGGCGGAAAGTTGGATACAGGCGCTTTACGGCATCAAAAGCTACCCTCGGATTTGGATTCGACAATTTTGTATTTGGACCAACAATTAATTCAAAAGCAGGAGCTTTTTCTGTACTAGAGAGAACCTGATCGCTACTTTTTTTCCACGCCCAATAAGAAACATCGGCAGGTCTATTCACTGCATCTTGAAGGTTCATAATTGGTTTCGGTGTTTTTGCGGCATGTGCGGGCTGCACAAAAACTGAAAGCAGAAGAATGGCAACAGTTGATAGGGCGATGGATCGAATTTTCATGAAGAAATATTAATCGATACTCACCAAATCGAAGTACTCGTCTTTCCATAAATCTTCATCACCATCGGGTAACAAGATAACTCTTTCAGGCTTAAGAGCCTGTACGGCGCCTTCATCGTGAGAGACAAGGATTACTGATCCCTGGTATTCAGAGAGAGCGGCAAGGATTTCATCGCGAGATGCTGGATCAAGGTTATTCGTTGGTTCATCGAGTAGCAATACATTTGCTGCTCCAACAACAAGTACAGCAAGAGCTAAACGAGTTCTCTCGCCACCAGATAAAACTTTTACAGGTTTGTGTACGTCATCGCCGATAAATAGAAACGAACCGAGAACGTTACGTGCTTCGGGCTCACGGATATCTGGAGTTGCTGACATCATGTTTTCCAAGATTGTGCGTTCAAAATCTAATGATTCGTGTTCCTGCGCGTAGTAACCAATTTTTAATCCGTGACCTGCAATAACTTCGCCAGTATCTGATTCGAGTTCGCCGGCCAAGATGCGCAGCAGCGTTGTTTTGCCCGCGCCGTTTAGTCCAAGGATTACAACGCGAGAGCCTTTATCGATAACAACTCCTACGTCAGTAAAGATTTCGAGTGAACCATATGACTTAGATAAGTCGTGTGCAGAAATTGGAGTCTTGCCGCAAGGAGACGGAGTTGGAAAGCGAAGCTTTGCGACTTTATCTGAGACACGCACATCTTCAAGGGATGAGCGAAGTTTTTCTGCGCGACGGAGCATGCCTTGTGCTGCGGTTGCTTTGCTTGCCTTAGCGCGCATTTTCTCGCCCTGCTTTTGCAAGATCTCTGCACGCTTTTCAGCATTAGCGCGCTCTTTCTTGCGGCGGTGTTCATCTTGTTCGCGCTGCAATAAGTATTGCTTCCAGCCAAGGTTGTAGACGTCAATGACGTTGCGGTTAGCGTCGATGTAGAAAACCTTGTTGACGACTGTTTCGATCAGGTTTACATCGTGGGAGATGATTACAAGTCCGCCTGAATACTTGGTCAGATAATCACGTAACCACATGATCGAATCAGCATCTAAGTGGTTAGTGGGCTCATCGAGCAAAAGTGTTTCTGCGCCACTAAATAAGATGCGCGCTAATTCAATGCGGCGACGTTGACCACCAGAGAGTGCGGCCAACTCTTGATCAAATAAGTTTTCAGGAACACCGAGAGATGATGCAATTGCTTCAGCTTCAGCAGTTGCTGCGTAACCACCTGCTGCACTGAATTCTGCTTCTACGCGACCGTATCGCTCCATCGCTTTTTCGAGTTCTTCACCTTGAGTTGTAGACATCTCTTCTTCTACAGATCTCATGCGCTTTGCGATTGCATCTAATTCGCGGACCGACAAAATACGATCAATAACAGTGCCCTGATCTTCACCAGTGCGTGGATCCTGGGGGAGATAACCAATTTTTCCTGTGCGATTTACAGCGCCGCCTGCAGGCATAGTTTCGCCAGCTAATACTTTTGCGAGAGTGGATTTGCCAGCACCGTTTCTTCCGACGAAACCGATGCGATCACCGTGATTAATTCGAACAGTGACGTTACTGACTAATAGACGTGCTCCAGCGCGTAACTCGAGACTTTGCGTGGAGATCATTTAAGGAATCCTCCCACACGTGGTGCTTGGTTGCGAAACTAAGAAATTAGGCAGCGCCAATACGAGTGCGACGTGGGGTAGCAAATGCTTTTGCTACGGCGTCTAACTCTGTGGAGACCTGCTTCTTAATAGCATCCTCTGATTTAAGTAATGTATTGAGGGCGGCAATTGTTGATTTGAGTTCTTTTTGTTCTGTCTCAAGTTCAATCTTGCTCATCTTGGTCAGGCGGCGAAGTGGCATATCAAGAATGTATGTCGCTTGTTCATCGTTGAGTTTGAAGCCCTTAATCAACGCATCTTTGGCAACCGTTGCATCATCTGAGGCACGAATAATCTTGATGACCTTATCGATATCGATAATCGCCTTAAGTAATCCATCAACAAGTGTCAGACGGGAAGTAGCTTTGGCTTTTCTAAACTCAGAGCGGCGACGAACTACTTCGATGCGGTGATCGATAAAGACCTGCAGTAGTTCTTTCAGACCTAGAGTTTGTGGGCGTCCCTTAACGAGTGCCACGGCATTGATAGCAAAGGCATCTTCCATAGGAGTTAACTTATAGAGCTGCTCTAGAACCGCCTCTGGTTCGAAACCATTCTTTAGTTCAATAACAACATTGGTGCCTGTTTGTCCATCAGTTAAATCGATGATGTCTGAGATACCTTGAATCTTCTTAGCCTTTGCAAGATCAGCAATGCGCTCGACAACTTTTTCTGGACCAATTGTGAATGGCAGCTCTTTAATGGTGATGCCCATTTTGCGAGTTGTAACTTTTGAAATCTCAACAGTTGCACGGACTTTAAATGATCCCTTGCCAGTTGAATACGCTTCGCGCACACCTTCAAGGCCAACGAGCTCGCCACCTGTTGGAAAGTCTGGGCCAGGAATAAATTTCATTAGCGCATTTACTGTGGCTTTCGGATTTTCAATAAGGTGCTTAGTTGCAGCAATGACTTCGCCCAAGTTATGCGGTGCCATATTTGTAGCCATACCAACTGCAATTCCAGAACCACCATTTACAAGCAAGTTTGGATATGCAGCAGGCAATACCTGTGGTTCAAAAATTTGTCCGTCGTAGTTAGCACCGAAATCAACAGTGTCTTCATCTGTTTCTGCAACCATCGTAAGAGCTGCTTGTGCCAAACGTGCTTCGGTATAACGCATCGCTGCAGGACCAGCATCGAGTGAACCAAAGTTTCCGTGGCCATCGATCAGTGGCAAGCGCATTGAAAATGATTGAGCCATACGAACAAGTGCGTCATAAATTGCACCATCACCATGTGGGTGCAACTTACCCATTACTTCACCGACAACACGTGCGCTCTTTACGTGACCTTTTTCAGGACGTAATCCCATCTCTGCCATCTGGTGCAAGATGCGGCGGTGTACAGGTTTTAAACCATCACGTGCATCTGGCAACGCGCGAGAATAAATAACAGAGTACGCATACTCCAGAAATGATTCAGACATTTCAGATGAAACATCAATATCAACAATCTTGCCTGGGTATTCACCTGGTTTTGGACCAGCAGGTTTCTTGCCTTTAGGTGGAGTCTTCGTTGCCATGGGGGCGATTGTGCCAAGTACAACGCCTAAAGTGCGTGACCGCCTTGCGGGCGTGCCCCGATATTTGCAACACATTTCGCTGCAAGAGTTACTCCGGCCGTCACTGAGGTAGATAAATCGCCACCAGATATTTTTGTTGCGATAAATCCCGCGGCAAAGCTATCGCCGGCACCTGTTGTATCTGCCACGGTGATTTTTACTGCGTCAATATCAATTCGTGCACCACCACGCACTTGTGCGACTGCTCCTGCAGACCCGCGTTTAACAATAACTGCGGGGCAAAGTTCTAATAGCTTTCTTAGTGCATCATCAATATCTGCTGAATCAGCTAAATAGAACGCTTCTTCTTCATTCGGTAACACATAATCCATCAAGGGCAACCACGAATAAATCAGCTCACGATCTACTTCCTTCATGGCACCTACTGTGACGGTGTCATAAAAAAGCGGAAGCCCTGCGGATTTAATGGCTGCAATCATCTCTAGTACTCCGGCGCGCGAACGTGGGTTGAGTAATGCATAACCAGAGACGTATGCAGCATCGAATCCAACAAGGGGTGGCATATCTGCAAGAACCAATCCTGAATTAGCGCCGGTTTCAGGAAACATTGTGCGCTCTGCATTCTTATCAACTAAGACAACAACGACACCTGTGGCATCACTTGTTTTCTTAAGCGAGGAATGATCAACGCCCAAATCTTCAAACTCTGAGGTAATTGCAGCGCCGGCAGAATCATTTCCAACTCGGGCAACAATGCTGGCTTCTGTGCCAGTGTGGGCTATCCATGATGCAACATTTCCTGCTGCACCGCCGCTATGGGTTGTAATTTTTGAAGGCGTATCTTCGCCGTAATTAATTGGTGCCTGAAGAGCCACGACTACATCGAGCATGACATCGCCGATGCATAAAACCTTTGGCATTTATTTAGCTAAAGCCACAGCGATATCTGCTGCAAGTGCACTATTTGATTTAATGATTTCGATATTAACCCGAAGTGAATCACCATCACTAGCAGTATGAAAGTGCTCGAGCAAGAAGGGCGTAACAGCCTTTCCTGTTATTCCTTCTTTTTCAGCATTTGCTAATCCGCTGGCCAGAATTGAATCATGCAATTTTTTGTCCATCTGATTCTTGACTGGATTAGCAACAATCAGTGCTGACGAGTTGGTCTTCATCGACGCGCGAGCCATGATGGCAGATGCGATCTGATCTGCCGTATCTGCTTGATACTCAATTTCAAAACCAGAGTCAGTTAAATAAAATCCTGGGAAGTTCTTTGTTTTGTATCCGATAACACCAATGGCCAGAGTTTCCAGGCGTTCAAGAGTGGCACCGACATCCAGAATTGATTTAACTCCTGCGCACACAACAGTGATATCTAGTGCCGATAGCGCAGTGAGGTCTGCAGATTCATCAAATGACTCTTGTGCACCTCGATGAACTCCGCCCAACCCACCTGTTGCAAATACTTTTATTCCAGCCATGACTGCAAGGTGCGCTGTTGCAGCAACAGTTGTTGCAGCGCTTTTTCCGAAGGCGACAGCAATAGCGAGGTCCCGGCTTGATGCCTTAAGGATGTTATCGCGAGTTGCAATCGTGACTAGTTCTTCGTCACTTAAACCAATATGAACGCTGCCATCGATTACAGCAATTGTTGCCGGTGTCGCACCATGCGCACGAACGATTGCTTCGACTTCACGGGCAACTTCGAGATTTGTTGGCCGAGGCAAACCATGACTGATGATTGTTGACTCAAGAGCAACGATGGGAGAACCAGATGCAATGGCAGCAGCTACTTCATCTGAGTATTTCAATACATCGCTGAGATCTGAATTCATGAGCGAAAGGATACCCCCCAATGCGCTCATGCTTCATGGCAAGATACGAGCATGCATTTAGCCCACATCACACCCTCAATATTTGCGGGTCTTGGGTTAACTAGTGCCACAGATTTACTTTCACTTGGACAATCACCACACGGCAAGGAAGTTTTGTTTCTAGTCGATGGGCTTGGCGCTGATGTCATTGAAAGATACAAAGATTTGATTCCAACTCTGCACTCATTTACAAACCACGGCATTGTTGCAACTTCTTTTCCTTCAACGACTGCAACATCTCTCGCAACGTTAATGACCGGAGAGTTACCGGGCACGCATGCAATGCTCGGATACACAGTTCGTGTTCCACGTAGTGGGGGACGGGTACTTAACTCGCTTAAGTGGGACGAACGAGTCGATCCACATGTGTGGCAGAGCGTTCCAACCCTCTTTGAACGTGCAGCCGAAGAAAACATTTCTGTATCCCACGTTGCTGCCAAGCGTTATGAAAATACTGGATTTACTCAAGCGGTGTTTCGCGGTGCAACGTATCGTGGTGCAAATGTTTTGCCAGACATGATCGCCGAAACCAAATCAGCGCTTTCCAGCGAACCATCTTTTGCTTATGTCTATATCAATGATCTTGACGTGGCTGGACATAGCGATGGTGTTGGTTCTGACAAATGGTGCGCAGCGCTTGCTTACGTTGATCAAGTAGCTAAAGCACTTGTCACTCAGTTGCCCCGTGGTACTCGCATCTTTTTAACTGCTGATCACGGCATGGTTAACGTCGAAGAAAAGATAGTTCTAGGTGAAGATAATGATTTGCTATCAGGCATCGAAACTATTGCTGGCGAACCACGTGCTCGCCATCTTTACTTATCCCAGTCAGCAGATTCACCGAGTGCGCGTTCGGAGTTTGCAGACAAGTGGAGAGAATTTCTGGGGGAACGAGCAGATGTGTTTACTCGCGAAGAAGTTACGCAGAACAAACTCTTTGGTCCATCGCTAGTTGAAAACGCATTAGATCGCATGGGCGATGTCATTGCAGTTGCTCGTGATGGAGTTATTTTGATTGACCCAGAACGTACGGCGCTAGAAGGTGCAATGGTCGGACATCATGGTGGATCAAGTGAGATTGAAAGCTCTGTGCCATTGCTATCAAGAGTCTTGGGGCAATAACACCGTGACTTTGAATCTTTCGGGCCTTAGGTTTATCTAATGGCTATTTTTCCAGAAGAGTTCATTTGGGGTTCTGCTACATCTGCTTTTCAGATTGAGGGTGCTACACAATCAGATGGTCGGGGCCCATCAATCTGGGACACATTCTGCAAAACACCGGGCAAGGTTGCTAACGGTGACACTGGTGAAATAGCAAATGATCACTATCGCCTATTTAAAAATGACATTGCATTGATGAAAGATTTAGGTTTGAAAGGATATCGATTCTCTTTTTCATGGTCGCGAATGTTTCCAGAGGGTACAGGTCGACGCGAGGAGCGTGGATTTGATTTTTATGATCGATTAATTGATGAAGTTGTAGCTGCTGGAATTGAACCTATTGCAACGTTGTATCACTGGGACCTACCTCAAGCACTGCAAGACACTGGGGGATGGGGCTCTCGAGAAATTCTTAATTCATTTCAAGATTACTCCCTAGCAATCGCAGAAAGATTTGGTGACCGAGTAAAGAAATTCACGCCGATTAATGAACCGTGGGTTGTGGCTTGGTTGGGACATGGAATCGGAATTCATGCACCAGGAATCAAAGATAGAAAAACTGCGTGGACGGTTGCACACCATACGGTGTTAGCTCATGTTCTATCGGTGCAAGCGATTAAATCTGTGCGCTCGGATCTCTTGGTCGGCCCAGTTTTAAATCAAGCAAATTATGTTGTTGATAATCCCAATGATTCTCACCAAGCACATGCTGCGAAGTTACTGGATGCAATACAAAATCGATTCTGGATGGATGCATTTCTACATGGAAAGTATCCAGAAATAATTTTGGATGAATTTGGTCAAGAACTATCTCCTGCAATTAAAGATGGGGATATGGAATTAGCGAAAATTCATAATGATTTCTTGGGCATCAATTTCTATTTTGATAATCGAGTTGGGCCGCCGATTAATGGCCAGAATCCATGGCACACGCTCTCGTCTCACTATGGATTAAACATTGACGAAACCCCTAAGGGTGAACTTACTGATATGGGTTGGCCACTAAATCCTGAGGGATTGGGCAACATTTGTGTTAGGTGGCATAAAGAATTCGGTGATCGCTTGCCACCAATTTTCATTACGGAAAACGGTGTTGCATACGATGATGATGTCAACACCGAAGGAGCCGTAACAGATGTTCGACGAATTAACTATATTCGTACTCATTTAATGAGTATTGCATCAGCAATTCAAAGAGGTGCACCTGTGAAGGGTTATTACCACTGGTCACTAATGGATAACTTTGAATGGGCCTTAGGTTTCGAAAAACGCTTTGGGATAGTTCACGTTGACTTTAATTCACAAAAACGAACATTAAAGGACTCTGCTCTTTGGTACAAAAAAGTTATTGCAAATAACGGCAGCGAGCTCTAATTATTTAACTGATCCTGCCAGCAAGCCTCGTACGAAGTATTTTTGCAATGAGAAGAAAACAATCAAAGGCACTGAGATGGTCACGAATGCACCAGCTGTCAAAGTTTCCCAACTAGAACCATATTGCCCAACCAAAGACGCAATTTTTGCATTGATTGGCGCCACGTTATCCAGACCGCTCGAAAATGTAAGTGCAACTAAAAGATCATTCCAAACCCAAAGAAATTGGAAAATCGCAAAGGATGCAATTCCTGGAATCGAAAGTGGCAACACAATCGACCTAAAGATTCTGAAGTGATTTGCTCCATCTACGACTGCTGCTTCCATGATTTCTCTAGGTAAATTGGATACAAAGTTGTGCAAGAGGTAGATGGCTAGAGGCATAGAGAACATTGTGTGAGGCAACCAGATTCCAGCAAAGTCACCTGCGATACCCAAAGCTGGGAAGAATTGGAAAGTTCCGATGTGAGCGCCACCTGTAAACAATTTAAGAAGTGGAACTAACGCCATCTGAAGTGGAACAATCTGTAGCGCAAAAATAATATAGAAAATCGTATCGCTGCCCTTAAATCGAATCCAAGCAAGAGCGTATGCAGCCATTGTTGCAATCACTACTGGGAAAATTGTTGCAGGCAGTGTGATCACAATTGAATTAACAAAATATGGGAGTACGCCATCGGATACGCCTCCACCGTTGTCACCAAAAAATACAGATCTATAGCTATCTAAAGTAAAGTTGGGATTTCCGAAAGCTGTCCACCACCCAGTGTTAAAGACATCATCTTTTGATCGAAACGATGTAACAAGCAAACTTAAGCTAGGGATAAACCAAAGAATTGTAATAAACCAAACAATTGTTGTAGCCCATTTTGAGGCGAACAACTTTTTTGCTGGATTTGCCTGATTGAGACCGCGGCTCTTCATTTGTTTGACCGCTCTCTTTTAAGACTTCGAATGTTATAGATAAATATTGGCGTAACACTTAGGAAAAGCATGACGGCTAAAGCGGAACCTTTTCCTGCATCAAACTGAACAAAGATTTGAGAATACATTTCATTGGCCAAAACAGATGTGCCAAAGTTTCCACCGGTCATGGTTCTGACAATGTCGAATAACTTGAGCGATGACACAACCATTGTGGCTAGAACGACAACAAATGTTGTGCGAACCATAGGGAATGTGACTCCTCTAAAGAGTTTCCAACCAGTTGCGCCATCTAGTGCAGATGCTTCAAGCACATCTGCTGGAACACCCTTGATTGCAGCCGACAGAATTACCATTGCAAAACCAGTTTGCGTCCAGATGAAGACCACCATCAGCAAGAGCGTATTAAGTGGCTTTACGAGTAGCCAGTTGCTGGGACCAAAGCCAATAGCTTGCACAATTGCGCTGAGCAAGCCAATCTGAGAATCACCTGGGTCGCGGTATTCATACATGAACTTAAAAATAATGCTTGCACCAACAAATGAAATTGCCATCGGCATGAAAATCAAAGATTTAGGAATTGATTCACCGCGCATGCGATCAAGCATCACGGCTAGATAAAGCCCGAGTGCGGTTGTAAACAGTGGGGTTAAAATCGTCCAGAGTGCTGTATTAATCAAAACTGTTCGAACGCCAGGATCTGTAGCTATCCACGCATAGTTTTCGAACCCGACGAACCCGTCTGAGTTCGGGTTCATAAAACTAAACAAAACTGTACGACCCGTTGGTATAACCAGACCGGCTAGCAATAGCAGTAAGGCAGGTGTTAGAAACACCAGGATTGCTATTGGGCGAGCTTTTTTTCCATTTGCGAATCCAGCGACAACAAAGATCACAATCAAGATAACAAAGAATGCAATCATCGCAGTAAACAAAGATGTGAATTTAGGAAGATTTGTGGCGATAAAGTCGCTCATGATTTTCTCCTAAATCTTGAATCTAGTTCTTAATGAATCGATAGAAATAGTTAAGTGTGCGGCCCGCTAAGAAACTAAGTTTTTTAGCGGGCCGCACGTACTTATTTGAAACTAAGTTAAGAAATTAACTTAGTTCTTTGGCCATGCAGCATCAAGTGCCTTTGTGATTGCGGCAATTGACTTTCCTTCTGCAAACCATGCTGTGAACTCAGTCCACATCTTTCCTGCACCAATTGATGCTGGCATGATGTCTGAACCATCAAATACTGCAGTTGCATTCTTATTTGATAGGTACTGAGCTGATAGACGCTGGATAGGGTCCTTGTACTTAAACAAAGGAACACCGTTATTTGCAGTTGCCCATCCACCTTCTGCAACCTTGCCAGTTGCAAACTCAGCAGAAGCCAAGTAAGCCTGAACAGCTACAACCTCTGGACGTGATGCAAATGCACCAACAAATTCACCAGCAGTCAAGATTGGAGTCTTAACCTTTGAGTTTGTAGGAGGTAGGTAGAAGGCATAAACATCGCCATCAGCAGCAATGATGTTCTTCTCAGGGAATTGACCTGCGTAGAAGGAAGCTTGCTGCAACATCATGCACTTACCGCTAGGAATACCTTGTCCGGCATCTTGGAAAGTAGTTGTTGCGATCTTCTTTACGTTGCCAACCCACTTAGGGTTTTGCATCCAGTCAGCAACTTTCTTCATTGAAGATTGAATACGTGGATCTGAGAACTTGACCTTGTTTGTAGTCCAGTCGGCATAAACCTGAGCACCGTGCTCACGCAAAACCATCTGTTCTACCCAGTCAGTTGCTGGCCAACCAGTTGCTCCACCAGAACCAATACCGCCACAGAAAGCGGTCTGCTTCTTTGATGCCATGCGGTTAGCTAGTGCAGTTAGTTGTTCCCACGTTGTTGGAACTGTGTAGCCATTCTTTGCGAATTGCTTAGGAGAGTACCAAACCAATGACTTGAGGTTTGAACCTAGAGGTGCAGCGTAGAACTTTCCATCGACTGTTCCTAGATTCTTGTAGCTCTTTGACCAGTACTTATCTACGTTCTCAACTACTGCAGTAGGGGCAGGAAGAACTTTTCCAGTTTCCACCATCTTCTTGAGCAAACCTGGTTGTGGGAAAACAGCTAGATCAGGTGCTGTACCACCAGCAACACGTACTGGAAGTTGTGCTTCGAACTGGTTCGTTCCAGTGTAGTTAATTGTAATTCCTGTGCAGGTTTCAAAGTCTTTCCAAACCTTTAGGAAAGTTGACTTCTCTGGATCAAGAATTGAAGTATTGAATTCAACGGTCTTTCCAGTGTGCTTTCCATACTTCGCGTACGGAGCGCAATCCACTGCTGCTGCTGCAGGTGCAGTAGCAGTAATGAGTGATGCAACCAAAGTAGCGGCTGCAAACCCTGCAGTTGCGAGTAATTTTTTCTTGCTGATGAACATAGATACGTCCTTTTCGGGATGAATTCGGTGCGAAAAAGCCTCTCGCCCGAGTGGCTAGATTCTTGCCAGTGTTGTCACACTAGGCAAGTGCCAGACTCGTACCAGACCGTGGCGGAAGGTAACGATTTTGTTATAAAGCCTTGAGCCAATGGTGTTTCGGCCTTTTTTACTGGCGAATCCACACTGTGGAACCGGCTCGTAGCCGACGATTAACAAGCGGAGTCGAAGACAAAAGAATCTCGCCCTCTGGAATTAAATAATCATCACCCTCAAAATTAATCACGCAATTCCATCCATTTGGTCGAGAGAAATGCAGCACTTCTGGATTGCCAGTTTCATGCCACGTCATTGATTCTTCACACATCAGGTTTTTTCGGATTCTCAGAGCTACTTGATATGTAGAAAGTGAGGATTCAGGTTTTCCAAATTGCATGTCTACTGCATAATTTTTAAACCAAGCTGGTTGTGGCAGATGTGAGGCGCCTGAACTAAATCCAAAGTAATCAGCGCTTGAATTCCAGGGAAGTGGAACACGGCAACCATCTCGTCCTTTATCAAACTTTAAATTCTTTAAATACTGCGGATCTTGAATCATCGACTCAGGTATGTCTGTCACCTCATGTAAACCAAGTTCTTCTCCTTGATACAGGTATGTAGACCCTGGAAGTGCCAATATAAAGAGCGTTGCGGCTAAGGCTCTTTGCGTTCCAGCCTCTTTATCTAATTGCGCTGAGGTTCCGTCTGAGAGCATCCATAATCTTCTATCAACAGATTTATCTAATCCAAACTTAGTGGCATGTCTGATTTGATCGTGATTCGACAAACACCACGTACAGGAAGACCCATTTAACTTTGCCAACTCAATGGCCTCTGTGACATTTTCTTTATATGCGCGCGCATTGAAGGGAGTGAAGATAAATCTAAAGTCGAAGCACTGGCCTAGAGTTTCTTTACTCGCATATAAAGGAATGCGCTCGGGAAGTACGTTCGCCTCTGCCACAGCAACTTTAGGTGGATCATATTGATTAAATAATTTTCGCCATTGCTTATACACATCAAAAACTTCATTTCGATCAGCGAGAATTCCATTGCCATCTGCAGGACGATCGATTTCGTGTTCTAAGGTATTTCGCATTCTAAATGGCTCGCTGAGATCCTTCTTTAAACCGTGTGCGACATCGATACGAAATCCATCTACACCGCGGTCTGCCCAAAACTTTAAAGTTTTAAGAAAATCATCTGCAACTTCTGGATTGTCCCAATTCCAGTCTGGTTGCTCTGGAGCGAAGTAATGCAAAAACCATTGATTATGCACTCCACCAAATGCTGATTCATGAGTCCATGCAGATGGAGCGAAATGCGAAACCCAATCAGTTGGTGGTTGATTTCCATCTTCACCGCGTCCATCTCGAAATATAAATCTATTTCGCTCAGGAGAATTAGGTGGTGTTGCTAGTGCATCCTGAAACCACTGGTGCAAATGCGAGCAATGATTAGGAACAATATCTACGAATATGCGGATTCCGACATTGTGCAAAGCTGCCAACATTTCATCAAAATCTTCAAGCGTGCCAAGTTTTGGATCGACATTTCTATAGTCAGAGACGTCATAACCGCCATCTACTAGTGGTGATGGATAAAACGGACTCAACCAGACCGCATCGATATTTAATGACTTCAAATAATCTATCCGCGATGTAATACCTTTGAGATCACCGATTCCGTCGGCATTTGAATCAGCAAAACTGCGCGGATAAATTTGGTACACAGCTGCTTGGCGCCACCAATTTTTATCCTTGAGTGCGCTAACGTGCTGGACAGGATTTTGCATGTGCCAAAGTTACACTCACTTGTGAATCTTGAGACAGACTAACTAGTAAAAAATGTTGTTAATTAAACTCATCTTCGTCATCTTTTTTGGCAGCGCCTGCTCCAAACATAATCTCATCCCATGAAGGAACCTTGGCCCGACCGACAACACCATCTCGCGCAGCAGACTCATCTGGTTCTTCGCGCAGAGAAACCAAACGCGGAGGTTCAGGTTTAAGTGCATCAGGCGATGATGTAATTCGAATCGGTGCTGGCGCTGGTTCATCTGTATAAATCAAACCGGTTTCTGGACGTGAGTGCTCTGCAATCTTTGATACACCAGGTGCATCGCCCATCATCCACCGAGCATTTTCATCTTGGGCTGTTATAGATCTGCGAGTTGGATCGAACTCCCAAATTGCATCGCCGTGCCCATCGCTATTTGGATAACTAAGAGAAACCGACCATGTGCCATCGTGGTGGCGCCATGCATTCCACGCTAAATCTTCTTCAGAAATATCTCGTGGAGCTAAACGGCCAAGTACAACCTCAAATAATGTTTCTGGTTCTTCACCAGGATTGCGGCGAACAATAACTGCGTGTGCTTGATCAACAATAAATGATCGCTCTTGAAGGATTGGACCTGCAAAGCGTTCTATTTTTTCAATACTTGTTCCAGAGTCACGGGCTATATCTTGCGCGCTTTCGCCAAGACGCAGGCGACGTTGAATATCTTTAACACTCAAGATTTGTTCTGATTCATCAGGCACGGATGAAAGTCGCTGTTGGTTTACGGATGCTCGCAATGAGTCACTTATTCGCAGAGTAAATTCGTTACCATCGTTATCAGCAAGGGTTACATGCACGCCATCTGGCGTCTTGCCGGTGAAGCGAAGATCAGTCACGAGGTTGAGCGTAACCGATGGCTGCCCGATAAGTAGAGAGGTACGGCAGTGTTGTCGCCAATGCGGCGAACATAAAGCCAAGTGGAACCCAAAACGCCATCTGCGCCCCTGAGTTATCAATTACCACTCCGGCTAATGCGCTAGCAAGTGCTCCACCAAGTGGCATACCCGCAATCACCCATGTCAGCGCTTCTGTAATTTGACCAGCAGGGACTGCATTTTCGACAGTGCCGTAGGCATTAACAATTAATGGTGCGATAAATAAACCATTAGCAAACAATGCCAGTGCTAATAATGGAATTGAGTTAACGAAGAGAAGCGGCACTGTCGCAATTGTTAGAGCAACTAGATAGATAAGAAACCTGGTTGCATGCGCAGACTTAAACTTAATTACTCCGTTAATTAGTGCAGCAACTGCGCTGCCGACTGCCCAAATTGCAAGAAGCCACCCTGTGCTTTCAGGATGGTTTCTCTCTTCAGCAAATCCAACAACTGTAATTCCAATAGCGCCAAAGAATCCGCCGAGTAGGGCACAGGGAATAACAATTGATTGAACGATTCTGTTTCTTAAAACTGCCGGATGCGGGTCTTGCTTATTGGCTGGTTCTGCAGGCGGCTCAGTTGATTTCATCGCAGCAAGAGATGTCCATCCGATTGTCAAGAAAACAAGTCCTGCCAAAATTCCAGCAGATGGGGCGACATTAACTGCAAAGCTCGTTGCTACAACTGGACCCAAGATAAAAACAATTTCATCAACCATGGCTTCCCATGAGTACGCAGTGTTTACAAGATGGCCATCGCTGTTATCAGGATCGTTTTTTAATATATGCAGCCAACGACGACGCACCATTCCACCCGCACTAATGGCTGTTGATTCAGCAATAATCAATGACAGGAACCATGTCCAAATAGGTGCATCTTTAGAAACCAAAACTACGAAAATCAAAAACGAAACAACTCGAGTGGGTACTGCCAAGAGCAAGATCTTTGCCTGACCGCGACGATCTGCCTGGCGAGACCAAAATACTTCTGCGGCTCCGACAACAATCGAACCTACAGCTGTAAGCGCACCAGCTAGCGCGTATGAATCAGTGGCCGCAACAACGATGAAAATAATTGCCAAAGAATCCATCGCAATTGGCATGCGCCCGATAAAGCCCGCAGTTGAGAACTTCAGCGCATCTGGTGTGCGCAACAAGGTTACGTATGGCTTTAGCATGCGGTGAGTCTAATAGACTTATACACATGAGCGAAAAAGAGCAGCTATTAGACCTTGCGTTACGTGTAGGCAAGAAGGCTGCAGAGTTGTTATCTGCTCGACCAGAGGTTTTAGAAGTATCTACAAAATCCAGCGATGTAGACATCGTTACTCAGATGGATAAGGCCAGCGAAGCGCTTATTGTTTCTAGCATTCTCAGCGAACGCCCTAACGACGGAATGATTGGTGAAGAAGGCGCAGAAAGAGAATCTACATCTGGCATCACGTGGGTCATCGATCCACTCGATGGCACAGTTAATTACTTTTATGGAATCCCGGGTTGGAACGTTTCTATTGCTGCAAAAGATAAAGATGGCGTGGTTGCTGGCGTAGTTGTTAGTCCAACACTTAATTCAACATGGTGGGCTACTCGCGGTGGGGGATCCTTTCTTAATGGAAAGAAATTAACCTGTAACGATCCAGTTGAATTAAATAGAACAATGCTTGCAACCGGTTTTGCATATGAATCTGAAAAGCGCGCACTTCAATTGCGATTCATCAATACATTGCTTCCACAGATTCGAGACATTCGCCGAGTAGGTGCTGCAGCTGTTGACTTATCTTTTGTTGGCACTGGAAATGTTGATGCCTATTTTGAATCTGGTTTACACGAATGGGATATTGCAGCCGGCGGATTAATAGCGAGAGAGGCCGGAGCCATACTCACCCAGCACCAGATCGAGGGCCAAACCTTCACATTGGCAGCTGGCCCACATCTTCACCAAATCCTTAAAAATACGCTCGGTCTATAGCCGATTTTCAATTGGCCACGCTCCTGTGGCAAGATACGTCCTCTGTACAGCACTCTGTACCGATATTCGAATTAGCTGAGGAAATCATGAACGTACTTGACGCCGTAGATGCAGCATCGCTGCGCAAAGACATCCCACAATTTCGTGCTGGTGATGAGCTCAAGATTCACGTACGCGTTATCGAAGGTAACAAGAGCCGTATTCAGGTTTTCCAAGGAATCGTTATGCGTCGCCAAGGCGATGGTGTTCGCGAGACATTTACTATTCGCAAAGTTTCTTACGGTGTCGGAGTAGAACGTACGTTTCCAGTGCACACTCCAGTAATCGAAAAGATCGAACTCGTTAAGAAGGGCGACGTACGTCGTGCCAAGTTGTACTACTTACGTGATCTTCGCGGTAAGGCTGCAAAGATTCGCGAAAAGCGCGATGGCATCGAAGGTTACGGCGATGGAATTCTTTCCACTCCAGAACCAGTAGCAGTTGCAGCTCCAGTTGTTGAAGAAGTTGTTGAAGCAGCTGTAGAAGCTCCAGTTGTTGAAGAAGTTATCGAAACTCCGGTTGCCGAGGTTGCAGTTGAAACTCCTGCAGAAGAAGTAGCCGCTGAAGAAAAACCAGCTGAGCAAGCTTAAGTTTTCTCACATGTTTCGCAAGGGATCACTCCTTCGGGAGCTCCCAATACTTATCGTTGTTGCACTCGTTGTCTCACTATTTATTAAATCCTTCCTCGTTCAATTTTTCTACATCCCATCAGGCTCGATGGAAAACACTTTGCAGATCAACGATCGAGTCGCAGTAAATAAACTCCCATTTGTTTCAGATGAAATAAACCGTGGCGATGTTGTCGTATTTCGTGATCCCGCTTCATGGTTGCCAGAACCAAATGTTGAATCAAAATCATCAATTACCTCAAAGGTTAAAGATGGACTTGTCTTGGTTGGTGTGCTTCCAAACCCTGCAAAGCAATACTTGGTGAAGCGAGTAATCGGTGTTGCCGGCGATCGCATTGTGTGTTGCACCGACAAAAAAATTACTATTAACGGAACCCCAGTGGATGAGCCATATATCTTTAAAGGCAATGTTCCAAGTGAGATGACATTTGATATCACAGTGGATCCAGGAAAGATTTGGGTAATGGGCGATCACCGCGGAGCAAGTGCGGACTCTCGCTTTCACCAAGATGACATCAATAAAGGACAAGTTCCACTCTCGCGTGTGACTGGTCGAGTATTCGGAGTTATCTGGCCATTTAGTAGTGCAAAATTTGTTCCATCAGTACCTGTTTTGAAATAGTTTCATCATGGCTGCAATCGAGTCACAATTAATCGATGCAGGAATTACACCCCTTGCCGGAGTCGACGAAGCAGGTCGTGGTGCATGCGCCGGACCACTCGTTATCGCATCAGTAATTTTGCATGATCCATTCGCTGAAGATTTAGCGGCAGTCCGCGATTCAAAAGATGTCAGCGAAAGAGAACGCGAAAATATGTATGAATTAATCGTAGAAAAAGCTGCAGCAATTTCAATAATCATCGTGCCACCTGCAGAAGTAGATGCTCGAGGCGTTCACGCTGCCAACTTAGATGGAATGCGCAGGGCGGTTCAGGGATTATCAATTACTCCGGCATATGTTTTAACAGATGGATATGCAATCGATGGATTAGGCATTGCCAATCTTGCAGTGTGGAAAGGCGATCAAGTTGCTCATTGCATAAGCGCCGCATCAATCATTGCAAAAGTAACTCGTGATCGAATTATGCGCGAACTTGATGAGCAATTTCCGCAATACGGTTTCGCTAAGCACAAGGGCTATATCACCGCTTCACACACCAAGGCTTTAAACGCCCACGGTCCGTGCATAGAACATAGGCGCTCATTTTCGAACATCGCAGCGCTCATCAACAAGAAGGCGTAATTCACACACCTTTTACTTACGTAAGTTGCGCGGAGTTTAGATATTTACTCTGTGCGGATTATGAATGAGACCACAAAAAAGAAGAGTACAAATCAAAGTTTGGGTGCATTTGGCGAAGAGAAAGTGAGCGAGTACTTACTGGCTCAGCACTACGAAATAATTGAGCGAAATTGGCGCATCAAAGAAGGCGAAATCGACATCGTTGCTCTTTCACGTAAAGGAATCTTCTCTTTTATCGAAGTAAAGACTCGATCCTCTGTTGCCTTCGGCCACCCATTCGAGGCAATAAACAATGACAAAGCCCATCGGATGCAGCGTTTAGCCCTCGCATGGCTAGCAACACACAAATGCTTCGGTTGCGATTACGCAATTGATGTTGCAGCCGTGTTGATAGCAGTAGATGGCACATTTACCATCGAATACCGTGCAGGTGTGCTCTGAGTCTTGGACAGTGTTATGCAATAGCGCTGCAAGGCTTATCTGGTTCACTCGTTACCGTAGAAGCAGATATTGCAGATGGCTTGCCTATGTATGCACTTTTGGGACTTCCAGATACTGCTTTGTCCGAATCGCGTGATCGCGTAAGAGCAGCGTTAGTTAATTGTTTAGAAACATGGCCCAATAAGAAGGTAACCGTTTCACTTTCGCCCGCCTGGCTACCTAAGAGTGGTTCAAGTTTTGATTTATCAATCGCGATTGCCTTGATGGCAGCAAATGGCAGCATCCCAAATCAATCGCACGCCGACACTGTATTTCTGGGAGAGCTTGCACTAGATGGAGCCATCAGACCTATTCGTGGAGTTTTGCCATCTCTCATGGCCGCTTACAGCGCGGGTGTTCTAACCGCAATTGTTCCACTTGAAAATTTGGCCGAAGCCGAGCTCATGACACATATGAAAATAATCGGGATGCCTCACCTAAAGGAAGTGTTGCGTTGGTTGCGAACTGGTGTTCGCGAAGAACACGTCGAATTAGATTTGAACTTCGATATTGATGATGTACATGATTTTTCAGATGTTGCAGGGCAACCTAATGCGCGCCGAGCGGCTGAAATTGCAGCAACCGGTGGGCATCACTTGTTACTTATCGGTCCACCTGGTGCAGGAAAAACAATGATTGCTGATCGAATTCCCACAATTTTGCCGCCACTAACAATTGATCAAGCACTAGAAGTGACAGCTGTTCACTCGATTGCTGGTGCGCTGACATCTCGCTCACCGTTATCTTTAACAGCTCCGATTGTTGCGCCGCATCACAGTGCTACCCGCGTTGCAATGGTGGGAGGCGGCTCGCATGTAATCAGGCCAGGTGCATGTTCATTGGCACACCACGGCGTTTTGTTTATTGATGAAGCTCCAGAGTGCGGTCCTGGAATATTAGATGCGCTTCGTCAACCACTTGAATCTGGAACAATTTCAATTGCTCGATCTATTGGCAACATGACTTTTCCTGCGCAATTTTTATTAGTACTCGCTGCTAATCCTTGCCCGTGTGGAAAATTTGCAGGTCGAGGCAGGGGATGTACTTGCACATCAGTACAAGTGCGCAGATATTTAGGCAAATTATCCGGCCCATTGATGGATCGCATCGATTTACGAGTGCAAGTGGATCCAGTTGGTCGCGTAGATATGGCTCGCACTGAATTAGGCGAATCTAGTGCAGTCATTCGAAGTCGTGTCATTGCGGCCAGGCACATAGCAGCTAATCGCTTCGCAGATGAATCATGGAAAGTTAATTCACAAATTCCTTCGAGAGCACTTCGCACAACATACCAAAGCGAAAAATCAGCCATGAATTTCTTACATGACGAATTAGATCGCGAACATTTGACGGCGCGCGGTTTACACAAAGTGATGCGAGTGTCATGGACATTGGCAGATATGAAAGGGCATGCGCGTCCAACTTTAGAAGATGTGCAAGAGGCTCATGGATTACGAGAAGGGATAGAAATGTGAGTACCGAAATTGAAGCCCGAGCCAGATTATTTGATGCGATAGAAGGTGGATCACCATTTTGGTCACGCCAAATAACTGAATTCGGAGCCCGCGCAGTAGCCGAGAAAATCGATAGTGGGGGATATGACCGCGTGAAGTACGACAGAGTCATTACTCGAATGCGATCGATCAGTGCCGAGCAGTTATTAGAAATGATCGGAGCAACAGGATCGCAATTCATTTATCCCGCAACAGATGAGTGGCCAGCTTCACTCGAAGACTTAGTTTGTCCGCCGATTGCTCTGATTGTTCGTGGCGATGTTTCGCTTCTTAAGAGTTCGCAATTGGCAATTGTTGGCACACGAAATCCAACTCATTACGGAGTTCGGGTGGCTCAAGATTTTGCTGCCGGTTTTGTTGACCGCAATTGGGTTATTACAAGTGGTGGTGCGTATGGAATTGATGCTGCAGCACATAAGGGAGCACTTATTGCTGAAGGCTCAACAATCGCTGTTCTTGCAGCAGGAATTGACATCAATTATCCAGCAGGTCATGCACGCTTGTTTTCGGAAATACTTGAATCCGGTGCCATCGTGACAGAAGTAATGCCCGGAGTAAACGCGATTCCTTCACGCTTTCTTACACGCAACAGATTAATTGCAGCGTTATCAAATGCAACCCTCGTCGTTGAAGCAGCTTTTAGGAGTGGATCGCTTCGTACTGCGCGAGATGCGGCAGAGTTATTGCGACCTGTAATGGCTATTCCGGGTCCAATAAATTCGCCAACAAGTGAAGGGTGTCATCGGTTAATCGGAGAGCGAGCAGCAGAAATCGTTACATCTGTTGGTGATGCGGTGGAATTCTTAAGTATTTAGGTTTAATGCTCGGGCAGTGAGAGAATATGTCTATGAGTGATTTCCGTTCGGGCTTCGTTGCCATTGTTGGCCGCCCAAACGCAGGAAAATCAACTCTCATTAACGCACTAGTCGGCAGCAAGATTGCAATTACTTCACACCATCCAAATACAACGCGTCACGCTATTCGCGGCATTCTCAATGGTCCAGATTTTCAAGCTGTCTTGGTTGATACACCTGGTGTTCATAAACCAAAGACTTTGCTTGGTCACCGCCTCAATGCCGTTGTTGATCAGAGCATGGATTCAGTCGATGCAATCATTATGTGTTTACCAGCTGATGAAGATTCAGGCGCAGGTGATGTTTTCATCGCAGCAGAAATTGCTAAACATCCAAAGGCCAAGAAAATTGCTGTGATAACAAAGACAGATTTAATGTCTAAGAAGTCACTGGCAAATCGCTTGGTTGGTATCAATGATTTGGCAAAGGGATTTGTCTGGGATGAAATCATTCCTGTATCTGCTGCAATACACGAACAGATTGATTTATTGGCAGAGTTAATTAGTAAGACTCTTCCTGTAGGGCCTGCTTTTTATCCAACCGATATGAAGAGTGACCAAGAACAAGGTCAGATTATTTGTGAACTTATTCGAGAAGCTGCTCTGCGCGATGCTTTGCAAGAGTTACCGCACTCGATCATGGTGACAATCGATGAGATGTCAGAGCGTGAAGAAAAGGGAAGTCGACCATTTTTTGATATTCACGCCACAATCCACGTTGAACGAGATTCACAGCGCGCAATTGTTTTGGGGCATCAAGGTTCGAGATTAAAAGATATTGGTATTCGTGCTCGCGCCGATATCGAACGAGCAATCGGAGCAAAGGTTTTTCTTGGGCTTCACATCAAAGTTTCTAAAGAGTGGCAACGCGACTCTAAGATGTTAGAAAAATTAGGATTTAGCGAGAACTAAACGTTGACTTTTGGTTTACGGCTAGCAAAGTACGAGCCAACCAAAACCATTGGTAGTCCAACCATAATTCCAAGCGTTAACGGCTCAGACAAAATTAGTACGCCTAGCACAACTGCAAAAGCAGTATTGATGTAAGTAACCAAAGAAGCTCGAGCTGGTCCGATGTCATCCATTACCTTGAAGAAAATTACGAACGCAACAGCTGTACATAAAACGCCGAGTCCGACAATGCTCCAGATAGCATCTTGTGGAATTGCACCTGTTGGCCACTGTGCATAGGCAAAAGGCGCAAAGAAGATTGCAGCGATTCCCATTGCAATACCGTTCAAAGCAACGCCAGAGACACCAGGCATTTTCTTAGTGATCATATTTACTGCGTACGCGTAAAGAATTGAAGCAAGTAAAACCATGAAAATTGATGTAAGTGAGCTGTTGCCTGTAATGCTTTCAATTCCAACGAGTGCAACTAGCCCAGCAAAACCGAAAACCAATCCAAAGAGTCGCGTGCTGTGCCAGACAGTTTTATCTCCATTAATTGATGCAAAAACTGTGGCCCAGATAGGAACTGTTGCTACGAGCAAGCCAGCAAGTCCCGAAGAGATGTTCTTTTCGGCTGAAGAGATTAAATACCAAGGACCGACCATTTCAGCGAAAGCGTAAGGAATGACGTACTTCCATCCTTTAAGAATGTCGCGAACCAAGCCCTTTTTAAGCGCAATTGGAATCAATAGTGCTGCGCCAATAATCACGCGACCAAAGACAATTACTGATGGGGTGAAAGTATCAACTGCAATTTTCATAAACATGTATGGGATTCCCCATAGCAGTCCAACTAAAAGGAAGAGAGCGAGCGAGCGACGACTCAATTAATCACCAATTCTCAGTCTGATCGCGCAATACGCGATATTGATCTACGACGTTCGGCGTAGCTTTTTCTTTCACACTAAGAACAGATCCTAAGTCCCATCGTGGTGCTGATGTTCCACCTAATAGTGCCCAGGCCGCTTGCTTCGCAGCGCCATCTGCAACATATTCACCTGCTGGCGGAATCAAAACTTCACGTCCAAAGAGTGCACTCGCTATTGGTGCGACACCTGGATTCTTTGCAGCCCCACCAATTAACAGAATTCTTTGTACACCGACACCGAGTTTTTCCAGAGCATCTACAGCATCAACTAATCCGCACAGCATTCCTTCAATCATGGCTCGCGCGATATCTGCGGGATTCGAATTAGCTAAATTCATTCCACTAAATACACCCTTGGCGTTTGGACGATTAGGTGTGCGCTCTCCTTCAAAGTAAGGCAAGAGAGAAAGGCCGTGTGCACCAGCATCGGTTGTCAGTGCAAGTTCTCCAACTTCGTTATGCGAAATACCAAGAATGCGAGTGGCTGCATCAAGAATACGAGCGGCATTGAGTGTGCAGACAAGTGGCAAGAATTGTCCTGATGCATCTGAGAATCCAGCAACTTGACCGCTTGGATCATGTGTTGGTGTTTTTGAAACAGCGAATGCTGTACCACTAGTGCCAAGGGAAACAATTACATCGCCAGGTTCTGCTTGGATTCCGAGTGCTGCTCCAGCGTTATCGCCAGCACCACCTGCAATTGGAATTCCAGCCGAAGTTGTTCCGCCAAATTCTCCAGGTTTAACAATTCGCGGAAGCACATACTCACCATCGTGGCGCAACGCTAATTCAAGAATATCTTCGCGGTAATGCGAAGTTGAAGGATCGAAGTAACCCGTGCCGGATGCATCACTTGCATCAGTAAATAGCTTGTCGAAATCTTTTCCACCTTGCAGTTGCCATGACAGCCAATCGTGAGGCAGGGCAACGGCTGCAACTCTCTTCGCATTATCTGGTTCGTTATCTGCCATCCAACGAAGTTTCGATGCAGTAAATGATGCGACGAGAACTGATCCAACTTTGCGCGCAGTCTCGGTGTCACCACCTAATTCGTGGTTGAGATCTTTTGCAGCTTGCGCAGAACGTGTGTCATTCCAAAGCAAAGCATCTCGAATCACATCACCATGTGAATCCAGTGCAACCATTCCATGTTGTTGTCCTGCAATAGAAATAGCTGCAACATCATCTAATCCGCCAGCATCTTTGATTGCCCCATCAAGGGCTTCTTTCCAGATTCGTGGGTTGATTTCAGTGCCATCTGTATGTGTTCCGCGGCCCTGGCGAATAAGTGCACCCGAATTAGCATCTCGAATAACCACTTTTACCGATTGGGTAGATGAATCTACGCCTGCAACTAATTTCGAGTTGGACATGGGTGAAGGGTAGACTGCGCATGTCAGCGTTGACCAATCTCAGGTAAGTTTTCCTATTTTTTCGAGGAGTTTTTTAGATGCGCATCGGTGTATTAACAGGTGGCGGAGACTGTCCAGGACTTAACGCTGTTATCCGTGCAGTAGTTCGCAAAGGTGTAAAAGAATACGGTCACGAGTTTGTTGGCTTCCGTGATGGATGGAAGGGACCACTAGAAGGTCTCACAATGCCCCTTAACCTAGATACAACTCGTGGAATTCTTCCGCGCGGTGGAACAATTCTTGGATCATCACGCACCAACCCATTTAAAATCGAAAATGGCGTTGAGAAAATTAAAGAGAATTTATCAAAGATGGGTATTGACGCACTGATTGCAATCGGTGGCGAAGACACACTTGGTGTTGCAACGAAGCTCGATGCACTTGGCGTAAAAGTTATTGGTGTCCCAAAGACAATTGATAATGATTTAAACAACACTGATTACACATTTGGTTTTGATACATCAGTAAATATCGCGGTTGAAGCAATTGATCGTCTGCATACAACAGCAGAGTCACATCACCGCACGCTTATCGTTGAAGTAATGGGTCGCCATGCTGGCTGGATTGCACTGCATTCAGGTCTTGCAGGTGGAGCCACATGTATTTTGATTCCAGAGATTCCATTCTCCGTAGACAAGGTATGCGAATGGGTTGAGTCTCGTTATAAGTCTCACTTTGCGCCAATTATTGTCATCGCAGAGGGAGCCATTCCGATTGAAGGCGACATGATTACAAAGGATCAAACACTTGATGCTTTTGGTCACGTAAAGCTATCTGGAATTGGCGATTGGCTTGCAGGACAGATTGAGGCAAAGACTGGCAAAGAAGCACGCACATCTGTTCTTGGACACATTCAACGTGGTGGAACACCAACTGCATTTGATCGCGTACTAGCCACTCGTTTCGGATTGCACGCAATTACTGCAGCCCACGAAGGAGACTGGGGCAAGATGGTTGCACTTCATGGCACCAATATCGCTCGAGTGCCACTTGCTACAGCGACAGAAAAACTCAAAACTGTCGATCCTGCGCTCTACAAGGAAGCAGAGATCTTCTTCGGATAATTCGCCAGCGCGGATACCCAGAGATTCTCTACCCTTAACCCATGAACTCAATTGACTCTTTATTCACACCTGGACTAGTTGCGGCTCAACAACCACAGTGGCCAGGTGGAAATGATGGCGCTGCAATTAAATCTGCAGTGCAAGAGTTGAAATCTTTTCCTCCACTAGTTTTTGCAGGTGAGTGCGATGACCTCAAAGCACGCATTGCACTAGCAGCAGAAGGAAAAGCATTTTGGTTACAGGGTGGAGATTGCGCCGAAACTTTTGCTGCAGCAACTGCAGACTCAATTCGTAATCGAATTAAAACAATTTTGCAGATGGCAGCAGTACTTCAGTACTACTCATCTCTTCCAGTAATCAAAGTTGGACGCATGGCAGGCCAGTTTGCGAAACCACGTTCAAATGATTTTGAAACTCGTGGTGATGTAACCCTTCCTGCGTACCGAGGTGATGCTGTAAATGATCTTGAATTTACCGAAAGCGCACGCACGCCAGATCCACAACGTTTAGTTCGTGTGTACAACACATCTGCTGCAACTCTCAATCTTGTTCGTGCATTTACGCAAGGTGGCTTTGCCGATCTTCGTCGCGTGCACGAGTGGAATAAGGGTTTTATTCGCGACTCATCCGTTGGCGATCGTTACGAAGAGATGGCAAAAGAAATTGGTCGCGCGCTAGATTTTATGAAATCTGCAGGTATTGATCCCGAAGCCTTCAAATCTGTTGATTTCTTCTCAAGTCATGAAGCTCTCATTTTGGAGTACGAAAAGGCACTGACTCGAATCGATTCTCGCACTGGAGATCCTTACGATGTTTCTGCGCACTTTGTTTGGATCGGCGAACGTACTCGCCAACTAGATGGCGCACATATTGATTTCGCATCAAAGATTAAGAACCCAATCGGGATAAAGCTCGGACCTAAATCAACAGTTGATGATGCACTCACATTAATTAATCGCCTAGATCCTGATCGCGAACCTGGTCGAATCACATTTATTACCCGCATGGGCGCATCAAAGATCCGTGAAGTTTTGCCAGCACTCGTTGATGGCGTAACAAAATCTGGCGCCAAGGTTCTATGGGTGTGCGATCCAATGCACGGAAATACCTACGAAGCACCATCGGGTTACAAGACTCGTAAATTCGATGACGTAATGGATGAAGTAAAGGGATTCTTCGAAGTGCATAAATCACTCGGAACCCATCCTGGTGGAATTCACATTGAATTAACTGGCGATGACGTAACTGAGTGCGTTGGTGGTGGAGAGCAAATCTCTGAAGATGATCTATCTTCTCGCTACGAAAGTGCGTGCGATCCACGACTCAATCACTCTCAATCACTCGAATTAGCATTTTTAGTTGCTGAAATGTTGCGCGATCGCTAATTTAGCGCTGTGCCACTCTTTCTCACTTCGCACAAAACGCCAGTAGGCACTCTCAATCTAATTGCTCAAGAAGACGTTTTGTTGGCAGCAAATCTTTCAACTATAAACGCTGCAAAATCATCCCTTAATGACAATGATCGCCTCATTGGATTTAAGGAAGTTAAGTCCATTCCTGTGATTTCAGATTTGATTAATGATTATTTTGATGGCGACCTCAGCGCCCTTAATGCAATTAAGGTCAGACAACCCGGTGCACCATTTTCTCAAGCTGCATGGAAAGCAATGCGACGAGTAAAGGCTGGCAAAACGATGTCCTACGCTGATTTAGCAGATAGAGCCGGATCACCCGCTGCTGTACGTGCTGCCGGAAGTGCATGTGCTAAAAATGCGATTGTTTTAGTTGTTCCCTGCCACCGAATTGTTAAAACTGGGGGAGCATTAGGAAATTATGCTTATGGTTTAAATAAAAAAGAGTGGTTACTACGCTTTGAGGCAGCGCTTTAAAATCTCAATTGCTTGATCCATTTGAGCATCATCGAAATCTAAGTGAGTCACCAGACGCGCATATTTTGGTCCTAATGCACTAATCCACAAACCATTCTCTTTGCACTTAGCGGCAAAATCGGCGGCACTAAAGGGCAATTGCGCAAGATCTAGACCGACAATGTTTGTATCAACTGTTGCTGGATCAATTAAAGATGAATCAATTGCGGCAAGTGCTAATGCAATTTTCTTTGCTCGCGAATGATCTTCGGCAAGACGATTGATGTTGTGATCAAGGGCGTAATGTCCGGCTGCAGCAAGAAGACCAATTTGGCGCATTCCAGCCCCGTAGCGTTTGCGCCAGACACGTGAGCGAGTGATCATCTCCTTGCTTGCTAGAACAAGTGAACCAACAGGGGCACCTAAACCCTTAGATAAACAGACGCTAATTGTGTCGAAATATTTTCCGTATTCTAAAAAAGATACTCCACTTGCTACATGGGCATTCCAGATGCGCGCCCCATCTAAATGCAGTGCAACGCCAATTTCATCTGCACCTTTTTTGAGGGCAGCAATTTCAGATATTGGTTGCACTGTTCCGCCACCAAAGTTGTGAGTGTTCTCTACTGCAATGGCAGTTGTTGAGACCAGATAAGGACCAGAGTTTGGGCGAGCAATTTCTAATGCATCGGCGGCTTTGAGTAATCCATTTTTTGCAGGCCATGTCCGAGTTGTTATCCCAGAGAAAACTGCTGCAGCACCGAGCTCGGCGCGGACAATATGTGAGTTGGTTTCTGCAATTAACTCTTCGCCAGGACCTACTAGAGATCTAATTGCTAATTGATTTGCAAGCGAGCCAGTCGGAGAGAAAAGCGCCGCTTCTTTTCCAAAGAGGGCAGCGACTCGTTCTTCAAGGGAGTTAACAGTTGGATCATCGCCATATACGTCATCTCCTACGGGCGCTGATGCAATTGCATCTCGCATACCTTGTGAAGGTTTAGTAACGGTATCTGATCGAAGGTCAATTGCCATGACTTATTTTCTCATGCTTCTTTAAGAACAATTACATACATTGCTATAACAACAAGGATTCCACCGATAGCTGTTTGAAGAGTGAGGCTTTCGCCGCCAAATAAAATGGCAAATACTGCTGCAAAGACAACTTCCATCGTAAGAATCACAGCAACCTTTGTTGTACTCATGTGAGCCTGCGACCATGTCTGCACCATGAATGCAACAGCCGTGCAAACAACTGCAGTAAATATCACTGTTGCCCACACACCCCAATCAGGCGGTGGTGAGTATCCACCTTCAGCAACAGAACCGAGTCCGGTAATCACTGTGCACATCGCGAGCTGGATAACAGTCATTGCGTAGGCATCACGTCCGCGGCTCCATTTGCCAAGTGAAATGATGTGAGCCCCAAAACAGAATGCACAAGCAAGAATCAGCAGTTCACCAACGCCTACAGACCAACCACGTATTGAAAGCAAACCCAAACCAACTGTGGCAAGTGCCACGCAACTCCACGTCAAAAGAGAGATTCGCGTCTTTAACACAAGTGCTGCAATGAGTGGAGTAAAAACAACATACAGCCCGGTAATAAAACCAGTGATAGCAGCGCCTGTGCGCTCTAGACCGAGTGTTTGCAGAATATATCCAGCGCCAAGAAATGTACCTGCGAAAGCGGAACGAGTAACTAGATCTTTATCGAAGAATCGAAAAACTTGTGGACGAATAAGAACCATAACAATTACGGCGAGTGCAAAGCGACTAAAGAGAAAATTATTGACACTCTGGCGCGCAATTGAATCTTTCATAATCACGAAAGCCCAACCCCACGAAGCCGCAACGAGTAACAATGCCCACGGAGCTAATTTAATTCTTGTGGCGTGTTGTGTACTCATCCGCGCAACTTCTTAAGCAGTGCTACTTCAGGGCCATGTTTTTCTTCTAGACCTGGAGTTTCAAGAATCAATGGAGCATTAGCAACGGCTGGATGCGCCAACATCTCCTTAAAGGGATCGATGCCGATGTGTCCATCACCTAGATTCTGATGACGATCCTTTAGGGCTCCGCACACATCCATCGAATCATTTGCGTGAACTAACTGGAAACGCTCGATACCAGCAATTTCTACGAGCAGATCAATTGTTGCGCTCATTCCACCCTTTACGGATATGTCATGTCCGGCAGCAAATACGTGACATGTGTCTAAGCAAATGCCGACGCGTGGATGATATTCCAGAGCTTTCAAATAATTTTCTAGATCATCAAGTTTCTTAACTAGTGATTGCCCCTGTCCTGCCGTTGGCTCTAATAGTAGATAAGGAGAATCATCACTTAACTTATTGAGGATGGGCATCATGCCTTCATGAATCTGTTTCCATGCCTGTTTTACATTATCTTCTTTTACAGCTGAACCTGTGTGAATAACCGATCCCAATGCTCCGATATCTACTGCTCTTTTGAGTGCGTACTCTGTTGCTGCTAAAGAGTTCTTATATGTATCTTCAGTAGGAGAGCCTAAATTAATGAGAAATGGTGCGTGAACATATACTTCTAAATCTAGTTCAGCAGCTTTTTCCTTAAATTCATTATCTGCATTTAGATTGGCATCAGGCATTGACCATTGACGTGGGTTTGATGCAAATACTTGGATTGCTTCGGCGCCAATTGTTCGCGCATATTCAATGGAACGTTTTGCCATTCCACCTGTAGTTGGTGTGTGGGCTCCAATACGAGGTTTCTTCACTGTGGCTGGCATCGGCCTAGCCTACTGTGATGGTTACGACGGTGCCACGTAGTACCTTCGCGCCTACCTTCGGAGATACATTTGTCACGTACTTAATCGTTTTCTTTCCAATGCTTCGAACCTTGACTTTAAGTCCTAAATCTTTCAGGGTTGCCATCGCCTTAGTAGTTTCAATCGAGTAAATATTTGGGATAAAGACAAATTTAGAACCCTTTGACACAACTAATGTAATTGTTGATCCTTTAGCTGCAGTAACAACGCCAGAAGGTACTTGCGAAACAACGGTGCCAGCAGCAGCCGTTTCACTATATGCAAATGAGCTTTCGACATTAAAGCCAGCTTCAGTTAATTCATTTTGTGCTTGATCTGCGCTTTGGCCAACATAGGTCGCTAGAGCAATTTGCTCGACGCCCTTGCTGACAAGAATTGTTACCGGGGTATCACGCTTAACCTTTTGGCCATTGGATGGATTAGTGGAAATCACCAATCCCTTAGGAATTGTCGTATTGAACTCTTCAACGATGCCGGCAGATTTAAGGGGCTGATTTGTTAACAATTTCAGTGCAGCCTCTGGTGTTAATCCAGTTAATACAGGAATCACATAACGCTCTTGACCTTTGGATATAACTAACTTAACGCTGCCACCAGCATCAATCTTGTCTCCACCGCTTGGATTGGATTCCAAAATCTTGCCTGCTGCAATGTCTTCATCAAAACGATTTTCTATGACTTCTGAACGAAGTCCAAGTGGGGCCAACACGGCACTTGCTTCTTCAACACTTGCGCCGACTACCGATGGAACAACAATGCGCGAACCTGGGCCGACCAATACATACCATCCGCCAATTCCTAGCGCGACTGCGAGCATTGCAGCAATTATTCGATTACGACGTACACGTTTGCTTATTCGACGCTTTGTACCAGCAGTCATCTCACGAATTGGTTTTTCTTGAGTAACTTCTCGTACTGGTTCAGGTTTAGCTTTTTTCTTTGTTCGAGATGGTTTTTCGGAAATCTTTTGCATTGGAATATCTAGTTCAAGGCTGAGTTGATTTCTTTTTGGATCAAGTGATCGAGCAATATCTTGGATTGCAGATAAGAAGACTCCAGCATCTCGTGGACGCTCATCTGGATTTGTACTTGTGGCTGAATAAATAAGGTCATCAAGCTCTTTAGGGATATCAGACCTATGCGAACTAACGCGGGGTACACGATTATTTACGTGCATATATGCAATCTGAATAGGACTATCACCGGAGAATGGTTTTTCACCAACTAAAAACTCGTAGGCAAGAATTCCAGTTGAGTAAACATCACTTCGTGAATCAGAGATACCACGCTGTACTTGTTCGGGGGATAGATATGAAACGCTCCCGAGCACAACACTTGATTCAGCAGTTAAAGTGCTGCCGATTAACGCACCATGAGCTAATCCGAAGTCCGCAACCTTAATTCGGCCATCGTTAGAGACCAAAATATTTTCAGGTTTTATATCTCTATGAATAATTCCTAATTTATGCGCAGCGGCAAGGGCACCAAGAATGGCAGTGAGATATTGCAGAGTCTGTGCAACACCAAACTTTCCTGATTCATCTAAATACTCGCGAAGTGTGTGGCCTTCAACCATTTCCATCACAATAAACACCGCGGGTACGCCATTGGTGTTCCAACCTTGATCCTGCACAGAAACCGCATTGGGATGTGAAAGCGCAGCAGCAGCTTTTGCTTCACGGATGAAGCGATTAACGAATGCTTCATCTTGAGCTAAATGCGGATGCATAATCTTTACAGCAACTTTTCTATCCAAGCGCGTATCAATGGCTGAATAAATACTGGCCATTCCGCCTTGAGCTATTTGGGAGATGAGTTGGTAGCGCCCATCAATGAGTTCACCAGATAGATCAGACACGTGGAAATCTTAGGTAAAAGCCCTTAGATAGATGCGTCTGGCGCGCCCAATTTATTGTGCGGTGATAACGAAATCGGCATTTTCTTTGGAGCCTGATTGTGCAAAGTGCTGACTTTGAATAACCTGCCACGCCTTCATGTGTTCAGCAATGTGATGACCATCTCGTTCAAGTACCCGTTTCACGCCGTGTTCTGGATCGATCTCCATCCAAATTGTGACTGCTTTGCTGGCACGGATAATCTCTTGTGCGCTTCCAACACCTTCAATAATCAGAATTTCTCGTGGCTTAATTTCACGGGCAGCACCGTATGAAGAAGTAGACCAATCATAAATGGGTACTGATATTGGTTCTTTGTTCGTGTGCGCTTGTGCAATTCGGCCTAGATCTTTAGTTAACTTCTCACCAAGAGCGTTATCCCAGCCATCATAAATATCATCTAAACCAAGCAGATTTACTTCACGCGAATTACTGAAATAAAGATAGAGATTTTTTGCCAGCGTGCTTTTGCCGCTTCCGGCTGGACCATCAATTGCGATTAGATGTGGCCCATCGGTTGCGATTAAATCAGTGAGCGCTTCGGTGAGATTCATACCAACGCTTCCATCCAATTACAGCTATAACGGAGAACGCTGCATACAAGACTGCCGTAAACCAATAACCCAAAACTGCGTACTGAACTGTTGCGAGTAGATCAATTGCGAGCCAGAGTGGCCATGCTTCGTATTTTTCGTAGACCATGATTGCTTGTGCAAAGAAACTTCCAAGAAAAATAATTGCATCAGACCATGTTGCAGCAGCGCCAGCACTTTGCAGCAGAGGAGTAAGTGCTAAGAATGAGATGACTAAACCAGCTGCCCAATACAGGCGGTGTTTAGTTGATAGTGCTGATGGGACTGCGCCTTTTGGTCCCCAACCAAACCAACCCCAAATTGCTGCAGCGATAAAAACTATTTGGAGGGCGGCACTTGCAAACAAATCTGCCTGATAGAAAAAAACTGCATAGAGCGCACTGCTAAGTGCCCACCATGGCCATGTAATTCTCTTTGCCGTTACACCAAGTCCAACACCGATAAAAGATGTGAGTGCTGCAGAAAATTCAAGAATAGATACTTCGTATTGCCAGGCTGTAAACAAAATTGTAGACATTATTGCAATCCCTTCCACATCCGCATTACCGGACGGGTCAAGCGGTCGATCTGAATTTCAGACCCTCTCAGCCAAGAGTGGCTCCCGCATCACTAACTATATGAGAAATGTTTTTATCGTGCAGCAAGGGCGCGGATAAATGCCGGAAGAGCAACTCTTAATCTGCGTCCAGTCGATGTTTTGGCGCGTTTGTTAAAGACGTCGTATCCAATTTTTTCTACTTCATCAACTATTCCACAGTACAAAGTGCTGGCAGCCATGATGCACGGACGGCTAGATGATTCCAACAATTGAATTCCGGGTTCAGCTTCACGTTGTAGTTGTCTCACCCGCTCTATTTGAAACTTAAGAGCCGCAGTAATCTCAGGTGTCAGTTTCTTTGCGCGGAGCATTTCTTGTGTTACTCCGAATTGTGCAAGCTCATCTAGTGGGAGATAAATGCGGCCACGATCTAAATCTTCACCGACGTCACGAATGAAATTTGCTAACTGAAATGCAATTCCTAGCTTCTTTGCCGGTTCGTACGCCGCATCAGAAAGTGGACCCAAAATTGGAACCATTTGAAGCCCGATAACTGCGGCAGAGCCATACACGTACTCCATCAGATCGTCATAAGTCTTGTATGTTCCGACCGTTAAATCCATAGTCATTGAATGCAAGAAATCTACAAAGTGTTGCTCTGGAATATTAAATCTTCTGACAGTATCAATTAAGGCGGCGCCAACATGGTCAGTGCTAATTCCAGTTGAAATGGATGCCAGAACCGAGTCGCCCCACGTTTTAAGGTGCGCAGCTTTTTCTTGATCACTGAGTGTCGAAGAGAGATCATCAACAATTTCATCTGCATATCGTGCAAACCCGTACAAGGCATGAACAAATGGACGCTTGTGCGCTGGCAACAACAGTGTCGCAAGATAGTAAGTTTTTCCGTGCAAAGAGTTAAGACGCTTGCACTCTTCATAAGAAGCTCGCAGAACTGGATCTTTTATTCCAGCAGCATCTAACTCATTCATTTACTTAACTGGTCCAACAATTCTTTCTGCAGCCAAACGACCTGAAATCAAAACCATTGGTACACCAACGCCTGGTTGTGTTCCTGATCCTGTGAAGACAATGTTTTCAAATCCGCCAGCCATATTGCGTGGTCTAAATGGACCTGTTTGGAAGAAAGTATGTGCACTTGCAAATGGTGCACCCCGCTCCATTCCTTGATCTTGCCAATCAAGGGGAGTAGTCATTACTTCAGTCTCAATTCCTTCAGAGAAACCGGTGTATCCACGATCCTCTAATGTTTTAATCATGTGATCTCGATATGGACCTGCTTGTTTCTTCCAATCAATATCGGCATCTAAATTCGGAGTTGGGAACAAGACGTAATACGACTCTTTACCAGCAGGAGCCAGAGATGGATCATCTTTTGTTGGAATTGTTACGAGCACACTTGGATCGCTCATGAGAGTTTTCTTCTTAATCAACTCATCAAATACGCCATCCCATGATTCACCGAAGTGAATGTTGTGGTGAGCGACATGATCATATTTTTTGGATGAACCGACCAGCAGGGTCACACATGATGGTGAATAGCGAAGGCGCTTAACCGAGAGTGGAGTTTTTCCAAGAAGATCGCGCCACGCAACAGGTAAATCAGGGTTCAGTACCAGCGCGTCACACTCAATGCGTTGACCAGTGTTGGTTATTACAGCTTTGGCACGGCCATTGGCTGTTTCAATCTTTTCTGCGCTTGTGTTGTACATAAACTCAACACCGTGTTTTTGCGCCGCAGCAGCAAGTGCACGCGGCACTGCGTGCATTCCGCCTTTAGGAAAGAAGACACCGTTTACAGAATCCATGTATGCAATGACGGCATAAATTGCTAGCGCTTGCTGTGGGCTAACGCCTGCATACATTGCTTGGAATGAATAAACTTTTTGCAGGCGTGGATCTTTCATAAATTGATTAACTTTTGGAGATAGTCGTCTAAATCCGCCTAATGCAATCAGGCGAGCCAGATTTGGAGTCAAAAGATTCAGGGGTGAATCAATGTTTCTGTCGATGAAATCATTCATTTCGTACTTGTATAACTTAGTTACGAAATCTACGTAGCGGCGATATCCAGCAGCTTCAGCGGGACTCACTGTTTTTGCGATTTCTGCTTCCATCTGTTCTGTGTTTGCATGAATATCGATTTGCGATCCATCTGCATAAAAGGCGCGATATAGAGGAGCAACTGGTGTTAGCTCTAACCAATCTTTAAGTTCTTCGCCGACGCTATTAAAGGCATCATTGATTAAAGAAGGCATTGTTAAAACACTTGGACCTGTATCAAAGGCATAGCCATCTTTGTTGAGTAAACCATTTCGTCCACCAGGAACACTTTCGCGTTCAATCACAGTTACTTTACGACCAGCACCTGCTAATCGAAGGGCAGCGCTCAATCCGGCTAATCCTGCACCGACAACAACGACGTGATCTGTGGGTCCTTTGACGCGCTTTGGCATTAGAGATTCCTCTTCGTAGCGATAATTGCAAGATCACTTAGGACCGTGCGGGCCGTATCCGCAATTGATGGAGTATCAAGTGCGTGAATTGCTGTATTTGTTAACTCAGAGATGAGATTTTCAACATGAGTAGGTGCTCCACTATCAGTGATTATTGAACGTAGTTTCTCAACACCTGATGCATCCAATTCTTGTTTACCGAATAGTGATTCAAATTCTTTAATGTCCGTCGCACTCATGGACTCCTGCGCCATCGCAACAAGGACTGTGCGCTTTCCTTCCCGTAAATCATCGCCGGCAGGTTTGCCTGTTAATTCGGGATTACCAAAGACTCCCAGAAGATCATCGCGCAATTGGAATGCTTCTCCGAGAGGCAAGCCATAAGAAGATAAATGGGAAGTGACTTCAGCTAACGCTTGCTTATCTGTGGTCGCTATTGCAGCACCAAAATGTAACGGGCGCTCAATTGTGTATTTGCCGGACTTGTATCGGGCAATGGTGAGTGCGCGTTCGACAGTATGAGTGCTTCTGGTTTGTTCGTAAACATCTAAGAATTGACCGGCCATTAACTCAACGCGCATTTCATCGTGCACAGCCAAAACTTGAGGCAATACTTCGGCCTTGATTCCACTTTGATGAAGTGCAAGATCAGAATAAACAAGTGCTAAATCTCCCAAGAGAATGGCGGCAGCTTGTCCAAAGCCAACTGATGAACCAACAGCGCTTTCTTGTGTGTGCAATTTTTCAAAGTGTTTATGGATTGCTGGCTTACCTCGACGAGTATCTGATCCATCCATCAAGTCATCGTGGATCAGTGCGCACGCTTGCAATAACTCAAGGCTTGAACACGCACGTATTACTTCAGAGGAATAAGAACCGCCTGCACTCAGAAAGCCAAAGTAGGCAAAGAGTGGTCGAAACCTTTTTCCGCCATCTAACAAAAAAGATGAGAGCGCATCAGATGCGGGCCTCAGTTCGCTTCCAATTGATTCTAGATACTTCTTCTGAGCACCGAGAAAAGTCGCGAGTTCGCTCTCGATTAACAGGCGAATCGCAGCTGGATCAGCGTTCTTCTCATAAGCCACGCGGTAACGGTACCCTGCGCAATAGTTCTAGTCATTTTAGAAAGGCTTAAGCCATTGATTTCGCGCGAGCAATTTAAAGATAGATGGAGTGAACTCCATAACTCTGCGCCAACGACGGGAATTGTCGGGGGATGGCTTGCTATCTCATACAGATTTGGCTTGCTGTGCACGCTCTTGCGCATAACTCCAAATGTATTAACCATGTTGGGATTGGTCAGCGCTATTGGCGTGGCATTTACCGCCCAGACACCATGGGCAATTGCACTCATTGTTGTTTCACTATTTTTCGATGGTATTGATGGAAGTGTTGCAATCTTTCAAAACCGCGCCTCAAACTGGGGTGCGCTACTTGACTCAGTCGTTGATCGAATCAGTGAAGCGCTCTGGCTGTACGCACTGTATGTAATTGGAATACCTGCATACTTGTGTATCGCACTATGGCTTGTTGCTTCAACGCAGGAATACATGCGGGCACGAGTCTCATCGCTTGGCGTAAAAGATCTTGGACTAGTGACATTTACCGAAAGACCGGTTCGTGCAAGTTTTATGTTTATCGTGCTAATTGCTTGGCAATTAGATTTGCCTGGCATCGAGATTGCCACCTGGGCATTTCTGGGTGCATCACTATTTAGTGCAATAAGCGTGATGCGTTTTGCGTATTCCCGATTGCGTTAGTAACAATTTCTGCACTCAATCCAACCAACGGTAATCCACCACCAGGATGCGCCGAACCGCCTACGCAGTACAAGCCTTTAAGCGGTGATCTATTGCGTGCTCGTAAGAATGCCGACTTCGCACCATTGCTTGATGTTCCATAAATTGCTCCACCAGGCGCACTGACACTGCGTTCAAGATCTGCGGGTGTGCGAATTTCTAAAACTTCAAGGCGATCACGAATTGAAATTCCTTGAGCTTCAATCTGATCAATTATCGAGTTAGCGTAATCTCGATTGAAATTATCGTCATTCCAATTCCAGCCTGCGTTGCCAGTTGAATCATGAATTGGTGCGTTGACTAGAACAAAGATGGATTGCGCACCAGGCTCTTTGACCATCGTTTCATCGTGGGGTGCACACAGATAGATTGTTGGCTTATTGACCGGAGTTCGTGTTGTAAATATTGCATCGAATTCCGCATCGTAGTTTTCTGGGAAAAGAATTGTGTGATGGCTAAGTGGGGTAGAACTAGCATCGGGACGCAATCCAAGTAGCAGAGAAAATCCAGCCAAGGATTGTGTGCTCTGCGAAATTCTCTTTCTCGCACTCTTTGTCTTTCGAAGCTTTGTGCTCAGTAAAGAGTTGTAAACGAGTGAAGCATCCGCATTGGCTACAACGATAGAAGCATCAATTATCTGGCCAGATTTGAGAGTTACACCAGTGACCCGGGATTTATTGTGATTTATTTTTTCAACGGGAGCGTTAAATTCAAAAGTTACACCAAGATCGAGGCACCGTTGATAGACAGCATCTGCAAGCTTTCCAATTCCACCTGTAATGTGCCAGGCGCCAAAGGCTTCTTCTACAAAGGCAATTGTTGAAAGCACTGCGGGGGCTAAACGTGGATCAGATCCACTGTATGTGGAGTATCTATCGAGAATGTATCGAAGGTGTGCATCGGGCAGTAACTCCTTTGCTAAATCACGTAATGATTTCCATGGGGCGATCACTTTTAAATCGCGCAGCACCGTTGGACGTTTAACAAGTGAAAGAACTGATGTGAGCTCGGATTCAACAAACGGTTCGCGGGAAACATCCCACATTTTTTCAGCACGTTTCATTAAAACATCCCATTGTGCCGCAACGTCCGGACCAAGAACACGAGAGATTTCTTCCTGAGTTTTATGACGCGCAAGGTTTGCAAACTTTAACTGCACTCCATCATGGAATCTGTAATCAAAAGATGGATCTACGGCTTGAATATCTAATACTTGCCCAAGATGCTTGCCGGTTCGCGCAAAGAAATCCCGATAAACAGCTGGCAGAGTGAGAAGAGAAGGACCCGTATCGAATGCGTACTTACCGATCCATTCAGTGCGGCACTTACCGCCATGTTTGTCTGAACCTTCAAGCACATGCACCGTATGTCCTTGTCGCGCTAGTCGTGCTGCAGTGCACATTCCGCCCATACCTGCGCCGATAACAATGACTTGGCTTTTGGAGTCGTGGCTCATACAGTGCGGCCTTTCCATTGAATGCGACCGCGCATGAGCCATGAATAAATAATCAAATAAATAAGTAGCGCCGATGAAATCGGGTGTAGCAAAGAGTCAAATAAGTTTGCACGTGTGATTTTGGCGCTGATTAGCCGAGATACAAGAACTGCTTCGAAGGCTAACCATCCAAATGGAGATCCCATCGCAGCGCTCACAATTGGAATAATTCCCGTAAGCACAAGAAGTGCAATAGCGATGATTGATCCGAAAACGCCGCCGAATCCTTTCCATAGAGATTTTGCGTATCCATTTCTCAATTCACTCCATGATGAATACATGTGACATTGAGCAATAAGTGCGCCATTTCCGACAGTTCCTTTAAATCTGTTTCGCAGAAGCACACGTGCCATTTGCATGTCATCTAAAACTTCGGACTTAATTGATGCGTAACCACCGCTGTGCACGAGTGCACTCTTTTTTACGGCAAAGAACTGACCATTTGCGACTGCAAAGGATGGGTTACTGGAACGTTTTGCAAGGGTCAGAGGTACTGATGAGAGCCAAGACCATTGCAGTAGAGGCTGAATCATTCTTTCGCCAAATGTCCGAGCAACTTGAGATGGGTAAGGAGAGAAGAAATCCAGAGAGTGCTTATGCATTGAATCTATTGCTGCTGCGATAGCTTTTGTGCTTAAGCGCACATCAGCGTCAATGCATATGAGCACTTCACCAGGTGCGTTTTGACTTAGCTGTTCGAGTGCCCACGGCTTGCCGAGCCATCCTTCGGGCAATGCCGAGCCTTGCATCACCTTAAATCGTGAATCACCTCGAGCAGTTGCTGTGACTATTTCGAGTGTTTTATCTGTTGAGTTATCGTTCAAAATTAGAAATTCAACATCCATTAAATTCTCTTGTGCGGCAAGTGTTTCAACGATTGCAATAGCGTTTTCTGCTTCATTTCGCAGCGGAACGAGCACGCTTATCTTTTGATTGATTTGCCCAGCTGCACGAGGGGTAATTATTGAAAAAACATTGAGAATTGTGATTACCAGTGCGAGAACGCAAAATATTAATGAAATTTCAAGCATTGCACATACTTACGGACGGCCGAGCCATCTAGAAAATGCATATGGTAGAAAAAAGAGTGCAAAGGCTATTCCACCGAAGAAGGCAATGCCTGGGCGGTCAAAGAAGAAGAGATTGGAGACAACGCCACCAAAGAAAGTCCACGTTAACCAAAGATCTACCGCTCCAAAACTCGCACTAGATTTTCTGCGATCTCGCGGCAGCACTTGGTGCAAAATCGCAATCAGCGCCATTCCACTTAACAGCCATCCAAAAGTATTTGACAGTGGAATCTCAGGTTGAAAAGGAACGTGCGCTCCATCGAATGTCCAACGCCAACGATCTGCCGCAACCATTTGTGGGTCTAAAAATAAGTCCCACGCTGCTAATGCGTATCCACCGTAGAGAAAGACCCAATTTCCGGCCACACGTCTGGCTGCAATTAAAACTGGATGCGCCATCATCACCCATGCAAATGGAACAACGTATGGAACGCCAGCAATTGTGTGACCAAGTGAAGGATCGTATTCATATGTTCCAAATGGCCAACCAGTTTTAACACCAACAGATTCAATAAAGAGTGCAAATATGACTGTGACAAAAAGATATGTGAATGCATATCGTGCCCCGTATGCCAAGAGAGCATGGAGAACCATCGCACCCGCTGCCCAGTACACGGTGGCAATTGTTACTACTCGAAGAAATTCACCATCGATAAGTGGATAGAGAATTTGTAAACCTATTGTGACTCCAAGAACTATTCCGAGCAGAGTTCTTGACCGCAGGGAAATACCATTCCTGCGATTTCTGCGAGGTGAATAGTGACGAATCGACATGGGCGTAATTCTGCCCTAGTTCGAAGGCTTATCCATCATTGAACCACGCTCTTCGCGCACGCTAAAGCGCGCAAAAAGTTCTTCGGCATACCATTGAAATTTCTCAGTATCGGCAATCGCCTTGGTGTGGGCCTCACCTTTGTAAGCAAATGTTCGTAAGTCAGCGGCGTTATTCCATAAAGAAAATGTGCCCTGTAAACCAATTGGCGCTTCACCAATGCCGATAGCCATGAGCAATCCACCACTTCCGTGAAGGGATGCGGTTACTGGAGGAACCGATGAAAAGAAGCGAGATGTATGTGATGCCTTAATTCGCGCCCGAGTAATGGCAGCAATTTTTCCATCGCTGCTGACGTTTTCTTTGACCTTAAATGGCTCTCGCTTGCTCCATTTTCCATGTGATGAAATTGGATCTAACAGAATTCGGTATTCGCTAGAGCTGATGCGGCGCCACTTTTTTACAATTCTTGATTGATCAAGTGCTGCTAATCGTTCTTCTTCTATAACGACTAAGAAGCCCCAACGATTAATATCAGCATCTCGTGGCGTAAAAGTTTCACCTTTACCGGCGCCCAATAACTTTGCGAAACTCACACCTTTAAATCTGCGCAACCGTCCACGATCCACAGCCATAGACCAGATTGCTAGTGGCAGTGACTTCGTTGGTGTGTTGAAAAAATAAAGTACGGTAACCATTAGCGAGATTGCGCGGTTTCGAGAATATGACGCGTAACAGTTGTTGGATGATCCCACATTGGTGCATGGCCACAATTTTCAATGACAAACCATTTGCTATGTGCAGGTACAACTGAACGTTCCTGACAACTTGCGGCAGGCAATGTGTTATCGCTGTCTCCAAAAACAATGGTTACTGGAATTGAATGCGGAATAGGGGAGTCAAAACGCTTTTTCAACATTGCATCCCACGCCGGGAAATAGCCAGTGGCTGTTTGCATAGCGTTAGTCGCATCCAAACAAATTTCATAACTTAAGTTTTGCCAGAGTGGGCTGACACTTGCAAATCCAAGTTTGCGAGCCCATTCAAATCTCAGAGCAAATGGCGAAAGTGGTCGGCTAGTTTTTGCTAGTGCGCGCAATAGCGCTGTGCCTGGATAGCGCGCGGTGTACGGAGCAAGCCACAAGCCTGCAGGTGCCAAACCTGTAAGAGATAAAACACGCCCACTGTGTTTAGCAGCAATTTCTAGAGCTACCCATCCACCTAAAGAGTTGCCACACAGATGAAACCTTTCGATTCCTAATGAAGTCATTGTTTCGCACACTGCGTCGCCAAGTGAACGTGGATCCATTGCTTGCGAAATAGACATTGGTGTTTTGCCGTGTCCAGGAAGATCAAGTGTTATTAATGTGTAGTGACGCTTTAATTCAGGAATTATTGGCTTCCAGGCAGTTGCGGCCGATCCCATTCCGTGAATTAAAACTAAAACATCACCACCTGGGGGACCATCAAATTTCTGACTTTCTAAAATCACTTTTTCATTCTCCTACGACCATTGGCGTTGCACCAGTACAAGTGATGAGTTCAGCATATGTTGTTGGAAAAACGGAGTGCGGATGACCAGCAGCGGCCCAAACTACATCGTAATCATTGAGTGCAAGGTCTATAAGTGTCGTGGCTTTTGATACCCAACCGATAGGAGAAACGCCACCGATTGAGAATCCAGATTTTTCTTTTACGTAATCCGCATCAACTCTGTGCAGCTTGGTCTGACCTAAATTCTTTGCAACAAGATCAGTATCAACTTTGTGACGACCGCTGGTTATTACCAATAGTGGTGATTCATCATCTAATTTAAAGACGATTGATGAAGCGACTTGTCCGACTTCAATTCCGAGTGCATCTGCTGCTTCTTTGGCAGTCCGAGCGCTATCGGCAAGTGCTGTAACTTCACCCTTCATGCCGAGCTCTTTCATGAGCCCTTGAACTCTCTGCACTGAGGAGTTTTCAAAGATTGCGGACATGGCAGAACTTTAGGGCATGTGTTTATTCGTTAGCGAAAACTTTGACCGAACCCCCATAGCAAGCCACCCACGTACGAGCGGTAGGAGCGTCATATGAAATTCCGATTGGTTCAGAACAGACTTTGATCGTCTGCAACACCTTTAAATCGGATGTTCGAACTTTCGAGACTGTTCCGCTTTTGAAGTTAGTTGCGAAGAGCGCAGTGCCATCAGATGAGATATCAAGACTGCGAGCTGCCTGACCAATCTTGGCTTTGCCTAATGATTTATTTGCAACTAAATCCCATGCAGCAATCTGTCCAGAAAGATTCATCGTTGCATATAAAACTTTGTTATCTGGTGAAAGTACGAGTGCACGAGGATTTGAACCAATTGGGATATAGGTCTGTTCAAATGTTGCAAGATCTATTTTATGCAATCGATTGCCACCCATTTCAGCAACGAAAGCAAAGGCGCTGTCATTAGTGACAACGATGCCACGCGGGTAGCGACCGATTTTGATGCTTTTAACGACTTTCTGTTCGGCTACTGAAATAACCGAGACAGTGTACGAACACCAATTAGAGACCAAGATGTATTTGTTATCTGGCGTAACTTTTACAACTTTAGGGACTGAACCAACTGGATACACCGCATCAATTGTGTATGTCTTCAGATCAATGCGAGATAGAAAACTCGTGTCATAACCCGATGATGGAGAGCACTTATCTGTGCCTTCTTTACTGAAACCTTTTCCGTACATCGCGTAATTTGTAAAGTACAAGTACTTGCCATCTGGTGAAAATGCGCCCTCAACGGGTGCGCCTCGGTAATTACCGCTGTATTTTGAAAATCCAAAAGTCTTAAGGTCCACACTGTCTTTGATCGTTGAAACTAACTCCATTGATTGCGAGTCATAGATAGTGACAGTGTGCTTGTACATCATGTTGTGCGCACTCACGAGGCCAGTGCCTGAGGAGAGAACTGACTTAGGGGCTAAATCGCCTGAAAGAGTTTTCACTAACTTCATCCGCGTATCTTGAGATAGCGGTTCGGAGGCGTAAGCAAATGGCAAAGACGACAGCACAAATATGAATACCGCTATTGCTGATGTCTTTATCTTCACAAGCCTAAGAATAGTAGGGTTCATCAATGAAATTGCACACGCCTATAGAGATTGCACAGCAATCCAAAAGAGCCTTGTGGGCCTGTTTTGCAATCATGGGTATTGCATCAATGGGATGGGTAGCACGAATACCTGAAATTAAAGATGCCAATGGTTTAAGTAATGCGCAATTTGGTTTAGTTCTGCTTGCGAGTTCTTTCGGTTCAATAGTTGGCGCTCAATTAGCTGGGCGATTAGTGCACACATTTAGTTCGCGAAGAGTTCTTTATGTTTCAACAATCTTGCTGCCAGCAGGTTTATGCGCCATTGGATTCTCAACTGATCCAATAGTCCTAGCCGGCGCTCTCTTTTTAATGGGTTTTGGGTACTCAAGTACAGACGTCGCCCTAAATACTCAAGCTGTTGCTGTTGAGAAGATTCTTAATGCACGAAGCATGTCTTCCTTTCATGCGATGTGGAGTGTTGGTGCTTTCTCGACAACGGTGCTTGGCGGATCGATAGCTCGTGTGGTTTCTCCGCAAGTTAACTTGAGTGTGGTTGCAGCACTGTGTGTGATTGCATTTATTCCATGTGTTTATAGGTTGTTGCCGCCGAATTTAGATGGCCATAAAGGCGATGAGCAAACTTCGGCAAAGATTGCCTTATTTGGAAAGTCAGTAATGCCCTTGTGGTTTATCGGCTTTGGCTTACTTGCAGCGCTGATTGCCGAAGGATCTGCCAGTGATTGGGGCGCACTGTTGTTGCGCGATGACATGGGTATAGAAAAGGGCGTTAATGCGTCCGCATACGCATCATTCGCATTAGCCATGATTACGGCTCGTTTCCTTGGAGACCGAGCACTTGATCATTTCGGTCCAGCGCGTTTGGTGCGTCTCTGTGGTTATTTCGGCGCTCTTGGATGGGGCGCGAGCATCGCAATTGCCGTGCCACTTTCAGAATCAAATCCACTCGTTGCGCTCATTATTATTAACTTAGGATTTGTTATTGCAGGACTTGCGATTGGGCCAATGTTTCCTGCATTTATTCTGGCAGCAAGTGCTATACCGGGAATAGCACCATCAGTATCTAGCGCACGAGCATTTGTGATTGGTCTATCTGGATTCTTTATAGGTCCTTCAATTATTGGATTCTTGGCAGAAGGCACGTCGATTTCAGTAGCGATGGCTTTCCCGATCATTTCATTGTTAGTCGCTGGTTTTCTCTCTCGAGTTATCAAGTAAAACAAAGAGCCCCCAGCACGTGCTGAGGGCTCTTTGTTAGTAAGGCTTACTTGCTGAAGAAACTAATGTTTCCTACGTGTGGACCAAAATCTGATCCTGAGATTGTTCCGCTTGCGATAAGTGCGAAGAGAATGAGTGCTGCTCCGCCAAGTGCAAGATCCTTATTGAATGCAATTTGTTCATTCATCTTTGCTGTTGCATCAGTTTCTTTCCAATAAGCATGGAAGATGATTCCTGCAAGAATTACTGTCACAGCGATGAGTAGGGCGCCAAGATCAACCCATAGACCAATTGCGATATAAATTCCGCCGAGCAAGAAGAAGAGTCCGCTGATTAGAACTCCGAACTTTGCAGCAGGGAGCTTCTTGTACTTTGCATATCCGGTCATCGCTTCAAGCTTTGCGAAGTGACCAATGCCTGAGCCGATAAATAGCGCTGCAAATAGCAGGCGACCAATGAGTACTACTACGTCCATGTTTCTCCTTTTATAGGTTGTTCTTACGGGTACAAGTTAGGTCAAAGTAGTTGAAATTTCAACTATCTGGTCCCTTTTGAGCGTGTCGTACGCGGGGCTTGCGCGTGTCAGTCCTGCAGAGTATTTTTCGAACAGATGTTCGAATTATCCACACCTATCCAGAAAGAGTCCCACAGATGACGCCGGCACATGTAAGAGCACAGATTGCACAACCAGGTGAAGTTCTAGCCGATGGCACATCTGGTCCAATCGAATTCTCTTTTGGTGGCAGACGTTTTCGCATCCATGCAGTTCTTTCAAGATGGTGCGAAGCAGGTGGATGGTGGAATCGAATTAGTGATGGAAACTTTCATCCAGATGATCAAGCTCGCGCGGTATGGAAAGTAGAAGCAGCGCCAATTGGCACACTACAAACATTTGAACTCGAGCGAGATGATCTCACCGGTGCATGGATCATTAAAGCGATATGAGTTTTATTCACTTACACACTGCCAGTGCATTCTCACTTAAGTACGGCACCACGCAACCAGCAGATCTTGTTGAACGAGCAAGTCAATTAGAAGCACCGGCGCTCGCACTCACTGATCGTGATGGACTCCTGGGTGCTATTCGTTTTACAAAGGCATGTCTTAAGTACGGCATTGCTCCAATCATCGGAGTAAACCTTGCTATCGATTTACAGAATGATCTACAAAAAAACCGTATGGCCGATAATAAAAAGTTGCCGCGACTCACTCTTATAGCTGGTAGCGATGGGGGATGGCGCGATCTTGTCAGGCTTATGTCATCGCTTAACTTATCGACAGGCACACCTGTTCTGACCCTTGATTTTCTAGAACGCTTTAGCCAATACACGCAAAATCTCTATGTCTTACATGGCCTTGATTCACCAATAGCACCAGCTATTGCTGCCCACAGAAACGATAGCGCTCTGGCTCTATTTAATAAGACCCGTGATTTTTTCAAAGCACATGCAATTGAATGTGTGTCACACCTAGCAAAAGGTGATGGGCCAGGATCAATTACACATGCAGGGCGCTCGCTGATTTTTGCCAGAGATCACGATATTGACGCAGTCATTACAAATGCGGTGCGAATGCGTGGGCCAGAAGATGGACCAGTTGCAGATATTTTGGATTGCGCTCGCCAATTAGTTCCCCTTCATCCACGTCACATTGGGCGGACAAATGCTGAGGCCTATCTCAAATCAACACCTGCAATGCACGCACTCGCTGATGAAATTGCACGCGCAGGGGGCGAACGCAATGCACGCACACTTCTTTCTACTACTCGTGCATGGGCAGAGCAAACATTGTTATCACCTACAAGAGATATTGGTCTTGGTTCAATTCATCTGCCTGAAGCACACGTTGTTGGCGCCGAAAGTGCACAACAGATGCGCACTCTTTTGCGTCAACGATCAGAGGCGAAAATTAATTGGAGATACAGCGGCGCCCAGGCAGTTAAAAGCGCGCGCGAGCGACTCGATGATGAACTAGCAACTGTTGCAACTCTTGGTTACGAGTCATATTTTCTTACTGTTGCCGACATTGCAGATATGGCGCGCGAACGCGGTATTCGTGTGTCAGCCCGTGGCTCTGGCGCTGGTTCTCTTATCTGCCACTTACTTGGTATTTCAGGCGTTAATCCAATGGCGCACGGATTACTGATGGAGCGTTTTTGTTCACCACTTCGTCGCGCACTGCCTGATATTGATATTGATGTTGAATCGCATCGCCGATTAGAAATTTATGATCTTGTCTTTAAAAAATATGGTGATCCGCGTTGGGACATTCCCGGAAATCAATCACGATGTGCAACTGTTGCAAGCTTTGATACATACCGCACTCGTCAGAGCATTCGAGATGCAGGAGCAGCGCTGGGTTTACCCGCGGCCGAAATCAATCTCATTGCCAAATCACCATATGGCTTGCGTGAGAAAAATGTGAAGACCCCCTTAGCAAAGATGGTCATCACAATGGCGCGGCGCCTAGAAGGTTTACCGCGCCACCTATCAATGCATCCATGCGCGATCGTCTTATCTGATGGGGGGTTACTGGATCGCGTGCCCTTACAACGAAACGCCAGTGGTTATCCGATGGTCGAATTCGATAAAGATGACGTCGAAGATATTGGTTTACTCAAGTTAGACATTCTCGGTGTGCGAATGCAATCAAGTATTTCTTATGCGCTCAGTGAAATCTCTCGTGTGCACAAAGAAGAGATAGATATTGATGCGATTTCACTCGATGATCCACATACATACGAGCTCATTCAATCTACAAAGACAATCGGAATCTTTCAGATAGAAAGCCCCGGACAACGCGAACTCGTTGGCAAATTAGAACCCCAGACCTTTACGGATTTAATTATTGATATTTCACTCTTTCGCCCTGGCCCAGTAAAGAGTGACATGATTTCGCCTTTTCTAAAGTCGCGACATGGGTGGAGTGCACGCAAGATCATTCATCCTGATCTCTACGAGATATTGCGCGATACCGAAGGTGTCGTTGTTTTTCACGAACAAGTTATCTCCATCATCGCAACAATGACGCACTGTTCATTGGCGCACGCCGATGAGATGCGACGTGCACTCGGAGATCGTCAAGGTCAACAACGGGTCTGCGATTGGTTTTATCCAGCAGCAACCGAACACGGTTATGCGCTCGAAGTAATTAATGAAGTCTGGGAAGTCCTGCGAGCATTTGCATCTTTTGGTTTTTGTAAGGCGCATGCCGCAGCTTTTGCATTTCCAACCTATCAATCAGCATGGCTTAAGACGCACTATCCAGCAGCATTCTTAGCTGGTGTGCTTACGCACGATCCCGGCATGTATCCCAAGCGATTGATTCTGGATGAAGTGCGTCAGATGGGAATTCCGATCGCACCCCTTGATGTTAATTATTCTGATCAGAGCTATCGCGTTGAACTGAGTGAAGATGGCACACAGAGCATCCGCATTGCGTTATCAACTATTAATGGAATCAGTGCTGATGAAATTTCAAATATTATTGCCGCTAGGCCATATAAGGATTTGGCAGATTTCTATTATCGAAGCGGTGCATCCCAACCCATCATCGAATCCCTGATTCTCACTGGTGCATTCGATCGATTGCACGCCATTGTTAAAGGCGGTCCACTTAATCGTCGAGATTTATTGCTTCACCTTTCAGATCTCATAAAAGGTCCAACAATGTCTAGCGCGCTGCGTTCACAAATGACTTTAGGTTTTGATGCACCCGCACTCGAATCAAGCGGCCTGCCAGATTTAGTTAGCAGCGAAGTAGTTGCCCACGAAGTGCAACGACTCGGCATGGACATCACACATCACATGCTCGAGTTCTATTCGCACTTTCTTAATTCAATTGGCGCTATTAAATCTTCAGACCTTCTCTCAGTGCGATCTGCATCCACCGTTTTAGTTGCAGGAGTGCGCGTATCTATTCAAACGCCACCAGTGCGCTCTGGAAAGCGGGTTATTTTTCTTACCCTCAACGATGGACATGGCTGCAGCGATGCAACTTTCTTTAGCGACATAGCCACCGAATATCTTTCAACAATCTATACATCCGAACTCGTCTTATTGCGTGGTGTCACTAGACGTACCGGTGCGCGTGGAATTTCAATTAGAGCAACAGGTATATGGGACTTACGCGCTGCCTACGAAAAGTGGGACTCACAGCAAAGTACGCTGGCGATATGAGTACGCACGCAACGATTGTTCATGTCGACATGGATGCTTTTTATGCATCCGTTGCCGAACGCGATGATCCAGCGTTGCGCGGCAAAGCTCTCGTTGTTGGCGCTGGTGCTCGTGGAGTCGTGCTCTCTGCGAACTATGAAGCACGTAAATTCGGAATACGCGCTGCAATGCCAGTTGGCCGCGCACAACGAATGGCTCCACATGCAATCTTCGTACCCCCTAATCACGCACGGTATTCAGAAGTATCCGCTGCAATCATGAAAATATTTGCTGACTTCACTCCACTAGTAGAACCACTCTCACTCGATGAAGCATTCTTAGATGTCACTGGTGCAAGGCGATTACTTGGTACGGGGCGCGAGATTGGAACCGAAATCAGGCGTCGAGTATTTGAACACGAGGGCATTACATGTTCGGTCGGAATCGCACCATCAAAGTTCATTGCAAAGTTAGCATCCGGACACTGCAAACCAAATGGCTTATTAGAAATTGCACCAGATCGAATCCTGACTTTCTTGCATCCGTTGCCTGTATCGGCGTTGTGGGGAGTCGGCCCAAAAACAGCTGAATCACTTGAACAATTAGGGCTTCGTACTGTCGAAGATGTTGCACAATTGCCGCGCGCAACTCTGATTCGTGCAATCGGACAAGCAGCAGGTGAAACACTGCACGAACTTGCATGGGGTCGCGATTACAGAGATGTCATCCCTGAAGATATTGATAAGAGCATTAGCGCCGCCGAAACATTTGCTCAAGACTTAGATAACCCTGAAGAAATTTTGCAAGAGTTTTTGCGATTAACTCAGAAAGCAACAGCGCGATTGCGCGACAAAGAATTGTTCGCTAAGACAATTTCCATAAAGGTGCGCTTCGCAGATTTCACAACAATTAACCGTTCCAAGACTCTTCCACTTGCAACCGATAGTGCACATGAAACTTATGAGGTTGTAAAAGATTTATACAAAGCACTTCGCATTGATCGCGCGCGTCTGCGTTTAGTAGGCGTTAGTCTTGAAAATCTGGTTAGCGCAGCTCCCGAGCAGATGGTTTTAGGTGCCCGAGATAAAGGATGGCGAGATGCCGAGCGTGCAATCGACCGTGCTCGCGCCAGATTCGGTCGATCCAGTGTGCGTCCGGGCCGATTAGTTGAGCCCGCCCTTGATGACGAGTAGCCCGTTAGCAAAAGTTGTTCTATTGTTGCCCCGTGCCACTGTCAGATCGCGAACGCAAACTATTAGCCGAGATGGAGCAAGCTCTATCGGCTGATGACCCACGCCTTTCCTCAACTCTGACTGGAAATCGCACATTTCCAGGGCGAGGACGAGTGCTCACTGGCCTCGGCGCACTTCTCTCTGGTTTGGCAATTATCTTGGGCGGACTCATCTCTCAGACAGTGCCAGTTGGAATCTTCGGCTTTTTGATCGCTTTGACAGGTCTCTTTACTGCCCTTTCTGCTTTGAGCGCGCTCAGCAAAGCTCCTCGCATGGCAAAGACAAAGAAGGGTTCAGGGCTTCGCTCTCGACTAGAACAACGCTGGGATGAGCGTAATTACGACAATTAATTACTGAAGCATCCAACCCAAAGCCTCCCGATTTCGGGGGGCTTTTTTCATGCCCGAAATATCCATTCCGAAAACACCTAGGGCGCGATGGGGCTCGGTGGGGAGCAGTGGGGCTGAATGTGGGGATAGGTGGTTGAAAATGGGGAAAAAGGGAGTAAAGTGGGGAATGAGCCTTATTTACACGCTCACGTAGGACACCTTGGGGAAGGGGGTCAGTACCGATGTTTTTGGGTACCCATGAACCCCGTCTTGATGAAAAAGGCCGCCTCATACTTCCTGCGAAATTTCGTGATGAGTTATCTCCTGGATTAGTAATTACAAAAGGGCAAGAACGTTGTCTCTATGTTTTTCCGGCAGCGGAATTTGCACACATCACCGAAACGCTGCGACAAGCACCAGTTACTGCAAAAGCTGCACGTGATTACTCACGTGTGATGTTTGCAGGTGCACACGATGAAATTCCTGATCGCCAAGGTCGCATAACAATTCCGCAAAGTTTGCGCACATATGCAGCACTTGAAAAAGAGTGCGTTGTTATCGGTGCAAATACTCGCGTTGAAATTTGGGATTCAACTTCATGGAATCAATATCTGGCAGATCGCGAAAAGGGATTTGCTGATGTTTCTGAGGAGGTATTCCCAGGACTGTTCTAGTCCTTGAAAAAAGAACTCTCATTTGTGGCCACTGCCGACCCTACGACTGCGGCGCCCCTTCCCCGGCGCCGCATAAACGATCCGTCGGCCGGCAGTGACCAGAGATGAGAAAAACAAATAAGTCAATGAGCCTAACGATTGAAAGGAACGGGGGAGAAGATGATTAATACGCAACATGCATCTGTAATGCGCGATGAATGTATTGAGTTACTTTCTCCCGCAATCACAGCTCACGATAAGCCAGTTGTAATTGATGCAACCCTTGGATTAGGTGGACACACTGAATCGTTACTCAATAAGTTCCCACACTTAGTTGTTATTGGAATTGACCGTGATAAACAAGCAATTGAAATAGCGAGTGAGCGCTTATCGCAATTTGGTGAAAGATTTATTTCCCACCACAGCGTCTTTGATCAGATTACAGATATTGCAAAACAACATGGTCACCCACGAGTCCAAGGAATTCTCTTTGATCTAGGAGTTTCATCGCTTCAACTCGATCAGAGCGAACGTGGTTTTTCTTATGCCCATGACGCAGAACTCGATATGCGCATGGATAAGAGCCAGGGAAAAACTGCGGCAGATATTGTGAATTCATACGCACCAGGTGAATTAGTCCGAATACTTCGCACATACGGTGAAGAGAAATTTGCTACTCGCATTGTTGAATCAATTGTTAAAGAACGCGAGAAGGCACCACTGCAATCAACTACTCATTTAGCAACACTAGTAAAAAATGCGATTCCTGCAGCAACGCGTCGCACTGGTGGAAACCCCGCCAAGCGAACATTTCAAGCACTTCGTATTGAAACCAATGATGAGCTTGGTGCAATAACACGAGCTATTCCGCAAGCACTCGAGCTTTTAGATATTCATGCTCGCCTTGTGGTTATGTCATTTCAATCACTTGAAGATCGAATTGTTAAGAACTATTTCCAGGAAGCAACAACTTCTGGAACTCCCCAAGGACTTCCAGTTGAGATTGCAGAACTCGCAGCAAAGTTTGCACTTGTCTTTAATGGCAGTCAAAGCCCGAGTGATAAAGAAGTTCAAGAGAATTCACGATCAGCATCCGTTCGATTACGTGCAATCGAAAGGGTGGCGGCATAAATGGCAATGACAGCAATTGCACCAGCAATCACCAAGACGACTTCTCGCGTTGCACAAAAATCTACCCGTGCAGCTCTTCGAATCGTTGCTGATGTATCAGCGGGGAAGCAGGCAACTAACAGATCTTATGCACTCTTCATAACCGCAGTTGGCATTGTATTTTTGCTTGCGTTGCTATTTATCAACACATTACTTGCTCAAGACGCATTTGAGTTATCGAAGTTACAGGCAGATCTCAAACTTTCCAGTGATCAATATGAAGCAGTCACTCGTGAAATAGAACGAATTTCATCTCCGGCGATGCTTTCAGAAGAGGCACAAAAACTTGGAATGAAGCCCTCCTTGACACCAACATTCTTAAACTTGGATGTGCCACGTGGGTAATTTCAACTTATCTAGAAATCGCATCGTTGCGCTAACTATTTTTGCTCTACTTTTCATGGTGATATTTGCAGGACGATTAATTCAAGTGCAAGTCATTAATGCAGGCGATTACAAGATTCGTGCTGTAGATGAAATGGAAAATATTCGCTCGATTCCGGCAAAGCGCGGAGACATTACAGATATCAATGGTGTGACATTTGCAAGAAGTGTTGCTGCAATAAATATTGTGGTTGACCAAACTCAAATTTCAGATCCTGCGCGAGTAGCAGCTTTTGCAGCTCCAATTCTTCAATTACCAGTGGCGCAAGTTCAAGAAGCGATTACAGGAAAACTTCGCTACAGCATGGTTCTGCCTAATGCCCAACCTGCGATTTGGCGTGCGTTGGTTGATGCAATGGCTAATCACAATGCAGGACTAACATCACGTGAAATTGATAAGCGAATAATCGGATTCTTTGCAGAGCGTGGCTATGTTCGTGATTACCCATCAGGATCCTTGTTGGCCTCCCTCATCGGCTTCGTGAGAAATGATGGAGTAGGAGCTACAGGACTTGAATCAAGTTTGAATTCAAAGCTTGTTGGCACGCCAGGGCGATATTCATATGCAGCCGCTGCGGGCGCAGAAATTCCGGGTTCGCAATCTGAAATCGTTTCTGCACAAAAAGGTACAAGTATTCGATTAACTATCGATCGCGATGTTCAATGGGTTGCATCGAAAGCAATCTCAGATGCAGTGCGTAAGTCGCGCGCACTCAGTGGCACGGTAATCGTTATGGATCCAAAGACCGGTCACATTTTGGCTCACGCAACTGCTCCAACTTTTGATCCCAATAACACAAAAAAACTCTCTCTTGACTTGATGAGAAATCCATCTGTTCAAGATGTTTACGAACCAGGTTCAACCGGAAAAGTAATGACACTTGCTGCAGCACTAGAAGAGAAGAAAATCACGCCTACTACTGTTTTCTCTGTTCCATACGCTCTAAAGCGCAGTGATGCTGTTTTCCGTGATCACGAACCACATCCACTTCAGCATTTAACATCAACTGGAATTCTTGCTGTATCGAGTAATACAGGTTCAATCAAAATTGGCGAATTGATGAGCAACGACACTCTTCATAGCTATCTCAGCAAGTTTGGAATAGGAAAATCAACTGGTTCAGGACTGCCGGGAGAATCCGCAGGTATTTTTCACCCCGTAAAGAGTTGGTCCGGCACATCGGCACCAACTATTGCGTTTGGTCATGGCTATTCAGTAACTGCAATGCAAGCAACAAGCGTGTTCGCAACAATTGCCAATAATGGAGTTCGTGTATCACCAACTGTTATAGCTGGAACAAGTGATGCATCAGGAAACTTCACTCCTGCACAATCTCGCACATCTGAAAAAGTTCTAAGTCCAGAAGTTGCAGCGCAGGTTCGCTTGATGATGGAGAGCGTTGTTTCTGCAAGTGGAACAGCGCCAAGTGCCGCTATTCCTGGATATAGAGTGGCAGGAAAAACAGGAACAGCTGAACGCTATAACGATAATTGTCGTTGTTACAGCGGTTACACAGCATCCTTTATCGGTTTTGCTCCAGCGGATAAACCTGCATACGTAATCAATGTGACTATTCAAAATCCACAGGGAATGCACTGGGGTGGGGCCCTTGGTGGTCCAGTATTTAAAGAAGTGATGTCATTTGTTTTGCAATCTCGACACATATCGCCAACTAATACAGAGATAAAACCTGTTGCGCTTACTCAAGCAGATCTTAAAAAGAACTCTAGATTTGTCTCGAAGGCTTCAGGACAATGATTCGCCCATTGACCCAAAGCCAAAGATCTTTGGCATCTTTCGCATCTACGGTAGGGGCTACATCGGAGTTAGCACCATCTGATTTAGAGAAAATCGCAATCACAGGAGTCACTAGTTCAAGTTCAGATGTTGAGCCAGGGGATTTGTTCTGCGCCTTTGCAGGTGAAAAGGTTCACGGAGCATCATTTGCTCACGATGCAATTAAATCTGGCGCTGTAGCAATTCTTACTGATGTAGAAGGTGCGAAGAAAATTAAAGGAGTACCAGTTCTAGTTGTTTCCAATGCGCGCAAGAGTGCCGCAATTCTGACTGCTTGGTTTTATGGCGAGCCAATGCGTGACTTATTTAGTATCGGCATTACCGGTACGAATGGAAAAACCACAGTCAGCACGATCTGTCATCAAATCTTTCAAGGCGCCGGACAGGAAACGGGATTAATCGGAACCGTAGAAACTCGAATTGGAAATGAAGTACTTTCGAGCACACGCACAACTCCAGAAGCTGCTGAATTACAGGCGCTAGTTGCAACAATGCGTGAACGCCATTGCCGAAATCTCGTTATGGAAGTTTCTAGTCATGCAATAACACTTGAGCGCATTCGTGGAAGTTATTTTGCTGCAGTTGGTTTTACTAACTTGTCTCAAGATCATCTTGATTTCCACGGCACTATGGAAAACTACTTTGCAGCTAAATCTAAGTTATTTACTTATGAATATGCAGATCAGGCTTTCATCAATATCGATGATTCATACGGTCAGATACTTGCTACAAAAACAGAGCTACCTGTTCAGTCCATCTCGCGCTTTAATGAGAATGCAACGTGGCATTACACACGAATCGAAGAAGGCATCGCCTACAGCGATATTTCAATTCGTGGTGTTGGAGGAATCCTGATTGATAGTAGAACTACTCTGCGGGGCGGATATAACTTTGATAATTTATTGATGGCAGTGGCAATCTGTGTTGAATCCGGAATTGATCCCATGGACATACAAACTCTAATTCCACATTTGGTAGGAGCCGTTGGTCGGTTAGAACCGGTAAATCTTGGACAAAACTTCACAGCTCTAGTCGATTATGCCCACAGTCCAGATGCTGTAGCCCGGGTTCTCGCTGCTGCGCGCGAGATGACCGATAAGAGAGTTATTGGCGTATTAGGTTGTGGCGGTGATCGCGATGCTTCAAAGCGCACCATGATGGGTCAAGAACTTTCACTTCGTAGCGATATCGCAATTTTTACCAGTGATAATCCACGTTCTGAAAATCCACAAACAATCCTTGAGCACATGACAAGCGGATTAAAAATTTCTAAACCTAGCGCTATTGTGCAAGATCGCACCGAAGCAATTGAATTAGCCGTGAACCTTGCGCAACCTGGTGATGTTGTAATTGTTTTAGGAAAAGGTCACGAACGCGGTCAAGAAATTGCCGGGGTAGTACATCCATTTGATGACCGTCTCGTTCTAGCTCATGCAATTGAGGCAAAAAAATGATTGCACTCACACTTGAACAGATTGCCACAATTGTTGGCGGTAAAACTTATGGTGACTCCTCAGTTGTCATTACTTCAGCCCCTGTATTTGATTCACGTATCGCTACAAAAGGCTCTCTCTTTTTAGCCCTTGTTGGCGAAAATTCGGATGGACATAACTTCGTTGACGATGCCAAAGCTCATGGCGCTACAGGATTTATGACAACGAAAGAAGTTAAGGGAGATGGCGTACTGGTCTCCGATGTGCTTCTTGCTGTGCGCACACTTGCGGCATATGTTCGCAAGCAATTACCTAACTTAATTGTCGTAGGTATTACAGGTTCAAGTGGGAAAACCACCACGAAAGATCTCCTGGCTTCGGTTCTTTCAAGCCAAGCAAAAACGGTTGCAACTAAAGCATCCTTTAACAACGAACTCGGAGCGCCAATCACACTGCTCGAATGCGATGTGGATACCAAGTACTGCATTCTCGAAATGGGTGCACGCCATCTAGGTGACATTGCAGCACTATGTGAAATGGCGCGGCCTAACGTAGGAGTCGTTCTGCGCGTTGGTACTGCCCACTTAGGCGAATTTGGAAGCGTTGAGAAGATTGCACAAACTAAAGGCGAGTTGATTCAGACCCTCGAAGCAGATGCAATTGCTGTTCTTGGAACCTATGACCCTCATACAAAAGCGATGAGGTCATTACATAAGGGCAAGATAATTTATTTCGGTGAGGGGACACATGATGATGTCAGGGCTGCTGATATCGAAATGCGTGAAGCACGTCCACACTTTGATCTTGTAACTCCTGCTGGTCGCGATGCAGTGGGGATGCGACTTATTGGCGCCCATCAAGTATCAAATGCATTAGCTGCTGCAGCGGTGTGCACGGCGCTAGAGATTCCGATTGAAGTAATTGCAAGTGGTTTATCGACTGCAGATTTAGCAAGCAAATGGCGTATGCAGATTAATGATCTTGAAGATCTACTCATTATTAACGACTCTTACAACGCAAACCCAGAGTCAATGAAAGCAGCAATGGATTCAATGGTTTTATTCGCACAAGAACGCGGCGGTGCATCGTGGGCATTTCTTGGGCAAATGCACGAACTAGGGGCAGAGAGCAATGCATTGCACGCAAGCGTTGCAGCACACGCACACGAGCTTGGAATTGATCATCTTGTAAGTATCGGAACACGAGCATTTGCTGAAGGCATTCCAGCGCAGAGCTCTACTACCCTTCACTATTGCGAAGATATCGCGCAAGCGCTCACTCTCGTCTCACATTTGGCGCCGGGTGATGTTGTACTTGTTAAGGCTTCACGTTCTGAGCACTTTGAAACGTTGAGTCAAGGGATTGAAGATTCTTGGAAAGAGTTACGTCAGGAGGATAAGAAGTGAGAGTAATTCTTATCGCCGGAGCCATGGCCCTACTTTTTTCACTCTTTGGAACTCCATTACTTATTCGCTTTCTTGCCAAGCGCGGGTATGGCCAAGTAATTCGAGATGACGGTCCAACATCGCATCACACAAAGCGTGGCACACCAACAATGGGCGGAATCGTCATCATTGTTGCAACTGTTCTTGCTTACGCAATTGCGCATCTTTTCTCTGGACGCCCTCCAACCGTTTCTGCTCTCTTGGTTATTGGCTTAGTTATTGCACTCGGTTTAATCGGCTTCTTAGATGATTATTTAAAGATTTCTCGCAAACAATCCTTAGGGTTAACTGGAAAGCAAAAGCTCATTTCACAAGGCGCCGTTGCAGCGTTATTTGGATACCTTGGAATTCAATTTGCAGACATTGGTGGGCTAACGCCGATTTCGCAGAATCTTTCTACTGTTCGAGAAACATCAATTGTTCTTGGACCAGTTCTTGTAGTTATATGGATTGCTTTGATGGTGGTAGCAACTAGCAATGGCGTCAATCTCACTGATGGATTAGACGGACTGGCAAGTGGCGCCGCAGTCATGACTTTCTTAGCTTTTGTCCTAATTGGTGTATGGGAATTTGGACAGAGTTGTGCACTCGTTACAACTGCTAATTGTTATGAAGTTCGAGATCCACTTGACCTTGCTGTTCTGGCAGCAGCATTTGCTGGTTCGTGCACAGGATTTTTGTGGTGGAACGCATCACCTGCAAAAATATTTATGGGAGACACAGGCTCCCTTGCTCTCGGTGGGGCACTTGCTGGATTAGCTGCAACGCTTCGAGTTGAGTTATTACTTATTCCACTCGGTGGACTCTTTGTCATCATCACGCTTTCAGTGATTATTCAAACGTTGTATTTCAAAATTTCTGGTGGAAAGCGCGTCTTTAAAATGGCTCCGCTGCAACACCACTTTGAATTAATGGGTTGGGGCGAAGTCACCATTGTGATTCGTTTTTGGATCATTGCCGGTCTTAGTGTTGCACTTGGTTTAGGACTCTTTTATGCGCAATGGGTAAGCGCGTAAGTAGATTCTTATGCCCCTTAACTTTTCCAAGAGTCGAATCTTGATTTTAGGTGGCGGTGTAACCGGAACCGCTTTGGCTCAGTCACTCACACGTCGCGGAGCAATTATTGCGATTGCAGATGACAGAAAAATACAAGGATCCTCGTTTGATACTTTTTTAACTTCTGACATAGATGTTCACGAGTGGGAAAGCGCTGTTGTTTCTCCCGGATGGAAACCCTCGCATCCTCTGATTCAAAAATTCATCACAGCAGGCATACCTCTAACAAATGAAGTAGATCTGGCTTGGCAGATTAAACAAGAAGAAGTCCCACATCAGCGATGGTTTGCGATAACGGGAACGAATGGGAAAACAACAACTGTTGAAATGACTGCAGCAGCAATGCGCGCTGGAGGCTTACATGCAACCGCCTGCGGCAACGTGGGCGATACCGTAATCGATGCTGTAGAAAGCAAAGAGAAATTCGATGTTCTAGTTCTGGAGCTATCTTCGTTTCAGATTCATTGGATGCAGTCTGCGCAATTCAATGCCAGTGCACTATTAAATATCGCTGACGATCACACAGATTGGCACGGAACTTTCGAAGAGTACGCCCGCACGAAAGTATCACTGCTTGACTCAAGTTCAACAGCAATTCTTAATGCTGATGAAGCTGAAGTAGTTAAGCGATGCTCACAATGGAAAGGAAGAAAAGTTTTCTTCTCACTCGACACTCCAGGTCCAGGTGAGATGGGGATCGTCGAGGAATTACTAGTTGATCGCGCATTTGTTGCCGATCCGCAAGAAGCAGCGATGATTTGTGAGCTCACTGAAATTAAACCTACGGTTCCGCACAATGTTTCTAATGCTCTGGCGGCTGCAGGATTAGCACGCGCCGCAGGTGTTGACCACGAAGATATTAGAAGCGCGCTTGCATCATTTACACCGGGACGTCATCGAATTGAGGAAGTACTTTCTCACTCCGGCATCACATGGATTGATGATTCCAAAGCTACCAATCCACACGCAGCGGCTGCCTCCATTATGTCCGCACTATCTGTTGTGTGGATTGCTGGGGGATTAGCAAAAGGCGCCCGGATGGAAGAACTAATTGAGCGTTGCAGTAAGAGAATTAAAGCAGCAGTGTTAATTGGTGAAGATAAAGATCTTATTGAAAAAGCTATTCGCGAAAAGGCTCCACATATCGCAGTAGTAAAAATTGATGCACCATCGAGTTATCAGATTGGCTCTGCTGATAATTCGCTCATGGAAGATGTTGTAGAAGCCGCTCGTGGGTTTGCAGTTGAAGGTGACACAGTCCTGCTTGCGCCTGCATGCGCATCGATGGATCAATTCACAAATTACGCAGACCGTGGAGATCGTTTTGCGCAGGCAGTGAAAAAGGTGATTGTCGGTGAGTGAAACAACACAGAAGTTCCTTGCCAAGCCTTCGAGTTCGTACAAGATTTTGCTCTGGTCGACCTTGGCACTTAGCATCCTTGGCGCCGTTATGGTTTTCTCGGCATCATCTATTTATTCACTTGAAAACAAGGGAAACTCATTTTCAGTAATTGGACGCCAACTCTTTTTTCTATTCCTCTCTATACCCCTTGGATATCTTGCTTCACGTCAGAAACTGGAACGCTGGAAGAACCTTGCACGTTTTGGATTCTTAATCTCAGCAATAGTTTTGATGATTGTGGCAATTCCAGGAGTTGGCAAAAGTGTTAATGGAAACCAAAATTGGATCAGCCTTGGATTTGTAGATATTCAACCGAGTGAAATTGTAAAGATGCTGATGATTTTGTGGGCGGCGCATATGTTGGCCACTCGCGAATATGCAGGACGCCACCACACAAATGTTTTAGCACTGATTACCCCAGGTTTTGCATTAGTCATGGTTTTGATCATGCTCGGAAGAGATCTAGGCACCACAGCAGTATTTGCTGCAATTCTGGCTGGCCTGCTCTGGGTTTCAGGTGTTTCAGGAAAGATTTTTGGTGGAGTTCTTGCATCAGCGTTCACACTCATTGCACTGGCTATTGCTACTGCGCCATATCGCGCTCAAAGATTCTTGGTTGTTTTAGATCCATTCGCGCCAGAAGATTATAAAAATGCAGGATGGCAACCAGCACACAGCCTTTTGGGACTCGCAAGCGGTGGAGTTTTCGGAGTTGGACTCGGTGCTAGTAGACAAAAGTGGGGAAATCTCGCAGAAGCACATACAGACTTTATTTTTTCAGTTATTGGCGAAGAGCTAGGACTATTTGGAACAATTATTGTGCTGCTTCTCTTTAGCGCACTTATTTTTTCAATTTTCAGAATTGCGTTACGTGCAAAAGATCCGATGTCAAAGTATGCATGCGCGGGTATTGGTTCATGGTTAGCTTTTCAAACAATTATGAACATAGGTTCGGCAACGTCAATGATCCCTGTTGTGGGTGTGACACTCCCGCTTATTTCATACGGCGGATCTTCTCTCGTAGCTACGTATCTGGCCTTAGGTTTTGTTCTAGGGGCTGCGCGTCGTGACCCTGCTGCAATGGCAGATCTGGATAAGAAATAATGAAGACAATTATTTTTGCAGGTGGTGGCACCGCGGGCCACGTAGAACCAGCCCTGTCTGTTGCACAAGAGTGGATGAAGCAAAACCCACGTGATACGTGCATTTTTGTTGGAACAACGCATGGTTTAGAAACAACACTTGTTCCAGCTGCAGGTTTTACTCTTCGAACAATTAAGAAAGTTGTTCTTAACCGAAAAGTATCCCCATCGGCTCTATTTCTTCCAATTAATTTGTTCCAGGCAGTCATGCAGGCACGCGCAATTATCAAAGGAGCGTCTCTGCTCGTTGGTTTTGGTGGCTATGTCAGCGCTGCTTCCTACATCGCAGCAAAGTCATGCGGAGTTCCAATTGTCATTCATGAAGCGAATGCGCGTCCTGGAATAGCAAATCGATTAGGTGCGCTATTTACTTCTGCACTTGCAGTATCGACTCCAGTTAAAAGTGGTCCATTTAGCAATGCGCTCATCACTGGCATGCCGTTGAAGTCATCAATTACATCAATAATTTCTCGTAATGAATCCGACTGGAACCTTGTTCGATCTTCATCCAAGCGTGCTCTTGGCTTTGATGATGCTCTGCCATTGGTATTGGTAGTTGGCGGGTCTCAGGGTTCCCAAGTAATGAATACAGTAATTGAGCAATCATTGAAAACTCTGCTCGAGAAGAAAATTCAGGTGATGCACTCACTAGGCAAGAAGAACGCTCTGCCCACAGCCCAATCGGGGTATCAACCACATTCATATATCGCAGATATGGCAACTGCTTATTTAGCTGCAGATGTAGTAATTTCTCGCTCTGGTGCTGTCACATGTTCTGAGTTTGAAGCACTTGGTAAATACGCATTGTTTATTCCGCTTGCAATTGGAAATGGCGAACAACTTCCCAATGCACAGCACCTAGCAGATCTCGGCCGTGCGCAAGTTATTTCACAAAAAGAGTTCACATCACCGTGGCTCTTGGCGCACATTGATTCATTATTAGAAACTTCTCGAGCCCGTGGTGCGCAGGTTTCCACAGCAAACAGCACAGCCCATGAGAAGATTACGGCTCTCATGCAAAACGTGCTGAGTTCTCACTAGTAGACGGGGGAGTACGAAGATGATTTCGCTCTCCGAACTAGCAAGCAAGAAACTTCATTTCATCGGTATCGGTGGCGCGGGCATGAGTGGCCTCGCGCGAATTGCCTTAACACACGGTGCACAGGTAAGTGGCTCAGACGAAAAAGATTCATCTGTCCTCGCAGCACTTTCGGCACTGGGTGCCACGGTCAATTCATCTCACAGCGCAGAGCATGTGCAGGGTGCAGACTTAGTGATTTATTCCAATGCGATTTCACAATCAAACTCCGAAAGAGTCGCAGCTGAGAATTTAAACATTCCTATCTATACACGCGCACAGGCACTGGCCTTACTCATGAGTGAATCAATCAGCATCGCTGTTGCAGGAACTCATGGCAAGACAACAACATCTTCAATGCTTACTGTGGCTCTTCAAGCATGCGGTGTTGATCCCTCATTTGCAATCGGCGGCACCATAAGTGCCTCTGGTTCAAATGCCCACAGAGGAACCGGCCAATACTTTGTAGCCGAAGCTGACGAATCCGATGGCTCATTCATCGAGTACAAGCCATTCGGCGCCATTGTTACAAACGTTGAACACGATCATGTTGATTACTTCGCAACCCCAGCAGATGTAACTGCGGCCTTTGAAGACTTCGCTCGAACCATCTCACCCGATGGTTTCCTTGTTTATTGCGCCGATGATGCTGGTTCGTTGAATTTAGGCCGCTCAATGAAAGGTATAAAGGACATTGTCAGCATTTCATACGGTGAAAATGTCGATAGCGATTTACATATTGATCAGATAGAACTCGGAGCAAAAGGTTCTCGCGCTCGAGCTCTGTGGAAAGGTAAATCGATCGGTCATCTAGAACTAAATGTTCCAGGTCGTCACAACATCGATAACGCAGCAGCAGCTTTGGCAGTTGGCCTGCACCTTGGTTTACCAACTGCTGGATTACTTGCAGGATTAGCATCTTTTGCCGGGACAGGGCGCCGTTTTGAATTAAAGGGAACAGTTCACGGCATTCGAGTTATTGATGACTATGGACATCACCCAACAGAGATTCGCGTAACGCTGGAAGCGGCAAGGCGCTATGCAGGAGATGGTCGACTACTAGTTATCTTCCAGCCACATAGATATTCGCGCACCAAAGCATTTATGTCTGAATTTGCATCGGCATTATCACTTGCAGATGACGTTACGTTGCTCGAAGTGTATGCCGCAAGTGAAAAACCGATTCCGGGCATCAGTTCAGAAGTAATCTCGCAATCAATGACTAACGGAAAATATGTTCCTAATTTTGTAGATGCAACAGATGCGATGATTGAAATGGCAAAGCCAGGGGATGTAATCATGACTCTTGGTGCCGGCGATGTCTCATCTCTTGGACCAATAATTGTTGATGGACTAACTAAACGTTTCTCGAGTAACTAACAACTTTGCCAATGCCACGAATAGTTAAGATTTTAATTGCGGCAATTGTGATTTCTTCCCTTACTTACTTATTGGGATGGTCCTCTGTCTTTACTGTTAAGAGAGTCGAGTTCAGCGGAATAACCAACCCCAATCAAATTTCGGCAGTTCAAAACAAGGTTGGGAAGTTAACAAGTACAAAACTTGCCCGCATCGAACCCCGCCAAATCGCTCGAAGTATTTCTTCGCTCTCATGGGTTGCTGAAGCAGAGGTTTCACGTAACTGGTTTTCAAGTTCTGTAACGATTGCAGTGAAACCACGAGAGCCGATTGGAGCTTTTGCAGGCAGATACATAGATTCAAGTGGCACAGTTTTTGATCATGTCGGCGCACCTGTTCAAGTGCCGGAACTAAGTGCTCCTAGTCCTGAAATCGGATTATCAGCAGCCAAACTTTTTGCCTCCTTTCCCCAGGAATTTCGCCAGAGCATCTCCTCGATGAGTGCCCGAAGTGCCAATGATTTTTCAATGATTATGGGAGGGCAGAGCAGAAGTCTGACTCTTCGATTCGGAGATGCGCAGGAGATAGATCTGAAAATCAAAGTATTTAAGGCACTTATAGAACGTCCGGAAAATAAAAACATTTCAACTGTTGATGTTTCTGCACCACATGCACCGATTGTTAAGTAGAAAAATAATTTAAAAATAATTCGTGGCGATGTTTGCTTACGGAGTTAATTCGCTTTACTTTCACCTCACGTATAAGAGAGAACACTAAATCTCAACTCGAGGTTTACCGTTCTCAAGGAGGAGTACCGTGGCTTCACCGCAGAATTATTTAGCTGTCATCAAAGTAGTTGGAATTGGTGGCGGTGGAGTTAATGCAATCAATCGAATGATTGATGTCGGACTCAAAGGCGTCGAGTTCATTGCAATTAATACAGATGCACAACACTTGTTAATGAGTGATGCTGATGTGAAGTTAGATATTGGTCGCAAATCAACTCGTGGACTTGGTGCAGGTGCTGCACCTGAAAAAGGTCGCGAAGCAGCACTTGATCACATTGATGAAATTGAAGAAATTTTGCGCGGTGCAGACATGGTCTTTGTTACCGCAGGTGAAGGCGGCGGAACAGGAACTGGTGGCGCACCAGTAGTTGCAAAAATTGCACGCGAAATAGGCGCACTAACAATTGGTGTTGTTACAAAACCATTTAGTTTTGAAGGAAAGATTCGTACCGCCCAAGCAGAAGAAGGAATCGAAGCACTTCGTTCTGAAGTTGACACACTTATCGTTATTCCAAATGATCGCTTGTTAGCAATTTCAGATCGCTCAATTACTGCAGTAGATGCATTCAAGAGTGCGGATCAAGTTCTTCTTTCTGGCGTACAAGGAATTACCGAAATAATTACACAACCAGGATTAATTAACCTTGACTTCGCAGATGTAAAGACTGTTATGACTGGTGCGGGGTCTGCACTCATGGGAATCGGATCTGCTCGCGGTGAAAACCGTGCAATTCGCGCCGCCGAACTCGCAATTTCAAGTCCACTACTTGAAGCATCAATAGATGGTGCAATGGGTGTTCTTCTCTCAGTAGCCGGTGGGTCTGATCTTGGTTTGTTTGAAATCAATGAAGCATGCGAACTTGTACAAGCTGCAGCGCACCCAAATGCAAAGATTATTTTCGGAACCACCATCGATGATGCTCTAGGTGATGAAGTTCGAATCACTGTGATTGCAGCTGGTTTTGATGGGGGAGAACCAAAGCGGGTCTCTGTTCCAGTAATTAATGCAGCAACTCTTGCTGGTAATGCCAATCCAGTTCCAAGCAATGATCCACTTGCTGTGGCACTCGATCTTGAGGCAGATCTAACTCCTCGTCCACGTGTGACATTTGAAGAGTTAGTAGCTGAAGATGAAATTGATGTTCCAGATTTCATGAAATAAGAGTGAGCTTTACATTCTTTACAGATCGCCTTGGTGGATATAGCCAAGGCGATTTTTCTTCTCTTAATTTAGCTTTACATGTTCAAGATGATCCTGATTTAGTTTCGCAGAATCGAGATGTAATCGCATCGCAATATGGTGCAACGATGTATATGAATCAGGTCCATGGGGATGATGTCAGCATCATTACAAGGATCGATCAGCAAAGCCCAACGTGTGATGCCTTAGTAACTGCAACTCCTGGAATCACTTTGGCTGTACTTACTGCCGATTGCATTCCGTTATTGCTCTCGAGTCACAGTGTTGTAGCCGCGGTCCATGTGGGCAGAAGAGGATTAGTAAATGGTGTGGCAGGTAAAGCGGTGCACGTCATGCGCGAACTGGGAGCTGGCACAATTTCAGGAAAAATTGGTCCATCAATTTGTGGCACTTGTTATGAAGTAGATCAAAAGACTTTTGATGAAGTTGTTCTACTTCATCCTCTGGCTAAGTCCACCACCAAGGTGGGCAACCCATCGTTAGATCTCGCAAAAGCCTTAGTTGCCGATCTCGATTCTTTATCTGTTGCCTGCACCATTGATACGCGATGCACCAATGAAGATCCGAATCTTTTTTCTTACCGTAAATCCCATCGCACGGGTCGTCAGGCAGGTTTAATTAGATTATGACTTCACGATATGACGAGATTGCGAGAAACCTCAATGGCGTTCTTGATCAAGTCAAAAGTGCTACCCAATCTTGTGGGCGAAAATATGAAGATGTCACATTGATTGCTGTTACCAAAACTTTTCCAATTAGCGATGTTCATATCTTGGCCAGCCTTGATGTGCATCATTACGGAGAGAACAGAGATTCAGATGCTGCCCCAAAAGCGGAAGCAGTTCCGGGGACGTGGCATTTTCAAGGACAGATTCAGAGCAATAAATTGAAATCAATTGCATCGTGGGCGAATGTGATTCATTCACTTGATGAACTTCGACATATCCAGGCACTCGATAAAGTAGCGATTCATCGCATCGGTGTTTTTCTACAAGTGTCACTAGATGGCGCACAAGGTCGAGGTGGTGCAGCTCCTGCAGATTTATCAGAACTGGCCGATTGCGTCCTTAGCTCTGCCAACTTGGATTTGATGGGACTCATGGCGGTGGCTCCATTGGAGATAACTAGCGATCAGGCCTTTGAAAAACTTGCCACTATTTACGCAGGGTTCAAGGCTTCATATCCAATGGCAACCTCCCTTTCTGCTGGCATGAGTAATGACTTTGAATCTGCAATTTCCCATGGTGCGACACATATCCGGGTAGGCAGTTCAATCCTCGGTTCGCGCCCAACCCCCCAGTAACCTTTTAACCATGTCGAATGCAATGCGCCGTGTCGCAAACTATCTAGGCCTAGTTGATGATCCAGAAATTCAAAACTCTGTAGAGACACCAGCTGCTCGAGTTCCAGATGTACGTATTCGCACCCGCGAACCACGTCACATAGCTCCAGTGCAACATCAAGAGAGCGCACCACAACTAGAACTTCCAGCACTTGATCGCATCATCACTTTGCATCCACGTTTTTATAACGAAGCGCGCACAATCGGTGAGCACTATCGTCAAGGAAATCCAGTCATCATCAATTTAACTGACATGGATGAATCAGAACGCAAGCGTCTAGTGGATTTTGCAAGTGGACTTGTCTTTGGCCACCACGGAACTATCGAACGCGTTACATCAAAAGTTTTCTTACTCTCACCTGCAAACGTCAAGGTAAGTAGCGAAGATAAAGCTGCAGCAGCTGAAGCAAGCTTTTTCAATCAGAGCTGATAGTTAACTTATGTTGCGTATCGGGTCGATACTTCATTTAATTCTGCAGATATTTCTATTTGCACTATTAGCTCGTTTGATTTTTGATTATGTGCGCATGTTTAAACCATCATGGCGCCCAGGTGGAATCGTGCTGATTTTGGTTGAAGCTGTTTATACGGTCACGGACCGCCCAATGAATTTTGTACGTCGATTTGTTCCACCACTTCGCTTAGGTGGCGCTTCAATTGATTTATCTTTTATCGTGCTCTTTTTTGCGGTGCAGTTGTTAATGCCGATTGTTTTACTTATTTAACTCTTCAACAACTTCGCGTTAAATCCAACTTCGCCATCTAACACAGGCAGGCTGGCATCTCTTATAAATTGCGTGGCAAGAACTTCGGCACTGATGTGCTCTTGCGCTGATTCAATCGCAGCGATGATCTCGACCGGAGCATTCCACGCCACAGTGATGCGATCTGAAATATCAAAGCCACTTGTTTTGCGTGCATCTTGAATAAAGCGAATTACTTCACGAACATTTCCTGCAGCAATGAGTGCCGGCGTGAGCTCGAGATCTAGAGCAACACTCTCGCCTTCATGGCTTGCAACCATCCATCCGGTGCGTGGAACTTCAGTGATGACCAGGTCATCTAATTCAATGCTCCAGGTGCCAACTAGCGCACTGCCTGCTGTGCGAAGAGTTTTTACTAGTGCAGTGGCATCTGTGGCTGCAATTGCTTTTGCAATTGTCTGAACCTCGCCGCCAAATTTGGCGCCCAATGAACGAAAGTTCGCCTTGACTGAAATATCTACTAGATCTCCATCAGCATCAGCAATGTCTGCAAGGTCTGCCACATTTAATTCATCAGCAATTTGTTCGCGCATGTCACTTGGAAGAGCCGCCCAACCGCTTGCTGCAATAAGAGCTCGTTGCAAAGGTTGGCGAATCTTAATTCCAGATTCAGCGCGAGCAGCACGCCCTAATTCAACAATGCGTCTTGTGAGAGCCACTTGTCCAGAAAGCACCGTGTCGATATCACTTGGATGTGCAACAGGAAAATCTGAGAGATGCACTGACTTTGTAGCGCTTGCATCAACTGGGCGAACAAGTTCTTGCCATACGTGCTCTGAAATAAATGGAACCATCGGAGCTAGAAGTTGGGTCAAGGTTGTTAGACACTCGTGAAGAGTTGCCAGAGCTGCAACATCGCCATCCCAGAAGCGACGTCGCGAGCGACGGACATACCAATTGGAAAGGTCATCAATAAATTGCGCAAGGGCTTTTCCAGCACCTTGTGAATCAAAGTGCGTCAGGCAATTTTCAACTTCATTTATCAAAAGTGAGAGTTCAGAAATAATCCAACGATCCATCACAGGACGCGTATTGCGCGCAGGAGATTGGGATAGATCAAAGTTAGAGGCTTGTGCGTATAAAGAGTGGAAAGAGATGGTGTTCCAATAGGTTAGAAGAGTCTTTCTGACAACGTCGCTGATTGCATCATGTCCGACACGACGGGCTGACCACGGAGAACCAGCAGCCAACATGTACCAACGAACCGCATCTGCGCCATGTTGGTCCATCAACGCCATTGGTTCAATCACGTTTCCAAGGTGCTTACTCATCTTGCGACCATCTTTATCAAGAATGTGTCCCAAACATAAAACATTTTCATACGATGACTTGTCGAAAACTAACGTTCCAATCGTCATCAATGTATAGAACCAACCACGAGTTTGATCGATGGCTTCGCAGATAAAGTCAGCGGGATAGGACGCCTCAAACTTTTCTTTGCTGCCTTCTTGATGCGGATATCCCCATTGAGCAAATGGCATTGAACCTGAGTCATACCAACAATCGATAACCTCTGGAACGCGGTTCATTGTTTCTGAACACTCAGAACACGCGAAGGTGATGTCATCAACAAATGGACGGTGCGGATCAAGATTTGATAACTCTTGGCCGGCACGGGCGCCAAGGTCTGCTAATGATTCAATGCACACCTCGTGTTTATTTTCGCAGCGCCAAATTGGTAGCGGAGTTCCCCAATAACGATTACGAGAGAGCGCCCAGTCAATATTGTTATTGAGCCAATCTCCGTATCGACCATTTTTGATTGTTTCTGGGTACCAATTCGTTGCAGCATTTTCGCGCAAGAGTTCATCTTTGATTGATGTTGTGCGGATGTACCAGGATGGTTGTGCGTAATAAATAAGTGCAGTGTGACAACGCCAGCAATGAGGGTATGAGTGCTCATATGGTTGATGGCGATATAAGAGTCCACGAGTTTTCAACTCTTTGACAAGTGGCTTATCTGCATCCTTAAAAAACATTCCGCCAACTAGTTCAACGTCAGCAAGGAAGTGACCATCAGGGGCAACAGGATTAATAACTGGTAAACCGTAGGCACGACACACTTGCAAGTCATCTGCTCCGAAAGCAGGGGATTGGTGAACTAATCCTGTTCCATCTTCGGTTGTTACGTAATCTGCAAGTACAACAAAGTGAGAATCCGGAATTTCCACGTAATCAAATGGACGCGAATATGTTGTGCGCTCTAGCTCTTTGCCGGTGATTTTCTTCAGAATCTTTACTTCACCCTGTAGTTTTTCAAGCAGAGGTTCAGCAATCACAAGTACTTCTGTTTTTTCTTCATGCGTTACTTCGGCTGCAACATAGGTAACTCCAGGGTTTACAGCAACAGCCGTATTTGAAACCAACGTCCACGGAGTAGTTGTCCAGACCAGAAGCGCCGCGCCCAAATCTTGAAGAGGCCCGGATGTAATTGGAAAGCGAACGTAGACAGATGGATCAGTAACGGTTTCGTAACCTTGCGCTAACTCGTGATCTGATAAACCAGTTCCGCAGCGAGGGCAATATGGGGCAACACGATGGTCTTGAACAAGTAAACCTTTTTTGTGAATCTGCGAAAGACTCCACCACACGCTTTCAACGTATGCAGGTGCCATAGTCCAATACGCTTCATCAAAATCAACCCAGAAACCCATGCGATTTGTCATCGCAGTAAATGCGTCTACGTGACGTGTGACGGATTCGCGACACTTGTCATTAAATTGTGCGATACCAAATTTTTCGATGTCACCTTTGCCGTTAAAGCCCAACTCTTTTTCAACAGCAATTTCAACTGGAAGTCCATGACAATCCCATCCAGCTTTACGAACAACTTGCTTGCCCTTCATTGTGTGAAAGCGAGGAAAGACATCCTTAAATACGCGGGCTTCAATATGGTGAGTGCCAGGCATTCCATTTGCAGTTGGAGGACCTTCATAAAATGTCCATGTTGGTGCACCTTCTCGACCAGTTACAGACTCTTCGAAGACTCCATTGGTTCGCCAAAAATCCAGAATTGAGTGCTCCATTGCTGGTAGATCAATCTGGGCTGGAATTGGGCGAAAGGACATAAGAGGGGAAGTCTATTCCATGCTCATACGTAACTTTCTTCGTGGCGAAGTTGGTACTCGCGAGCTAATCGGCATAAGGTGCGCGGCGTGCCGAAGAAACCGATAAAAAAAGCCATTAAGAAAGCAGTCAAGAGCGCTGCAAAGAAGCCTGCTAAAAAGGCTCCGGCCAAAAAAGTTGCGAAGAAGGCACCGGCTAAAAAAGCACCTGCAAAGAAGGTAGCCGCCAAGAAAGCGCCAGCAAAAGCTGTAAAGAAAAATCCTGGTCGACCATTTCCATCAAAAACAACTCTGACCGTTGATGAGAAGTCCCAGACAGTAAGTGTTAAAACAATTGTGGCTCCACAGAACACGCCAGTAGTAGAAGAGCGTCGCTTAGTTATGCCACCTCCTGCGCGTCCAGCAAAGAGTGGCAAGAAAGTTGCACCATTAAAGCCAATTAAGCAGGCGCCAACTCCAGTCGTAGTCTCTGAAGGTGAGGCAGCGTGGAACGCCGCAGAGCTCAAGGCAATCCGCAGCGAATTAGCAAAAGAATTAGTGCGCCTTCAAGCAGAACTCGCAGCAGTTGAAAGCGAAATGGATGCACTGATTGCCGATGCCGGAGATGGCGCAGGAGATGATCAGGCAGATGCTGGTACAAAGACTTTCGAACGCGAGCATGAGATGTCATTGGTCATTAATGCTCGCGACATGGTTTTACAGACAGAACGCGCACTCGAGCGCATTGATACCAAAACGTATGGAAACTGCGAAGAGTGCGGTGCACCTATTGGTAAAGCACGTCTTCAAGTTTTCCCACGCGCAACTCTCTGCATGCTCTGCAAGCAGAAAGAGGAACGGCGCTAATAATGCGCCCGTGGCGCTCGCTATATCTCATCGCCTGGGTTGTGTGGTTATTTGATCTAGGCACAAAGGTATGGGCTGTAAATGTCTTATCTACTAGAGCAAATGTGGAAGTACTGGGTTCTTTTCTACAACTGACATTTGTTCGCAACTCTGGCGCAGCATTTGGTATCGGAGCAGGCAAAACAATCATCTTCACAATCTTTGCACTCTCTGTTTTGGTAATCATCGCTCGCTACGCAGCTCAATTAACTTCTAAAGGGTGGGCAGTTGTTTGCGGCTTAGTTCTTGGTGGAATTCTAGGAAATCTCACTGATCGAATTTTCCGCGAACCTGGCTTCTTGCAAGGACACGTAATTGATTGGATTCAAATTCCTAATTGGCCGGTGTTTAACATCGCGGATAGCGCTATTGTGATTGCAGCAGTAATCGCAGTAATCCTGACGATTCGAGACATTGCCCCAATTACACCAAAAGATCCGAGTTAATAATGAGCCGAGTATCACGAACCCTGTCTGTTCCAGAAGGTGTTGCGGGCGAGCGAATTGATAGCGCACTTACTCGAGTATTGGGACTTTCGCGCACCGCAGTTGTGCGTCTCTTAGAAGATGGAGACATCACCACTTCAGGAAAAGCTATGAGCAAATCTGACAAGGTCGCAGCAGGACAAATCATTGAAGTATTGATGCCCGAAGAAAAGAACTCTGAACCTATTCCGCTCACTCCGATTCCAGGTTTATCAATTATTTATAACGATGAGTCAATAGTTGTTATCGACAAACCAGTTGGTTGCGCCGCTCATCCAAGTCCTGGTTGGGAAGGCCCAACAGTTGTCGGCGCACTGAGCGCAGCGGGTTACACCATTTCAACGAGTGGACCAGCTGAACGCGCAGGAATCGTTCATCGTTTAGATGTTGGAACAAGCGGCTTAATGGTTGTTGCAAAGACAGACCAGGCGTATACATTTCTTAAAGATGCATTTAAATCTCGTACTGTTACAAAAATTTATCACGCACTCATTCAAGGACACATGGACCCGAGCACTGGAACAATTGATGCGCCGATAGATCGTCACCCAAAAGAAGATCATCGTTTTGCTGTTGTCGCTAATGGCAAAGAGAGCATTACGCACTACGAAGTCATCGAGTTTTATCGTGGCGTTTCATTGGTAAAAGTAGAACTTGAAACCGGTCGCACTCATCAAATTCGCGTTCACTTCTCAGCGCTACGCCATCCACTTGTCGGTGACCTCACTTACGGCGCAGATCCTGTGCTCGCGGCCTCGCTAGCAATGACTCGTCCATGGTTACACGCCATGCAACTCGAACTCACGCATCCAGTAACAGCAGAGCGCTTAACCTTTAACGCGCCATACCCAGCTGATCTCACAAATGCTCTGGCGTTGCTTTCAAGCGCAGTTCTTCCGTAACGACTAATCTCACCACCGATGTCCTCTTTTGCCCACCTTCACGTTCACACCGAGTACTCAATGCTCGATGGCGCTGCGCGCGTTGCAGATCTTGTCGCCGAAGTAGCGCGCCAAGAAATGCCGGCAATTGCTATGACAGATCACGGCAATGTTTTCGGTGCCTTTGATTTTTACAAACAAGCAAAAAAGGTTGGCGTTAAACCAATCATTGGTATTGAAGCCTACGTTGCGCCCGAATCTCGCTTTGAGAAAAAACGAGTGAAGTGGGCTGATGGCGGAGAAGATGATGTCTCTGGTGGCGGCGCATATACGCACATGACCATCTTGGCTGAAAACAACGAAGGTCTTTCAAATCTTTTTAAGCTTTCATCTCTTGCATCCCTCGAAGGCTATTACTACAAACCACGTATGGATCGAGAGTTACTCACTCGTTATTCAAAAGGGTTGATAGCAACCACAGGGTGTCCTGGCGGTGAAATTCAAACGCGTCTTCGTATGGGCGCTTTCAAAGAGGCGATGGCGGCTGCATCTGATTACCGCGATATTTTCGGCGCCGAAAACTTTTTTCTCGAAATAATGGATCACGGTATCGATATTGAATCTCGTGTAAAAGCAGATTTACTCAAACTCGGCAAAGAACTTGGATTGCCGCTACTTGCTACAAATGACTTGCACTACACATTTAACGAAGATGCGCGATCCCATGAAGCTCTTTTGTGCGTGCAATCAGGATCTACCCTTGCAGACCCTAAGAGATTTAAATTTGATAACGATGAGTTCTATCTAAAGACACCTGCGCAGATGCGTGAGCTCTTTAAGGAAATCCCCGAAAGTTGCGATAACACCCTCTTGATCGCCGAACGATGCAATGTCACGCTGCGCGAAGGCGAGAATTTACTTCCACGCTTTGAAGTGCCTGTGGGCGAAACAGAAGACTCATGGCTGATCAAAGAATCCGAACGCGGATTGTTAGAGCGCATGGGTGCGCGAGTTACTGATGAACATCGCGCGCGTTTGAAATATGAATTAGATGTCATGATCAAGATGGGATTTCCTGGTTACTTCCTTGTTGTTGCAGACCTTGTTACACATGCAAAGAGAGTTGGAATCCGTGTTGGCCCGGGCCGTGGATCGGCCGCAGGTTCCTTAGTCGCATACGCACTCGGCATTACAGGTCTTGATCCACTCGAGCATGGATTGCTCTTTGAGCGATTCTTAAATCCAGAACGTATTTCGATGCCAGATATTGACTTGGACTTCGATGAGCGTCGTCGAAGCGAAATGATTCGCTATGCAACAACAAAGTACGGCGAAGACCGCGTTGCACAGATCATTACTTATGGCACCATTAAATCTAAACAAGCCATTAAGGACTCCACACGTGTACTCGGATATCCATATGCAATCGGTGAAAAACTAACTAAAGCGCTGCCACCCTCAGTTATGGGTAAAGATATTTCACTCGCTGGCGTATTTGATCCAAGCAATGATCGATATTCAGAAGCAGGGGAGTTTAGAACTCTCTACGAAAGTGATCCTGATTCAAAGACGGTAGTTGATACTGCAATGGGCCTTGAAGGATTGAAACGGCAATGGGGTGTTCACGCAGCGGGTGTAATTCTCTCGCGCGAACCTCTCTTGGATGTAATTCCAATTCATCGTCGTGAAGCAGATGGCTCCATCATCACGCAATTTGATATGGGCGCGTGCGAAGCAACGGGCTTACTCAAGATGGATTTCTTGGGCCTTCGAAATCTTTCAGTCTTAGATGATGCACTTTTGAACATCAAAGCAAATAAGGGCGTAGATATTGTTCTTGAAGATCTCACACTCGATGATAAGAAAACATTCGAACTTCTCTCTCGCGGAGACACCTTGGGAGTTTTTCAGCTAGATGGTGGTCCAATGCGCGCACTACTGCGCAGCATGTCACCGGATTCTTTCCAAGATATTTCAGCCGTGATCGCGCTGTATCGCCCAGGCCCAATGGGTGAAAATGCGCATAACAACTACGCGGATAGAAAAAATAAACGCAAACCTGTCGAGCCAATTCACGCAGAATTATCTGAAGTCCTTAATGAGATTTTGGGTGATACCTATGGTCTGATTGTTTACCAGGAACAAGTTATGGCCATTGCACAAAAAGTTGCGGGCTTCTCTCTTGGACGAGCAGATTTATTGCGTAAAGCGATGGGTAAGAAGAACAAAGAAATTCTTGATAAAGAGTACGTTCCCTTCGAAGCGGGTATGAAGGCAAATGGTTTTGGCAATGCTGCCATCAAACGTCTCTGGGATGTTCTTATTCCGTTCTCTGATTACGCGTTTAACAGAGCCCACAGTGCTGGTTACGGTGTTGTTTCTTATTGGACCGCATACCTCAAAGCTAACTATCCAACTGAATATATGGCAGCTCTTCTTACATCAGTGCGAGATGACAAAGACAAGTCCGCACTCTATTTGAGCGAGTGCCGACGCATGGGTATTCAAGTTCTTCCACCGGATGTCAACGAATCAGATGCCGAATACACACCACGCGGAACAGATATCAGATTCGGACTTGCTGCAATCAGAAACGTTGGCGAAGGTGTTGTTGCATCTATTAAGAGTGGACGTGATGCAAAAGGTCGCTACCAATCTTTTGGAGATTTCCTAGCTAAAGTTGATGCGCAAGTGTGCAATAAGAAAACTATTGAATCGCTGATCAAGGCCGGAGCCTTCGATTCGCTAGGTCACACTCGTAAAGGTTTGATGGCGGTTTATCTAGAAGCAATCGATTCAGTTATTGAAACAAAGCGCGCAGAAGCAATCGGGCAATTCGATTTGTTCGGGGGAGAATCAGCGACTTCAGTATCAAATGTTGCACTAGATATTCCTGAAGGTGAATGGGAAAAAGCAATGTTGCTCTCGTATGAAAGAGAGATGCTTGGACTCTACGTTTCAGATCATCCGCTACTAGGCGTGGAACATGTTTTGCGTGCAGGTACTGACTTATCCATCAGTGAATTGCTAGATGATGGTGGACACCACGATCAGATTGTCACTATTGGCGGATTGATTACATCGGTTACACGAAAAGTCACCAGACAAGGCGCATCATGGGCCGTTGTAACAATTGAGGATCTTGAAGGCTCTCTTGAAGCTTTGTTCTTTTCAAATACTTACAACCAATACGCCTTAACCCTTACCGAAGATCGAATTGTCTTAATCCGTGGCCGAGTTGATAAGCGTGAAGATCAACTTCGGTTTACAGCCCTTGAAATGAAGAGCGCTGATGTCAGTGCCGCGCCAACTGGTCCGCTCGTTATTACTCTTCCAATCAATCAATGCACGCCACCCGTTGTTGATCGCATGAAAGAGATACTTCGTTCACACCCTGGAAAGCGCGAAGTTCATTTACATTTGGATGAAAATGGAATGCGAACAGTCATGAAATTGGAGACTTTGATTACGTCATCACCATCTCTCAGCGCTGACCTGAAATCAATTCTCGGGCCTAACTGCCTTCAGGGCTAGTAGAATTCGGTATTCCAGCAAACCGATCTCTTGAGACAGTGTGAGGCACGCCAATGATGCGTTTGGTCGACCTTCGTGGTCAACGCCTATCCAAAGCTGGATACACACAGATCATTCCGCGCGCAACACTCGATGTTGCAAAAGCGATGAAATTAATTGAACCGATTCTGGCTCGAGTAAAGAATGGAAACGAAAGTGATCTCATCGCTCTTTCAAAAGAGTTCGATGGCATTGCTCCTGTATCAATTAAAGTTCCACGCGCAGAACTGACAAAAGCTCTTTCAGAGTTAGACCCGAAGATTCGTGCGGCACTAGAAATATCTGCAGAGCGCATTAGAAAAGTGCACAACGATCAACAACGTGGCGAAACAACTACACGCGTAGTCGATGGTGGCAGTGTTACCGAAAAGTGGATTCCCGTTGACCGTGTCGGTTTGTATGTGCCAGGCGGGCGCGCCGTTTATCCAAGTAGCGTCATGATGAATGTGATTCCAGCACAGATTGCACAAGTCCAGAGCATTGCAATTGCATCTCCTCCGCAGAGCGACTTCGGTGGTTTACCGCACCCAACAATTCTTGCTACCTGCGAATTACTCGGTATCACCGAGGTGTACGCAGTTGGGGGAGCACAAGCTATTGCACTCTTTGCATACGGGATGGAAAACCTCTGTGAAAAATGCGACCTCGTTACAGGACCTGGAAATATTTATGTAGCCGCTGCTAAACGTGCGCTCCGTGGAATCATCGGAATTGATTCAGAGGCAGGTCCTACCGAAATTGCAATCGTTGCAGATGAGACCGCGATTGCAGCTGATGTGGCAGCGGATTTGATCAGCCAAGCAGAGCACGACGTAATTGCTGCAGCAGTTTTGATTACAAATAGTGAAAAGCTAATTGATGATGTCCAGAAAGAACTATCTGTTCGGGTGCCTCGCACCAAACACTCGGCGCGCATTAAAGAAGCTTTAACTGGAATTCAATCTGCCTGCGTATTGGTTGATTCCACAGAACACGGTCTTGAAGTAGCAAACGCGTACGCGGCAGAGCACCTAGAGATTCAAACAAAAAATAGCGCACAAGATGCCCAGCAGATAAGAAACGCTGGCGCTGTCTTTATCGGTCGATTTTCTCCTGTTTCACTGGGTGATTACTCAGCAGGTTCTAATCACGTGCTGCCTACGGGTGGGTGCGCATGTCACTCAAGTGGTTTATCAGTACAAACTTTCTTGCGTGGGTTGCACTTCATCGAATACAACGAGAAAGCATTTACTGACATTGCACCAACTGTCATCACGCTTGCAAAATCAGAGGATCTGCCTGCGCATGGTGAAGCAATGAGCGTTCGCTTTGAAGACAAGAGTTCGTCATGAGTACATGGCCACAATGGTTACCGCTTCGCGACGAACTAGTTCCGATGTCGCCGTACGGCGCTCCGCAAGTAAGTGCTGAAGCATCCCTCAATACAAATGAAAATCCATTTTCGCCATCACCTGCCCTTATTAAGGCGATAGCCGATCGAGTAAGCGCAATTGGTGAGCAACTCAATCGCTATCCAGATCGCGAAGCAACGGCGCTGCGCACAGCACTTGCTTCCTACATCAACTCTCAATCTGCAACATCAATTGATATTTCAAATGTGTGGGCCGCAAATGGCAGTAACGAAATAATCCAATCCATTTTCCTAGCCTTTGGGCGCAAGTCCGCCCTTGGATTTACACCGTCTTATTCGATGCATCCTTTGATTGCAAAAGTCACTGCTACACCGTGGATTGATGGCACTCGTCGTAAAGACTTCACATTAGATTGTGATGCAGCAATTGCGCAGATTGAATCTCTCAGGCCGGCACTTACCTTTGTAACAACTCCCAATAACCCGACCGGAAGCGCAGTGCTCATTGGTGAAATCGAAAACCTTGCGCGCAGTGCTAAATCTGTTGGCGGATTACTTGTAATTGATGAAGCCTATGCGGAGTTTTCATCCGAAAAATCAGCAGTGACTTTGATAGAAAAGTATCCAAACATTGTTGTCATCAGAACCATGAGCAAGGCTTTTGCTTTTGCTGGTGCACGTGTTGGTTATTTAGTTGCCCACCCTTCTGTTATCGATGCAATGCGCCTAGTTCGTCTTCCGTATCACCTCAGTGCACTGACTCAAGTCGCAGCCAGTGCAGCACTTGAATTTAGCGACGAACTCTTGGCAACGGTTCAAGGATTAATTGCAGCTCGTGAAGATGTGGCGAGCCAGATGGATCAATTAGGCCTTGAAGTAGTTCCAAGTTGCTCCAATTTCTTGCTCTTTTCGGGATTCAAGCGAGCGAGTGCAGATGTATGGAAAGATTTGCTCGATAAAGGGGTTCTCATTCGCGATGTGGGCCTCGAAGGCTATTTGCGTGTCACCATCGGCAACAAAGCTGAAAATAAGAAGTTCATCTCTGCTCTTAAAGATGTGCTCAACAGATAAAGATAAGTGAAGGGGATCGAATAATGAGAAGTGCACGCGTAGAACGTACAACGAAAGAATCAAGCGTTCTTGTAGATCTAAATCTCGATGGACAGGGAAAAATCTCTGTTGATACAGGTGTTGCATTCTTCGATCACATGCTTTCGCAATTAGGAAAGCACTCAGGTTTTGATCTCACAGTGAAAACAACTGGTGATATTGATGTTGATTCACACCACACTGTCGAAGACACATCCCTTGCATTCGGACAAGCACTTCGCGAAGCTCTCGGTGACAAATCAGGGATCCGCCGCTTTGGGGACGCCATGGTTCCACTTGATGAAGTTCTTGTTCAGGCTGCAGTAGATCTTTCAGGTCGCCCTTATTTGGTGCACCGTCAACCAGAGATTGTTGAACTAATCGGAACCTTTGATACAACACTTGGCAAGCACATCTGGGAATCAATTGTTGCCGAAGCAAGAATTGCTCTGCACATCAGAGTTCTTGAAGGTCGCAATGCTCACCACGTCTTTGAAGCGCAATTCAAAGCTGTTGCTCGTGCGTTGCGTGATGCTGTTTCACTCGATGCACGTGTCACTGGTGTTCCATCTACAAAGGGCGTTCTTTGATAGCAATCTTGGATTACGGATCTGGAAACTTAAGGTCCGCCCAACGCGCATTTGCTACAACTGGTCACGAAGTAGAAATTACATCTGACTTAGACGTTGCATTAAAAGCTGATGGGTTAGTTGTTCCAGGGGTCGGAGCATTCGCTGCATGTATGGATGGAATAAATAAAATCAGTGCAGCAGAAGTAATCCGTGAAAGAACCCGTGCCGGAAAACCAACAATTGGAATTTGTATCGGTATGCAGATTCTCTTTAGCGATGGCTTAGAACACGGCAACCATAAAGGAATCGGAATCTGGCAGGGCGAAGTTAGCCAGTTAGATGCACCAATTCTTCCCCACATGGGTTGGAATACAGTTGAGATCACAGGTCCAACACAATTGTTTAAGGGGATAGAAAAAGAATCTTTCTACTTCGTGCACTCATACGCTGCCAAAAAATCTGTCGGAACATCGCAAGCGTGGACCACGCACGGTGAAAAGTTTCTATCTGCTGCAGAAGATGGCCCATTATGTGCAACTCAATTTCATCCAGAGAAATCTGGTCGAGCTGGCTTAACTTTGATTGCTAATTGGAGTGACCGATTATGAGCTACCTAGAACTATTGCCTGCCGTTGATGTTAAAGATGGCAAAGCAGTTCGTCTGGTGCAAGGCGAATTGAGTAAAGAAACTACCTATGGTTTACCACTTGATGCTGCTCTTGATTTTCAAAACTCAGGCGCCGAATGGATTCACCTCGTAGATCTTGATGCAGCATTTGGTATTGGCAGCAACGCCGAATTACTTGTTGATGTAATTGGGGCCCTGGATATCAAAGTTGAATTATCTGGTGGTATCAGGGATGACGAATCTTTGCGTAAGGCTCTTGCAACAGGTTGCACTCGAGTGAATTTAGGAACCGCGGCCCTTGAAAATCCTGAGTGGACATCACGCGTTATTGCAGAGTTCGGTGATCGTATTGCAGTAGGACTCGACGTTCGCGGTCGAGTTTTATCTGCTCGTGGATGGACTCGAGATGGTGGAGATTTATTCGAAACTATCGAGCGATTGGATAAAGATGGTTGTGCGCGTTACGTCGTTACTGATGTGACTAAAGATGGAACATTAGCCGGACCAAATCTTGAATTGTTAAAGAGTGTGTGCGCAGTAACGAAAGCCCCTGTTGTTGCAAGTGGGGGAGTCTCTAACTTAACGGACATTGAAAGTTTAGCTGCGCTTCGAAGCCTCGGAGTTGAAGGTGCAATTATTGGCAAAGCGCTTTACGCCGGGGCATTCACATTGGAGCAAGCTCTAGAAGTGAGTCGTCGATGACGCTTTCAGTTCGCATCATTGCGTGCCTCGATGTCACCGATGGCCGCGTTGTTAAAGGAGTTAACTTCACCGATTTAGTTGATGCCGGAGATCCAGTTGAAATGGCATCGCTGTATGGATCCGAAGGTGTTGATGAGCTAACGTTTTTGGACATTTCGGCAAGTTCAGCTGGTCGCGATACGACTCTCGATGTTGTTAGACGAACTGCAGAACAAGTTTTTATTCCGCTAACAGTTGGTGGCGGAATACGTAGCGTAGAAGATGTAAATCAATTACTTCGCGCTGGGGCAGATAAAGTTTCTATTAATACTGCAGCACTCAAGCGACCAGAACTCATCTCAGAAATCGTTGATCGTTTTGGTTCGCAAGTTCTTGTGCTCTCTGTGGATGCAAGGAGAGCGCGTACCGAATCTGGATTTGAAGTAACAACACATGGTGGACGCGAAAGCTCTGGCGTAGATGCGATTGAATGGGTTGAGAAAGCGTGCGCACTCGGCGTTGGTGAAATTTTGCTCAACTCAATGGATGCAGATGGAACCCGCGCCGGTTATGACATTGGAATGATTTCTGCAGTGAGATCCGTTTCTAAAGTTCCATTAATTGCTAGCGGAGGAGCGGGTGCTCTCTCTGATTTTGCAGCCGCCCTCGATGCAGGCGCAGATGCCTTGCTCGCTGCGAGTGTTTTTCACTTTGGGATTCACAGAATTGGTGATGTGAAGTCCTATCTGAGCGCTGCTGGATATTCCATTCGCACGCTTAATAACTCTTAGGGCAGAATTACGCCATGAGCAGCTATCAATTATCTGAAGATGTTAAAGCCTTGCTCAAAGATCCCAATCTCTTAATCCCTGCAATCGCACAAGACGTGCAAACTAAAGAAGTATTGATGCTTGCCTACGTTAATCAACAAGCGCTGGCTCACATGATTGAAACTGCAACTGGAACTTATTGGTCGCGTTCCCGAAATGAATTATGGGTAAAGGGCGCTACTTCAGGTCATACGCAAAAAGTTCTTTCACTTGCACTTGATTGCGATGGCGATGCTCTGCTCATTTCTGTAGAACAGATTGGAGCGGCTTGTCACACGGGTAAAACAACTTGTTTTCATCAGCCGGTAAAACTGGGATGAAGCTAGAAGAGTTTCGCGAATACGCACGTAATTACAATGTTATTCCGGTAACTCGTAAGTTATTAGCCGATGGCGAAACTCCGCTCGGAATTTATCGCAAACTCGCAAAGAGCGCCCCAAATACTTTCTTGCTCGAATCCGCCGAACATGGCGGTGCATGGTCACGCTATTCATTTATCGGTGTTCGCACGGAGTCAACACTGAGTGAAAAAGATGGCGCAGCAGTCTGGATCGGAACATATCCAGCGGGAGCTCCACAAGGCATCGATCCTTTACAAGCCCTTCGCATCAGTGCATCTCATTTAAAGTCACCCGTCATCGAAGGCTTACCACCGTTGACCGGCGGATTGGTTGGTTACATGGGTTATGACACTGTGCGCAGATTAGAAAAAATCGGTAACACAGCAACAAAAGATTTGCCGCTACCAGAGTTAGCCTTCATGTTAACTAGTGATCTAGCAGTGATGGATCACAGCAATGGCACTGTGACGCTTATTGCGAACGCCATTAACTGGGATGGCAGTGATAATCGTATTGATGAAGCCTACGCCGAGTGCGTTGCTCGCCTCGATCGAATGCAGGAAGAATTAAATTCTCCACTCGATGGATTTGTCAGCGAACTCGAGGCACGCACCTTTCCAGATTTTGACTCAAACACAACGCAAGATAAGTACCGTCAATCAGTCAAGGAAATAAAAGAAGAAATTTTGGCGGGAGAAGCTTTTCAAGTTGTTCTTTCACAACGATTTAGTCTTGAGTTGAAGGCACAACCAATTGATGTGTATCGAATGTTGCGACTCCATAATCCAAGCCCTTATATGTATCTATTCCAATTTAACGATGGTGTCAGTGTTGTTGGGTCAAGCCCCGAAGCTCTCGTGAAGGTAAATCAAAAAGAGGTAATGGTTCATCCGATTGCGGGCACCAGAAAGCGATCAGCTTCACCTGAAATAGATAAAAAGTTGGCAGAAGAGCTACTGGCTGACCCAAAAGAGCGTGCAGAACACTTGATGCTTGTGGATCTAGGTCGCAATGATCTTGGTCGAATCTGCGAACCGGGAAGTGTTGAAGTTATTGACTTCATGCACATCGAACGTTATTCACACGTTATGCATATCGTTTCAACGGTAACTGGAACGCTTTCTGAAAGATCAAATTGCGTAGATGCACTCTTTGCTGTTTTTCCAGCAGGCACACTATCTGGTGCACCAAAGCCACGTGCGATGCAGATTATTGAAGAACATGAAAGTACCCGACGCGCAATTTACGGGGGAGCGATTGGCTATATCGATTTCACTGGAAACATTGATACGTGCATCGCAATTCGTACGGCAGTTTTATATGACGGTAAAGCCTACGTTCAAGCAGGTGCCGGAATCGTTGCAGATTCAGATCCAGAATCTGAAAATCAAGAGTGCAGAAACAAAGCTGCTGCTGTACTCGGCGCTGTACACGCAGCCAATCTATTAGCGGGTACTCAATGACGAATATCTTGATCTCGATCGCTTCCATAGCTGTTGTCATCCTTGTGGCTTTCCTTATTTCCTCGCGCTTTAAGTTATCGACTCGTTATGAGCGAAAGCCAGAGAAGTTGAACTCCTGGAACCGACAAGATCTTGGTGAAGATCCAAGTACTGATGGGCGTTCATGATGAGTGTTCTTGATTCAATCATTGAAGGCGTTAAAGAAGATTTGCAAGCGCGCAGGCTTTCGCAGGCACAGATACTAGAAGCAATAGAAGTTGCACCTGCTGTCAGATCAGATATTTCAGGTTTTCAAACTTCTGCACTCTCTGTGATTGCCGAAGTAAAGAGATCATCACCGAGTAAGGGATCTCTTGCACCAATTACCGATCCAGCTCTTCTGGCTTCACGATATGAAAAAGGTGGAGCTAGTGCGATTAGCGTGCTCACTGAACGCCGTCGCTTTGGTGGCTCTCTTGAAGATTTAGATGCGGTGCGCAGGGCTGTGGGTCTGCCGATTTTAAGAAAAGATTTCATGGTTGATCAGTATCAATTTCTTGAAGCACGAGCACATGGAGCGGATTTAGTTTTACTGATCGTTGCGGCCTTATCCAAGAATCAACTCTCTGATTATTTGGCGCTCACTCAAGAACTTGGAATGCACGCAATTGTTGAAGTTCACACAAATGACGAACTCGAAATTGCACTAGACAATCCTTGCGAATTTATTGGTGTTAACTCGCGCAATTTAAAAACTCTTGAAGTTGATTCAGTAGGTTTCAAGGAGTTACTGCCACGTATTCCGCAGGCCGTGGTTCGAATTGCCGAATCAGGGATTTCGACCCGAGCAGATGTTGAGTTTGCAGTTGAGTGTGGAGCCAACGCTATTTTGGTGGGTGAAGCGTTAGTTCGTGCGGGGGATCCCGAATTCGCCGTGCAGCATTTACTGGGACAACAGTAAGATTCAAGCATGAGTACATCATCGACAGAGAAGACTGATACACGCGCTGGTCACTTTGGTCAGTTCGGTGGTCGTTATGTGCCAGAGGCTTTAATTGGCGCACTCGATGATTTAGAAATTGCTCACAACACCGCGCAAAAAGATCCAGAATTTCTTGCCGAACTAGCGCACCTACACAAAACATATTCCGGTCGCCCAAGCATCATCACAGAAGCAAAGCGATTTGCAGAGCATGCAGGTGGTGCTCGAATAATTCTGAAACGTGAAGATCTCAATCACACAGGTAGCCACAAAATCAATAACGTTTTAGGTCAAGCACTTCTTGCAAAGCGTTCTGGTAAAAAGCGCGTTATCGCTGAAACAGGCGCGGGTCAACACGGTGTCGCATCAGCAACTGCTGCAGCGCTGATGGGTCTTGAATGTGTTGTTTACATGGGAGAAGAAGATACAAAGCGTCAATCTCTCAATGTTGCACGAATGAAATTACTTGGAGCAGAAGTTGTTCCGGTAACAACAGGTTCAAAAACATTAAAAGATGCAATCAATGAAGCAATGCGCGACTGGGTTACAAATGTTGAATCAACTAACTATCTCTTTGGAACTGTTGCCGGACCTCATCCATTCCCAACAATGGTCAGAGACTTCCAAAAAATTATTGGAGAAGAAGCTCGCGCACAAGTTCTAGAACTCACGGGCAAACTCCCAGATGCGGTCCTTGCATGCGTAGGCGGCGGTTCAAATGCAATCGGTATTTTCTATGACTTCATCAAAGATACAGATGTTCGCCTGATCGGTCTTGAAGCAGGTGGTGACGGAGTTGAAACCGGACGCCATGCAGCAACAATTACCGGTGGAACACCTGGCGTGCTCCACGGTGCGCGTTCTTATTTGTTACAAGATGAGAATGGTCAAACTGTTGAGTCGCACTCAATTTCTGCAGGTTTAGATTATCCAGGTGTCGGACCTGAGCACGCATACCTCAGCGACATTGGTCGAGCTGAATATCGCGCCATCACAGATGCCGAAGCAATGTATGCATTCTCTTTACTCTGCAAAACTGAAGGAATAATTCCAGCAATCGAAACTGCGCACGCACTTGCAGGTGCACTTCAAATTGGACGTGAACTCGGAAAAGATGCAACGCTTCTGATTAATCTTTCTGGACGTGGAGATAAAGACGTAGTTACAGCTGCAGAATACTTCGGAATTCCGCTGTAATGACCACCCCGCTTGCGCAACTATTTAAGAAGACTCAATCCGAAAATAGAGCAGCACTGATTGCATACATTCCCGCCGGTTATCCAACGCAAGAAGGTTGTATGGCTGTCATTGATGCATTTGCAGATGCTGGCGTAGATGCAATTGAGATTGGTTTTCCTTATAGCGATCCAGTAATGGATGGACCAACAATTCAAGAAGCGGCAAATACATCACTTAATGCAGGCACTGGTGCGAAAGAGGTTTTCGAAGCACTTGCACACGCAACGAGCCGTGGAATCCCCAGCGTTGTAATGACGTACTGGAATCCGGTAGAAAAGTATGGCGTCAAGGAGTTTGCCACTTCTATCTCTTCTAATTCTGGCTCAGGTGTGATCACTCCGGATCTTCCAGTCGATGAAGCTCAACCCTGGAAAGCTGCTTGCGCTGATTCTGATATCAACTCAATATTTGTTGTCGCACCAAGTACAACGGATCAGCGCTTGGCAAAAGTTACTTCGCAATGCTCGGGATTTGTTTATGCAGCATCTCTGATGGGCGTAACTGGCGCACGCACTGGAATTTCATCTGGTGCTAAGGATTTAGTGGATCGCATTAAGAAAGTTACCGATACTCCTGTTGCAGTTGGCCTCGGAGTTTCAACTCGCGAGCACGCAAAGGAAGTTGCTGCGTACGCAGATGGTGTGATCGTTGGTTCAGCTTTCATTAATGCTTTATCTGGAGCCGACTCTTTAGATTCTGGAATAAAGGCAGTGCGAGCCCTTGCCGAACAATTAGCACTTGGAGTTCGAGAAGGCCGGGGATGAAAAAAGCGCAGCCATGGATTGGCTTGATTGCGCGTTTAAGTTTGGGCGGAGTTCTTTTGTACGCCGGCTACCTCAAAGCACTTACTCCAGATAAATCAATGATGGCTGTTCGTGCATACGAGTTATTGCCTATCTGGTTAGCAAACATTTTCGGAGTTGTTTTGCCATGGCTGGAAATTGGTGCAGGAGTGCTACTCATTATTGGCATCGCGATTAGATATGTGGCCATCTTCGGTTCAGCACTCATGATCACTTTTGTTATCGCTATTTCTCAAGCATGGGCGCGTGGATTGTCCATAGATTGCGGTTGTTTCGGCGATGGTGGCGCTATTGACCCTAGTCAGACCAAGTATTTAGAGACAATCCTGCGCGATATTGGTTTTGCGCTTTTAGGTTTTTATCTTATTCGCTATCCTTTAACTAAGTTCGCTCTTGAAAAAAGAGAGTCGCGCCAAGAAAAACCATCACACGCACTAACACCGGGAGAATAAAAGATGTCATCTAAGGCACCTCAGGGTCCAGATAATGTAACTCGCAATCTTGTAATTGGAATGGTTGTTCTAGTGGTTGCAGTCGGAGCTATTTTCTCCGTGATAAGCAATCGTGAGAACACTTCTGCAGCCCTTCCATCAAGTGTTTCTCAAGATGAAGGTTACGGAATTGTTTTCAATGGCGACCTCACCGGTGTTCCAGTCATCGATATCTGGGAAGATTTTCAATGTCCTGTATGTGCTCGTTTCGAGCAGACCAACGGTGATTACATTGAAAAACTAATTGAAGAGAAGAAAGCCAAGGTTGTTTACCACACACTTTCATTCCTCGGACCTGAGTCTGTGCTTGCAGCAAACGCGGCAGCATGTGCATCTGATGAGAATAAATTTCTTGGATTCCATAAAGCGTTTTACCAGAATTTGCCTGCCGAGAATTCAGGCGCCGTCACTACAGATTATTTAGTTGGTTTAGGCCAGGGCGTGGGAATTACTTCTGAGAAATTCAAGAACTGCGTTGCAGGCCTCAATTATCAAGGCTGGGTGAACAATGTTGCAGCTGCTGGCAGCGAGAAAAACGTAAACTCAACGCCAACTGTGTTCATCAATGGAAAAGAGATTCGCAGAGCTACATCAGGTACCGATCTTGGTGAGTACTTCGATCCTTCAGCGTTTGCAAAAGCTGTAGAAGGAAAGTAAAAGCTTTGAATAGATCGATTCCAACACCGAGTACTTCGGTATTGGAACTCGGTCCACTCACAATCCATTTCTATGCTCTCTGCATCATCGCTGGAATAGTTGTTGCTGTATGGCTTGGCGATAAGCGCTTTAAAACATACGGCGATAACTTAGAAAACGTTGTTGCAGATGTTGCTATGTGGGCTGTTCCATTCGGCATTATCGGTGGCCGTCTGTATCACGTGATTTCTTCCCCAAATGATTACTTTGGCAAGAACGGTAATCCCATCGATGCGCTAAAAATTTGGCAAGGTGGCTTGGGAATCTGGGGCGCAATTTCAATCGGAGCTATAGCGGCTTGTTTTGCATACAAAAAACAGCAGAAGCAAAAAGAATTGCCTTCATTTGGTTACTTCCTTGATGCACTCGCTCCAGGAATTTTATTAGCTCAGGCTGTTGGACGTCTTGGTAATTGGTTTAACGGAGAATTATTTGGTCGTCCTTCAGATCTTCCGTGGGCTCTAGAAATTCCGAAAACGCTGCGTCCAAGTGAGTACTCATCAATTGAAACGTTTCATCCAACATTTTTATACGAATTAATTTGGTGCACCTTAATTGCTGTAGCTCTAATTCTTTGGGCCAAAAAGTTGGCACCGGGACAGGTGTTTAGTGCCTATGTGGCTCTGTATAGCGCTGGACGTTTACTGATTGAAGTTATTCGAATAGATGAAGCAAATACCATCGCAGGTTTGCGTGTGAATGTCTGGGTGAGCGCAATCGTTGCAGTGCTTGCACTGCTGAATTACCTTAGATTGGTCCGTTCTTCGGCTAAGATTTAAAGATGGCCCTAGAAGATGTTTATGCTCGCAATTTAGAGCATCGCACTCATCGCGCCGGTTGGCTTCGAGCAGCAGTTCTCGGTGCAAATGATGGATTAGTTTCAACTGCATCTCTCATGATTGGCGTTGCAGCAGCCCAGGCAGATAGTTTCTTGATCACCGCCGGAATCGCTGGTATTTCTGCAGGAGCTATGTCTATGGCAGTGGGTGAGTACGTATCTGTTCGTTCACAAAATGATATTGAAGAGTCTGATCGCAACTTAGAAATTCAACATCTTGCAATTGATCCAGAGGGTGAACTACAAGAACTCAAACATATCTATATCGAACGTGGCTTAACTCCAGAATTAGCAGAGCAAGTGGCAAAGGCGATGCATGAGAAAGACGCACTGACTGCGCACTTGCGCGATGAACTCGGTCAACACCCTCATACAAAAGCGCGTCCTATTCAAGCTGCAATTGCCTCCGCCGCAAGCTTTACATTGGGCGGATTAATTCCTTTCCTTGGTGCATTTGCTCCAACACTCGGTGCTAAAGCATGGAGCATTGTTGGCTTCACGCTCTTTGGACTTTTATTTACAGGAGTTTTGAGTGCGCGAATCGCTGGGTCGGCTGTCCTGAAACCAACCGTTCGAGTGATGCTGGGCGGCTGCGCTGGTATGGCAATTACTGCTGGAATCGGTCAGCTCGCGCATATCAGCGGCATTTAATAATCCAAATTCACTATTGGATTTGATCGTTTCCTTGCTACCCTTTACCTCGTAAGACTCACCAGGGCCAAGGTTGTCCCTAAAAAAATTCGACAACTGGAGCACCGAAAGCAATGAGTTTGCAATCCAACTATCCAAGCGCACAGGGTTTATACAACCCTGCCAACGAGCATGATGCTTGTGGTGTCGCAATGGTTGCAACGCTAAACAAAGTTGCAACACACTCAATTGTTGCGCAAGGACTTACTGCACTTCGAAATCTTGAACATCGTGGAGCATCGGGCGCCGAACCAGATAGCGGAGATGGTGCAGGAATTCTCATCTGTGTGCCAGATGATTTCTATCGCTCTGTTGTTTCCTTCGATCTACCAAAAGAAGGTTTCTACGCAACAGGTATTGGATTTATTCAACCGGATGCGGACATTAAGAAATCAATCGAATCTCTCGCACAAGAAGAAGGATTAATAGTTTTAGGTTGGCGCGAATTACCTATTAAATCTGATTCGCTAGGGAAGACAGCACTCTCTGTAATGCCACGTTTTGAACAGATTTTTCTTGCGGGCAAGAATCAAGAATCTGGCATCACCCTAGATCGACTAGCTTTTTGTTTACGCAAGCGGGCAGAGCACTCACTGCCAGTTTATTTTTCGTCACTGTCGTCAAAAACAATTGTCTATAAGGGAATGCTCACTACTGGTCAGCTAGAAGAATTCTTTCCAGACCTCAGTGATGAAAGAGTTATCTCTCCGCTTGCCCTTGTTCACTCCCGTTTTTCCACAAATACTTTTCCGTCGTGGCCGCTAGCCCACCCTTATCGATTCATTGCACACAATGGTGAAATTAATACTGTTAAGGGTAATCGAAATTGGATGCGCGCCCGTGAAACACTTTTACAGAGCGATGTAATTCCAGGAGACATCAAACGAATTTTTCCAATTGTCGATCCGCTAGGCAGTGACTCCGCATCCTTTGACGAAGTTCTAGAACTTTTGTATTTGGGTGGTCGATCTCTACCGCACGCAGTTTTGATGATGATTCCTGAAGCATGGGAAAACCACGCTTCCATGTCACAAGAGCGCAGAGATTTCTACGCATTCCACGCATCACTCATGGAAGCGTGGGATGGACCTGCGTGCGTAACGTTTACAGATGGAAATCAGATTGGCGCAGTACTTGATCGAAATGGTTTACGTCCGTCACGTTTTTGGATTACAAAAGATGGCTTAGTTGTTTTGGCTAGTGAAGTAGGTGTGCTTGATTTCCCAGCAGATCAGATTCTTCGCAAAGGTCGTTTACAGCCAGGAAAGATGTTCCTCGTAGACATTGCGCAAGGTCGCATCATTGAAGATGAAGAGATTAAAGATTCTTTGGCACGAAGTGCACCATATGCACAGTGGCTGCGCGATGGAATGATTAGTTTGAACGATCTGCCACCACGTGAGCACATTATTTATCCGCATTCATCGGTTATTCGCAGACAACGCGCCTTTGGTTATACAGAAGAAGAGCTGCGCATTCTTGTTACACCGATGGCAAAAAATGGCGCAGAACCACTTGGTTCAATGGGAACGGATTCACCTATTGCTGCGCTATCTGAAAAACCAAGACTTCTCTTTGATTATTTCTCACAATTATTTGCTCAAGTTACTAATCCACCATTGGATGCAATTCGCGAAGAATTGGTGACAAGTTTGGGTGGATCTGTTGGCCCCGAGCACAATCTGTTAGATCCAGGTCCTTCATCGTGTCAACAAATTTCTCTACCGTTTCCAGTAATTGATAATGATGAGTTAGCAAAGATTATTAACGTAAACGCCGATGGTGAATATCCAGGCTTTACCACCCACGTGGTTCGTGGACTCTTTCAAGTAGCCGGTGGGGGAGAATCACTTCGCAAGCGCTTAGATGAAATTGCAGCAGAAGTATCCGCAGCAATTGCAGAGGGTGCTCGCATCATTATTTTATCTGACCGTGATGGCGACGCCGAAGATGCACCGATTCCATCTTTGCTTTTGACATCTGCAGTACACCACCATTTGATCAGAGAAAAAACTCGCACCAAAGTTGGTTTAATTGTTGAAGCTGGAGATGTTCGCGAGGTTCACCACGTTGCACTATTAGTCGGATATGGCGCAGGCGCAGTAAATCCATATCTTGCGATGGAAAGCGCCGAAGATTTAGTTCTGCAAGGTGTTATCACTGGAATAACTCCGGAAAAAGCTGTCCGCAATCTCATTAAGAGTTTAGGTAAGGGCGTTCTCAAAGTTATGTCCAAGATGGGCATTTCAACACTGGCCTCATACACAGGCGCTCAAGTTTTCGAAGCCATTGGCTTGTCACAAGAATTAGTGGATAAATACTTCACAGGCACAACATCGCGCTTAGGTGGAATTGATCTAGACATTATTGCGAAAGAAACAATTGCGCGTCATCACGTCGCATATCCACCAGGTGGAGAAGTCCCTGGTTCACGCAGACTTCCAATTGGTGGCGAGTACCAATGGCGCCGCGAGGGTGAGCCACACTTATTTGATCCTGAAACTGTCTTCACCCTGCAGCACTCAACACGCGCAAAGCGATATGACATTTTCAAGCGATACACCAAGAAAATTGACGAACAGAGCAAAGAGCTAATGACTCTTCGTGGTTTGTTTGCTTTCAAAGAGCGCACACCTATTTCAATTGATGAAGTAGAACCGATTAGTGAAATTTTGAAACGTTTTTCAACGGGTGCGATGTCATACGGATCTATATCCCAAGAAGCTCACGAAACTTTGGCGATTGCAATGAATCGCATCGGTGCTAAATCCAACACTGGTGAAGGCGGCGAGGACCCAGATCGCTATATTCCAATGTCCAATGGAGATTCAAAGCGTTCTGCAATCAAACAAGTTGCCAGTGGTCGATTCGGTGTCACAAGTGATTATTTGGTTAATGCCGATGACATTCAGATCAAGATTGCGCAAGGTGCAAAACCTGGTGAAGGCGGACAGCTACCTGGCAACAAGGTTTACCCATGGATTGCAAAAGTTCGCTACTCAACTCCTGGTGTGGGATTGATTTCACCACCACCGCACCACGATATTTATTCGATTGAAGATTTAGCTCAGCTCATTCATGACCTTAAGAATGCAAATAACAGAGCACGCATACATGTGAAGTTAGTTGCCGAAGTTGGTGTCGGAACTGTTGCAGCAGGAGTAAGCAAGGCGCATGCCGATGTTGTTCTGATTTCAGGTCACGATGGCGGAACCGGTGCTTCACCGCTGACATCACTAAAACATGCGGGTGCTCCGTGGGAATTAGGTTTGGCAGAAACACAGCAAACGTTGTTGCTCAATGGATTGCGCGATCGAATCGTTGTTCAAGCAGACGGACAGCTAAAGACTGGCCGAGACGTAGTTATTGCAGCGCTCTTAGGTGCGGAAGAGTTTGGTTTTGCTACAGCGCCACTAGTTGTATCTGGTTGCGTAATGATGCGCGTATGCCATCTAGATACATGCCCTGTCGGCGTTGCAACTCAGAATCCCGAACTGCGTAAACGATTTACTGGCAAGCCTGAGTTCGTCGAAACCTTCTTTGAGTACATCGCTGAAGAAGTGCGCGAACTCTTGGCTCAACTCGGATTTAAGACTCTGCAAGAAGCAATAGGCCATGTTGAGTATCTAGATACACGAGATGCCGTTAATTACTGGAAAGCGCACGGTCTAAACCTTGCACCGCTATTGATGCGCCCAGATGTTGCAAGCCCGCTTCATCGCACAACTACTCAGGATCACGGATTAGTAAACGCGCTAGATAACAAACTCATTGCACTCTCTGAAGCCGCGCTTAAAGACAAAGAGCCTGTTCGAATCGATGTTCCCGTACGAAACGTTAATCGCACAGTTGGGACAATGTTGGGTGCAGAGATCACTCGTGCATTTGGCGCAGATGGGCTTACCCCAAACACTATTGATGTCACTCTGCACGGATCATCCGGACAATCTCTTGGAGCATTTATCCCTCGCGGATTAACCATTCGTTTATATGGCGATGCCAATGATTATGTGGCAAAAGGTATTTCTGGTGGGCGCGTAATTGTTCGCCCCGATGAAAAGGCGCAGTTCGCTTCGCAACACAACGTGATTGCAGGAAACGTCATTGGATACGGAGCGACATCTGGCGAAATTTTCATTCGCGGAATGGTCGGCGAAAGATTCTGTGTCAGAAATTCAGGTGCCACAGCAGTAGTTGAAGGTGTTGGCGACCACGGTTGCGAATACATGACTGGCGGAACCGTTGTTGTACTCGGTCAAACCGGTAGAAACTTTGCAGCTGGCATGTCCGGGGGAAGAGCATTTGTTCTGGATTTAAATGCAGCCAACGTCAACCAAGAGATGGTGGACATTCTTGCTGTGCCTAATGATCAAAAAGAAGTTCTTCGTTCTTTGATTTCTTCCTTCGAAGTTGAAACAGGTTCTGAAGTCGCGCACGAACTTCTGGCGGATTGGGACAAAGCGCTCTCTCGAATTTCATTGATTATGCCACGCGATTATGCGCGAGTACTTGGTGCAATCGAAAAAGCCAATCGCGAAGGTTTGCCTGTAGATCAATATGTAATGGAGGTGGCTTCACTTGGCTGATCCAAAGGGATTTTTATCGACTCCACGCGAGCTGCCTAAGCGTCGCCCAGTTGATGTTCGTATCAAAGACTGGAACGAAGTGTATGAGCCACAAAGTTTCGAACACTTACAGAAGCAAGCCGGGCGTTGCATGGATTGCGGCATTCCGTTCTGTCATCAAGGTTGCCCATTAGGAAATCTCATTCCAGAGTGGAATGACTTAATGTGGCGTTCAGATAAAGAAGCCGCTATCGATCGCTTGCATGCAACAAATAACTTTCCAGAGTTCACGGGTCGCCTCTGCCCAGCGCCATGTGAAACAGCATGCGTCGTCGGCATAAATGCAGATGCTGTCACAATCAAACAAGTAGAACTTAGAACAATTGAAGAAGCCTTTGGTGCATCGAATGTAAAACCTTTGCCACCAGATCGTCTATCGGGCAAGACTGTTGCAGTAATTGGCTCGGGTCCTGCAGGGCTTGCAGTTGCGCAACAACTAACTAGAGCAGGCCACACCGTTGCTGTTTATGAGCGCGCAGACAAAATTGGCGGATTGCTTCGCTATGGAATTCCAGAGTTCAAGATGGAAAAACATATTGTTGACCGCAGACTCGTCCAGATGGAAAAAGAAGGTACTCGCTTTAGACCTGGAGTAAATGTTGGCGTTGACTTAACTGGTGCACAACTTCGCTCTCGTTATGACGCAGTGGTCTTGGCAGTTGGAGCAACTCAATGGCGCGATCTCAATATTGCTGGGCGTGACTTCAAGGGCATCTATCAAGCAATGGAGTATTTGCCTTGGGGCAACAAAGAAGCACTCGGCGAAATAACAGAGCGACCAATAAATGTTGAAGGTAAAGATGTAATTATTTTAGGTGGAGGAGATACTGGTGCTGATTGTCTAGGTACCGCAATTCGCCAAGGAGCTAAATCCGTTACGCAATTAGAAATTATGCCGCGTCCAACAAACGAACGCCCATCTAATGCACCATGGCCGATGTATCCAATGATTTTTAGAGTTTCCAGTGCGCACGAAGAGTCCGACAATCGAATTTTCTCAGTAAGCACCGAAGAGTTCTTAGGTGATTCCGATGGAAATCTACGAGCACTAAAGATCGTTGAAACTGAGTTTAAAGATGGAAAATTCTCGCCAGTCCCAGGTACAGAACGAGAAATACCTGCGCAATTTGCATTCTTGGCCATGGGTTTCACTGGTCCAGAACAAAATGCACTTATTAACCAACTAGAAGTAGAACTAGATGATCGCGGAAACATTAAGCGCGATGCAAACTTCCAAACAACAGCAGAAGGCGTATTCGTTGCAGGAGATGCTGGACGCGGTCAATCACTTATTGTGTGGGCTATCGCTGAAGGTCGAAGCGCAGCCGCTGCAGTTGATACTTATTTGACTGAAGAAAAATCTCAGTTGCATGCACCAATTCTTCCAACTGCCCGACCGCTTCTTTTATAGATAGGGTAATGCTATGCGCCACGCGAAAATAGTTTGCACAATGGGTCCCGCAGTTGAGGCTGATGGAAAAGTTGAGCAATTAATCGCCGCTGGAATGAATATGGCTCGCCTTAATCTCTCACACGGATCGTATGCCGACCACCAGAGCAGAATGGATGCAGTCAGAAACGCTGCTGCAAAAGCTGGAGTTCCCATTGCTGTTTTAGTTGATCTACAGGGACCCAAGATTCGATTAGCCCGTTTTGCTAATGGTCCTCACGAGTTATCACGTGGCGATGTTTTCACAATCACTATTGATGAAATTGAAGGTACAAAAGATCGCGTAGGAACTACGTACAAAGGATTGCCGGGGGATTGCAAACCAGGAGATCGCATCCTGATCGATGATGGAAAAGTAACCGTAGAAGTTACATCAGTTACAAAGACCGATGTCGTTACCAAGGTTATTGAGCCAGGAGCTGTTAGCAACAATAAGGGAATTAATTTGCCCGGCGTTGCTGTCTCTGTACCAGCGTTATCCGAAAAAGATATTGATGACTTGCGTTGGGGATTAAAAGCCGGAGCCGATTTTATTGCCCTCTCATTTGTCCGAAGCGCTGATGACATTAAAGATGTACATCGCATCATGGATGAAGAAGGAATTCGCGTTCCAGTTATTGCAAAGATTGAAAAGCCACAGGCAGTTGCCAACCTTGAAGGCATCGTTGCAGCATTCGATGGCATCATGGTTGCTCGCGGTGATCTGGGCGTTGAACTTCCAATCGAAGATGTTCCACTCGTTCAAAAGCACTGCATCGAACTTGCTCGAGATGCTGCAAAGCCAGTCATCGTTGCAACACAAATGTTGGATTCGATGATTACAAATTCGCGTCCTACTCGCGCTGAAGCCACAGATTGTGCCAACGCCGTTTTGGATGGCGCCGATGCTTTGATGCTTTCGGGTGAAACCAGTGTTGGAGAATTTGCGATTGAAGCAGTTGAAACTATGGCTCGCATTATTCAAAAAACAGAAGAAGGCGGACTAGAACGCATTCGTCCAATCATTAATTCACCACGAACAAAGGGTGGAGCAATTACAAAGGCGGCCACAGAAGTTGGTGCAATTGTTGAAGCTAAATACTTAGTTGCCTTTACACAAAGTGGAGATTCTGCGCGCCGAATGTCACGTCTTCGTTCGCCAATTCCTATCTTGGCTCTGACGCCAGAAGTTGGAACATATAACCGTCTGGCGCTCACATGGGGTGTCGAACCCATGATTACCGAAATGGTTAAGCACACAGATGACATGGTTAAGTTAGTAGATACAGTTTTGATTCAGAGCGGTCGCGCAAAAAAGGGCGAAAACGTGATGATTGTTGCCGGTTCACCTCCAGGAATTCCAGGATCAACGAATGCAATGCGCGTACATATAGTTGGTGACGCCGTCGCTGGTGTGGCCCCTGGCTATCGCTAATCACGCTTACATTTTCACCGATTCACTTTGCGCGTTAGACTTTAACCGCGCCTCGGTACTCCAACGGTAGAGAGGGCAGTCTCAAACACTGCATAGTGTCGGTTCGAATCCGACTCGGGGCACATGAGCACAATACGAATCTTGGTCGCAGAAGATGAAGCGCTGATTCGTATGGATTTAGTAGAAATGCTCACTGAATCTGGTTACGAAGTTGTTGCGCAAGCAACTAATGGCGCAGAAGCAATTGAATTGGCAAAGATGCACAAACCAGATTTAGCGATACTCGATGTAAAGATGCCAGTACTAGATGGAATATCCGCTGCTGAAGAAATTATCTCTATTGCGCCAGTTTTAATGCTCACAGCATTTAGCCAGCGAGAACTTGTCGATCGCGCACGCGATGCTGGTGTCATGGCCTACGTTGTTAAGCCATTTACTATCAATGATTTAATTCCATCTATCGAAATTGCAATCAGCAGACATACTCAGATGAAATCACTCGCAGAAGAAGTAGCAGATTTACACGAACGTTTAGAAACTCGAAAATTAGTTGACAAAGCTAAGGGCATTTTGATGCAAGCCCTCAACCTTTCCGAGCCCGAAGCCTTCTCGTGGATTCAGAGAGCCGCCATGGATCGACGCCTGAGCATGAAGGCAGTAGCCGAGGCAGTCATCTCGCCCAGCGCCGTCCCTGAGGGCAAATAACCGCTCAAAACGTAATCTCTCCGTTATCTTTCACGCTCGCTTTCATATTGTCTGAATGCACCCCTTGCCATTACCCTTCTCATCTCCCTGTCCCGGGACACAAGAACAGGAAAGGCAATACATGAAAAAGATCATCTCTATCGTTTCTGCTTCAGCTGTTGCTCTTGGATTAACAGTTGCTGTTGCTCCAAGTGCGTTTGCTGCTTGCGGTGGCGACCTAAAGATCTACTTCCAAGGCGCATTAACTGGTCCATACGCTGAGACTGGTATCAATGAGTACAACGGAGTGAAGCTTGCAATTGATAAGTACAACGCGACAAGCCCAAAGACAAAGCTTGCATATGATGCAATTGATACAGAAGCATCAGGTGCAAAGTCACCAGCTCTTGCAGCGAAGGTTGTAGCAGATGAGTGCGCACTCGGCGTAGTCGGCGGCATGTACTCAGGTGAAACAATCAACGCAATGCCAATTTATGATGGCGGCGGAGTTCCAGTTATTTCACCATCAGCAACAAACCCAGCTCTTACAAATAAGTCTCCTTACTTCCACCGTGTCGTAGGTTCTGACCTTGTACAGGGACCAGCTCTTGCACAAATCGCAATTGGCTTGAAGTCAAAGCTATTCGTTGTTGATGATGCAACTGCATACGGTAAGGGTCTTGCAACAATCGTGAAGAAGAATGCATCAAAGATCATCGTAGGTACTGATGGTGTTACAGAAGGAACAACTAACTTCACATCTGTTGTTGCAAAGGTTGCAAAGGCAAAGGCAACAGCAGTGTTCTATGGTGGTTACTACCCAGAAGCTGCAATCTTCATCAAGGCACTACGCGATAATCCTGCAACAAAGAAGGTTGCATTCATCGCAGGTGACGGAGTTCTAGATGGTGAGTACATCAAGCTTGCTAAGCGCAACGCTGAAGGTACATACCTCACAGCTCCAGGAGAGCCAATGGACAAGGTTGCACCAGCTCTAGCTAAGGAATACAAGGCTAAGTTCAATCGCGAACACGGTCTCTACACACTAGAGGCTTACAACGCAGCTTATGTATTCACACAAGGCGTTAAGGCTGGAAAGACAACTCGCGCAGCTCTAGCAGACTGGCTAGACACTGCAGTTGTTAAGGCTGTCGGTTCAACAATTTCATTCTCAGCAACTGGAGATCCAGACAAGATCGTGATGAACCAGTACACAATCAAGAATGGAAAGATGGTTTGGGTAAAGAAGCTTTCATAAGCTGAATTTGTCTAACATCAATTAGCAATGCGTGGCAGGTGCTTTCGGGTGCCTGCCACGCATCGCAATAACCAGAAGGATAAAAAGTGGATTTTTCAATATTAATAACAAATTTTTGGTCACTCGGTTTAGACGGGATCGTAGTTGGAGCGATTTATGCTCTGATCTCTCTCGGTTACACCTTGGTGTATGGCGTACTGCGCTTGATTAACTTCGCGCACTCTGAAATTTTTATGATCGGCACAATGGCTGTGTACTTCGTCATTTTGCAATTTGGATTTACAGGTTACGAAGATCCTCTACCGCTTATTAAGTTCATTGGTATTTTCTTACTGCTCGCAACAGTTGCTGCGCTTGTAAGTGGCGGCTCCGCAGTATTGCTCGAAATCGTTGCTTATCGCAGATTACGAAACATGAATGCGAGTCGACTCAGCTCGCTGATTTCTGCTATCGGAGCATCCTTTGTGCTCACCGAGGTTTTCCGAATTATCTCGGACTCCAAAAATTTAGATTTTCCACGTCTTATTAACAAAGACCCATTTTTCACATGGGGCTCTTTGTACCTATCAGCAGATAAAGTTCTCGTAATTGTGGGTGCGGCAATAATTTTCTTCTTCCTCAATCGAATTATCAATCACACGAAACTCGGTCTTGGAATTCGAGCGGTCTCACAAGATGAGCGCACAGCAATTTTGATGGGTGTTAACGTCAATAGAATCATTTCATACACATTTTTGCTGGGTGGAGTCTTGGCTGGTGTTGGTTCAGCTTTCTATATGGTCTTTTACGAAACAACTAAAGCTAATGTTGGTTTCCTCGTTGGTATCTCAGCGTTCACCGCTGCAGTTCTCGGCGGTATCGGAAACGTAAAGGGCGCCCTCTATGGCTCATTCGCACTTGGACTCATACAACAATACACATCAGCCGTTCTCGGATATAACTGGCGTGATGTTGTAACTTTCGTAATTCTTGTTCTGGTCTTACTAATTAAGCCAACAGGTTTGTTTGGCGAAGCGTTACAGAAGGCGAGAGTTTGATTATGACTAAGACTACAAAATCGTCTTTGAATTTACGAACTAAGTTTGGTGATTGGTGGGAAGGAGCCAATGCGGCTCAGCGCACAATTTTCCGAGTTGTTCTGATTGGTCTCTTCTTTGCCTTGCCTATGCTCAATAATCCGATCATCGACACTCCTGAAACATCATTTGATTCAGTTCTTTTTTATCCACTCATCATGTTTAGTTTGATGGCAGTGGGACTAAACGTTGTGGTTGGTAAATCAGGAATCTTAGATCTGGGCTATGTTGCGTTCTTTGCCATAGGTGCCTACACCCAGGCCGTCTTTAGCAACCGAACATCATTAAACTTTTGGGAAACACTTCCATTCGCAATGGGATTTGCAATGTTGGCAGGTGTAATCCTGGGACTTCCAGCGCTGCGTTTGCGTGGTGATTACCTTGCAATCATTACTCTGGGCTTCGGAGAGATCGTCAGAATTGTGGCGGTGAATACCGAAGCTATTGGTGGGTCCAGTGGTTTAACTGACATCGAAGGACCGACAGCAATCTTTGGTATGGAATTTACAGTTAATGATCCGCGTCCGTATTACTGGCTAACTCTTACTATGTTGTTACTCGTTATTTGGGGTGTTATCCGACTTTCACATAGAAAGCCTGGACGCGCGTGGGAAGCGATTCGTGAGGATGAAGACGTTGCCGAATTCATGGGTGTCGCAACTTTGAAATACAAGTTGTGGGCATTCATTATCGGTGGCGCAGTTGGTGGCCTTGCAGGAGCTGTTTATGCTTCACAAATTCGTTCGATCCAGCCAGAACTATTCACACTCAATCTTTCCATCATGATCCTTGCCTGCGTGGTATTCGGCGGTATGGGAAATATTTGGGGCGTAATTGTTGGCGCTGTAATCCTTGGATATATCCCCGAGAAGCTACGTTTCTTGAGTGATTATCGAATCGTTTTCTTTGGTTTATTGATGGTTGTCATGATGAACATTCGTCCTAACGGACTATTGCCTCGTCAAAAGCGTGAGAAGTTTCAGGAGAAGAGCAAATGACAAAGAAACTACTTGAAGTGCAAGACATACTCGTTAACTTCGGTGGAGTCACAGCTCTGAACAAGGTAAATCTTCATGTCAACGAGGGCGAAATAGCTGCCCTTATTGGTCCAAATGGTGCGGGCAAAACAACTGTTTTCAATATTGTCACTGGCTACTACGCACCAACATCAGGTGATGTAATCGTTGATGGCGAATCAGTTCTTGGACTTCGTCCATACAAGATTGCACGTAAAGGACTCGGTCGCACATTCCAGAACATTCGCTTGTTTGGGGACATGACAGCTGTTGAAAACGTAGCAACAGCTGCCGATTCACTTAATAAGTCAGGACTTATTGGATCTTTATTCGGCGTACCACGTAGCCGCCGTGATGAAGCTGCGAGCATGGAAAAAGCTCATGAGCTTCTTAAGTTCATTGGACTAGATCACAGAGCATTGCAGATGGCAAAGAATCTTCCATACGGAGATCAGCG
>JAIYBJ010000046.1 GCA_027488575.1 Streptomycetaceae bacterium | reverse complement strand
CGATCAAATTTTTCTAGTAGCGCTGAAACTCCTGAGAAGAAATCTGGTTCGCGAACGATGACGGTTTCAAATGCTTTTGTTGGGACTTCGCCGCTCTTTAGCCATAATGGGAAATCAAGTGCCGGTGCAAGTTTTTCTAATTCGGCGCGAGTGTGTTTGTTATATGTAAGGGTTGCATCGCGATCACGGACTTGATCCCAGTGGCAAGCAGCAATAGATGTTTCAAGTGCCAAAATTGCACCAGCATCTGCTGCAGAAACTGTGATGCCAGCTAAGGCAAACATTTTTACAACGTGGTCGACAAAAGCTTCGCGGATCGGGGCGTACTGTTCTTCGCGGTAGTACGACTCATCAGGCAGGGACAACCCGCCCTGGCTTAAGTAAATAATGTTGGTATCTGAATCCATGGCATCTGTATAAATGGAGGCACCGAAAATTCCGCCAACACCCTTCATCTCAAGGCTGGACATGGTCGAAATGAAATCGGAAACAGATGAGATTGCATCGATGGCTGAAAGATCATCAGCCAGGGGAGTAGAACCAAGTTTTTCGATGGCTTCGGTGTTCATAAATGAGCGGTACAGATCGCCAATCTTTTGGGCATCGCCATTGTCGCCAGCTTGTGCGTGGGCGCCTTCGATAATTTCACGGACCTGAGCTTCGGCTTCATCGTGGAGCGCATATGCAACCCCATCGGATGCGCGATCTGCCGGAATCTGGTGAGACTTAAGCCAGCCACCATTTAAGTGCCGATATAAATCATCACCTGGTGCAAAAGATGGATCAACGTGTGTCAGATCTATGCCGCTTTTCAATGCCATCGTCGCTTTGCTCCTGAGTTTTCAAGTAGTTGAAAGTTCAACTTCTCGCGTACCATTATCTCTATGGCAGACGCTACAACACCTAAATGGCTCAATCCATCTGAGATGAAAGCCTGGCGTCGATACATCATTGCCAGCCGTCGATTACTTGAAGCTCTGGATTCAGACTTAGCTCCTCATGATGTTTCTATGGCTGATTATGAAATCTTGGCCCAACTCAGTGACGCTCCAGATCGCAGAATGCGCATGAGCGAGTTAGCAGATGTTGCAATGTTGTCCAGGTCCCGCCTTTCTCATCGAATGAAAGTGATGGAGAAAGAGGGTTGGGTAAAGCGCGAAGCATGCCCAGTTGATAAGCGCGGATACTTTGCAGTGATGACACCGAAGGGCTGGAGAGCAATTGTGGCCGCCGCCCCTGATCATGTGGCCAGTGTGCGCTCGCGATTTGTTGATCACTTAACAAAGGCTGATCAGGCTGTGCTTGCTGAGATATTTGATCGAGTTGGTAATGAGTTAAGAAAGTCAGATCTAGATTAATTTGAGATTTACTTGAGGAATATTTGATTTGTTTTTAGAAAGCAAAAAAGCCCGCCACTTTCGTGGCGGGCTTTTTTAATAAGCGAAATGCTTACTTTGCTGCTGCCTTCTTGCGACGGCGGCGCTTTGGAGCTGCACCAGCAGCTGCCTTCTTACGACGACGCTTTGGAGCTGCCTTCTTAGCAGCTGCCTTCTTACGACGACGCTTTGGAGCTGCCTTCTTTGCAGCAGCCTTCTTACGACGACGCTTTGGAGCTGCTGATGTAGCAGCCTTCTTACGGCGACGCTTTGGTGCTGCTGATTTAGCAGCGGCCTTCTTGCGACGCTTTGGAGCAGATTTCTTAGCTGCAGCCACGTATTTCTCCATTCGGAATGGTTCGGATCCGTCACCCAAACCTGTTCGTGGATAAGTGTGACTGGAATTGCTCCGTAATGCCAGTCAATTTGTTAAAAAAGATAGCGCGTGTCGCAAATTAATTTTTTAATTATTTTGTGCATTTCGGTAAAAAAATCGATGTGCAAATTAAAAAAATTGGGTAATTTTTCGCCGAAATTACTTTTCATCGCCGTTTTTTTGCACCGAAGTGCGGATTTTCGGTATCCAAGCCGCAATTTTGCGCATTTCGGACCGAAATTTTCTCAATTTTGGCAAAAAAACTCGCCAGTAATCTGACCATAAATACCTAGTTCAGACCTTCGGTAATTATCGAAGGCGCCGGGTCAATCCTTAATTATTTGAAGCTCTGTTCAGTACCGGGGAAACGAGAAGCCGCAACATCGCCGGCCCACTCTTTAGTGGCATCGAGCATTTCGGTACGCAGATTGCGGTACGCCTTGGCCAACTTCGGTGGGTTCTTAGTGATACCCATCAGATCCGTCCAGACCAATACTTGCGAATCGCAATCAACACCGGCGCCGATTCCAACGGTTGGAATTGATAACTCTTTAGTAATTCGTGCAGCTAAATCCGCTGGCACTAACTCGAGAACAATTGCAAAGACCCCGGCCTTTTCTAGGGCTTTCGCAGCGTCAAATATGGCATCTCCATCAGTTCTGCCCTGGACTTTATATCCACCTAATTGATGCAGTGATTGCGGTGTAAATCCGAGGTGGCCCATAACGGGGATTCCGGTAGCCACTAATTTTTCAACAGTTGCAATGCGAGCGCCTTCAATCTTTACCGCCATCGCACCTGATTCCTTAAAGAATCGGGTTGATGTTGCAAGGGCTTGTTCTGGTGATTCTTCATATGAACCAAATGGTAAATCTGCAACAACCATTGCGCGCCTTGAACCGCGGACAACAGCTCGCACCAATGGAATCATTTCATCGACTGTCACAGGGATTGTGTTTTCAAAACCTAAGAAGTTATTGCCGGCGCTATCGCCAACTAGCAGGACAGGGATTCCGGCTTCATCAAATATCGAAGCGGTCATCTCTTCATAGGATGTAAGCATCGGCCACTTTTCGCCGCGCACTTTGGCATCGGCTAAATCAGCAATCGTGACGCGACGATGCGTGGCTCCGCCATATAGGGATTCCATGAAAAGACCTCCAGCCTCAAGGCTTCATACGAAGTCCCTGGGTACACGAGTAATGGTACTGGAAGTAGGCTTAACGTATGAAGTTGCGCGTAGCACTGGCACAGATCAACCCAACAGTTGGTGATCTCGCCGGCAATGCTGCCCTCATTACTCAATACACAAAAGAAGCAGTATCCGCAGCCGCTGATGTCATTGTTTTTCCCGAAATGGTTCTTACCGGTTATCCCGTCGAAGATCTTGCGATGCGCGCATCCTTTAGAAGTGCAAGCAAAAAGGCTTTAGCAGAAGTTGTATCGGCTCTTGATCCCGCAATTGTTTCGGTCATCGGCTATCTCGATGAATCAGCATCGGGTGCTCCGCAGAATAAAGTGGCAGTTATCCATGGGTCACAGGTCGTAGCTACGTATACAAAACGCCACTTGCCAAATTACGGCGTCTTTGATGAGTTCAGAAACTTCGTACCTGGGGACTCAACGCTGGTGGTTCGAGTCAAGGGCGTAGATATAGGTATCGCAATCTGCGAAGACATCTGGCACTCACTAGCAGATCTTGCATCCAGAAAACCTGGTCTTGTCCTAGTGCCAAATGGTTCGCCGTATGAACGCAATAAAGATGATGTGCGATTAGCCCTGGTGCAAAAGCGAGCCACAGAAGTTGGCGCACCACTTGCATACGTCAATATGACTGGTGGCCAAGATGACTTGGTCTTTGATGGCGACACCATCGTGGTTGATTCTAAGGGCGCCATAATTTCTCGCGCCGCACAATTTGAAGACCAATTACTTGTCGTCGATATTCAAGCCGCAACACAAACTTCAAAGCCAGATGTTGTGATTTCAGAAAGTGGCCTAGAGGCTGCGGGATCTGTCGCACCAGCAATTGCTGCGCGCATGAGCGATCACCAAGAAATCTGGAACGCACTCGTCATGGGTCTTCGTGATTATGTTGCCAAGAACAAATTTAGATCCGTAGTCGTCGGCCTATCTGGGGGAATTGATTCAGCCCTTGTGGCAGCAATCGCAGTTGATGCTTTGGGCGCCAAGTGCGTCAACGGTGTTGCTATGCCAAGTAAATATTCATCGGATCACTCTGTCGAAGATGCCACTGCCTTTGCAGCAAATACTGGAATTCACTTTCGCACAGTTGAAATCGAGCCAATGGTCGAATCATTTATGCAATCCATAACCCTTAAAGGATTGGCTGCAGAAAACATTCAAGCCCGTGTTCGCGGAACAACTCTGATGGGGATTTCAAATCAAGAAGGCCACCTTGTTTTAGCTACCGGCAATAAGTCCGAACTCGCAGTTGGGTACTCAACTTTGTATGGAGACGCTGTCGGCGGATTTGCTCCGATTAAAGATATTTATAAGACAGATGTGTGGGCGCTAGCTAGATGGCGAAACGACCAAGCTATTTCTCGAGGCGAAGTTGCACCGATTCCTGTTCGCTCTATTGAAAAAGAGCCGAGCGCTGAATTGCGTCCAGATCAAAAGGACTCTGATTCTTTGCCAGAGTATGAATTATTAGACCAACTCCTCACACGCTACGTTGATGGAGATGAAGGCTCTGCTGCATTGATTGCAGCAGGTTTTGATAGCGCACTAGTTATGCGCGTTATTGGATTAGTGGATAAGGCCGAATACAAGCGCCGCCAATATCCACCTGGCACCAAGGTTTCAGCCCGTGCATTTGGAAAAGATCGCCGCTTGCCGATGACTTCACGCTGGAGCGAAGCGTAATTTTGTAACACAGCCGTAACGCGGCTTTGGCACCATCTGCACATGGCCCCAGAACAAGAAATGTCTAAGCAGCAAGAGTTCGTTATCCGAACTCTTGAAGAACGCAACATCAGATTCGTACGTTTGTGGTTCACAGATGTTTTGGGCTTTTTAAAATCAGTAGCTATTGCACCTGCTGAACTAGAGAACGCATTTGCCGAAGGAATTGGTTTTGATGGTTCTGCAATCGAAGGATTTGCTCGCGTAACAGAGTCAGATATGTTGGCAAAGCCAGATCCTGCAACATTTTCAATCTTGCCATGGCGCACAGAAGCACCAGGTGCTGCTCGAATGTTTTGTGACATCACAATGCCAGATGGTTCGCCATCTCCTGGCGACCCACGAAATGTTCTACGTCGCACATTAAACAAAGCAGCACAGATGGGTTATACCTGTTACACCCATCCTGAAATCGAATTCTTCTTATTTAAAACACGCCCTGAAAAAGGTGAAGCTCCTGTGCCTGTTGATCAAGGCGGATACTTCGATCACACACCTGCAGTTGTTGGCCATGACTTTAGACGCCAAGCAATTACGTTGCTTGAAGCAATGGGAATCTCCGTCGAATTTAGCCACCACGAAGGTGGACCAGGACAACAAGAAATCGATTTGCGAGATGCAGATGCGCTAAGCACTGCAGATAACATCATGACATTTCGCCACGTCATCAAAGAAGTTGCACTCGATCAAGGTTTCTACGCATCCTTCATGCCAAAGCCATTTACTGACCATCCTGGCAGCGGAATGCATACGCACGTGTCACTCTTTAAAGGTGAAGAGAACGCTTTCTATGATCCAAAGGCAGATTTTAATTTATCTAAAATCGGTCGCTCATTTATCGCTGGCATCTTGACTCATGCTCCAGAAATAACTGCTGTGACAAATCAATGGGTTAATTCATACAAACGTTTACATGGTGGCGGTGAAGCACCGGCACTCGTTAACTGGGGACCAAGTGATCGCGGAGCATTAGTGCGTTTGCCGATGTATAAACCAGGAAAAGAAAACTCCACACGCATCGAATTTAGATCACCAGATTCTGCCTGCAATCCATACCTGGCATACGCCGTCATGATCGCAGCGGGCCTTAAGGGAATTGAAAAGAATTATGAGCTGTCGGCATCTAATGATTTGCAGACCTTGCCAACTAATCTCAACGAAGCGATTTCTGCCATGGAAAAGAGCGAGCTAGTGCGCGAAACGTTGGGAGAGCATGTATTCGAATACGTGCTGCGCAATAAGCGTGCTGAATGGCAGGACTATCGCCGACAAGTAAGTGCCTACGAATTAGATAGGTATATCCCAGTTCTTTAACACTTGGTGGGATAAATTTGTCCCTATGAGTAAAGAAATCACATCAGCAGGACTTCGTCGCACAAACATCATCGCCGGTGTTTTCCACTTACTGCAAATGGTTGCAGTCCTTGCACTTAGCAGTGACTTTTCACTACCGATTACTGCTAAATACATGTCTGGTCCTCCAGGATCAACGTATGCCGAACCTGTTGTTCTCTTTAACACTCCGATTGGTTTAACAGTTGCAATCTTCTTGGGACTTTCCGCTCTGGCTCACTTCATCGTTGCAAGCCCAAAATTTTTTCCACGTTATTCAGCAGGCCTAGCCCAAAAGCGCAATTACTTCCGCTGGGTCGAATACTCAATTAGCTCATCAGTAATGATCGTACTCATCGCACAAGTAACTGGTGTTTCTGAGATTTCCGCGATTATTTCAATCTTCGGCGTTAACGCATCAATGATTTTATTTGGTTGGCTTCAAGAGAAGTACGAGCAGCCAGGCAATGGCGGATGGCTTCCATTTATCTTCGGTTGCATCACAGGAATCGTTCCTTGGATTGCGCTTCTCTTTCACGTATTTGCAATCGGTGGACCAAGTGAAGCTAAGGCCCCAACGTTTGTTTACATTGTTGTCTTAACAATTTTCTTGTTCTTCAATTCATTCGCACTCGTGCAGTGGTTGCAATACAAGAAGGTTGGCAAGTGGTCTGATTATCTTCGTGGAGAGCGCACATACATCACGCTCTCACTGGTTGCTAAATCAGCACTTGCTTGGCAAATATTTGCCAACACCCTTATTCCGTAAGGGATGCTTGATGCTCCTTGTCGTGATCTAAAATCACTTGGAGCATTGATTCAATAGTAATTAGACCGAATGTGCGGTGTTCTGCTGCCGCCACTCGCTCTTGCACGCCGAGATTCTTTAGGTAAGAAACCATTGACTCTCTGCTTGCAAGTAACTTAGTGCGTGCTTCTTCAAAACTTTGAGTTGAGTATTTTTCTGCTGTTATCACTGCATCTGGTTCCCACCATTGCAATTGTGGAATTGGTGCACCAGATGATTGTGCTTGTCGCATCATTTCAAAACGTGCCATCCATACTTCTTTATCAACATCTACGATGTGTCCCAAGATAATTGCGGGCGTCCACTCTGAACCGTCGTACTCATTGCTGCGTCCTGATTTTTCTGCAACGCCGCAAATTTCATTGGCAGAGTCAATGAGTGCTATTAGTTGTGTTTCGAAGTTGGCCATACGCGTGAGTTTAGAACTTTACTTGCTCGAAAACGCACGCTGGGGTTACCATTTACACATGACACTTCGCAGCCTCCTCCTTAGCTGCCGTGGCGGGGCCAAATAATCGGTCCCCTCGCCGCGGGGTTTGTCGTGCCGGTTAATTAGACAAATCCCGTAACTAATAAGGAGTTTTAAAATGAATTTCCCAGAACAAAAACCTTCATCGATGCGTGCGCATCGATACTCATCATTTATCCCTGTAGATCTTCACGATCGCACATGGCCTGATAAGAAGATGACAAAGGCACCAAAATGGTCGTCCGTTGATTTACGAGATGGCAACCAAGCGCTTATTGATCCAATGGACACGCCACGCAAATTAGCGATGTTTAATCTTTTGGTTGCCATGGGTTATAAAGAAATCGAAGTGGGTTTCCCTAGTGCGAGCCAAACTGATTTTGACTTCGTTCGAAAGATCATTGAAGAAGGCTTGATTCCTGATGACGTCATCATTCAAGTTCTTACTCAGGCACGCCAACCGCTTATTGAACGTACCTTCGAATCAATTAAAGGTGCAAAGCAAGCAATCGTTCACCTGTACAACTCAACATCTACTTTGCAGCGTCGCGTTGTTTTCGGCCTCGATAAAGAGGGAATCAAGAAGATTGCAACAGATGGCGCAAAGATGTGCCTTGACCTTGTGCCAACGGTGCCAGAGACAAAGGTTTCATTTGAGTATTCACCTGAGTCATATACAGGTACCGAATTAGAGTTTGCAGTTGAAGTCTGCAACGCAGTCAATGATGTCTGGAAACCAACACCGCAGTGGAAGACAATCATGAATCTTCCTGCAACTGTTGAGATGGCTACTCCAAATATTTACGCGGACTCTATTGAGTGGATGTGCCGTAATTTAAATAATCGTGAAAACGTAATCGTTTCGCTGCACCCACATAATGACCGCGGTACCGGCGTTGCTGCTGCCGAACTTGGTTACTTGGCCGGCGCAGATCGCATCGAAGGAACGCTCTTCGGGAACGGCGAACGCACAGGAAATGTTTGCCTAGTAACACTTGGGCTTAACTTAGTTAGCCACGGAATTGATCCAATGATTGATTTCACAAACATTGAAGAAGTTCGCCGCACCGTTGAATACGCAAACCAACTACGTGTACCTGAACGCCATCCATACGGTGGCGACCTTGTCTTTACAGCGTTTTCTGGTTCACACCAAGATGCAATTAAAAAAGGCTTCGAACATCTAGAGCGTGATGCGCAGGCTGCTGGAAAGCACGTCGATGAATTCACATGGGCTGTTCCTTACTTGCCAATTGATCCAAAAGATATTGGTCGTTCTTATGAAGCTGTGATTCGCGTTAACTCGCAATCAGGCAAGGGCGGCGTTGCATACATGATGAAGAATGAACATCATTTAGATCTTCCACGCCGTTTACAGATCGAACTTAGTCGCGTAGTTCAGACCATGACAGATGAACAAGGCGGAGAAGTAACAGCTGATCAACTCTGGAATGTCTTTGAAGATGAGTACTTGCCAACCCAGGATGCACCATGGGGTCGCTTTAGATTAAAGGGGCTTTCACAAACATCCGTGCTTGATGAAGATGTAAATCTTGAAGTAACACTTCTTGATCGTGGCGAAGCTAAAAAACTAGTCGGCACCGGAAACGGACCAATTGCAGCATTTTGCAATATCTTGCAGGCATATGGTGTTGATGTAAAAGTTTTGGATTATTTCGAGCACGCATTATCCGCTGGCGGAGATGCATCGGCTGCGGCTTACCTCGAGTGCTCAATTAATGGCGAAACCTTCTGGGGTGTTGGAATCGATCCAAACACCACAACGGCATCACTTAAAGCCGTCGTGTCTGCAATAAATCGCGCAATTAGATAGTTGCCACCAGTACCTTTGCCTGCATGAGCTTGTATCGCGATGAGGCAATCATCTTGCGCACGCAGAAATTAGGCGAAGCAGATCGCATCATCACCATGCTTACTCGCGAACACGGACGTGTACGCGGAGTCGCAAAGGGCGTTCGTCGCACAATGTCTAAATTCGGTGCGCGCTTAGAACCAGGCAGCCACGTAGATATTCAGATGCACATCGGAAAAACTTTTGACACAGTCACGCAAGTAGAAGCCTTAAGAAATTATGGTGAAGCAATCACAGATGATTATCAACGCTGGACAATTGCTTCAGCGATATTAGAAACATCTGAAAGATTTACGGCGCAAGAGCGCGAACCAGCAGTGCAAGAGTTTCACTTAGTTGTTGGTGCTATGAAAGCACTCTGTGATGATCGCTATGACCCAGCTCTTGTTTTAGATGCATTCTTATTGCGCTCTCTGGCACTCGGTGGATACGCACCATCGATGACAGATTGTTCGCGTTGTGGAACACCTGGGCCACACAGATACTTTTCTTTAGTTGGTGGTGGATCTGTCTGTCTTGATTGTCGCCCATCTGCATGTGCCACACCTCAACCAGAGACTCTTGAATTAATGGCAGCTCTGTTAAGTAGTGATTGGGAGAGTGCTAATAAGAGCGAAGGAAAAAATCGTCGAGAAGCTAGTGGATTAATTGCCGCTTATTTACAATGGCACCTAGAGCGCGGATTGCGTTCACTGCCAATCGTGGAGCGCGTATGAATATTCCAGAGCACGTTGCAATCGTTATGGATGGCAATGGTCGCTGGGCAAAAGAACGCGGATTACCACGCACCGCTGGCCACGAAGCAGGAGAAGCCGCACTCTTTGATGTTGTTCAAGGTGCAATTGAATACGGTGTTAAAGAGATAAGTGCTTATGCATTTTCAACAGAGAACTGGCGCAGATCTCCCGATGAAGTGAAGTTCTTAATGGGATTTAATCGCGATGTTATTCGTCGCCGCCGTGATGAGATGAATGCAATGGGTGTGCGTGTTCGCTGGGTTGGAAGACCAAAGAGATTATGGTCAAGCGTTATTGCAGAGCTCGAAGAAGCAGAAGATCTAACGAAGAAGAATAAAGTTTTAACACTTAATATGTGCGTCAATTATGGTGGTCGCTCCGAGATTGTCGATGCAGCAACAGAGCTTGCTCGCGATGTGAAGCGGGGCAAGATAAGAGCAGATGCAATTACTGAAAAAACCTTTGCTAAGTATTTAGATTCGCCAACTATGCGCGATGTGGATTTGTTCTTGCGTTCATCAGGAGAGCAACGCACTAGCAATTTCTTGCCATGGCAATCTGTCTATGCAGAGATGGTTTTCATGGATGTTCTGTGGCCAGATGTCACACGCAAGACTTTGTGGAGAGCGATTGAGGAGTACAACAAGCGAGAAAGAAGATTTGGAAAAGCTTAAGAATTAGCTACGACGAACCACATAATCACAACGCCAGCTGTGGTTGCAGCTAATGTCCATCGGGATGGGTGGCGTGAATGTGCTTCTGGCAAAATATGAGACGTTGCAATGTAAATAACAAATCCAGAGAAGAGTGCAAGATAAATCGCCATCCAAGATTCATTGAGTACTAAATACGTACCGAGTGCTGCACCACCTAAACGAGCTGCACCATCTAGAACCAATAACCACTTGCTGTTCTTATTCCAGTTTCCACTTTTTACAAGTAATGAAACAGTGTTGAGGCCATCGCTAAATGCGTGGACTACTACTGCGAGGAAAACTGCAAAACCGAGTGAATTACTTACTTGAAATGCAACACCTAATCCGACGCCGTCAAGAAATACGTGACCACCCATTGCAACCGCGCTGAGTGTTCCGGCGATGTTGTGGTGCTCGTGGTCGTGCCCATAATCAGAGTCTGCAGGTTCGTGCGAGCCAAAAAATCTTTCAAGAACATGCAAGAGAAGAAATCCAGTCAAAATTGCGATTGATACAACTGGGACTCCTGCAAAAGTATCTGTGTTCATCTCAAATACTTCTGGCAATAAATCAAAACCAACAAGACCCAAGAGCAAACCTGCCGACAAACCAAGGATGAGATGGAAGCGATCATTTGAGCGAAGCGCCAAGAATCCACCGAGAACAGTGGCAACAACGGTTATTGCTGCAAACCCAATGGCTAAATTCATAATTCAAGGATAACAACAATAGGCTTAGCTTTATGCTCGCTATCGCTCGCTTTGAAGTGCCCCTCGGTAACGCCGCTCATTTTCAGACCCAATTAAGTGCTGCCCTGGAGAGTTTTTCTAAGTGTGCGGGATTTATCGATGGTGAATTCGGGCAGAATCTCGATGATCAAAAACTATGGTCCTTGATGACGCGATGGGAAAACGTCGGTTCTTACCGCAGGGCATTGAGTACGAATGACGTAAAGATGAATGTAATTCCAACTTTGGCCCAGGCGATCGATGAGCCAGGTGCATATGAAAAGCCATACACAGAGTAAAATTAACGCACGGAAGTAACCCACGTTGCTTTCCGCCGACAGCCAGCCGGATGGAGAAATTGAAATGGCAACGGATCGTTTAGAAAATATCGTTAGTCTTGCAAAGCGTCGTGGCTTTGTTTATCCCTCATCAGAAATTTATGGTGGCCTGCGTGCATCATGGGATTACGGCCCACTCGGAGTTGAATTAAAAAATAACGTAAAGCGCCAATGGTGGAAGTCCATGGTCACAGGTCGCGAAGATGTTGTCGGTATCGATTCATGTGTGATCTTGGCAAAGGAAGTCTGGGAAGCATCCGGACACGTTGCAACATTTTCTGATCCACTCACAGAGTGCACATCGTGTCACAAGCGCTATCGCGCAGATCATTTGCTTGAAGCCTATGAAGCAAAGCATAAGAAAGCTGCAGCGTCGCTGACAGAAGTAAATTGCCCAGCTTGCGGAAACAAAGGTCAATTCACAGAGCCTAAACAATTTAGCGGAATGCTCAAGACTTATCTTGGACCAGTTGAAGATGAATCAGGTCTTGCGTTCTTGCGTCCAGAAACTGCGCAGGGAATCTTTATTAACTTTGATCAAGTGATGACGACATCACGCAAAAAGCCACCATTTGGTATCGGCCAAATCGGCAAATCTTTCCGCAATGAAATTACTCCTGGAAACTTCATTTTCAGAACTCGTGAATTCGAGCAGATGGAAATGGAGTTCTTCGTAGTTCCAGGAACAGATGAAGATTGGCACCAATACTGGATCGATACACGCATGGCTTGGTATGTGGACCTTGGAATTAATCCAGAGCGCTTACGAATTTATGAACATCCAAAAGAGAAGTTGTCACACTATTCAAAGCGCACAGCAGATATCGAATACAAATTTGAATTTGCGGGCACCGAATGGGGTGAACTCGAAGGTATTGCAAACCGCACAGACTTTGATCTAAAGGCGCACTCAGCTGCATCTGGCAAAGATCTTTCATACTTTGATCAAGAGAAGAACGAGCGATGGACACCATTTGTCATCGAACCTGCAGCAGGCGTGGATCGCGCAACTCTTACTTTCTTAATGGATGCATTTACTGAAGATGAAGCGCCAAATAGCAAAGGTGAAATGGAAAAGCGTGCGGTGCTAAAGCTTGATTACCGCTTAGCACCAATTAAGGTGGCAGTTCTTCCGTTGTCACGTAACGCTGATTTATCGCCTAAAGCACGTGATCTTGCAGAGAAGTTGCGCAAGAACTGGAATATAGATTTCGATGATGCTGGTGCTATTGGTCGTCGCTACCGTCGCCAAGATGAAATCGGTACTCCATATTGCATCACTGTTGACTTTGAAACACTTGAAGATCATGCAGTAACAATTCGCGATCGTGACACGATGGCACAAGAGCGCATTGCACTCGATCAGGTTGAAGCATGGCTAGCGCCACGACTACTCGGTTGCTAAAGCCGCTCACACTTCCTCTTGCCTCTGGCGATCATCTAATTGATCCACCAGTTGTATTAGCGCCAATGGCCGGCATAACTAACGCACCATTTCGTATGCTCTGCCGGGAACAAGGTGCTGGTTTGTTTGTCTCAGAAATGGTCACAGCGCGTGCACTCATTGAACGTCGTCCAGAAACGTTGCGCATGATTGAACCTGGAAAAGGTGAATGGCCACGTTCGGTGCAGCTATATAGCGTTGATCCTCACACGATGCGCGCTGCAGTAACAATGCTTGGTAAAGAAAACTTAGCCGATCACATTGATATGAACTTTGGTTGCCCAGTTCCAAAAGTTACACGCAAAGGCGGGGGAGCAGCGCTTCCATATAAGCGAAATCTTTTTAGTGCAATTGTTGGCGCAGCAGTTGAAGCTGCTAAACCTTTTGGTATTCCTGTCACAGTAAAAATGCGTATCGGAATCGATAGCGATCACCACACCTATTTAGAAGCAGCAAAGTCTGCCGCTGACTTAGGTGTTTCGTGGGTTGCACTTCATGCGCGCACGGCAGAACAAATGTATGAAGGTAAATCGGATTGGTCTGCAATTACTCGACTAGTTGATCACTTAAAGCCAACAGGTGTTCCAGTACTTGGCAACGGAGATATTTGGTCAGGCGCGGATGGCCTTGAAATGGTGCGCCAAACAGGTTGCGCCGGCGTTGTAGTTGGACGTGGATGTCTTGGGCGCCCATGGTTATTTGCTGATTTAGTGAGCGCATTTAATGGCGGAACAGAGCGCACATTGCCAACTCTTCACGAAGTACGCGAAGTGATGTTTAGACATGGCGAACTTATTGTTGATTACTTCGAATCAGAAGATCGCGGTTGTCGTGACTTACGCAAACACATGGCGTGGTATCTCAAAGGATTTAGAGTGCACCGCGAATTGCGTAGACAATTTGGTTTGATCGAATCTCTTGAAAACATGCGCGAACTATTGGATCAATTAGATGATCAGCCATATCCAATCGAAGTTGGCGAAAAACCACGTGGTCGCACAAGCCATGGCCGCCCTGTTACGTTGCCAGATCGTTGGTTGGAAGATCCAGATGAGATGGTTGCAATCGAACTAGAAGATGCGTTTTCGGGTGGATGATGTTTATCTTTAGATTTATCCGACGCATTTTCACATTAATTTTTCTAGTTATTTTGGCAATCCCAACGTATGCAGTTGGAAAAACCTATTACTCGGCGCACTACCCACAGGCTCGCCAAGCAGATGTCATTGTTGTTATGGGAGCTGCGCAATTCGATGGTCGCCCAGGAGATGTATTTGAAGCACGTTTAAGTGAAGCCAAGAGAATTTTTGATTTAGGACTTGCTCCATTAATTATGACAGTTGGCGCAAAAGCACCGGGGGATCGCACAACGGAGGCTGCATCTGGAAAAGCTTGGCTCGTTAGTGCAGGTGTGCCAGCACACAAAATTATTGCTCTAGAAAATGGCCGCGATACTTTGGTAAGCACAAAGGCGTATGTGCGTGAAATGAAAAAGCGTGAATTAAAAAATGTCATCATCGCAACAGATCCTTATCACTGCCGTCGCTCTATGACTATGGCAAATGATCGTGGATTAATTGCCACCTGTTCGCCGGTTCAATTTGGACCGAATTCGCTACGCAATTCGAGCAAAAAATATTTGATTCGCGAATCAGGAGCGTATTTGGCATACATCACCTTGGGTAACTTTGGAATTAACATCAGTGACCACTTAGATGGCGAGAAGATTCTCGATAAGGTTATTTCATGAGCGTTTACAGTGATCGAGACAACGAACGCTTTCTAGACGAACCCCAAAAGCGCGCAGGCCGCACCGAATTTATGCGCGATCGTGCACGCGTTATTCATTCAGCGTCACTCCGTCGCCTTGCAGCAAAGACACAAGTTGCAGTTCCTTGGGAAAACGATTTTCAACGTACGCGTTTATCTCACTCACTTGAATGTGCACAGATTGGTCGCGAACTCGGTGAATCACTCGGTGCAGACCCTGATCTTTTAGATACCGCATGCCTTGCACATGATTTAGGTCATCCACCATTTGGCCACAATGGAGAAGAAGCTCTTGCTCAAATTGCAAAGAGTTGTGGTGGCTTTGAAGGTAACGCGCAAAGCTTTAGATTGCTTACTCGTTTAGAAGCAAAGACTGTGGATGCTGATGGTCGCTCAATTGGCTTGAATTTAACTCGGGCATCACTTGATGCAGCAACGAAATATCCATGGCAGCGCGCCACTAATCCACGCAAATTTGGAGTCTATGACGATGACGTAGAAATTTATAAGTGGATGCGCTCTGATGCACCAGAAGGCAAACGCTGCATCGAAGCTCAGATCATGGATTGGTCAGATGATGTTTCTTACTCTGTTCACGATCTTGAAGATGCGATCGTTGCCAACCAAGTCCATGTTCGAACATTTGAAGATGACTTCGATGCAATCTATGCGAGCATGACAGAGGATTATGGAAGCAATGCAACACGGGCTGAAGCCACAGAGGCGTTAATTAGATTGCAAGAGCTTTCATGTTGGCCTATTAACTACAACGGAAGCCACAGATCTCTTGCTCGCCTAAAGGATTCAACTAGCCAACTGGTCGGACGCTTTGTTGTTGCGGCAGAGAATAAAACTCGTGCAATTTATGGGGACGAACCATTGGCACGATATGGCGCAAATCTTGAAATTCCTCGCGAGCAATTACTTGAAGTAGATTTCTTAAAGGCTGTAGCTGGTCACTACTTAATTCGCGCCGCCGAATCACAAGAGCGTTATGCAAAACAAAAGGTTGTCGTCGTTGAGTTAGTAGATCTTTTGTATAAGAGCGCACCAAAGGCGCTAGATGCAATTTTCATCGACGATTGGAATCGCGCAGCCGATGATGGCCAGCGCCTTCGCGTAGTAATCGACCAGATTGCTGCGCTGACAGACCCAGGTGCATACGCCCTGCATGCTCGCCTGACACAAAATCGCTAAAGTGCGCATATGAGCGGACGCATTAAAGATGAAGATGTTACCTATCTTCGCGAACGCGTTCCGATCGATGAAGTTGTTGCCGATTATGTGCAACTTAAATCTGCTGGCGGCGGACAGAAAAAAGGTTTATGTCCTTTTCACGACGAAAAATCTCCTTCATTTCACGTAACGCCAAGTAAAGGTTTTTATCACTGCTTTGGATGCCAAGCCAGTGGCGATGTCATCTCATTTTTAATGAAGATGGATCACTTAACATTTACTGAAACTCTTGAACGACTTGCAGATCGCATTGGTTACACACTGCGCTATGAAGAAAACTCATCTGGCCCATCTGTCCCATCCGGTATGCGTTCGCGCCTAATTGCAGCGAATGCCGCAGCTGCTACGTATTACCAAGAACAACTCAATACTTCACCAGATGCCGCCCATGGTCGCGAGTTACTGACAAAGCGCGGATTTGATAAAGATGCATGCAAGCTCTTTGGAGTTGGCTTTGCACCCGATGATTGGGATTCACTCACCAAGCACTTACGTGCACAAGGTTTTACTATCGATGAACTAGAAACCGCAGGGCTTTCAAAGATGGGCCAGCGCGGACCAATAGATCGTTTTCGCAATCGCTTAACTTGGCCGATAAAAGACATTACTGGCGATGTTGTTGGATTTGGCTGTCGCAAATTAGCTAGCGATGAAGAAGATCAAGGTCCTAAATATCTCAATACTCCTGAGACTCCAATCTATAAAAAGAGCCAAGTGTTATACGGACTAGATGTTGCAAAGAAAGAGATTGCAAAGAAGCGACAAGCAGTAATTGTTGAAGGCTATACAGACGTTATGGCAGCACATTTAGCCGGAATCACAACCGCTGTTGCAACGTGCGGTACGGCATTTGGGGCAGACCATATTCGAATTTTGCGCAGATTGTTAATGGATGACGATGCATTCCGCGGAGAAGTTATCTTTACATTCGATGGAGATGCGGCAGGGCAAAAGGCTGCACTTCGTGCATTTAGCGATGATCAAAAGTTTGTGACTCAAACATTTGTGGCCGTCGAACCAGATGGATTAGATCCTTGCGATCTTCGACAAACAAAAGGGGACGCAGCACTGCGCGATTTAATTGCTCGTCGTGTTCCACTCTTTGAGTTTGCGATTCGCGCCGAATTAGCAAAATACAACCTCAGTACACCAGAAGGTCGCATCAGCGCTCTCAACGCTGCAGCGCCACTCGTTGCGCAAATTCGTGACAAATCTTTGCGTCCAGAGTACTCGCGCTCCCTTGCAGGCTGGCTCGGTGTTGAGGTTGAGCAAGTATCTGGCGCTGTTGCAACTGCCATGAAGAAAACTCCGCAAGTAAGTGTTGACCCAACTGCCCCAGAAGTTGTGCCACAACAATGGCGCCCAGATCCACAGGAGCCACGATTAATTCTTGAGCGCGAAGTGTTAAAAGCACGTTTGCAAGCACCGGTAATGTCCTCTGATTTTGCATCTCTAGAATCAAATGCGTTTACTCATCCGGCTTATCAAGAACTGCGTGCTGTTATCGATCAAATGGCACCAGATAATTCCGCACTAACAATCGATAAAATCACTAACGAAAATATGAAATCTTTGTTCACAGAATTAAATGTCGAGCCAATTCGCGCAGATGGCGCGGTCACAGAACATTACGTAGCCAGCATCATTGCTCGTTTACGTGAGGTCTCTGTCTCTCGCGCAATTGCAGAACTCAAATCAAGTTTGCAACGACTCAATCCAGTTGAAAATGAAGCCGAATACAACGCGGCCTTCGCCCAACTTGTGGCCCTGGAAAGCACTCGCCGCACCTTGCATGATCTAGCCCTTGGCGGGCTTTAACTCCGCTTCGATTTAGACCACCCCTTCGCCGTGCGCTAGAGTGTGCGCTCGTTACTCTTAGAAAAGTAACGAAATAGTCCCTGATAGCTCAATGGCAGAGCAGCCGGCTGTTAACCGGCAGGTTCTTGGTTCGAATCCAAGTCAGGGAGCAGGAATTTCTCAGGCATCTCTCAGGTTAAAACATTATCTTTGAGCATCACCTAATCGATTGGGACTTAACGAAATGAATCGCAGAGGCTTTCTTCGCTCCGCAGCCATTGCTGCTGGCGCACTGATCTTTGGTCGCACACAATCTGCGATTGCTGCTTCACCAAAAAAAATCGTTAAAGCCTCAAAATTTCCAGTCGGCTCTAATCAAAAATTCGTTGCAGCCAATGGTTCTCCCGCATTTCTATTTCGCACAAAGTCCGGAGTATTTGCTTACTCCGCGATTTGCACACACCAAGGCTGCACAGTTGATTACTTTAAAGCAGGTAAGAAACTTGTATGTCCATGTCACGGCGCATCATTTGATCCATTTAATGCAGGCAAAGTGGTCTCTGGTGAAGCAAATTTCCCTCTTGCCAAAATTAACGTAGCTATTAAAAGCGGATGGGTTGTACAGTCTTAAATGAAAAGAAATAGCATTAATGTAATTGTTGCCTTCGTTCTAGGTGCAAGCGTTGCAGGCGGCGTTGCAGTTGCAGAAAATAACAACAACGGTGGCCTAAAAGCATGTGTAGATAACAGAACAAAGGCCCTTTTCTTATCAGCAGATGGCAAGTGCGCAAAGGGTCGTTCACCCCTTGAGTTAACGTCAAATGGATTTGATGTTAAAAACCTTGCCGCAACAATTACTCCATCCGTAGTTTCAATCGCAGTAGAAGCTGGCACACGAAGTGGAACTGGTTCTGGTTGGGTCTATAGATCTAGCTCTTCGTCTTCATTCATAATCACAAACAATCACGTCATTGAATCCGCAGCCACTTCTGGAACTATCACTGTTGAATTTTCAAATGGCGATCAAATCGATGCAAAAATTGTTGGTCGAGATAAGGCTTATGACCTAGCTGTGCTACAAATTAATCGTGGAAACCTTGCAGCCCTCAATCTTGGCGACTCAACCAAGTTAGTCGTCGGCGAACCTGTCATGGCAGTTGGATCTCCACTTGGTCTAGCTTCAACCGTTACAACCGGAATTATTTCAGCCCTTAATCGTCCAGTTTCTGCCGGAAGCGTTGGCGCAGAATCTTTTGTTAATGCGATCCAGACAGATGCCGCAATTAATCCCGGCAACTCAGGTGGCGCACTAGTTAATTCGCAGGGACAAATCATCGGCGTTAACTCTGCTATTGCAACGCTTTCATCAGGTGGCACAAGCGGCAGCATCGGACTTGGTTTTGCTATTCCAATTACAGAAGCCAAGCGTGTTATCGATGAAATCATTACATCACCAACGAATACTTCTACACGACCAGTTCTTGGTGTCTTTTTTGATAATACCTATCAAGGAAATGGCGCGAAGATTCTTCGACTCTCAGCTGGCGAAGCTGCCGAAAACGCAGGAATTCCTGTGGGTTCAATTGTTAAATCAATTGGCGGACAACGAGTAACTGATCAAGTAAGTGCAATCGTTCGTATTCGCTCATTTGCACCAGGTGCCACAATTTCTGTGACAGTTGAGTTACCAAATAACGGGGGAGTTAAAACATTCACCGTTAAATTGGGCAAAGCGCCATCTAATGGTTAACCTGTAGCCATGGCACTCTTTCGTTTATCTATTTCACTACCTGATCAGCCAGGCTCTCTCGGTGCATTGGCATCTGCCATTGGTTTTGCAGGTGGAGATATTCGAGAACTCACCGTGACTAAATCAGAAGCCGGAAAAGGTTATGACGATTTAACTGTTGCTATTCCTGGCAGTGACCCAACTGATCTATTAAACATTCTTGGATCAATCGGTGGCGTTGAAGTTATTGAAATAAAGCCTGTTAACTAGCTTTATAAGTATCTTCAACCATTTGATCTAGAGTCCTTACAGGCCTCCAATTAAGCAGCATCTCTGCCTTATCTATATTTGCAACTAATACTGCGGGATCTCCCGCACGTCTGGCTGCATCAACTGTTGGCAGTTGCGCGTTCTTAACGCGCGAAACAGAAGCGACAACGTCTGCAACTGAATAACCACTGCCAGAGCCAATATTAAAAACATGGTGCTCTGATGGCTTTAGATACTGCAGCGCTCTCATATGCGCGTCAATCAGATCAATAATGTGAACATAATCGCGCACGCATGTTCCATCGGCCGTCTTCCAGTCGCGCCCAAAAATGCGAAGCGGTGAATCCGAAGTCGCACGCAACGCATTAGGAATCAGATGTGTTTCTGGTTCGTGACGCTCAGCCAACCACCCTCGCTCGGTCTGTAAGGCACCTGCGACATTGAAATAACGCAGAGAAACTGCTGCTACCTGTTGAGTCAATGCAGCAGAATCTAATTCGCGTTCGATGGCCAACTTTGTTTCACCGTAAGGATTTGTTGGTTTGCATTTGGCGGTTTCTGACACAGGAGATGACTCTGGTTCGCCATAGGTTGCAGCCGATGATGAAAATACAATTTTCTTAATGCCCAAGATATTCATCTGATCCAACAAGACTTTTGTGCCATCTACATTTACTTTTTTGTATAAATCAGGCTTTTCAACAGATTCGCCAACCAGAGATTTGCCAGCAAAGTGCATGACTGCTTCGCACCCCTTGAGAGCGCGTGCAACCATTTCTGAGTCAAGCAACGAACCTTGAACAAAGCGAACTGTTGGTGGCAATGAATCTGCGTGACCTGTGCTGCAATCATCTAGCACTGTTACGTCGTGGCCGCTGTTCTTTAAGATTTCAACAGCATGAGAGCCAATATATCCGGCGCCCCCTGTGACCAAGATTTTCATTTACTTCAGCTTTACTTCTCGCAATTGTGCAGCTGATTGTTCTGGACGTAAATCCATAATAAATGCGCCCATCGAAGATTCAGAACCGGCTAAGTACTTAAGTTTTCCTGGTGCACGGCGAACACTTGTGATCTGCCAGTGCAGACGCAACAAGTCGCGGCCTTCGCGAACCGGTGCTTGATGCCACGCAGCGATGTATGCCATTGGAATATCAAATACACCATCTAGACGCTGCAGTACTTCTTTTGCAATTGCAGGATAAGCATCAGCAACTTCTGGTGTTAGTTCGCTCAAATCAGCAACTGATACTTTGGGCGCCACATGAATTTCAAATGAGTATCGAGCTGCATATGGAACGTATGCAACCCAATGTTTGTTTTCGGCCACGATACGTTCTTCATCTTTGATTTCGCGAGCAACGATTTCATCAAATAACACCTTGCCAGTGCGTTCTTTATGCTTCTTAGCTACTTCAAGCATGCGAGAAACCTTTGGTGGAATGTATGAATATGCATAAATCTGACCGTGTGGATGCGCAAGAGTCACACCAACTTCTTCACCGCGATTTTCAAATGGTGCGATGTGGTGAATGAATTTTTCCTTTGATAATTCTCGTGTGCGATCCATCCACGCTTCAAGCAGCACGCGAATACGTTCGGTGCTTAAATCTTTAAATGATTGCCCGTGATCTGCGGTAAAACAAATAACTTCACACTTTCCAGCAGCGCTTCCTGTGTCTGTATCTGGTCCTGCCATATCTGGCAGCGCCCAATCACCATCAGGTGGACGAAGAGATGGCGACTTGTTATCAAAGACAACAACTTCAAAATCTTCTTCAGGAACTTCGGTCAGATTTTCAGCAGTTGAAGGGCAGAGCGGGCACAACTCTTTTGGAGGTAAGAACACGCGACCTTGTCGGTGCGCAGCCATTGCAACCCATTCGTTAACGAGTGGATCTAAGCGAAGCTCACCGATTCCTGGCTGTTCTGCTTTTTCGCGCTTGTCAGCGGCTGCACGCACTTGCTCTTGTGTATCGTAATAACGAATTGTTCGGCCATCAGAGAGTGGACGGTCAGTGCGCGTTACACCTGCGCCGAGTTTCGAGCTCATAGTGTGTCTACTCTATCTAATTGATGCTTTTCTAGCGTTACCCTTGACCTATGTTTACATCGCACATTGGACCAGAGCAACGCGATGAAGCGCTTAAATCCTTAGCCACAGACACATTTGATGTTCTCGTTATTGGCGGCGGAGTCACTGGAGTCGGTGCTGCCCTTGACGCAGCATCACGCGGATTAAAGGTCGCCCTAGTTGATGCATCAGATCTTGCATCCGGAACATCTAGCCGTTCAAGCAAACTTATTCATGGCGGACTGCGTTATTTAGAACAATATGATTTCAAATTAGTCCGCGAAGCACTTCACGAACGCGAGTTAATGGTTTCATCCCTTGCTCCACACTTAGTAAAACCACTTGCATTCTTGTACCCACTTCACGAAAAAGTTCGCGAACGCACATACGTCGGTGCTGGTCTTGCACTCTATGACGCACTTCGTGGATTCCAACGCGCACTGCCTGGACACAAACACATCAGTCAAAAGAAGATTGCTGAAATCGCCCCATCCCTGCGCCCAGATATTGTTACTGGCGCAATCAAATACTTTGACGCACAAGTTGACGATGCTCGTCACACAATGATGATTGCCCGCACCGCTGTGCGTCACGGCGCAGTAATCGCCACAAATGTAAGAGTTGAATCACTAGTCAAAGAAGGCAAGCGCGTACTCGGTGTCAAAGCTCGCGATACCGAAACCGGAAAATTAATCACGATTAAAGCCACAGCAACTGTGATGTGTGCTGGCATCTGGAGCGATGAACTGCATGAATCATTTGGCTTAAAGGCTGGCTATAACGTCACGATGAGTAAAGGTGTTCATATTGTTCTGCCAAAGAGCGCAATTAAATCCAAAGAAGGAATCATTCTAAAGACTGCGGTTTCTGTACTCTTTTTAATTCCGTGGGCTGATAAGTGGATTGTTGGCACAACAGATACTCCATACACCGGTGATCGCCGTAATCCTCTTGCCGAACGCGAAGATGTTGAATACATCATCAACGAAGCAAACAAAGTATTAAAGCCAAAGTTAAAGATTGAAGACGTAATTGGCGTCTATGCGGGATTGCGTCCACTAGTTGCTAATAAGAAAGACTCTTCAACAACCAAACTCTCGCGCGAGCACACAGTCGATCGCAGCGCACCAGGATTTGTCAGCATCGCAGGCGGCAAATACACGACCTATCGCGTGATGGGCAAAGATGTTATTGATTTAGCAGGTGTTGAACTGCGCCGAATAGTTGCTGATAGCGTTACAGAAAAACTACCAATTGTTGGCGCGGATGGATACGTCGCATTGACGCAACAAGCAGAGCGCATTTCAGAAGAGAGCGGACTCAGTGCCGCAAGTGTTATTCACTTACTCAATCGTTATGGCTCACTCATAAGTGAATTGTTAGAAATTATTAAAAATGATCCAAAGCTTGCAAAGCCTCTGACAAAAGATCTGCCATATCTAAAGGCCGAGATTTACTACGCCGCCAGCCACGAAGGTGCCCGCAGCGTTGATGATGTTATTTCACGTCGCACACGACTTGCCTTTGAAGCGCCAAATAGCGCGATGGATTTAGCCACCGATGTTGCAACAATTATTGCTCCCGTACTGGGTTGGACTCCAAAGCAGAAGAAGGATTCCGTTAGCGCTTATATCGATATTGCTGAACGCGAAATTGAAGCTATCGAGCAAGCACTAGCAAGTGCTTAGTTTTTAATCTGACCGCGGCAACCATCTTTTGCAGGCTTGGCAACAGGTTTCTTTGTTGGCTTTGGAGTTGGTGTAGTTAAGGCTTGTTCAATTGTAAAAGTAATCGGTTGTGACGATGTGGCGTGAGTATCTGAGTTATCAAAGTATTCAATCATTCCACTCCATGTGCCCGCAGGAATTCCTGCAACAGATAACGTCCATGAACCGCTGGTTGCGCGAACCGCGCTCTGCTTAAGTGAAACCTTCATAGGATTGAGTGGATCCTGAACAAACTTTACCGAGCCTGTGACAACAGGTTCTAGAGTTGGGCGCGCAACATCAACATCAACAACTAGTGGTCTGTTGGTGTTACTAAAGGTTGCAGATTTAACTGTCATAAAACTTGGTTCTCCGACAGGCATGAAATCTGCAGGTTCAGGTATCCATGTTCCTTTGCGCAATGCAGCAAATGCCTCATGCGATCCTCTGAAAACGTTGAGATCTAAGCGCGAACCAGGAACACCATATTTTGGTGCAATTCCACACGATGAGTATTGCCACATCGTCCATTGCGCTTTGCAATTAGCCGCGGTCCATGAGTGCACATAGCAGCCAGTATTTTTCATCCCTGGATGATTTGTCGGCACCGCAGGATCTAATCCATATTGCGCAATCCAGAGTGGATATTGCGCTAATTCCTTACTGCGCTTCATAGAGCTCTCTAAGAAGTTTGAATAAGAATAAAGAATTGGTTTGCGACCAGTCTTCTCATAGATCTCGCGCAAGAAGGTTTCAGCCCACGTTGTTACGGTGCTTTGTGACGCATATTTCGAACATGATTTATTTGAACGATACTGAACACATCGATTCTCTAAATCCAGAGCAATAGGTAAATCTTTTTCAGTGAGGCCACCAATTGATGCAATACGCCACAAGACTTTTTGTGCCTGAGCTTCTGCGTCCTTGATTACCAAAGTTTTTGTTGGCACATTAGGCAAGATTGCATAGTGATAAAAGCCGGTATAAATTCCAGCTGCCTGCGCGGCTTCTCGATCAATCTTTAACCACTTTCGCGCGAGTGCATCTGCTTCATCGCGAGTATCAGAACCCTTAATCATTACAAAGTTAATTCCTGCTGCGCGCTTTTTCTTGAAGTCAATTAACTTTCCGTTTGGATGTTGCCATCTGCTGACGTCAGTGCCATGAATTCGAGTACCAGGTCCCTTAAATTCAATCGGCGCTAATGGACCAGCATCAGTAATAACAGGAACTTCATTGGCTTGAGCAGAGACAAGCCCATTTGAAAACAATGCAAAGAATGTGAATGCTATGACCAGAACTTTGTGTCTCATGCCAGCTCTTCAATCACAACATCTAAAGAAAAAACCTGCTTTATTGCAGATGCCAAAGACTCTTTGTGTTTTGGTCGCACCGCTTGATATTCGTGACTGGATGCAAACTTGCGTGCATCCGAGAAATCTAGAGTCAATACATTTTGATCAAAGGATGCGAGCCGAGCATCAAAGAACACAAGCCATGCGATTCGATCATTGGATTCGAGCAGGTCTAGAACTTCATTCCACCTAGAACGAAGAGCGTCAAGATCGATTTCCATTTTGCGGACGATACATGATGGATTTAAACAACGACCTCTTCTGATCCTGTGAGAAAAGAAAGAGTTAAGAGAACTCGCATATTGCTGCTCGGTTGAGGGGAGATGTTAAAGCTACGAGCAATTCTGCCCACCATTTGTTCGACAGATTTTTCACTAACAAAGTGAATTCGAGCAATTTCGGCATTACTCATTCCTTGGGCCAACATCGACAGAGTCTCGCGCTGCAGAAGTGTTAGGAGCGGAAAATCCTTGGAATAAATACTCACACCTCACTGTAAGGCGCTCACATCATTTGGTGCGCATTAAAAAGGAGATTACTTAAGTATTTGAGTGATGGCTCCGGCAATCTCAGGGATTATTGACTCAGCAGAAATTGGTCCACCACGTGATGCCAATTGAGCAGCGTTTGCATGAATCAGCGCGGCTGTTGCAGCCAAGGGTGCCAAGTAGTCGGAATCATTTAATATCTCAATTAAATGTGTTGCGACTAGAGCACCAACAATTCCCGAAAGAACGTCTCCTGTACCAGCCGTTGCAAGCCACGGTGTCGCAACGGGAAGTTCAATCAACGCCGAATCATTTGCGACATAAGTCCGTGATCCTTTGAGCAACACAGTTACGGCTAATGTTTTTGCAGCAGTAGCAACCCATTTCTTCGGATTACCTTCAATTGCCTCTGATGTAACTGAAACGCCACGTGAGTTAAGTAATCGCGCGAGTTCGCCACTATGCGGAGTAATAAGAGTTGGTTGTTCAAGTTTTCCCGCCAAGTGAAGCGCCCCAGCATCTAGCACAGTTGGTACACCTTGAATCTTTAATGATCTGAAATGGCGATAACGAAGCCATGTTGTCCACGAAGAGTATTTGCGTGCATCAATACCGGAACCAACTATCCACGCAGAAACATTTCCAGGGAAAACAACGATAGAAGGAGTTGAGTGCAAGACTAAATGATCTAAACCAGAAGAAGGATAGAAACGAATCATTCCGACACCAGTTGCTGCAGCTGCTGAAGTTGTCAGAACTGCAGCTCCGGGATACTGCGCCGATCCCGTAATCACACCGAGTACCCCATGTGAATATTTATTGTCGAGATCACTAGGAACAGCGATGCATTTTTTGGCATCTTTCGCGGACCACTTTTTTAGTGCTGTTGTCATGTGGGGCGGGTCGGGCTCGAACCGACGACGACGGAATTATGAGTTCCGGGCTCTAACCAACTGAGCTACCGCCCCTTTTACTGCAGTGGCATCTTACTTTTAAATCTTATTCTCTAGAAATTCCGCGCCT
>JAIYBJ010000003.1 GCA_027488575.1 Streptomycetaceae bacterium | reverse complement strand
GGCGAGGCTGTCCGTTAATTTCCATTGAACATGAACCGCACTTGCCAGCTTTACAGTTCCAGCGAACAGCAAGATCGCCCATCTGTGTCGCCTGCACGCGGTGAATTACATCAAGGACTACTTCACCTTCATTTGCTTCAACTGTTACGTCTTGTAAGCCACCGTTATCAGCATCTCCGCGCCAAATGCGCATCTTTAGTTTGCGTGCCATTAGCGTGCGCCGCCTTTCGCGATTTCATCCGGTGTCATGTACTTCTCTAATTCGTGCACATCAAATAAGTCGAAGAGCTCTTTTGGAAGAGCTGGCAACGCTTGCTTGCGCACTGAAACTTCTTTTCCGTCAAAGGATGCGATGTGATTTACCTGGCGCCACTTGTTATCTAATTGTGGGAAGTCATCGCGAGTGTGTCCACCACGAGACTCTTCGCGAGAGATTGCAGACTTCGCTGTGCTTTCAGCAACTAGCAACATGTTGTCCAAATCAAATGCAAGGTGGAAACCAGGATTGAACTTACGTCCGCCTGCTACTGAAACATTTGCACTGCGCTTTCTGATTTCTGCAATCTTTTCGATTGCTTCTTTAAGTTCAGAACCTGTACGAATGATTCCAACAAGGTTGTGTGTAATCTCTTGAAGCTCTGCGTGTAATGAATATGAGTTTTCGCCACCGCTGCGTGAAAATGGTGCTTCGATGCGATCTGCCGCGGCTTTAATCGCTGCTTCACTGACTGCGACAGTCTTTGTTCCTTTTACATATTCGGCAGCGCCCATTCCTGCGCGTCGACCAAATACAAGTAGATCTGACAGTGAATTACCACCGAGACGATTTGATCCGTGCATTCCGCCAGCAACTTCACCTGCAGCAAATAGCCCTGGAACACCAACTGCTGCTGCAGTATCTGGTTCTACTTCAACGCCACCCATTACGTAGTGACATGTTGGACCAACTTCCATCGCTTCTTTTGTAATGTCAACGCCAGCCAATTCGTAGAACTGGTGCCACATAGATGGCAAGCGCTTCTTAATTACTTCTGCAGTTAGACGCTTTGAAACATCTAGGAATACACCGCCGTGTTCTGTTCCGCGTCCTGCTTTAACTTCAGCGTTAATTGCGCGAGCAACTTCGTCGCGAGGCAACAACTCGGGTGGACGACGATTGTTATCTTGATCTGTGTACCAACGATCTGCTTCTTCTTCGTTGTCAGCGTACTTATCTTTAAATACATCTGGGATGTACTTAAACATAAAGCGTTCGCTCTTGTTATTTGTAAGAACTCCACCTTCACCGCGAACAGATTCAGTTACGAGAATTCCGCGAACAGATGGTGGCCAGACCATTCCTGTTGGGTGGAATTGCAAGAACTCCATGTCAACAAGATTTGCACCAGCTTTTAATGCAAGTGCGTGACCATCTCCTGTGCCTTCCCAGGAGTTAGATGTAATTTTAAATGTTTTACCAACGCCGCCAGTTGCAATGATGACTGCTGGTGCTTCAAACAAAACTTCTGCACCGGTTTCGCGCCAGTATCCATAAACACCAGCAACTTTTCCATCTTCTTTAATAATTTCAGTAACTGTTAATTCAGGAAATACTTTGAGGTGGCTCTCCATGGATGCGTATGTCTTGCCATCTTTTTGTTGTAACGCAACGATGCGCTGTTGCATTGTGCGAATAAGTTCGAGACCTGTGCGATCTCCTACGTGTGCAAGGCGTGGATATTCGTGGCCACCAAAGTTACGTTGGCTAATTTTTCCTTCTGCAGTGCGATCAAATAGAGCGCCCCATTGTTCGAGTTCCCAGATGCGATCTGGTGACTCTTTAGCGTGGAGTTCGGCCATTCTGTAATGATTTAAGAACTTTCCGCCACGCATTGTGTCGCGGAAGTGAACCTGCCAATTGTCATTGTCATTAACGTTTCCCATGGATGCAGCAGCGCCACCTTCTGCCATAACAGTGTGTGCTTTTCCAAAGAGTGACTTACAGATAATTGCAACGCGCAAACCAGCTTCGCGTGCTTCTACTGCAGCACGTAATCCAGCGCCGCCCGCGCCAATGACAACTACGTCATATGAGTGGCGTTCGAGGTTTGTCATTTAATTGGCTGCTTTCACTTAGAAGAAATAGAAGTTTGTCCAGGCGCCGGAAGCGACGTTGCGTACATAAATATCTGCAAATGCAACTCCGAACAAAGAGATCCATGCAAATGTTGGATGCTTATGGTTAAGAGCAGAAACCCAAGTCCACATCTTGTATCGAGCTGGATGCTTAGAGAAGTGTTTTAAGCGTCCGCCAATTGTGTGACGACAGGTGTGACATGACAATGAGTACAACCAGAGAAGCGTTGCGTTAAGTAACAACACGAGCGTGCCAACGCTCATGTGGCCCCAATGTCCTTCTTCATCTCTAAAAGCAATGATTGCGTCATAAGTAAGTAGTACGTTAAAAATTAATCCGAAGTAGAAAAACCAACGGTGACCATTTTGCAAAATAAGTGGTGCGCGTGTTTCACCTGTGTACTTAGTGTGTGGTTCGGCAACAGCGCAAGCAGGTGGTGACATCCAGAACGCACGGTAATAAGCCTTGCGGTAGTAATAACAGGTCATACGGAATCCGAGTGGGAAAATCAAAATAAACAGTGCTGGTGAAATTCCGATTCCAAAGTACTCGTTATTAAATGGTTGACCCAGAGGTGATGAACCTTCAATACAACTTGTAGATAAGCATGGTGAGTAAAAAGGTGAAACCAGTGGTTCTGCAAAATAATATTTATTTTCAAATGCACGAAACGTTGCATAAATTACAAAGCTAATTAGTACGCCGAAAGTGATTGCAGGTTGGAGCCACCATTTATCAGTGCGCAGTGTGCGCTCTTTGATCTTTGCTCGCGTTGGCGAGAAAACTCCTGACATGTAATGCCCCTTTTTCCTTCACTTGGTATTTACGCACCAGTGCTTATAGGGGTAAGTGTGCTCCGCCAATTGTTAAGTTGCTAGGTGGAAGTACGCATAAATAGGTATGAAGTCAGCCACAAAGTGGTTTTCTTAAATAAGAGCGGAGGGCGTGGGATTTGAACCCACGAGGCTTTCACCTGCCGGTTTTCAAGACCGGTGCACTCGGCCGCTATGCGAGCCCTCCGCCCGATAATCTACCCGAAGAAGGCCATCACGAAAAATTGGCGGATATTTAGCGCAAATTATCGAGGCGGAAGTTTCAATAACTCCTCAATAATGATTGCCACACCATCATCGGTGTGTGGTTCTGCAAGAGATTTCGCAGCTTTGTGAGCATCTGGATGTCCATCTGCCATTGCATATGAACGACCACACCATTCAAGCATTGAAATGTCATTTGGATTATCACCAAATGAAACACAATCTTCTGCACTAATTCCTAAACGTTCTGCCATCTTTGAAAGTGTTGCGCCTTTTGAAACACCAATGGCAGAAATTTCTAATAGTGAGTCGTGTGGGTTCGAATGTGTAACAGTCACAAGACCGTCTAATTCTTTTGTTGCTATTGCAAGCATTTCATCGGAAGAGAGCTCTTGATCAGAACAGCGTGCCAATATTTTCAGGCACGGCGAGTTCATTATTTCTAGAATGTCCTCAACGCCGACGTTATCTAAGCCAACATCCCAACGAGGAACATACTTCTTTTCGCGGTGAAAATAACTGTGCGCCTCTGATGCAAAAGAAATCTGTGGGATTACTGTGCGCAATCTCTTAACAGTTTCTATTTGTGCGTCCACAGGTATTAACCACTCTTCAAGCACTTTTTGATTCTGTAAATCAAATAGTTGTGCGCCATTTCCGCAGATTGCTTTTCCAATTCCAAACGCTTCTTTGATTTCCGGCATCCACCGTGGTGGTCGGCCCGTAACGAAAAATACTTCAACGCCCATTTCGTGCGCGGTGCGAAATGCGTTAACAGTGCGCTCGGTTATTTCACCATAGTGAGCAACGATTGTTCCATCTAAATCAGATGCAATTAATTTGGGGCGAAAACTCACACAAGCTCAAATCGTGAAGTGCCTAAGAATGGTTGCAGTGCTTTAGGAACATTGACACTTCCATCTGCATTTTGGTGGTTTTCTAAAATTGCAACAATCATGCGTGGAATCGCTACGAGAGTTCCGTTTAGTGTTGCAATTGCTTTTGTCCCATCGCTGTCTTTGTAGCGAATGTTTAATCTGCGCGCCTGGAACTCTGTGCAGTTAGAGGTACTCGTTACTTCGCGATATGTGTCCTGTGTTGGAATCCACGCTTCAATATCGAATTTACGGTTTGCGCTAGAACCAAGATCTCCTGATGCCACATCGATTACGCGATATGGAATCTCCATTGCATTGAGGAAATCTTTCTCCCATTGCAACAGACGCTTGTGTTCTTCTTTGGCCTCTTCTGGTTTGCAGAATGAAAACATTTCAACTTTATCAAATTGGTGAACACGAATAATTCCGCGCGTATCTTTTCCGTATGTTCCTGCTTCACGACGGAAGCATGTTGAATATCCCGCATAACGAAGTGGAAGTTTTTCTACTGGCAAGATTTCATCCATGTGCATTGCAGCTAGTGGAACTTCACTTGTTCCCACTAAATACACTTCATCGCGTTCTAGGTGATAAACATTTTCGGCTGCTTGTCCTAAAAATCCTGTACCTTCCATGGCAGCTGGATTAACAAGTACTGGTGGAATAACAGGAATAAAGCCCGCTTTTGTTGCAGATGAAATTGCGTAATTTACAAGAGCGAATTCGAGAAGCGCGCCAACTCCTGTTAAATAGTACGAACGAGAACCGGCAACTTTGGCGCCACGTTCTGTATCTATCGCTCCAAGTAATTTGCCGAGTTCGACGTGATCTTTTGGTTCGAATCCATCCTTAGCAAAATCACGTGGTGTGCCTACGTGTTCGATAACAACAAAATCTGCTTCGCCGCCAATTGGTGCATCTGGATCAAGAAGATTTGAAAGTTGCATTGCTATTGCATTTGCTTGAGCTTCGATGTCGGCGCGCTTGGTATCTGCGGCTTTTACTTTGTTTGCTAAATCTTTTGCATTCTCTAAAAGTGCGGTCTTTTCATCACCTTTTGCAGCGCCTACAGATTTAGACAAAACATTCTGTTCTGCGCGCAGTGTTTCGAACTCTGTAATCGCTGTGCGACGTGTTTCATCGATTGCAAGCAGTTGGTCAACGATTGATGTGTCTTCGCCGCGACCTTTTTGTGATGCACGAACTGCATCTGGGTTCTCGCGAATAAACTTGATGTCAATCATGTGGCACTGCTTTCTCGTGGATAAGAACCAAGGAATCTCACTTCGTCACAAATTTCACGTAAGCCTTCGAGTGCTTGTGACACTGATGGATCGTTGATGTGACCTTCAGCGTCAATAATAAAGTGGTAATCACCTAATACTCGTCCAGTTGGGCGGCTTTGAATGAAAGTTAAGTTCACATCACGCTTAGCGAATTCGGTCAGAATTTCTAGAAGTGCGCCAGCATGATCGATATCGATATAGAGCGCTAGTGACGTGCGATCGCGACCTGTTGGGGCTGAAAGTTCGCCTGGCTTTGAAACCAAAACAAATCGAGTTACTGCTCCATTGTTATCACCAATGTTTTTTGCAATTACTTCAAGTCCGTAATGCGTCGCTGCAACCTCGGCGGCTATTGCTGCATCAAATTCACCACGTGAAATTGCTTCTGCAGCTGCAGCTGTTGAAGCCGTCGGAATAATTTCAGCGTTTGGATAATTCTTAGCGATAAATGCGCGGCACTGTGATTCGGCGTGTGGATGTGTGGCAATGCGTTTAATTTCTCGCACACCTGGTTTTGTCATTAAAGAAAATGAAACAGGCAGCGTTACTTCGCCAGCAATAACGAGTGGGTCGCCCATAGCTAATTCATCAAGTGTTCGGGCGACAACACCTTCGACAGAGTTTTCAATTGGAACGAGTGCGAAATCTGCTTTGCCGTCTCGAACAGCCATCAGTGCTGCTGTGACGTTTGAATAAGGGATCAACGCATCAGATGCGGATGTAATTTTCTTGAGTGCAGCCTCAGTAAAAGTACCTACTGGACCAAGGTATGCATATGTACTCACTGGCTAAGAATAGCCGAGCACAGAGCGTGCATGCGCCGGGCGATTAGTCATCACGATATCTACGCCAACGCTTGCGCAATATTGCAGATCCTCCGTTGAATCTACGGTCCACACATATAACTCTTTTCCTGATTTCTTTATCTCGGTGACTAATTCAGGAGATTTCTTAATCATTTCAACACTCGGTCCGATTACTTGAGCAGATGTAAAGCGGCGAGAAAGTTTTTGATTAAAGTCATGTAACAACATTACAGTTTTAATGCTTCGGTCCATCTTCTTAACTTTCTCAATTGCAAACCATGAAAATGACATGATTACGACCTCGATACCTGATTTCTTGATTGCAGATTCTCTTTTATGTAACTCTGCAACTATTAATTCTTCTACGCGATTACCGGTTGGTACAGGGTGTTTAGTTTCAAGTGCTAAAGATTTCTTGTTCTCGATTGCCAGATCCAGTAACTCATTTAAAGTCATTACTGCTGGATAAATCTGTTTAATCTCTGCGTATGTACGGTTGGCAATAATTGCAGGGTTATTTGCTTCTTTTTTCATGTTTGCGTCGTGCCACAAAATTAGGACTTCATCTTTTGTGATTCGCACATCGCACTCAAAGCCGAGTGCACCTTGTTCGATCGCCCCGCGATAGGCAGCCATTGTGTGTTCGGGGAAATCCGCCGATGCACCTCTGTGGGCGTAGAACTTCATCTTCTTATTATTACGCAATCCAGCCATTAGGCTACGCGGTATGAGTAAGAGTTACTTCGCTGTTTCTGCGCGCACCGCAATTGGTTTGGCGCGAAGCGGCAATGAAGATTCCGCACTTACTAGTTCTTCTTTATTAGCAGTTGCAGATGGAATGGGCGGGCACGCTGGCGGAGAAGTTGCATCGCAAATTGCAATTAAAACTCTTGCGACGATGGTGCCGGTGTTAACTGCGCCAGATATTGATACAGATTCCATAGAAGATTTGTTGCTTAACTCTCTTCACACAATCGACGGAGAAATATCCCGCGTTGCTAGTGATGAAATTGAATTGCGTGGAATGGGCACGACGCTAACGGCGCTACTAATCAGGGATGGGCGCGTTGCTCTTTTACATGTTGGTGATTCTCGTTGTTATCGCCTGCGTGGAAATACTTTTGAACAATTAACTCACGATCACACTGTTCTGCAGGAGTTGTTGGATTCAGGCACTATTTCGATGTCAGAAGCTGCTGATCATCCGCAGCGATCAATGTTGACTCAAGTTTTGATGGGTGAAGGCTCTGTTGCGCCAGTTCTCATGGTTTACGAAGTTAATTCTAAGGATCGCTTCTTACTCTGTAGCGATGGATTATCGAGTGTTTTGACAGAGAAAGAAATCAAATCCTTGTTGAAAAAATCAAACCGTGACGAAGCAGTTGTTGCACTCGTTGAAGCAACCTACGTCAATGGTGCGCCAGATAATGTCACTGTTGTTGTTGCCGATGTTATTGACGAAGAAGAACATCGCGTTGAATTGATTGGAGCTGCCGAATGACACTTCTCGGCGGTCGCTACACAGTTGGCGAAATGATTGGCACCGGCGGAATGGCTGATGTTTATGTTGCACAGGATGAAAGACTTGCTAGAAAAGTCGCAGTAAAGATTCTGCGTAGCGACCTTGCAAAAGATCCATCCTTTGTTGCGCGCTTTAGAAAAGAAGCATTTGCTGCAGCTGGTTTAAATCACCCAGGAATTGTTGCGGTTTATGACTCTGGCGAAGATCCTGCGCCATACATTGTTATGGAGTTAATTTCTGGTCACACCTTGCGCGAATTAATTCATCGTGGAGAGAGAATTCCTTTAGATCGTGCACTAGAAATTGGCGAAGGAATTCTTGCCGCCCTTGAGTATTCGCATGAACGCGGAATTGTTCACCGAGATATCAAACCTGCAAACATCATGATCACAGACATGGGTGATGTAAAGGTGATGGACTTTGGTATTGCTCGTGCAATGGATGATTTCGGTGCAACTCTTACAAGCACATGGAACATTGTTGGCACAGCGCAGTACTTGTCACCAGAACAAGCAATGGGCGATACGGCAGATGCGCGCAGTGATATTTATTCAACTGGTTGTTTGCTATTTGAAGTATTAACAGGGCGCCCACCATTTACGGGTGATACGCCAGTTTCGATTGCATACCAACATGTTTCTGGTGAATTGCCTAAGCCATCTTCGATTCAACCAACACTTCCTGGTGATATTGATGTCTTGCTATCTGTTGCTCTAGCTAAGAAAGCACAGGATCGCTATCAATCTGCTGGGTTAATGTTTGATGATCTACATCGCGTGCGCACTGGTCAAGCAGTAACAACAAAGATTGCGCGAACCAAAGTTTCTCGCCGTACAGTTTTAACTTCAGTTGTTGCACTTGTTACAGCACTTGCCGTTGTTGCAGGTGGTGCGTTTCTTTCACGCTCAGATTCAACCGTTGGAAGCGATGGAATTCCAAACGTTGTTGGCCTCACGCAGATTGCCGCACAAGCGTTGTTAACTGATTACACAGTTACTGTGCAGCGCGCGCACGATTCAAGAATTCCTAAAGATCGCGTTGCAAGCCAATTCCCTCTTGCAACAACACGCGCCGCTAAAGGATCTGGTGTCATCATCACGATTTCTGATGGTCCTGGAGATGCAATCGTTCCTACTGATTTAGTTGGCTTGTCTCTCATTGATGCGCGCAACTCATTGGCTGCAGTTGGTTTAGTTATTTCATCCACACTTGCCGTTCCATCAGATCGTCCACAAGGAACCGTTTTAAATGTTTCACCAGAGCCAGGTTCAACAATTTCTGCTGGTAGCGGCGTTGTTTTGCAAATTGCTAGTGGGCAAGTTGAGGTTCCATCCCTTATTGGTATTGATGCAATTCAAGCAAAAACATTATTGGTTCAAGCTGGCTTCTTGGTTAGAGAAGTTGAAGCGTTTGATTCAAACCAACCAATAGGTGTTGTAATTAGACAAGCACCTGATGCTGGAACAACGCAAACGATTGGACAACCAGTAACAATTACAATTAATAAAGCGCCGTAATTAGCTGCTGATTACGGCAGATAAGCCAACTGCTTTGTTCTGTGCGTTCTTATCTCCACACTGAGTTAACCAATTAGCTAATAACTTGTGGCCATGTTCTGTTAACACTGATTCTGGATGAAATTGAACGCCTTCGATTGGCAGAGTTTTATGGCGCATCGACATGACAACACCAGATTCTGTGCGGCCTGTTACTTCTAGTTGATCACCGATTGTTGCTGGTTCGACAGCAAGTGAGTGATAACGAGTTGCAGTAAATGGTGATGGCAAGTTACTAAGTACTCCGGCACCTTCATGAATAACCTGCGAAGTTTTTCCGTGCAATAACTCTGGTGCTCGCGAAACTGTTGCGCCAAATGCAACACCAATTGCTTGGTGGCCAAGACAGACACCAAAGAGTGGGATTTGTTTTTCGGCGCAATAATTAATCATCTCGATACTGACACCAGCTTTTTCTGGAGTGCCAGGTCCTGGAGAAATTAGTACGCCGTCATATTTGCTGGCTTCATCGGCTGTGACTTCGTCGTTGCGCACAACGGTGCACTCGGCCCCAAGTTGGCCTAGGTATTGCACCAAGTTAAATACAAAGGAGTCGTAGTTATCTACAACGAGGATCTTGGTAGCCATGTGCCAATTATGAAGGTTTCGGTGTAACCTCGCCTCATGCCAAAATCAAAGCTCCGTAAGAAGGTTCAAAAGGCGCACGCACACGAGCAAGACGTGGTTGATCACGCAGTTGCTCCAGCAGAGAGCCCACGTTGGTTAGCGCCCCTCATGGTTACTGCATTCCTCGTAGGTCTTTTCTGGATTGTGGTCTTTTATGTAACTCAGACTGAGTATCCAATTCCTGGCATTGGTGCATGGAACATGGTTATTGGATTTAGCTTCGTTGGATTTGGATTCACGCTCGCCACTAAATGGCGCTAATTACACGCGTGTAATTCGGTCCACACAGTGGATAACTTCTGTGGATAACTCTTTATCGCTTTGGGAGCATCGCGGCTGCAGCAATTGAGCCGCCGATTAATCCGCCTAAATGTGCGCGCCAATCAACGCCGCCAATGACAAATCCCATCGCAAAGTTAATGATCACGATTACAGCAATGCTCTTTATCTCAAGACCGTAGCGCTTACTTACAACTGCAAAGGCGCCGAATAATCCGAAGACCGCTCCAGAAACACCGACTGAATATTGGAACGGTGTTGCAAGATAGGTTGAAAGCAAGGATCCGGAAATCAAAGAGGCGAAGAAAATGATTAAGAACCGTGATTTACCAAATGCTGATTCAACTGGATTTCCAAGTGCCATTAACGCATACAAGTTAAAACCTAAGTGAAATATTCCGCCATGAACCAACGCGACTGTGACGAGTCGATACCACTCGCCGGTTGAAGTTAAGTAATCAAGGTTTGGAAGCGCGAATCGGTTTTCTAGTCCGCCGAAAACTAGATTATAAAGATAGGCAGCAGCAATGATTGTGATAATCGTTGTTGTTGCCGAGCGCTTCAGTGAAGCCATAAATTACTTAACTGTGACGCTATTAATTGTTATAGGTGTAACTGGCTTATCTTGAGCACCAGTCTTTGCCTTTGCAATTGCATCTACAACGCCTTGGCTAGCAGCATCTTTTACTTCACCGAAGATTGAGTGCTTGCGGTTAAGCCATGTTGTTGGAGCGACAGTAATAAAGAATTGTGAACCATTTGTTCCTGGTCCAGAGTTAGCCATTGCAAGAATGTATGGGCGATCAAAAGTTAGTTCACCGTGGAACTCATCGGCGAAGCGATAACCAGGTCCGCCTGTTCCTTGACCGAGTGGATCTCCACCTTGAATCATGAAGCCATCAATGACGCGGTGAAAAATAGTTCCGTCGTAGAGATTGGCAGTTGTTTTTGCACCAGTACGTGGATCTGTCCATTCGCGTGCACCAGTTGCTAGCTCAACAAAGTTAGCAACTGTCTTAGGTGCGTGGTTTGGAAATAGTTCGATAACGATGTCACCGAGTGAAGTATGCAGAGTGGCTGTAGTTGTCATGGCAGAAGATTACGCTAAATTTGATTTCTGGAGGAATTACATGGATTCATGGGAAATCGCGGTGTCTAATCTCACTTCGGTGGGTGTGCTGACATTCGTCTTTGGTTTTATCGCAGCCCGCATCAAAAGTGATGTCCGACTACCAGATGCCATTTATCAATTCCTTACAGTGTATTTACTCTTTGGAATTGGCTTAAAAGGTGGCCACTCCCTTAAATCCACATCTTTATCAGAACTCTTTGTTCCTTCAATAACCACAATTTTGCTCGGGTTGTTAATTCCATTTATGGCTTTTTATTTATTAAGTTTTATTAAAGTGCTCAGCTACGTAGATCGTGGATCAATTGCTGCCCACTATGGATCCACTTCTTTGGTTACCTTTTCTGCTGGTCTTTTGTTTCTCGAAAGTAACTCCATCTTTGTTGAGGGGTTCGCTCCAGCACTGCTCACCCTTTTGGAAATCCCTGGCCTGATTGTTGGTATTTACATGGCCTCACGAAAGTCTGCTGTTCAAGTGAGTTGGGGAGTTACCTTCAAAGAAGTCTTGCTCGGTAAAACTGTGCTTTTGTTAATTGGAGGCCTTGTAATTGGTTTTGTTACAACTCAAGAGGGGTATGCGAAGGTAAGTCCATTTTTTGTAGCGCTACTTAATGGTTTCCTGGTTTTGTTCTTATTGCACCTTGGGTACATGGCTGGCGCTAATTTCCGAGAAGTAATTAATGTTGGCGCTCCGCTAGCAATTTTCGCTTTAACTTTTCCAATACTAAGTGGTGCCATCGGCGTACTAGCTGGATCATTTATTGGATTAAGTGTTGGTGGCGCAACGGTTCTGGGAATTCTGTGCGCGAGCGCGTCCTACATTGCAGCACCTGCTGCAGTTGCAGTGGCATTGCCTCAAGCAAGTCCGACTCTGGCGCTAACGACAAGTATTGGAATTACATTTCCATTTAATTTGATTGTTGGAATTCCGTTGTATTACAAACTTGCGCAATTAATGGGTTAAATAAAAAATAACTAAAAATTGTGGAGACCAGGGGAATCGAACCCCTAACCCCCGCCTTGCAAAGGCGGTGCTCTACCAATTGAGCTAGGTCCCCGTATTAGAGCGGGGTGGGCCTAGATGGACTTGAACCATCGACCTCTTCCTTATCAGGGAAGCGCTCTAACCAGGCTGAGCTATAGGCCCGTAAAAAGTGATTTCCACTAATTACAGAAGCGCAAGGTTACCCCGAACTTCCTTAGAGCCCAAACTCGGGTGAACTCTACACACTCTTTACAGGTATTTCATCCTCGCTGTTCTTGGTCACCGATAGGAGAATTGCGCCTTCATCGAGGTTAACTAGGCGCACACCCATTGAATCGCGCCCTGTTTGGCGTACTTCTGCAGCAGGTGTTCGCATCACTGTTCCTGCAGATGTGATTGCAAGAACTTCATCTTCGTTTTGTAACACAAGTGCGCTGACAAGTGATCCGCGAGAATCTTCATCAATCTTTGCAGCTTTAATTCCAATTCCGCCGCGACCTTGTAAACGGTATTCCTCAATAGGTGTTTTCTTTCCGTAACCACCATCGGTTGCAGTAAATACAAATGAATTTCCTTCAAGTTGTGAATTAACTCGCGCCATAGCAAGTAATTCATCGCCTGCTCGGAACTTCATTCCGATTACACCACTTGTTGATCGACCCATTGGTCGCAGTGAATCATCATCTGCGGTAAATCGCAGCGACATTCCTTTTCTAGATACCAAAAGTAATTCATCATCTTTATTTACAAGGGAAGCACTGACCACTTCATCGCTGCCTTTTAATGAAATTGCAATGAGTCCACCGGTGCGTGGTGAGTCATATTCAATAAGTGGGGTTTTCTTAACGAGTCCACTCTTTGTAGCGAGCACCAAATAAGGAGCTGCTGCATAATCTTTAAGAGATAAGACTTGAGCGATTTGTTCATCTGGTTTAAAAGCCATCAAGTTTGCAACGTGTTGTCCGCGGGCATCTCGACCAGCATCTGGTAATTCGTGAACTTTTGCGCGGTACACGCGACCTTGGTTTGTGAAAAAGAGCAACCAGTCGTGAGTGGATGCAACAAAGAAGTGGTCGACAACATCATCTTGTTTAAGGGCAGCGCCCTTTACTCCGCGACCGCCACGACGTTGTGATCTATAGAGATCTGCAACTGTGCGTTTTGAATATCCGCCGTGAGTAATTGTTACGACTACATCTTGATCTGGAATTAAATCTTCTGCAGAGAAGTCGCCCTCACTAGCAACGATTTGCGTGCGGCGCTCGTCGCCATATTTGGCAACTAAATCAGAGAGCTCTGTTTTGATTATTTCGCGCTGCTTTTCAGGGCTTACAAGAATTGCATTGAGTTCGATGATGTCTTTCATAAGACCGTCGTACTCGTCGTTGATCTTTTGACGCTCAAGAGCTGCGATACGACGCAACTGCATATCAAGAATTGCGTTGGCTTGAATTTCATCGACGTCTAGAAGTTTCATTAAACCTGTGCGAGCTTCTTCAGGCGTTGTACTTGCACGGATTAATGCGATGACCGCGTCTAGTGCGTCTAGTGCTTTGAGGTAGCCGAGCAGAATATGTGCGCGTTTTTCTTTTTCTGCCAAACGGAATTTAGTGCGGCGAACAATTACTTCTACTTGGTGCTCGATGTAATAGCGAATAAATTCATCTAGGCGCAGTGTGCGCGGAACGCCATCGACAAGTGCCAACATGTTTGCGCCAAAAGTGTCTTGTAATTGTGTTTGTTTGTAGAGGTTGTTAAGAATAACTTTTGGAATTGCTGAGTTTTGCAAAACAATAACAAGGCGTTGACCGAGGCGCTCATTGCCTTCATCGCGCACATCTGCGATGCCTTTAATTTTTTTTTTTTTTTCTAGTTCGGCAATCTGTAGAGCTAAGTTGTCCGGGTTAACTTGGTATGGAAGTTCTGTAACTACAAGACATGTGCGCTTATTGATTTCTTCTACTTGTACAACTGCGCGCATTGTGATTGATCCGCGGCCTGTGCGGTAAGCATCTTCGATTCCTGTGCGACCAACAATCAAAGCCTTTGTTGGAAAGTCTGGGCCTTTTACAACTGTAAGCAAATGCTTAAGTAGTTGATCAGATGGCATATCTGGATTTTCGAGTGCATAAATAACACCTTCACTAATTTCGCGAAGGTTGTGTGGCGGAATATTTGTAGCCATACCAACTGCGATACCTGCAGAACCATTTACTAATAGATTTGGTAAACGCGATGGCAATACATCTGGCTCTTGTGAGCGGCCGTCGTAGTTGGGTGAAAAATTAACTGTGTCTTCATCGATATCTCGCATCATTTCCATTGCTAGTGGAGCTAAACGCGCTTCTGTGTAACGCATTGCAGCAGCTGGATCGTTGCCGGGAGAACCGAAGTTTCCATTTCCATCTACGAGTGGATAACGAAGAGACCATGGTTGCGCTAAACGAACTACAGAGTCATAAATCGCGGTGTCACCATGTGGGTGGTAATTACCCATGACGTCACCAACAATGCGTGAAGATTTGTAGTAACCCTTATCTGGGCGATAACCAGCGTCATACATCGCATACAAAACACGACGGTGAACTGGTTTTAATCCATCGCGAACATCTGGAAGTGCGCGACCAACAATTACTGACATTGCATAGTCGAGATAGGAACGTGCCATCTCAACTTGGAGATCAACTTTTTCAATGCGATCAAAGTCTGGTTTTTTAGTTAGGTCATCCATTAGATATCCAAGAACCTAACGTCTTTAGCGTTACGTTGAATAAATGCTCGGCGTTGTTCGACGTCTTCTCCCATTAATACTGAGAAGAGATCATCAGCTGCTGCAGCATCTTCGAGTGTTACTTGAATAAGTACGCGATTCTCTGGGTCCATTGTTGTGTCCCATAATTCCTTTGCTGGCATTTCACCGAGACCTTTAAAGCGTTGGATGCCGTCTTCTTTTGGAAGTCGCTTTCCTGCATCAAGTCCTAGTTTGATAAAGCCATCTCGTTCGCGATCAGAGAATGCGTATTGAACTGGTTCTTTGCCGCCCCACTTAAGTTTGTACAGAGGTGGTTGCGCTAAATAAACAAATCCTTGTTCAATTAATGGGCGCATAAATCTAAATAGAAGCGTAAGTAGCAATGTGCGAATGTGTTGTCCATCAACATCAGCGTCTGCCATCAAAATAATTTTGTGATACCGAAGTTTTGCAATATCGAAATCATCATGAACACCTGTGCCGAGCGCAGTGATTAACGCTTGGACTTCATTGTTTTGCAGAACACGATCGATGCGTGCTTTTTCTACATTAAGAATCTTTCCGCGAATTGGCAGCACTGCTTGGTTTCGTGAATCACGACCGCCTTTTGTTGAACCACCAGCAGAGTCACCTTCGACGATGTATAACTCGCATTTTTCTGGATCAGTCCATTGGCAATCCGCCAACTTTCCTGGCATTCCGCGGCCTTCTAGTAAACCTTTGCGGTTACGAGACAAGTCGCGCGCCTTACGTGCTGCTACACGTGCCGCTGCTGCATCAATACTCTTTCGAACAATTTCTTTTCCTTCTGCAGGGTTTTGCTCAAACCATGCAGTTAGTGATTCATTAACAGCTTTTTGTGTAAATGATTTTGCTTCTGTGTTTCCAAGTTTTGTCTTTGTCTGACCCTCAAATTGTGGTTCGCCCAATTTGATTGAAACAATCGCAGTTAAACCTTCGCGAACATCGTCACCGGTGAGGCGATCTTCTTTCTTGCGAATAAATCCTTGTTCTTCACCAAACTTATTTACGATTGAAGTAAGTGCTGTGCGGAAACCCTCTTCATGTGTTCCGCCTTCATGAGTATTGATGGTGTTTGCAAATGTATATACAGACTCTGAAAAACCCGCGTTCCATTGCATCGCAACTTCTAGTGACATGCGGTTTTTCTTTTCGTCAGCTTCGAAGTAAATAATTGATTTGTGTGTTTCACCGCGAGTTGAATTGAGGTGTTTTACGAAGTCAGCGATTCCACCGTCGTACTTATAGCGTGCGTGTAGTTGCTCGCCTTTTTCATCGACGTGCCCCGCGCGCGCATCGGTGAGTGAAATTGTTAGACCTTTGTTTAAAAATGCCATTTCACGAAAACGTGCGGATAAAATTTCAAATGAAAAATCTGTCGTTTCAAAGATTTCTGCAGATGGCCAGAATTGAACGGTTGTTCCGGATGATTGCGAAGCCGCGCCTTTTTTAACTGGCGCTGTTGGAACGCCTAATTTATAACTCTGTGTCCAGTGAAAACCATCGCGTTGTACAAATACGGAAAGATCAGAGCTCAGTGCGTTAACAACTGAGATACCCACGCCGTGTAAACCACCTGAAACTGAATAACCACTGTCGCCAAATTTTCCGCCGGCGTGTAAAACAGTAAGCACAACTTCGAGGGCTGGTTTTTTCTCAACCGGGTGCATATCAACCGGAATACCGCGGCCGTTATCGATGACTTGAACGCTGCCATCTGCCATCAAAGTTACATTTATTTCATTGCAATAACCCGCGAGAGCTTCATCTACAGAGTTATCAACTACTTCGTAAACCAAGTGGTGTAATCCGCGTTCACCGGTTGATCCGATGTACATACCTGGGCGTTTTCTGACAGCCTCGAGCCCTTCGAGAACTGTGATTGCACTAGCGTCGTAATTACCGCTCTTGCCTGGCATGAAACTCCTCAGATAGCCGCTGGGTGGGAATTCCCCACGAGCACGCTGCTTATCCTAGTGGTAAATCTAATGAGGTTTAGTGCAAATAAGGCGTAGAAGTGGGTATAGGCGAGCGAAAATCTACAGGTTGAGGGTGGCTACTGGGTTGAGCGTTATTTCATCCTTTAATTGTAGGTATCGCGTGGGCCCCGAGCATCGCGCGTGGATCTAATGCCGCGCTTCCATGATGGTGTGTTTGGCCCGATGATTGAGATGGATTCGATCGTTGCACCAAATGGATTATTTTGAATTGTTTTTAAAACTTCATTTTGCACAAGAGATAATTGTGTTGCCCACGCTGTTGATGTTGTTTGAATTGTTAAAACATTTTCGTTAATTGAAACTGGTGAGGCGTGCTGTGCAATGTCGTTGCCAACAATTGTTGCCCATTGTGTAAAGAGTGTTCCTTCCGCAACACCCGCCTTCCAATCACGTTCTTCAATGAGGTTTGTTAAAACATCACCAAGTAGTTGTGGGTCAGTGGCGGTGTTGTTTCTAACTTCTACAACTTTTCTTTTTTTAATTACACCCGTTTTAAAAGAGCGGAACAAATCAACAGCGAGATCGCGTTTTGCCATTAATTTCTCGCTTTCTTTACTACACCAGGTGTTACGTAATACTTCTCAGTTAATAACTCTTTAGGAAGATCGCTTTCGACAGCTGCTGTGATGATTGTTTGTTCGGCCATTTGAGCCACAGATGTTAATTGCTGACGGCGAGATGTGTCTAGCTCTGCAAAAATATCATCAAGGATAAGGATTGGTTCGGCGCCTTCTGATTTTAATAAGTTAAAAGAACCAATGCGAAGTGCAATTGCAATCGACCAAGATTCGCCGTGGCTTGCGTAACCTTTTGCTGGAAACTCACCGAGTTGTAAATGTAAATCGTCTCGATGTGGACCAATCAGTGTTACACCGCGTTCGATTTCTTGGTAAGAAATTTCTGCCAAACGCTCGGTTAAAATTGCAGTATTTGTCTCTGGGTTTGTTGTTAAGCCTTCTGTGTTTGATTTATAACTGATACTGGCGGCCTTTACCTCATTAAGGTTTGCATAGTTTTGTGCAACCCAAGGATTAAGTGCTTCTACTAAGGCGATTCGTTCGGCTGATAACTGAGCGCCAAATTTAATGAGTTGTTCGCTCCACGGCGCAAGAGCGCTGGCAGATGACCTTGTTTTCAGTAGAGCGTTACGTTGTTTTACGACGCGCTCGTAATCTGCGATAACACCTGCGATGCGTGGCGTACGAGTAATAAGTAATTTGTCTAAGAAATCGCGGCGTTGATTTGGGTCTCCGCGCACCAGATCTAAATCCTCTGGTGAGAAGTAAATAACTTGGCAAGCGCCCAAAATTTCGCGTTGGCTTCGTGTGGGGTTTTGATTTAATCGAGCGCGGTTTGCTTTGTTTAGATTGATTTCAAGATCGACGTGCAGTGTGCGATCGTCACGAATTATTTCTGTGCGGATGATTGCTTGTTCATTACCTAAGGCGATTAGTGGTTGGTTGTTAGATACTCGATGTGATGAAAGAAAAGCAAGGTAAATAATTGATTCTGCGATGTTTGTTTTGCCGCAACCGTTATCGCCGATGAAAGTTGAGACTCCTGGTGCAAACTCCAGAGAAAGCTCTTTATAAGAGCGGAAGTTAGTGAGTTCTAACTTTTTAATGCGCATGCGTGCCCTATGAGGCGTAGCGCATTGGCATTAGTAAGTAGCGATAGTTTTCAATTGCTGGTGAGTTGGACTCTGCTTTGCCCATTAAGATCGCTGGTTTGCTTGATCCTGTAAATGAGATTTGAACAAATGGTGTTCCTACAGCTTGTAAACCATCGGCTAAGAATGTTGGGTTAAACGCAATCGAAATTGGTTCACCGGTTAACAAAATATCTAGAATTTCTGTTGCTTGTGCGTCTTCACCTGCGCCAGCTTCTAGAGATAGTTGTGCGTTTGCAAACTCGAGGCGCAACGGAACTGTTTTATCTGTTACAAGTGCAACACGACGGACTGAATCTAAAAATGGTGCGACTTCAATTACTGCGGTGCTGGTTATGTCTTGTGGCAATAAGTGACGGTATGGAGGAAATGTTCCGTCCAACATACGTGATGTCATTGTCTTGCCATCGCCAGAGAAACCTGCGAGGCGATCATTGCTCGCTGTTGGCGCAAGGGAGACTGAAACGTTTTTAGCACCAACAAGTGATTTAGCGGCGTCAGCAATTGTTCGAGCACGCAGGAGTGCTGTTGTTGAAACACCTGGTTGTGATGGTTGCCATTGAATTTCGCGTACTGCTAAACGGTAGCGGTCTGTAGCCGCTAGCGTCACAGTGTTTTCATTTACTTCAACGTGTACACCTGTGAGTGTTGGAAGTGAATCATCGCGGCCTGCAGCAATTGCAACTTGTGCGACTGCATTTGCGAATGTGTCACTTGAAATTACACCTGTTGGTTCTGGTAATTCTGGAAGGTTTGGATAATCAGTTAGTGAAAGTGTTGGAAGTGTGAATTTTGCAGACCCTGATGTAACTAACACACGAGAACCATCTAAAGAAATTGAGATTGGTTTATTTGGAAGCGAGCGAGTGATCTCAGCTAATAATCTTCCAGGAACTAAAACTTTTCCTTTTTCTTTAATGTCAGCGGCGAAGTGCGCCTTGCTAGATGTTTCTAGATCTGAACCTGAAAGAAATACTTCATCACCACTTGCGTCGATAACGATTCCGAGTAGTGCGGTCATAATTGGACGAGTGGAGAGCGAACGGGATACCCAGTTAACGCCATCTGCTAGAGCTGATTGTTCAACGGTGAATTTCATGCCGCACCTCTGTTTAGTTCGTTGTGTGTAAGTTCTTTACCGAGTGAATTTTTATATATAAAGGTAGTAGTAGTAACTAGAGCGATATCTGTGGGTAAAGAATGAAAGCCCAGTTCAGAGCCTTTAACTTCTCCACTTTTTCTGTGGGCGAAGGTGTGTGTAACTAGAGTTAACTTCACTTCACACCCCTTTACCTCTCGAGTTTTCTTTCAAACTTGTAAGTTACCCACAGAAATTGGCTAGATCTCCACAGTTATCCACAAGTTTTCCCCACCTTGGGGGTAAACGCCCCTAAATAGGAAAATTCGGACTTTTTACGCTCGTGCTTGCTGCTTAATTCTATTTGTCAGCTCTGTCACTTGGTTATAGATAGAGCGACGCTCCGCCATCAACTGGCGAATCTTGCGATCAGCGTGCATCACGGTTGTGTGATCACGGCCGCCGAAGGTCTGCCCGATTTTTGGAAGAGAGAGTTCGGTTAGTTCGCGGCACAAATACATCGCGATCTGGCGGGCGTTAACCAACACACGAGATCGGGAGGTGCCACACAAATCATCGATAGTAAGGCTGAAGTACGAAGCGGTCTGAGCCATGATTGTCGAAGCTGTTACTTCAGATGAAGCGTCATTTGGAATTAAGTCTTTCAAAACAATCTCAGCAAGACCGAGGTCAACACCTTGACGGTTCAAACTAGCGAAAGCAGTTACACGGATTAACGCACCCTCAAGCTCGCGAATATTTGTTGAAATTTTTGAAGCGATGTATTCAAGAACATCATCCGGTGCATTTAACTTATCTTGCGCCGCTTTTTTACGAAGAATCGCAATACGTGTTTCCAATTCTGGTGGCTGAATATCAGTGATTAATCCCCACTCAAATCGGGAGCGCAGACGATCTTCCAAAGTTGTTAATTGTTTTGGTGGACGGTCGCTAGAAATAATGATTTGTTTGTTCGCGTTATATAAAGTGTTAAATGTGTGGAAGAACTCTTCCTGTGTGCGCTCTTTGTTTTCCAAGAACTGAATGTCATCGACTAACAAAATGTCGAGATCGCGATAACGGCGTTGGAAAGCAGAAGCCTTGTCATCGCGAATAGAGTTAATAAAGTCATTCGTAAACTCTTCACTAGAAACATAACGCACACGGACGCTGCCATATAACTCTTTCGCATAGGCGCCAATAGCGTGTAATAAGTGGGTTTTTCCAAGCCCGGACTCACCGTAAATAAAGAGCGGGTTGTAAGCCTTTGCCGGAGCTTCTGCAACTGCAACAGCTGCCGCGTGAGCAAAACGATTTGATGCACCAATAACAAAAGTTTCAAAAATATAGCGAGGGTTTAGTTGTGATGGTTCTGAACTCTTTGTTGAATTGTGTGTAGCAACATCTTCGCGACCTGTACCGGCGCGAGCAGGAATGATTTCAATATCAACATCTGGCGCAGGAAGATCGGTTGCTTCTAAAGTCTCATCAATTGTTACAGCGATATTTGTTTTTTCACCGAGTTCGCGTGTTAAGACTTCGCTAACTAACCCGCGAAGGCGAGTCTCTAAGACATCTTTTGCGAAAGCGTTTGGCGCTGCCACCAATAAATTTGTTGTTCCATCGCTTTGTAGTAATCCAAGTGGTTTTGTCAGTGAGAGAAATGCGCGGTGCTGTGGGGCATCGGCTGCAACAACGTCGATTACGCGGCCCCAGAGATCGGTCAGTTCCATCTCAATAACGGCCATTTCACACCTTTTCCCTAAAAAGCTCTTATCCACATGGTTATCCACAGGCTGTGTCCTAAACCCAAGGTTGAACCTTTATTAGGGGTCAAAACCTGTGGAGGAGAGCGAAAAGTAGAGCCCTTTGGCCAAAAGCGCAAGTAGTTATCCACAACTCTCAACCTTTAAATGACCCCTCACCCCAGTTTGACCGGGTTATCCCCAGACCTCTACCGTTACCCCTCTTACTGCACTTCCCCCGCATTTATGGCCCAATTTAGATTTGTTTGATTAGAAGGAGTTCGGCAATGACTAAGCGCACTTTCCAGCCTAATACGCGCCGTCGCGCAAAGAAGCACGGCTTCCGCGCACGCATGGCAACACGTGCAGGCCGCGCTGTTCTCGCAGCACGCCGCGCAAAAGGTCGCGTTCGTCTTTCGGCGTAATCGAGTTCGAAGAACTTCGTGCTTACCAAAAGCGCACGTTTAACAGAAAGCTCAGATTTCACTCGCACCACCAAAAGTGGCCACCGCGCAGCAACTGAATTTTTTGTTGGATATCTATATCTCACAGGTACTAATGAAAGCCCCAAAGCTGGATTAATTATTAGCAAAAGCGTTGGAGGATCTGTGCTTCGTCACCGCATCGCCCGCAAGGCGCGTCATGCAATTGCAGAGAATATTTCTGCGCTGCCAACTGGTGCGCTATTTGTTTTGCGTGCAATCGGAAAAGCAGAGAAAGCACAAACCAACCAAGAGATTTCAGAGATCATCACTCGACTCGTTAAGAAATCAAACCAGGCAGCTGCACAATGAAAACATTATTGGTCGCGCCTATTCGTTTTTATCAAAAATGGATTTCCCCTGCATTTGCTCCACGGTGTAAGTACTACCCATCATGTTCATCGTATGCAGCAACTGCAATCGAAGAGTACGGAATTAAAGGAGTTGCAATGGCTGCCTGGCGGTTGTTGCGTTGTAATCCATGGTCACATGGCGGCGTTGATTATGTTGTTATGAAAACACAGAAGGCAGGAATCTAAATATGGGCTCGATCCTAAACCCCTTATATACCGCTGTTTCTTGGGTGATTCTCTCAATCCACGAAATACTCTCACCAATCTTTGGTTCAGCAAGTGGAGTGACCTGGAGTCTTTCAATCATCGGTCTTGTGATCATCATCCGTATTATTTTGATTCCACTCTTTGTAAAACAAATTAAAAGCCAACGAGCACTAACCGCACTTCAACCACAAATGAAGGCGATTCAAACCAAATACAAAGATGATCGCCAGAAGCAATCAGAAGAGATGATGAAGCTCTACAAAGAGCACAAAACAAACCCTCTAGCTTCTTGTTTTCCAATCTTGGCTCAAGCACCAATTTTCTTCGCACTCTTTACAGTGCTTAATGGAATTGGAAAAAACCCACCCGTAAAGCACGGTGTTTTCACGCAAGCAGATGTAGTTAATGCTGCACAAGCAAAATTCTTCGGCGCACCAATTTCAGAAACATTCCTGGGATCATCTAGTACAACTGTAAAAATCGTTACAGTGTTTTTGATTGCGTTTATGTCACTGACAACATTTACAACACAACGTCAGTTGATGGTTAAAGGAATGCCAAAGATGGATTCCAGCAACAACATGATGTTGCAACAGCAAAAAATTATGTTGTATTTATTCCCAGTAATTTTCGCAATCTCTGGTGTTAACTTCCCAATCGGTGTTCTTATTTATTGGTCAACAACAAACTTATGGACATGGGGACAGCAGTACTACGTGATTAAACGAAACCCAACACCAGGATCTCCTGCGTATGAAGAGTTACAACATAAAAAAGCGCGCAAAGCAGGAACTACTAGTGAAGGCACAACCATTGATGAACCCCGTCCAGAGGGCGACACAAAGGGTCAACGCCAACAACCAAAAGCAAAGAAAAAGAAGCGCAAGTAAAACCACACATATCGGCACAAAAACGTATAAAAAGGTTTAAACCACTACAAACCCACAATGGGTGGCGAGGATAAAAATGGCAAAGAGCAAAGCAGTAGAAGAAGTTGTTGAAGAGGTAAAGGCTGAGGCGAACGCTGATCTAAAGGCTCCAAAGAGCGCGGCAAAACTTGAAGAAGAGGGCGATATCGCAGCTGATTACCTAGAAGGTTTGCTAGACATCGCAGACCTCGATGGCGACATTGATATCGACGTCGAAAATGGCCGTGCAGCTCTAGCAATCGTTGGAGGCAAACTCAACCACCTCGTTGGCGATCAAGGCCAGGTCCTAGACGCCCTACAAGAGTTGACCCGTCTAGCGGTTCAAACCTCAACAGGGGATCGCAGCCGCCTCATGCTTGATATCGAAGGATTCCGCTCAGGACGAAAAGCTGAGCTAAAGAAGCTGGCCGAGAAGATGGCTGAAAAGGCGAAGACAACCGGATCATCGATCAAACTTGAGCCAATGAACGCTTTTGAGCGCAAGGTCATCCACGACACAATCCAGGATCTAGGCCTAACGAGTGAATCTGATGGTGAAGACCCAGATCGCTACGTAGTTATCTACCCAGCCTAAAAATGGTGGAGGTTTCACGTGAAACCCTCATCGAGCGATACTTTCCCAGCTCAGCCGAGGCGATCACCGCATACGCCGCGCTCCTTGAAGGGGCAGGAATTGAGCGTGGGCTGATTGGGCCCCGTGAGGCCGAACGCATCTGGGAGCGTCATATCTTTAACTGTCTGCCCATCACAACCCTCTTTAGAGAGGGGGCGACTCTCTTTGATATTGGATCAGGGGCAGGCCTACCGGGAATTGTCATCGCTTTAGCCCGTCCGGATTTAAAAGTAACCCTGATTGAACCCCTTCAACGCCGCGTGGATTTCCTGGAGGAGGCCACCGCTGGTACCGGAATCACCGTTATCCGCGGCCAAGCCCAGAGCGTAAAGAAGAGCGCGGATTATGTAACCGCCCGAGCTGTGGCTCCATTGGAAAAATTGAAGAAAATCTCCTGGCACCTCATCAAACCGGGAGGATCCCTTCTTGCGATGAAGGGTGAAAACGCTGCGGCTGAGATGCAGAGCGTGCCCGGATCACGCTTACATGAAATTTCTTTAGAGGGCATTGAGCCAGCGCGGATAGTTGAAGTGCCTAAAGGTGCTTAACTACCGCCATGTCCGATGATTCACGTGAAACAAAGCAGGTCATCGGTGTTCGCCGCCTAAAAGAGCCGATGGCCAAACCCGAGCATCTTCGGATCTTCACAGTGGCCAACCAAAAGGGTGGGGTCGGTAAAACCACCACAACAGTAAATATCGCAGCAGCCCTTTCAATGGGCGGATTACGCGTTTTGGTAATCGATTTAGATCCACAAGGAAACGCTTCTACAGCTCTCGGTGTCGAACACCGTGATAACGCCGGAATTTATGAAGTTTTAATGGGCACAGCGGATGTCGCATCAGTTGTACAAAAAGTCGCTGGCTTTCCTTCCCTTGATTGCATCTCATCAAACACAGGGTTGGCACAAGCAGAAATTAATTTAGTTTCAATGGTTGCTCGTGAATTGAGATTAAAAGAAGCAATCGATGACTTAGTAAACATAAAAATTAAAGAGGGCAATCCATATGACTACATCTTTATTGATTGTCCACCAAGTTTAGGTTTGTTAACCGTCAACGCATTTGCTGCAGCAAAAGAGTTAATGATTCCAATTCAATGCGAGTACTACGCACTTGAAGGATTAACACAATTATTAGAAACGTATAACGTTGTTAAGAAACGCTTGAATTCAACGCTAGAACTTTCGACAATCCTTTTAACAATGTTTGATAGCCGCACCCGTCTTGCAAATGATGTTGCTGCAAGTGTTCGTTCACACTTTCCAAATGAGTTAATTGATATTCCAATTCCACGTGCAGTGCGCGTATCAGAAGCACCTTCATATGGACAGACTGTTATGACATATGACCCAACATCTCCTGGCGCTCTTGCATACATGCAAGTTGCACGCGAAGTTGCAGATCGCGGTAAAGCATTTGATTCAAATGTTGTAAGTATTAATTACAAGTTAAAGCAAAGTGGTGAGATTGCATGATGGCAAAGCGCGGGGGACTAGGAACAAATCTAGATGCATTGATTCCAACTTCACTAACCGTTGGTGGCAATGAAGTTGCGCAACAAAATGAAGTTTCCATTGATTCAATCTCTCCAAATCCAAAACAACCACGCACACTCTTTAATGAAGAAGCAATGGCAGAACTTGTTGCATCAATTAAAGAAATAGGAATTCTTCAACCACCAGTAGTTCGCCAAACTTCTGCAGGTCGCTACGAATTGATTATGGGTGAGCGACGTTTTCGCGCAGCGAAAATAGCGGGGCTACGAAGCATTCCTGTAATCATTCGCCAGACACCGGATAACGAACTATTGCGCGAAGCGCTCATTGAAAACATTCATCGCAGCCAACTCAACCCACTTGAAGAAGCAGCTGCGTACACACAATTACTTCAGGACTTTAATTGCACACACGATGAGCTTGCACAAAAACTTGGTCGCTCACGCCCACTTATTTCAAACACAATGCGCTTACTTAACTTGCCAGCAAGTGTTCAAAGCAGAGTCGCATCAGGTGTTATTAGCGCGGGACATGCTCGTGCATTACTTGGATTAAGCAACGAAGCCGAGATTGATCGGCTAGCAAAACGCATCGTCGCCGAAGGATTAAGTGTTCGAGCAACCGAAGAGATCATTGCTGCAACATCACCAAAAACTGCGAGCAAAGCCAAGAAAAAATCAGGCGGCACATCTCCTGAAGTAAATGAAATTGCCGAGCGATTGGGTGATCACCTAGACACACGCGTAAAAATCAAAGGCGGAAAGACAAAGGGCGAGATTTCAATTGAGTTTTCGGGTTATGCCGACCTTGCACGAATTGTTAAGAAAATCGAAGGTTAATTAAGTTTATTTCCGCTGCGGCGTTCGATCTCTTGTTTGATAACACCTCCGAGTGCTGCAACACCTTGATGAATTCGCTCAGGTGTCGGGTGACAGAAAGATAAACGCAACTGCCATGAACCAAGTCCATCGGCATAAAACGCAGTACCCGGAACGTAAGCGACCTTGGCAACAATCGCTTTTGGCACAAGTAACTTTGTATCGATTTCAGGTGGCAAATTAACCCAGACATAAAAACCGCCACCAGGTTTTGTCCATGTAGCCGATGCTGGAAAATGCTCTTCAAGTGCTTGCAACATCGCGTCACGACGAACTTTGTATAGCTCGCAAAAAGATGCGATCTGATCGCGCCATGGTTGATCAGCCAAGTAATTAGAGATTGTCATTTGAGAAAAGTTTGATGGACACAAAATCGAAGATTCGCTGGCAATAACTAATTTGTCTTTAAGTGATGGCGGAACAAGCGCCCAACCCACACGCAAACCAGATGCGATTGTCTTTGAAAAAGATCCTAAATAAATAACATTTTCACTATCTTCTGCGCGCATCGCATTAGGACTTGGACGATCGAAACCGAGTAAACCGTATGGGTTATCTTCTACAACGAAAATCTCTTCTTCACGGCAAATATCAAGAATCTCTGTACGGCGATCAGCTGGCAATAAAACTCCAGTTGGGTTTTGATAATTTGGAATTAAATACAAAAACTTAATTTTGCGACCAGCTGCGCGAGTTGTCTTAATTGCATCGCGCAATGCATCAGGAATCATTCCGTCGTTATCCATTGCAACATGCACAACAGATGCTTGATATTGATGGAACGTGCCGAGTGCACCAACGTACGAAGGTGCTTCAACCAACACAACATCACCTGGATCAATAAAAATTCGAGAAATTAAATCAAGTGCTTGCTGTGAACCTGTTGTTACAACAACATCTTCTGGATGTGCACGGATTCCTTCGAGTGCCATCACTTCGCAAATTTGTTCGCGCAGTTTTGGATGACCTTGTCCGCTTCCGTACTGAAGCGCTTCTGTTCCATTAGTTAAAATCAAATCATTAACAACACTTGCCATCATCTTCATCGGCAACGCAGAAAGATTTGGCATTCCGCCAGCGAGTGAAACAATTTCTGGTCGCGAGGCAACAGCGAATAACGCGCGAATCTCACTTGGTTGCATGCCTGCAGCGCGAGCAGCAAAACGTTGCTCGAGATTCTGCGGCGCACCTGTTTGGTGTCGTGTTGAGATTTCGCTCATCCGCACATCATCCCACAGGTGGTGGGATTGCCGTCAGCGGCGAAGACCGGCGCTACGCAAGTCAGAGATACGAAGAGTCCCTGTTTTTGCATCATCTTCAGTTGATAAATAAAGACGTTGAATCGCGATGAGCAATGACTCTGCAATCACATCTCGAAAATCAGGTCGGGCCAAACGGCTGGCATCGCCAGGATTGCTCGCATAACCAATATCGATACGAACCGCAGGTGCTTTTGTAAGTCTCAGCAAATCCCACGTCATTGCATGAGTACGGCAATTGAGTAAATCGGTACGCGCACAGATTTCTCGCTGAACAAGGGATGCAAATCTTTCACCGACAATCGAGTGAATTCCATGTGCATCGCTTCCGTAAAAATATGTTGCAACACCATGTGCATCTGGATTGGGATGTGTATCAACATGTAAAGAGATCATCAGATCAGCTTCTTGTTTATTAGAAAATGTAATTCGCTCTGCCTCTGTCGGGCAATTATTTGCACCGCGAGTAAGAAAAACACTCGCACCAAGTGCTAAGAGACGACCTTCAACGCGCTGAGCAATGTCATACACAATTTCAGATTCAATAATGCCATGCGCAACATTGCCCTGGTTTTTTCCACCCAAGCTTGGATCCAAAACAATAACTTTATTTGCAAGAGCTGGACCACGATTTTTCTGTGAAGCACTCTCGCGAAGTTGAGAAGGCGCACCACCGGAGACAATCTTTGTTAAACGAATTAGTCCAATAACTGTTGCAGGACCACACTTTCCGTCAACTGCAATACCAACAGATTTTTGAAATTCTTTAACCGCGCCCGCTGTTAGTTCGCCATAAATTCCATCGACTCGTCCGCAATCAAAACCCATCTCAGTTAATCGAGATTGCAGTGCAGCAACATCATCACCACGCATTAATGGTGGTTCTTGAAGATATAAAGAGCGATCGCCTAATTTCCAACGAGCTTCTTCGAGCGCACGAGCAGTGACATCATTGATGGAGCCTGTAACAGTTAACCCGCGCGATTGTTGAAAAGAGCGGATCTCTTCTTCAGAGAGCTCTTTCATAACTTATTAGATAAAGCTTTCGAGTTCTTTAAGCAGAGCTGGCTTTGGCTTTGCACCAATAATTGTCTTTACAACTTCGCCATTTACATAGACGTTTAACATCGGAATAGATGTCACGCCGTACTTGATTGCGATTGCAGATTCTTCATCTGTGTTTAGTTTTACAATCTTTAACTTATCGCCATGTTCTGCGGCAATCTCATCAAGGATTGGTGCAACTGCGCGGCATGGTCCACACCATTCTGCCCAGAAGTCAACGAGAACAGGTGTGCTGCTCTTTAGTACGACTTCATCGAATGTTGCTGCTGTGACTGATACTGCTGCGCTCATGGCTTCCCCTTGTTTGGATTATTTACGTAACTTTACTAGTGAGATAGAAATTTTTCAGCATCGAGTGCAGCCTGGCAACCAGAGCCTGCAGCCGTAATTGCTTGGCGATAGGTGTGATCAACTAGATCTCCGCATGCAAAGACGCCTTCAATATTTGTCTTAGTCGAACGTCCTTCGACTTTTACGTACCCTTCAGCATCTAGTGCAACTTGGGTTGTAATTAATTCACTACGTGGAATATGGCCAATTGCGACAAAGAGTGCACCAAAGTCACGCTTTGTTACTGCTCCAGTAACAGTGTTCTTTAATTGCAAAGCTTCCATCTTTGCCTCACCTAAAACATCTGTAACTTCTGTGTTCCATAAAAATTCGATTTTTGGATTAGCTTTTGCGCGATCAGCCATAATTTTTGAAGCACGCAATGAATCGCGGCGGTGAATAAGAGTTACTTTGCTTGCAAACTTTGTAAGAAATGTTGCTTCTTCAACAGCAGAGTCTCCGCCACCAACAACTGCAATCTCTTGATCACGAAAGAAGAAACCATCACACGTTGCACACCAGGAAACGCCGCGACCAGATAAACGTTTTTCGTTTTCTAATCCGATTTCGCGATACGCAGAACCCATTGCCAGGATTACTGAATTTGCTTGAATAGTATTTCCAGAACCATCTTTTAAGGTTTTTACCGAACCTTTTAACTCCATTTCGACAATGTCATCTGTAATCAACTTTGTACCGAAACGAGCTGCCTGCTTGCGCATTGAATCCATTAAATCTGGACCCATGATTCCGTCGGTAAATCCAGGAAAGTTTTCAACTTCTGTGGTGTTCATGAGTGCGCCACCAGCTGTTACTGAACCTTCATACATAACTGGTTCAAGCTGCGCGCGCGCCGCATAAATCGCAGCGGTGTAACCAGCCGGACCTGATCCGACAATTACTACTTCGTGGATTTTTTCGCTCATGTATTCACCATAACCTCAGTTTAAGCCCGTTTATTCCGTTACCTTGTTACGGCGCAGAATCAACCCAGTAATTCCGCTAACTTCAGTAATTCGCAAAGCCTTTGCAGCAAAGAAATAACCGAGTGCGCCAGCAACAATTACAAAGAGAAGTTGGCTCACTCGAATAGCAACGGAAGAATCGGATCCGACCCAACCAAAGAATTGCGAAATCGCGAATACCGGCACCATTGCAATTAGTGATGCCAACAAAAGCCGCCCATGTTGTCCAATGAAATCACGAACAAAAATTTGGCCTGTGTGCTTTTTTAGTAAGTGCAGGGTGATAAACAAACCAAATAAATAACTTACAGAGAACGCGATACCCAAACCAACTGTCACCCATTTGCTAGGCAATACAGCTAAGAATAAATAAGAAAGAGCAACAGAGATTATGTTGATAATCAAAATTGATCGAACTTGGGTGCGGGTATCTTCAAAAGCGTTAAATCCACGAATCAAAACCAAGTTAATAGAAAAAGCAACCAAACCAAGGCTTAACGCCGACAAGACATAACCAACATAAATACTGTCATCTTTATTGATACCAAAGAAGAGAACCTCAGTAATAAGTGGACCGAATAACAAAAAAGCTACCGAGCTAGGAATTGTTAAAACTCCAACAGTCTTGATAGCCCGCAGCAATTGTTCCTTAACGTCTTCAATCTTTTTATTAATTGCCAATTTAGAAATGTGAGGCAATAAAGCCGTGATAATCGAAACGGTAACAATTGAATAAGGTAATAACATAATGAGGTAAGCATTCTTAAATGGTGTAAAACCAACCCCAGTAGTTATTCCACTCTTGGCACTTTCAACTGCTGCAGTTGTCGCAACGTTTACTGTAATCAAATACCCAAGTTGAGAAATCAAAACATAAACGAGAGTCCAACCAGCGAGTGAGAAAGATTTACCTAAACCTTCAAAACCCCACTTAGGACGAATCTTTATTCCAGATTTCTTTACTACCGGAATAAGAATGAGCGCCTGAACAACAATTGCAACAGTAGAACCCCAACCAAGTATTTGAAGCTGAGTAGACGTTATTGAATCAACACTCACACTTGGCCACTTGATTAAGAAAGCTGAAAAGACCGCAATAACAACGAGGTTATTAGCAATAGGTGCCCACATTAGAGGCGCAAAGGATCCGCGCGCGTTAGCTATTTGACCAAGAATTGTAAATAAACCGAGAAAGAAAATTTGCGGCAAACAATAACGAGTGAGGGCAATAGCTATTTCACGCTCTGTTTCAAAACCAGGAGTAGAAAAACTTGGTGCATATAAATAAACAAGTTGTGGTGCGAAGATAACTCCAATTGCAACAAGTGCTAACAAAATTCCACTAATTGTTGTTAATAAGCGAGATGCAAATAGATGTCCACCATCAGCGTCATCAAACGCGCGCACAAGTTGTGGAACGAAAATTGCAGTAAGTGCGCCGCCAACTAATAAGTTGTACAAAATATTTGGCATCGTGTTTGCAACATTGAACGCGTCTGCAAGCAACGCTGTTCCAAGAGTTGCAATAACAATAATGCTGCCAATAAAGCCAGTAATGCGAGAAAGAATTGTGCCTACAGCCATCACACTTGAGGCACGGAAGAGCTCGTGTTGTTTCACTTACGCGCCCTCCGCACTCGTCGCACACTCTGGGTAACCGCGGCTAAGAACAAAAGTACTGCCGCTCCTGTAGTAAACCAAGCAACACGAGAATCAATTACTGTCAGATTTAGCGATAGTTCAACAGGATCGCCAATAAGGCGCCCTTCTGCATTTACGAATTGTGCGGTGATGTAAGTCTGCCCAGGTGCAAATATTTCTATAGGCACAGAGATCTGCGTCTTAGATTTTGGTTCCAGAACAATCTCTTTAACGTCATCAACGCTAATACGTGAAGAGCCAGGATTTAAATTTAGATTAACTTTAACCAACGAGTCATATCCATTAGCCAAAGTAATTGGCAACTTACTCTTTGCAGATGTTAATTGGTACTTGCCAGGAAAGATTTTTAAACGTTCTTTATATTTGAAAACTTCTTGTGTTGCATTAAATGAAAAATATGAACGATCTGTTTTGCTTAACAAAGGTGACATCACTCGCCCAAGTTGTGCGCGGATATCAGCTAATTCAGAAGGGTCCACAACCGTTGCTAGAGCGGTAATTGCTTTGCGATTAGTTGCGTACCTATTGCGCAACTCTTCTGAGAAGTACGTACGACCTTTACTCCACGCTGCCAATGGTTCACTGCGCACCGGGCGACCAAGCGCGGTTGCTAGTCGAGTTTGCGCGGTCTTGTAATAAAAATTGAGTTCACTAGATGCAAGTTCGCGCGCTAACTCTGGATCAGGATTTCCATAGGGCAGAGCAATTACTTGTGCATTCCTTGTAACTTTTTTCAGTTGTGCTAAATAAGCAACAGCATCAGTAGATGCATCAACTTTGGTGCCATCTCGCAATTCATATGGCTCTGTCATCGCGGTGATGTCTTCGATGAGCGCAGCATCGATTACCCAAATACGAGGCGTTGAATCTATTGAAAAAATCAAACTCCAAAGTTTGCCGCCTACGGCAATTTCATTAGCTAAATCATCATTTCTAAAAAGGCCATCAAAATTTCTATGCATCGTGTCAGTTATCTGAACTTCACGACTCTCTGCGTGGGCCGCAGGCGGAAGAACAAATAAGCTAATTAATGCAAAGAGAATTAATTTTTTCATGCCAACAACTCAGCGTTCTTAGCAATAAGTTTTTTCTCATCGGGATAAGCCAACAAGCCAATGATGTCAGATAGCGGAAACCAGCCAACCTCATCAACTTCACTCTCTTGTGGGGCAAGCAATCCGCCAGTTTCCTTAAATATAAAGTGGTGAACTGTTTTATGAATTCTTTTTCCACCAGCCATAAACCAAAAATCAATAACGCCGAGTGATTGTGTAATTTGCGAATTGATTCCGGTCTCCTCCGCTACTTCACGAATTGCAGCTTGTTCAGGAGTTTCACCCTCTTCGATATGCCCCTTTGGTAGCGACCATAAGAGTTTTGTACCGGTTGGATCTTTTTGATCGCGCCTGCCAATTAATAAACCTTGCAAGCCACTCTTATCAATTACGAGCCCACCAGCGCTGACTTCATCAACTCGCTTGGCGTATGGGCGCGCAGGTTTTTTACTTGGAGTTGGGGTCGTGCCAGATGTAGAAGTTTGTGGGGCGCGATTGGCGGGGCGTCTGCGCTTCCGCTTTTTCTTCGTACCTTCGCTGCCCGCACTAGGTGCCGGGATCATGGAAGAAGGCTACTGCTCTAACCTTACTTATTGTGAGTACAGCACTTGGCGCCGCAGGAGAACTTGCTATCCGTTCTCTGATCGAACGCGCACCACTAGCCAGCTCACTTGCTGCTGCCTTTAAGGCAGAAGGATTTACATTGGCCTTAGTTGGTGGACCAGTACGCGATGCAATTCTTGGTCGGCTTGGAAATGATTTGGATTTCACAACGAATGCGCACCCACAAGAAAGTAAAAAAATACTTTCAAAATGGGCTGAAAGTATTTGGGAAACTGGAATTGAATTTGGAACAGTCGCAGGAAAACGTGGTGACACAACTGTTGAAGTAACTACGTACCGCAGCGAAACATATGATCCAGATAGTCGTAAACCTGAAGTGCAATACGGCAAAGATATTCACGGAGATTTATCTCGCCGTGACTTCACTGTTAATGCAATGGCACTAGAGCTAACTACAGATAAACCCGAATTCATTGACCCATTTAATGGTTTAGAAGATTTAGGCAAGAAGATACTTCGCACTCCAAGCAGCGCAGAACAATCATTTTCTGATGATCCACTTCGCATGATGCGCGCTGCACGTTTTGCTAGTCAATTAGAGTTTGAAATCGCACCCGATGTTCTGTCTGCAATGAAATCAATGACAGATCGAATTTCCATTATTTCTGCAGAGCGCGTGCGAGATGAGTTTGTTAAAACTCTCATGTCTAAAAATCCACGGACAGGAATCACGATTCTTGTTGAAACCGGGCTTGCAGCACTTGTCTTGCCCGAAATCCCTAAATTGCAATTAGAAATTGATGAACACCATCACCACAAGGATGTATACGAACACTCTTTGACTGTGCTCGAACAAGCCATTGCACTCGAAGATCGTCTAGATGGACCAAACCTTGTTATTCGTCTTGCTTCTTTGTTGCACGACATTGGAAAACCAAAGACGCGCGCTCTTATTGAAGGCGGCGGAGTTTCATTTCATCACCACGAAGTAGTTGGTGCGCGCCTTGCGGTAACGCGATTAAAAGCTCTGCACTTTGATAATCACACAATCGAAGCGGTAGAAACACTCATTGCACTACACCTTCGTTTCCACGGTTATGGCGACGGAGAATGGAGTGATTCTGCTGTACGCCGTTATGTGCGAGATGCTGGTGAATTACTTACACATTTACACGTTCTAACTCGCGCCGATTGCACAACTCGCAATGTTAAAAAAGCACAACGACTTGCTGCAACGTATGACAGTTTAGAAAAGCGAATCGCAGTATTGATGGAGCAAGAAGAGCTATCAAAGATTCGCCCCGACTTAGATGGCGCTCAAATCATGCAGATTTTGGGCATCAAACCATCGGCAGATGTTGGACGTGCACTGGATTTCTTAATGGAGATTCGTTTAGAGCGCGGACCAATTGGCGAGGAAGCGGCCACACAAGAGCTGCTCGCCTGGTGGAAATCTAAACCTTGAGATAAAACTTCTTTGGTCGAAGCAAACGTAACGCAACCAGTAAGTAAATAGCGCTAACAAGTGCTGGCACCCAAGGAGTCACACCACTAGTTGGAAGCAATAGCGCCGCAATTAATCCACCGCTAACGATGGCACCATTTACTAATACGTCATAGACAGCAAATACGCGACCGCGGTAGTAATCATCAATCTTTGATTGCACGAGTGCATCATTTGTAACTTTCACATTCTGACCGCAGAGTGCAACAAGGAATCCAGTCAATGCGAGTGCAACTTCAGTCTGCCAAATAACAAGTGGAAGTGGACCAAAAGCACCTACAAGAAGTGACCATTTAATCCAACGATGGCGACCAAAACGAGCAACACCATATGGCGCAGTAAGTGCACCCAATGTGATTCCGATACCTGCAATTGTTAAAACAATTCCAAAACCGCGTAAACCTGCTTCAGGGTTATCAGGTGAATTAAATGTATTTCGTTCTAATAAGAGCGCAGTAAGAGTTAAAGCGGTTATGCCACCACGTTGAACAGCGGTGGCAAGGATTCCGCGAATTGCATCTTGGTGTGTGCGCAAGAAAGCAAAACCTTCACGCATTTCGATCAAACCTTCTTTAAAGCTCGCTTCCTTAACCTCATGTGGCAGTGGACCAATCTCTTTACGTCCTAAACGCAATGCCAGAAGTGATGCGGTGAGATAACCACCAGCTGCAAATAAAACCAGCATTGCATCAGCGTGATCGGCAACTGCCAAACCATCAAAAATATTTCGTATTGCGACACCGAGTCCGCCACCAAGTACAACTAAAACAGAACCACCTGTGACCGCAAGCGCGTTAGCGCTAATCAACGATTTAGAATCGATAACCAATGGCAGACCAGCAGATAAACCCGCAAGAATTAAACGGTTAATACCAAATGCAATCAAAACAAAAACAGTTAAGAGAACTCCAGTTTGTCCACTAAATACCAACAGTGCAACAACTAATAGGTTTATTCCACGAGCAGCATTTGCAAAGAACAGAGCTCGTTGTCTAGATACACGATCTAAAATTGTTCCAACAAATGGACCCACGAGTGAATACGGCAATAAAACAACTGCGAAAGCGAGTGCGGCACTTAAAGCATCTGCTTGGCGCTCTGGCGAAAACAAAACAAAAGAAGCAAGGGCGCTTTGAAACAAGCCATCAGTTGCTTGGCCACTCCAACGAACCCCGAGCAATCGTGAGAGTCTGGGGTGGCGCAAAAGTTCCCAGAAATTCATAGGAGAAGCGTAGTAAGCAAACAAGGATTATTCTTGCCTATTATGAAATCGAAACGCTCTTACATCGATTATTCACTTGATAAACGCGCAACGTTAATCAAGTTGTTTCGAGGTGTAGTTGATGCGTGCGATGCAGACCCATATTTAATGAGAGCTGCAAAGTTTCACGGCGAAAAAGTAGATCGTAACTGTCCGGTCTGTAAGAAAACTTCACTCGTTGAATTGCGTTACGCATTCGGTGATCAATTAGGACAATTTTCTGGTCGCATAAAAACCCCAGATGAACTCTCAGAGATGGAACGAGAATTCGGTGAGTTTCGTGTGTATATCGTCGAAGTTTGCCGCGAGTGCTCCTGGAATCATTTGTGCTCTTCTTTTGTTCTAGGTGATGGAATAGAACGCAAACCACCTCGGCGTGTACGCACGCTTGAAGATGATGATTGGGTTAAGGGGTAATCTTTCACCGTGCGCAGATTAGTAATTAGAGCAGGAATCTTCTTAGCTGGCTTTGGTTTTATCGCCGGGTCCACTCTCTTTGCTTTTGCCTATTTCACTGTTTCTGTTCCGGATGCAAACGCATTCGTAAATAGCCAATCCACAATTATTCAATTTTCAAATGGCGAAGAAATTGGTCGCATCGGATCTGAAAACCGACAGATTGTTCCGCTAGCGAAAATCCCAATGAATGTTCGTCACGCAGTTTTGGCCGCAGAAGATCGCAGTTTTTATTCAAACCGTGCATTTAGCATCACAGGTATTGCTCGCGCAGTCCTTAACAATCTTCGCGGTGGGTCGCTACAGGGCGGATCTACCATTACCCAGCAATATGCGAAGACTGCTTTCTTAACTCCAGAGCGAACAATTCAACGCAAGATCAAAGAGTTAGTTATTGCCATAAAACTAGAGAATCAACTCTCTAAAGATCAAATCTTCGAAAACTATCTCAACACAATCTACTTTGGTCGCGGTTCTTACGGAGTACAAACAGCAGCGCAGCAATATTTCAACCGAAACGTTGATCAACTTACAAATGCGCAAGCAATAGTTATCTCTTGCATTTTGCGCTCCCCTGGTTTTTACGACCCTTCATACTCAAAGGCGAATGAAAAGCGCCTGACAGATCGATTTGATTACGTAGTAAAAGGAATGGTCGAAGCCGAGTGGTTAACACCAGAGGAAGCGGCAAAAATTAAGTTTCCAGTAATCGCACCGCGCGTAACATCTGGTTCTCTCAGCGGTCCTAAGGGTCACATCATCGAAGCGGTTTCAAAAGAGTTAAAGAAACTCGGATTTACCGAAGAGCAGTTAATGGTCGGCGGATTAGTAATCAAGACAACGATTGATCAAAAAGCCCAGACCGCAGCAGTTGATGCAGTAAATAAGCTAACCCCAACAAAGGTTCCTGAGAATTTACACGTTGCACTAATTGCAATTAGACCAGGCACCGGCGAGATTGTTGCGATGTATGGCGGGGCTGATTATTTAAAGCGCCAACTAAACGATGCAACGCAAGCAATCGCGCTAGCAGGATCGACATTTAAGCCATTCGCACTTGTTGCAGCTCTCGAATCAGGAATCCCGTTGACGTCAATGTGGAACGGAGATTCACCGCAAACATTTGATGATCTCGGTAAACCATATGAAGTTGGCAATTACGGAAACGAAGGTTGGGGACAAGTAGATTTGTTGTTCGCAACAAAGCATTCGATTAACACTGTCTATGTTCCACTCGGTCAAAAAGCGGGTTTGGATAAAGTTGTTGATGCTGCCCGTCGTGCAGGTATTCCAGATACGGTTGCAATGATTCCAACACCATCTGTTGCACTTGGACCTGCCAGCCCACACGTTATTGATGTTGCTAACTCATACGCCACATTTGCAGCGCAAGGAATTAAAGCGAAACCATATTTAGTGACAAGTGTTATTGGTTCCAACAAGGGCGTGCTCTATGAAGGCAAAGCACAAACAGAAGAAGTTTTCTCTAAAGAAGTTATGGCGGATTTAACGTACGCACTTAAATCAGTTGTAAATGGCGGAACAGGCGCCGCCGCTCTCGGCCTAGGTCGACCAGCTGCTGGTAAAACTGGAACATCACAATCAAACGCGTCCGCGTGGTTTAGTGGTTACACACCACAACTTGCTGCTGCAGTCTCTTTCTTTAGAGATGATGCAACGCAATCTCTTAACGGAATTGGTGGACTTACATCTGTTACTGGTGGATCTTTCCCAGCGCGTATTTGGACAGCGTTTATGAAGGGCGCACTAAAAGGGGAACCTGTTATTGATTTCCCAGCGCCATCGAATATTGGTGGACTAGATCCAATCGTTATGACCTCCGGCGGTGTGCAGAGCCCAAAGAAGAAGTAATTTAAATGAAGACTCGTTCATTACTTCTGGTTTTAGCAATCGTCGCAAGTGTTTTATCTTTTGCAAAATTTAGCCACTGCGAGTCACGCCAATGGGCGACTCCAGATCAATACGTTCATGCGTGCTATTCAGATATTCCCGCGCTATTTGGTGAACGTGGATTAGATAAAGGCACATGGGCTTTTTCTAGTGGTGATAAATCAGTTGAGTATCCAGTAATCACTGGTGCAATCATGTGGCTAACCGCGAAGATAACTCCACAGAGTGAATTTCGGGCCAGCGCATACTTCAACATAAATGCCTTATACATCGCGACACTCTTTGTGCTTTGCATATTGTTGTTGTATCGAATAACTCCGCAATTCGCATATTTGTCCGTTCTTTCACCGGCAGTAATTGCATCGCTGTATATCAACTGGGATTTGTGGGCAATCATCTCAATGATTGGCGCTATTTATCTTTTTGATAAAGGCGAATACAAATGGAGTGCAGCAGCTCTCGGCCTTTCAATCGCAACAAAATTCATGCCAGCTTTTCTCTTGATTCCAATTGCATTGATTTTATGGCGCAAACGTGAATTACAGATTGCGGGGCAGTACATCGCAATAACAGCAACAACGTGGCTTGCAATAAACCTTCCAGTAATTCTTACCACTCCACAGGGTTGGTTGCGATTCTATGAACTAAACCTCAGTCGCCAATCTGATTGGGGATCACTCTGGTATTCACTGTATTTGCTCGACGTAAACATCTCAGCACTAAATATTGTTGCGCTAATTGGATTACTAACAGCATTTACTGCTTTTGCTCTCTATGTATTAGAACTTATTGAGCCACCAACTCTGGCATCGGTTGCGTTTATTGTTTTAGCAACAGTGATGATTCTAAGTAAGGTGTATTCACCACAATACATTTTGTGGCTTACCCCTCTGGCTGTAATGGCAATGAGCAGTGCAAAAGATTTACCAGCGTTTTGGATTTGGCAAGGTTCAGAATTGATTTATCACATTGCAATTTGGCAACACCTTGCAACTGTTACCGGCGCACGTTTTGGATTACCTGCTACGTGGTATGCCGCCATTGCCCTAATTCGAATTGCAGCCTGTGGGTATCTGATATTTGTCTTAGTCCGCCGGGCACTTAAGGCGGGTTCTCACAGAAGCGAATCTGTGCGTGAATTTCTCTTTCAAAGCGGTAGCGCGTACCCTTAGCGAGCAAGAAAAGCACTAACCCTCCTGTCACAGAAATACTGTGGCCGTCTTAGTCCAGAGGAGGTCGGGTTAACGCATGCGTCACTATGAATTAATGGTCATTCTTGATCCAGAACTTGAAGAACGCACAGTCACACCAAGCCTTGAGACTTATCTCAAGATCATCAAAGACAGCGGAGGCCGCGTCGACAAGCTCGATGTGTGGGGCCGACGTCGTATGTCATTTGAAATCCTGAAAAAAGGCGAAGGCATTTACGCAGTTGTAGATATGCACTGCGAACCAGCTGCCATCAAAGAGTTGGATCGCCAACTCAATTTGAATGAGTCAGTCTTACGCACAAAGGTTATTCGTCCAGAGTAAATTATCGGAGTAATCCGATACTTTGACGAGTATCCGTTTAGCACGGACCCCAGAGTAGATACGTAGAGAAAGAGGAAAAGAAATGGCAGCAGGAGATACAACAATCACAATGATCGGCAACCTTGTCGATGATCCAGAGCTTCGTTTCACACCATCAGGTGCGGCCGTAGCAAAATTTCGTGTTGCCTCAACACCTCGTTACTTAGATAAGCAAACCAATGAGTGGAAAGATGGCGAGAGTCTCTTTTTACAATGTCAGATCTGGCGTCAAGCAGCAGAAAATGTTGCAGAGTCACTGACAAAAGGAATGCGCGTAATTCTTTCTGGTCGTCTGAAGCAACGTTCGTATGAAACTAAAGAAGGCGAAAAGCGCACAGTATTTGAGGTTGAAGTTGATGAAGTTGGTCCATCACTACGTAGTGCAACTGCAAAGGTGACACGTACACAACGTGCTGCCGGTGGTGCATCTACTGGTTCATTTGGTTCAGCTGCTGCATCAACTGAAACATTCTCAGATGATCCATGGGCTGCAGCCTCTACAACAACAGCCGGCGGCGGATGGGCAACCACCACCAACGACGAACCACCATTTTAAAAAACTAAATAACCAACCTATCCATCCATTCCTTCGTAACAGAAGGGCCCGAAAAGGAGCACCACAATGGGAGCAAGAAATAACAGAGCTCTAAAGGAGCCAAAGAATAAGGGCGCGAAAGCTGCTGCTCTTAACAAGAAGTTTAAGAAGAAGCCATGCAGCTTCTGCCAGAACAAAGTTACATATATCGATTACAAAGATATTGCGACTTTGCGTAAATACATCTCTGATCGCGGCAAGATCCGCGCTCGTCGTGTAACTGGTGCATGCACACAACACCAACGCTCAATTGCTACTGCTGTCAAAAACAGCCGTGAAGTTGCGCTGTTGCCTTACACATCAAGTGCTCGATAAGGAGATATGAACCATGAAACTAATCCTTACTCGTGAAGTTCCAAAGCTTGGTGCAGCAGGAGATGTTGTTACCGTAAAAGATGGTTTCGCACGCAATTACTTATTGCCACGCGGAAACGCAATTGCATGGTCAGAAGGCGGCGAGAAGCAGATTGAAGGCATTCGTCGTGCACGTCGCGCTCGCGAAGTTCGCGATATCGATCACGCAAAAGAGATTAAGTCAGCCCTCGAGGAAGCAACTTTGAGCATCAAGGTCAAAGTTGGAACTGGCGGACGTCTATTTGGTTCAGTAACAGATAAAGATATTGCTGCAGCAATCAAGTCAGCCACAGGCAATGACATTGATCGTCACAGCATCAAAGTATCTGGACACATCAAAAAGATCGGAAAGCACACAGCAAAGGTTTCACTTGCACACGGAGTTGTTGCAAGTGTAAACATCACTGTTGCCTCTGCTTAATTACAAGTAATTAAACGGGCTCACCGCTTCTGCGGTGGGCCCGTTTTACTTTGTTGCTACTTCTACAAGTGCTTTCTTAAAACGATCAGATGTAAATTGACTCTGAGCTAAATCAAATTTTTCGCCGCCCCATGCGCGGAAATCAAAATCAATATCTGAAACAGATGCTTGAATCGCAGCCCATAACGTCCATCCATACTTCGCCATCAAAGCCTGTAACCATGCACGTGCAATCTTTTCTGGGCGGTGCGCTCCGTAATACGAATCAATAAGTTCTACGAGTG
>JAIYBJ010000028.1 GCA_027488575.1 Streptomycetaceae bacterium | reverse complement strand
GCACGCAAAATGATTCAACTTGGAGTATCTAGCGGAAGCAATAAGATTGGTGCGTTGCCAGATGTTGATGACGAAGTTCGCGCCATTAAATCTGCGGCTCTAGAAATTGATTACATTGACGCCGAAGAGGATGAAGAAGAAGCATGAGCCAAGAAGCCGCTAACAGAATTGCGATCTCAGGACCGGGTCTGAAGAAAGAAGGCGTCGTTGTATTGCAGACGCTCTTTATCGCTCTCTTTACTCTTCTAGAACTCTGGATACGAAGTGGCGTTGGCATCGTTACCGGTTTAGTTCTATGCCTCAGTGTTTATGCAGGAATTCGCTTCGGTCGCAAAGGCACTCGATATGTAAGCGTTGTTACTCCACCACTGGCATTTGCAGCAACAATTTTTATCTATGCAATCGCATCTCACGGCATCTCAATTAGCCGAGTTGGAATCGACTTTGTTGCAGGACTTGCAAGCGTTGCGCCTTACTTGATCATTAGCGCGCTCTACGGATGGTTCATGTTCCTTAATGAAAAGGCGAAGTCGCGCCCTTCTCGTAAATCTGCTGCATAGGCGCTACATTAAAAACATGCATAGATTTCTAGTTGGTTTAGCACTTGCTCTTGCTTTAACGTGTGCACCAATTGCGCAGGCACACGCTTATCAGCACTCTGTATCAATTGTGACTGAAGATGAAGAACATGAAGGTCCAGAGAATCCAGAGCACTTAGATAAAGATAATGATGACGTTCAATTCGCAATTTTGGGAGTTGTAATAGTTCTTGGGGTTGCAGGCGTAATCATTTATCGCCGTTTCAAAAAATAAAATTAAGGCAGCGGTAACCAGGCGACCATCTCGCCTTCTTCCATTGATTTATCTGCAACTGCAAAACCGGTGGAGTGTGCAAGTCCACGCAGCATCGCAGAACCTAAGTGCTCACCCATTTCAAACCAACCATCAACAACGTTTCCTAGAACTAATCGTGTGAATCCTTCTGGAACATCAATGTCATCGCCAGTAACAATTTGATTGAGCTCTACTTCTTTGCGACCCATCAATGAATCAATAACTGGTTGACCAAGTGTTAAGAGAGCAACGATTGCTGATTGCGGATTTCCAGGTAAACCAACTAGCGGAATGTTGTTAATGTGCGCTAACAACATTGGATGTCCAGGGCGAACTTTGACACGATCAACGATGAGCTCGCCCTTTAACTCTGCAATAGCTGCGTGAACATGATCTCGTGGACCATCTGCAGTTCCACCAGTAGTGAAAATAATGTCACTATTTTTTGCAGCTGCCGCAAAAGCTTCTGTGACAAGGTTTAGTTCATCGGAAACATATTGTGTTGCAATAACTTCAACGCCAAGTCTGTGTAGCCAACCCGGTAACTGAGGGCCTAACGCATCGCGAACTAAACCATCGTGTGGCAAGCCCTCTAAAACAATTTCATCGCCGAGCAAAACAATTGTGGCTCTTGGAGCCCGAACAACTTCTAGAGAGTCATGACCAGCTGCAGCAAGTAGTCCAATTAATCCAGGATTAAGAATTGCTCCAGCCGCTGCAAGTACTTCGCCTTTTTTACTTTCGAGTCCAGCGGGGCGAATATCTTGGCCTTGTTTAACGTCACCACTTAATTCATCACCATCAACAGTTGCGACTTCCCATCGAATGACTCCAAAAGTGTTTTCAGGAATTACCGCTCCCGTTGCAATCTTGACTGCAGTTGAATCCTTTAATGCACCCTTCATGGGTGCTCCAGCTTTTATTTCACCAACAATGCTCCATGGTCCGCTACCGGCTACGGCATAACCATCCATCGCAGATGTTGGATATGTTGGAAGTTCTACGAGAGCAAGTGCATCAACTGCGAGAGTGCGATTAACACACGACGAAATTAATACTTTTTCAGAAGGCAGTTTTTTCCAAGAACCATAAGCCTCACTTCTGGCTTGTTCCCAGTGAGCTTCTTGAATCATTTATCGCTTGGCCAGCTCTTTGCTAACTTCTCAATCTTTGCTGCAATCTCTTGTGGGTTCGCACCTTGCGCCGCAGCAACTCCCATTAAATATGTTGTAATTGGCGCAGCTTTACGTTCTGTTGCATGTGCCGCATCACGCGCCGCATCTAAAATTGCATCGGTATCAAAAGAAACGTTTAAGCCCAATTCTTTTTGTACTGCTGCGATCCAATTGTTCATGGTCTTACTTTACTTCTTGCCGCCAAATAATCTGCTCATAAATCCCGGTTCTTTTGGATCATTTGCATGTCCCTGGCAACGATCTTTCTTTGCTACGCCTTTAAGGGCTGTCTCGACGTGATTGCCGCAACCAGACCAAGTTGGTTTTCCACACTTACGACAAGTAGTTCTGCTGCACATATTTCTATCCTTTACTTAGTTACGAGTGATTTATTAGCTGGTGAATTGCTCCAGAGAAGGTATCCACCATCAAGATTTACTGCATTAAATCCCAGCTCTTTTAGGAGCAAGGAAGCTGTGTGTCCACGTTGTCCAACTTGGCACGTAACCAGGAGGTTTTTATTTGTAAGTTCAGATTTACGTTCACGGATTAAATCCACTGGCATATTAATTGCACCTGGAATTGTGCCCCGATCAAACTCTGCTTCGGTCCGAACATCGATGAGTTCGTAACCCTTGTCACGAAATTCTTCTATCTGACTCCACTGTGCAGTTTCAATCAATCCAGAAATGACATTTTCTGCCATGTATCCCAACATGTTTACAGGATCTTTTGCTGATCCAAATGGTGGGGCATAAGCGAGTTCAAGATCTGCTAATTCTGGTGCAGTGATGTCTCCGCGAATAGCTGTTGCGATTACATCAATGCGTTTATCTACGCCCTCGATACCGACGCCTTGTGCTCCGAGAATTTCACCTGTTGTTGGATCAAAGATGAGTTTGAGAGTCATTTGTTTGGCATCTGGATAGTAACCAGCATGAGAGTTTGGATGGGAGTGAATCGAAGTAAATGAACGTCCAGAAACCTTTAGACGCTTTTCATTCCAACCAGTTGTGGCAATCATTAAATCGAAAACCTTAACAATTGCTGTACCAATAGTTTTTACTGGGCGCACAGCACGACCGTTGATGTGATCAGCCACAACTCTTCCGTGGCGGTTAGCAAGATTTGCAAGTGGAACCAGTGTTGCTTCACCATCTAGCGCATCGGTTTTTTCTGCCACGTCACCGATTGCATAAATATCTTTATCGCTGGTGCGATTAAATTCGTCAACTTTAATTCCGTTGCGTGCTCCGGTTTCAAGCCCAGCGTTTTTTGCTAACGAAATATCTGGACGAACACCGATAGCCAGAATGACTAACTCTGCAGGCACTTCTGTTCCATCAGAAAGTGTTACTGACTTTGGGTTGATATCTGTAACACTTACTCCAAGACGGAGATCAACTTTTTGTAGGCGCATCTCTTTTGCGACCAGTGTCGCCATTTCTGGATCTAGTGGCGCTAAAACTTGATCCGATGCTTCTATCACTGAAGTTGTGATGCCTTTGTGAATTAGATTTTCTGCGATCTCAACACCGATAAATCCGCCACCGATTACAACAGCGCTCTGTGGCTTAGCCATAACTTGGGCAACGATGCGTTCCACATCTTCGACTGTTCGAAGCGTAAGAGCACGTTCAACGCCTGGTATTGGTGGAACAATTGGGGATGCACCTGGGCTTAGAACCAATTTATCGTAAGCAAGTGAGTACTTGTTTCCGCTTTCTAGACTTTGAACTTGTACTTCTTTCTTCACTGGATCAATGCTGAGTGCTTCAGTGAGAACTCGAACATCTAAACGAAAGCGGCCATGAAGACTTGCTGGTGTTTGAAGAAGCAGGTCCTGCTCTTCTTCGATTACTCCACCTACGTAATATGGAAGTCCGCAATTGGCATAAGAAACGTAACCACTCTTTTCCAGAACAACAATCTCAGCTTCTGCATCCAGTCTGCGAAGTCTGGTTGCAGCTGACATTCCGCCAGCTACGCCACCAATTACAACAATTCTTTTCATTAGG
>JAIYBJ010000020.1 GCA_027488575.1 Streptomycetaceae bacterium | reverse complement strand
GCCAAAACCTTTGGCAACTTGCGATCAAAGGGAAAGATTTCTTCCTCCGATATTGATTCAGTATTAGAAGAGATTACGAGCGCGCTTCTAGAGGCAGATGTTGCCAAAGAGGTAGTAGATCTCTTTACCCAACGCATTGGTGCACAAGCTTCTGTTCTTCTGCCAACTCTGCAAGCGGGCAGCAATCAAGCACAGGCAATTTTTGATGTTGTTAATTCAGAGCTCATCAAAATTCTTGGCTCTGAAGGCAGAAGGATTCGGTTTGCCAAGAATCCTCCAACGGTAATTATGTTGGCAGGGCTACAGGGTGCTGGAAAAACAACTTTGGCCGCAAAACTTGCTAAGTTTTATAAGGATCAAGGCAACACTCCAATCTTGGTTGCCGCAGATCTTCAAAGACCAAATGCAGTTACTCAGTTGCAAGTTTTAGGTGAACAAATCAGCGTTCCAGTTTTTGCTCCTGAGCAAGGAAATGGTTCTGGAAACGCAGTTGATGTAGCGCGAGATGGAGTTAAGTTCGCGCAGTCAAAATTTCACAACATGGTCATTGTGGATACCGCCGGTCGATTGGGCGTTGACGATGAGTTAATGGATGAAGCAATAGCCATCCGCAATCAAATCCAGCCAGATGAAATTCTCTTTGTTATTGACTCCATGATTGGTCAAAGTGCAATTGCCACGGCTCGTGCTTTCGAACAAGGTGTTGGGTTTGATGGATTAGTCCTTACTAAATTAGATGGCGACGCTCGTGGCGGTGCTGCACTTTCAATTACCGAAGTCCTTAAGCGACCAATCATGTTTGTATCAACCGGTGAAAAAATCAGCGATTTTGATCTGTTCTATCCAGAGCGAATGGCTTCTCGAATTCTCGGACTTGGCGATGTAGCAACTCTTGCGGAGCAAGCAAAGAAGGCGATTAATCCTGAAACGAGTGCGAAACTAGAAGAAAAGTTTGCTCGTGGTGATGACTTCACGTTAGAAGATTTTCTTGAACAACTTGAAGCAATGGCAAACATGGGTTCAATGGGTAAGTTGCTATCAATGTTGCCAGGGGCTGCTTCGATGAAGAAACAAATTGAAAACTTTGATGAGAGCGAAATAGTTCGCACAAAAGCGATAGTTCAATCCATGACACCTCACGAACGTCGTGATGTAAAAGTACTTAATGGAACAAGACGAGCACGAATTGCACGGGGTAGTGGTCGGGCAGTTTCAGAAGTTAACGCACTCGTGGATAGATTTTCTGCTGCGCAAAAAGCTATGAAACAGATGCGCAATGGTTCTATGCCAGCAGGTATGCCATCCATGCCCGCAATGCCGAGCGTTAAAACTCCGGTCGTTCACAAGAAGAAGTCCAAGTCCGGTAACCCTGCTAAACGGGCTGCAGAAGAGCGCGGATAGGCCGCAAATTTCGCATCCTGCCTAACTGATGGCAAGATTGGGCACCTGTGACGGGGCCCTCTACCCCCGAAACATCCAAGTCCATCGCTTGGCCAAAATGATTGCGCACCCCGCTGCGATCGAATTGGCACGGCACACATTTACAGGAGCACTACTTACTTGGCTACAAAAATTCGCTTAATGCGCATGGGAAAAATTCGCACACCTTATTTCCGTATTGTTGTTACAGATTCACGCAAAGCTCGCAATGGTCTATCCATTGAAGAGATTGGTCGCTATGCACCAGGTCAAGAACCATCACTGATCGAAGTTAACTCTGATCGTGCTCTGTATTGGCTAGGCACCGGCGCACTTCCAACACCTGCAGTAGAGGCAATTCTAAAAGTTACTGGTGATTGGCAAAAGCACAAGGGACTTCCTGGAACAGAAGGAACTCTTCGCGTTGCAGCACCAAAGCCACCTAAGAGCGTTGCTTACGAAGCAGCAGTAAAGCAAGCAATGGATGAACCAAAAGAAGGTGCGACAACTCTTAAGAAAAAAGCTCAAGAGAAGTTAGCTGCCAAAGCTAATCCAGTTGTAGAAGAGACTCCTGCACCAGCTGCAGAATCAGTTGTTGAAGAAGCGCCAGTTGCTGCAGAAGAAACTCCAGCAGTTGTTGAAGATGCACCAGCAGCAGAAGTTGTTGCAGAAGCAACTCCAGAAGCGGCCGCTGAATAACAATGATGGATGAAGCTCTCGAGCATCTCGTAAAAGGGATCGTCGATAATCCTGAAGATGTCATTGTTAAGGAAAAAACTCATCGTCGCGGAACAACGCTAGAAGTTCGAGTCAATCCTGAAGACATCGGCAAAGTTATCGGTCGTAACGGCCGAACAGCTAAAGCTCTTCGCACAGTCGTAAGTGCAATTGCAGGTCGTACAGTGCGCGTCGATCTCATCGAGACCGACGAGGCTCGCTAACAACTCTTCGCATATGCGTTTACTCGTGGGCCGCATTGGTCGCGCTCACGGAATTCTTGGTGAAGCGACGATTGAAGTGCGTACTGACGACCCGGACACTCGCTTTGCAATTGGTGCAACTGTAAACACTGACAAGCATGGTGATCTCACTATTGTTTCCGGCCGTGTCCATAACGGAATTCTGCTCTTGGGATTTAAAGGAATAACCACTCGCAATCAAATCGAAGAATTGCGTAATGAAATGTTGTATGCCGATGTTGATATCAATGAATCAACTGGAGATGACGATGAGTATCACGTGCTTCAGTTAATTGGTTGCATGACATATCTGGAGTCTGGCGATGAATATGGCGAAGTAACAGATGTCATTAATCTTCCGGGTCAAGATTTATTGGCTATTCAAACCGAACAAGGCGAGTCACTTATCCCATTTGTTCATCAGTTAGTGCCAGAAGTTGATGTGAAGAACAAACGTATTGTGGTTATTCCTCCAATGATTACGGGGGAGATGAAGTGAAGTTAGACGTAGTCACAATTTTTCCAGAATATCTTGCTCCGCTGAAGTTATCTCTGCTTGGAAAAGCACAGACTGAAGGCTTGCTGGAGATTAATGTTCATGATTTGCGCACTCATGCAACTGATAACCATCACAGCGTTGATGACACTCCTTATGGTGGTGGCGCTGGCATGGTTATGAAAGCAGAAGTCTGGGGTTCAGCCCTTGATCCACTACTGATCCAAGATGTTGATCTCATCGTTTTAACTCCTGGTGGCAAGAGATTTAATCAACGCATGGCAGAAGCTTTCGCACAAAAATCTCACCTTGTTTTTGCGTGTGGCCGATATGAAGGAATAGATGATCGCGTCCGCCAGTATTACTCGCAGGAATCATTCGTCCAAAAAAATGTTCGAGTTCATGAGGTTTCGATTGGCGATTATGTTTTGGGTGGCGGCGAAGTAGCTGCAATGGTGATGATTGAAGCAATCACCAGATTACTCCCTGGTGTGCTCGGTAATCCTGATTCAATAATTGAAGAGTCACACATGCACGATGGATTTGCGGAGTACCCATCATTTACGAAGCCTCAAACATGGCGCGAGATAAGCGTTCCCGAGATCTTGCTCAGCGGGAACCACGCGCAAATTGCTGCTTGGCGCGCACAGTCAGCAAAGGACCGGGCTGAAAAGAATTTCTAACGCATCAATAATTGAGAATCTACCGTAGGATTTAAAAGTGACTAAGCGCGTAATATTTATCGAACATGACCACGTCAGTGAAGGTGGTCCCGTTTGGCACCAATTTAACGCGCGCGGTTATGAAATAACTCGGTTCGTGATCGTTGATGAAGAACATCAAAAGAATCCAAACGTCACGGTTGCATGGCCAGATCTTCTGTCATTCGATGTCGTGGTTGTAATGGGAGCTCCCTATGCCGCCTATGGTGATGACGTCGTCGGTAATTGGTTGCTGCCAGAGTTAGAAAAAATGAAGGAAGTTCACAACGCTGGAATACCTGTGCTCGGAATTTGTTTTGGCGGACAGCTAATGTCCCGAGTTCTCGGCGGAACTGTTTCTCGATCTCCTCGCGCCGAACTCGGTTGGTATGAGATTGATAGTAAAGATGAATCACTAGTGCCACGCGGGCCATGGTTTCAATATCACTGGGATAGATTCACTCTGCCACCAGATGCAACTTTGATTGCAGAAAATGATTTATGCCCACAAGCCTTCTCGTTTGGACGTACTTTAGGATTGCAATTTCATCCCGAGATTGATTCTCATGTTCTGGATATGTGGCTGGAAATGGAAGGCGGTTGCGCCGAAGTTGAATCCGAGGGTGTTGACGTTAAAGAGTTACGCGCAAAGACAAAAGAGATCGAAGAACAAACAAATCAGCGCGGTTACGATTTAGTCGATCAATTTCTTGACCGCATCGCAACCGCGCCAATTAAGCGGATCTAGGTTTACTTAGTTATCAAGCGGAGTTACATACGCTCCGGAGATTCCACCATCTACTAAGAAGTTTGC
>JAIYBJ010000044.1 GCA_027488575.1 Streptomycetaceae bacterium | reverse complement strand
TGCCCACTTTGGTAAACCGCGGAGCAATTCTTGTTCAGTGCGTGCACAATCAATGAGTGCATACAGCGTGACTCCTGCCGCGAGCAGAATTGGTAAGTAACGGAGCATGCGCTAATTCTACGCTTTTCTAAGAGAGCAACAAACCGAGAGACAAAAGGATTGCAAAGCGAAGTTGAAGCTTGCCCGTTGTGCCAAGAAGAGGAATTAATTGCGCTCCCACAGCACCGCCACGGATTGCTTTGATGAGTGAAAAGGTCATTGGAAGAAGCAAAAGAGTCAGTAAAGTCCACGGCTGCAGTAAAAAGAGAACGCTTATGTGGGCAATGAGTAATAGCGAAATAAATGCCTTGCGAGCACTGGCATCTCCGAGTCGAACAGCAAGTGTGCGTTTTCCAACTAATTCATCTGCCGCACGATCTCGCAGGTTGTTAATTGCGAGCAGTGCACATGACAGACAACCCATTGGGATGGATACAAGTAGGGAGTTAAGAGTTAGTTCGCCAGTTTGCGCGTAGTACGTGCCCATCGTTGCAACCAAACCAAAGAACACAAATACTGCTAATTCACCGAATCCAAAGTACCCATAAGGATTTTTCCATCCGGTATATCCCCATGCTGCAGCAATTGCGAGTGCACCAATTGCAATAACCCACAACGTAGTTTGTAGTGCGAGGATTAAGCCGAAAAGAGCTGCACTACTTAAAGCAAGATAGGCAGCGCTCTTTACTTGGCGAGCAGGCGCTGCGCCACTTGCAACCAAACGCATTGGACCGATTCGATTGTCATCTGTTCCTTTAACGCCATCTGAATAATCATTTGCGTAATTAACGCCGATTTGTAATGACAAACTTACGAGCAGTGCAAGGAGTGCCAAGAATGGATCCCATTTTTCTCCAGCAAGTGCGGTTGCAACTGCAACGGGTGCAATAGCTGCGGGAAGCGTTTTTGGACGAGCACCAGCAATCCACTTATTCATTACTCGCCCACCAATTTCGCTAGAGAGATGCGATCTACTTTGCCAACGCCAATTTCTGGAAGTTTATCAAGGAGTAACACGCTCTTTGGTTTTGCATGGAGACCAAGAGATTGTATGAGCACTTCAGAAACTTCAGATTTAATCTTCTCATCCCGTGATGCAATGGCAACATGCAAGGCCTGACCCCATTTGTCGTCTGGAGTTGAAAATGCCGCAACCAATAACTCTGGAAACTTCGCATTAATCAACGATTCAATTGCGCTAAGGGAAATATTCTCACCACCGCTGATAATCACATCATCTGATCTTCCAAGAACCTGAAGTTTTCCATCAACAATCTTTCCAAGATCATTAGTTACAAACCAGCCATTTTCTCTTTCTACTTCAGCAAGTACAGGCCCCGAGATTTTAATGCGTCCATCATCATTAAGTTCAAATACAACACCATCGAGTGCAACGCCGTCATAGATACATCCGCCACAAGTTTCTGACATTCCATATGTCGAAATGATATTGATTCCTGCCGCGATTCCTTGGGCGCGAAGTTCTGGCGACAAAGAAGCGCCACCAACTAAAACAGCTGTGGCTCCTTGAAGATGTTTTAGCAAATCTAAATTCTGATTGAGTGCATTAAATAATTGAGTCGGAACAATTGCCGTGTAATCAGCGTGTGGATATGTTCCTACATGAGAGCGTAAATCAAGTGGCGTGCTTTCTAATTTCAAGGCACGGATTAAAACGTTTATGCCCGCAATATGTGTCAACGGCAATAACAGAGACCATGTTTGGCCGATAGATGCATTAAGAAATTTATTTGATGCAGCTGCACTTGCGAGCAGCGCTGATGAAGTAATTGCTATCTCTTTTGGTGTGCCGGTGCTTCCGCTCGTTGCAACCAAAAGTGAAATATCTGATCGCACAGATGTGGAATGAACTGGGCCACACCCAAGGGCAGGACCATCTGCAGTGAGGGCTTTATCAAGCGCACTCACATAGTCGGCCAGAGTGTGCGTGGACCCGAGGGTGCGCACTTCTCGATGTGAAGATGTGTCCATTGCCCGCGTAGGCTATCGCTTGTATCGGTAGTGATGTCTGATGGAGGGTTCGTGAGTAAGCCAATCAAGCGTGAATTTGGAAGCCGTGACATTCCTACATGGAAAGTCGCACCAGGTGGAGAAAAATTCACAGATATTAAATACGAAGTTGCTGATGGCATTGCAAAAATCACCATCAACCGTCCAGAAGTACGCAATGCGTTTCGCCCACAAACCATCATTGAGTTGCAGAGTGCATTTTCATTAGCGCGCGATAACCAAGAAGTCGGCGTAATTATTTTGACCGGCGAAGGAAGCGAAGCATTTTGTTCAGGTGGTGACATCAGTGTTCGTGGAGATGATGGCTATCTAGGAGAAGACAAGCTTGCACAGCAAGGTATTGGTCGCCTCAATGTTTTAGATTTACAAGTACAAATTCGTCGCACACCTAAACCAGTAATTGCGATGGTTGCTGGTTGGGCAATTGGTGGAGGACATGTATTACACGTTGTTTGTGATCTAACAATTGCAGCAGATAACGCACTCTTTGGACAAACAGGTCCGATGGTTGGTTCATTCGATGGTGGTTATGGTTCTGGTTTGCTTGCAGCAAATGTTGGACAGAAGAAAGCACGCGAAATTTGGTTTATGACTCGTTCATACGATGCCAAAGAAGCGCTCGCTATGGGTCTCGTAAACACCGTGGTTCCAGTTGCCGAACTCGAAGCCGAAACAGTTTCTTGGTGCCGCGAAATGTTACGTAACTCGCCACTGGCACTTCGTTTACTTAAAGCCAGTTTGAACGCCGCAGATGATGGACTTGCAGGTGTACAACAATTAGCTGGCGATGCAACACTCCTGTTTTACATGACTGAAGAAGGCCAAGAAGGTCGCGATGCATATAAAGAAAAGCGCGCACCAGATTTTGGTCAATTCCCTAAGCGTCCATAAATAAATTAAATGCTCGATTCAATCCTTAACAACCTTCGAGTAATTTCGCTGCCCACAAAGACTGATTTTCGTGGAATTAATACACGCGAAGTTGCACTGATTGAAGGCAGTGCGGGATGGGGAGAGTTTTCACCGTTTATCGAATATGACGAAAACGAATCTATTCCGTGGTTGATCAGCGCTATTGAAGGTGCAACTCAACCTCGTGCTAAGGCCACACGAAAATACATAGATATCAATGCAACACTGCCAGCAGTTAATACCCGTGCAGAAGTAGAAAACATTTTGTCTTTGTATCCAGGGGCTACAACAGTCAAAATCAAAGTGGGCACTGGCGCTGAAAAAGATTTAGCACGCATTAAATTCGTAAATGAAATATTGCCAAATGCT
>JAIYBJ010000038.1 GCA_027488575.1 Streptomycetaceae bacterium | reverse complement strand
TTAATTGAAAAATCAACACCTTTGAGAATGTGGTTATCACCGTAATACTTCTCGACTTTTTCAACATCGATAAGACTCACTTGCTCACCTTCCCACTCTTCTTAACCGTTGAGATCCACGCATATCGCTTTTCAAGGCGGGCTTGCAAAACCATAAGAATTGAAACAATTACTAAGTAATACACAAGGGCGCCTGCGTAATACTCAACGAATCTAAAGGTTGCAGAAACACCATTGCCGGCACGGGTTAACAACTCTTGTAATGAAATAACAGATGCCAATGATGTGTACTTAATCATTCCGATGTACTCATTAGCAGTTGGTGGAATCGCAATGCGAGTAAGTTGAGGAATAATCACTTTGCGCATTACCTGATTCGGAGTCATACCAAGGGCGCGTGCTGCAAGTGCTTGTCCATCATCAACGCTCATAATCGATGAACGCAAGATCTCAGCCATATACGCACCTTCAAGCAGAGACAGTGCAAGGAGCGCGGCTAAGAATGGGCTGTACCACTCTTGGCGCAGCGCAGGAATTAATTGTGGAAACGCGTTCCAGACAATGAGCAATAACAAAAGCGCTGGGATGGCGCGAAATAGCCAGATATACACACCAGCAAATGATTTAAGAACTGGGTTCTTACCCAGACGAAAAATAGCTAAAAAGAAACCAAAGAAGATTGCAAGTAATTGGGAGAGCGTTGCAAGAGATATAGATATCGCTGCGCCCTTGATAAATGCTTCAGAGACAAGGACTTCAAAGAATAAATCGCTTTCGAAATCCATCTGCTGGCTCTCCCCCTTACATCGATATTTTATAAATAAAGTGATGCTGGCGATTTATCCGCCAGCATCACTTTATTTTTACTACTTTTCCTCGAAGAAACTTCGAGATTTAGATTGGCTCTCCTGTTGTGGTGAGCTTCTCTGGATCCAAGTTGTACTTCTTAGCAATCTTGGCAAGTGTTCCGTTGTTGATCAACTTCTCAACTGCCTTCTTAACTGCTGGAGTGAGGTCTGAACCCTTCTGCATGTACACAGCGAAGGAGACATCTCCAAGGAAGTAACCCTTAGCAACTTCAAGCTTCTTTGCATTCTTGTTCACGATATCGCCACAAGCAACATCTGTCTCAACAATGCCATCTACTTTTCCGTTCAAGAGTGCAGCAACTGTCTCTGCAACCTTTGGATATGAAGAAATCGCAATTGCTTTCTTTCCTGTGTCCTTACAAATCTTGTCCTGTGCCTTTACAAGACCTTCATTTGCAGATGCACCCTGAACAGCAATACGTGTTCCACAAAGAGAGAATGAAATATCAGTAATCTTCTTTGGGTTTCCCTTTGCAACAACAACGCCTGGACCTGTCTCAAGGTAAGGAACGCCATCTGCAACAGCTAAACGCTTGTTGCTCAAATACAGCGCAGTCCACACAATGTCGCAACGACCAGCGGTGAGTGCAGGAATAAGACCATCAAATGATGTAGCGAGTTGCTTGATCTTTACCTTTAGTTCTTTTGCAAGTGCTGCTGAAGAATCAGCATCAAATCCAATGATCTTTCCTGAAGTTCCATTTGAGTAGTACTCCATTGGTGGATACTCAGGATCAATACAATTTGTTAGCGTTCCCGTTGTTACAAGATCCGCTTTCCAATCTGCTTGTGCTGGAGCAATAGATCCAAGCACGAGCGCCAAAGTTGCGATCGAAACCGCAATAACTGACTTCTTTGAATTCACTGACAATCCTCCCCATAACTAATTGACTGGGGAGAGCGTATGAGGCAATTGTCCTAATAACAATGGTTTTTGGGGTGAAAATTCCTGGGGGGTTACGCCAGCGGAACGCGGATCTTCTGCCCCGCGGTCACATTGCCATCAGATAAAGAGTTGGCAGTAACGATTGCATCAACCACTGAACGGACGTCACGACCATCGGCCACAGTGCGTGCGATCGACCAAATTGAATCGCCACTGCCCACGGTCAAAACCACATAACTAGTTGCACTTGTTTCGGCAGAACCTGCGACCACATCGCCAGCACCTGCCTGAAAAGCAAAGCCGGCTAGCAAAACAACAGCAAGAGAAAGCACCACGAGAGTACGAGCTAGTCGACCACGGCGATTAAGCCCTGACGGAATAGTGGTTGTGTTCATGGCATTAAAACCATTGAAACTAGCTGCGTATGTACTCATGGTCTTTACTCCTGCTGCGGGTAAAACCTTGGGGAAGGTTTTTCGAACACTTGTTCGATAGGAAAACCATACCCCCACCCACTGACACATGCAAGTTATTTTCGAACATATGTTTGAATTTTTTTCATTTCTCCCCTACCCTTAACCCCATGAGCACAAAGAAGCCTTCCCCAGCCAAAGTATCCGAACTCCCAGATGGCCCAGCCGGAGCCCACGGCCTCACCGCCCGCCAGCTCAAGATCCTGACCGCCATCAAAGAGGCAGTCGACACCAACGGCTATCCCCCAAGCATGCGCGAAATCGGCATCGAAGCCGGTCTTTCTTCTCCCGCATCCGTTAAGTACCAACTAGAAGAGTTAGAAAAGAAAGGCTTCATCCGCCGCGACCCAACCCGTGGCCGCGCCCTTGAAGTATTACTACCTGGTGAATCCGAAAACACTGCCCCAGTAGATAAAACAAAGTACATCCCACTAGTAGGTCGCATCGCAGCCGGTGGTCCAATCACAGCTGAACAACAGATCGAAGAGACTTTCCCACTTCCAGAATCCCTCGTTGGTTCTGGTGAACTCTTCATGCTCAAAGTTGTTGGCGAATCAATGATTGAAGCTGCAATCTGTGATGGCGATTACGTAGTCATCCGCTCACAAAAGGATTGCAATAACGGCGAGATCGTTGCTGCCATGATCGATGGCGAAGCAACAGTTAAAACCTTCTCCCGCAAAAACGGGCACATCTGGCTACTGCCAGCAAACCCAGCCTTCGAACCAATCAATGGCGATACCTGCGAGATTCTTGGCAAGGTAACTGCTGTGATGCGGAGTGTAAGGTAGTTTTCGCCAATGCTGTGCGAAAGCGAGCTTTGGAGTTTTTCTTGGGACTTTAGTTCAGATTAAGCACAACTCGGATTAATTTAGCTTCCAGGTGATTTTCTAAATCATCCGGATCTGGCACCTTGACATCAGAAATCGACATCACCGGTTCGTGAGACTTACTCCAAAATCTCTGGGTTTCTGGAGACTTCTTTTCTATCAAAGCATTCCATTTTGTTTTTCGCATCAAACAGTGAATAACTAAACCATCGGAATCGGATTCAGCGACGCCAGTCAAATCCTTGAACAATTTCATAGGACTTGCCGTTCCCCACATTGGTCGAATTCTCAAATCTGTATTCTCACGCAGATCTACTCCATTTATTCGACCAAGTTCATTTGTAACACCAGGAACTAACGCATTAGCGATAATGGCTTCTTCGATGTGAGACTTAATGTCCATTTCAAAATCTCTGAATGTTTGCAGATCTGCAGCAAGCACATTTCCTTGTACAAACCAAATCCAGTTATTGGTTTTTTGGTGCGTCAACACATTTCCAACAACGTAGTAAATATCGCGGCGTTCCCAATTTTCACATTCTTTTGCTTCACGAGCGATTCTTGAAAGGTCGCTTGTTAAGTGAGAATAAGGGTGTGAACTATTTAGATCCAAAGTCCCGCTTGATTTATTCTCCGACTTCTTAACTTCAAATGCGTCGCCTTCATTACCGCCTCGAAACATCGCATCCGGTGGATTGTTTGCCGCCCCTCGGAACGCAAGGTATTTTTCATAAAGCGGATCTCGCCCTGAAGCATCATGGGCGGCGACACCGCAGAGGATGTCCTTCACGATGTCCTCAAAATGTGCCCCTTGCGCTTGTGCGCGGTTGCTTCCCCGGACCGCTTGAGTATCAAAAGCCGTCCAGTTGTAACCTTTTTCAACTAAATCTTTCAAAGCATCACTTAAGTCACGAAGCATGGACCAAGCGTATTCCTAAATGAATTTAAAGCACAAGAAGTTACACTTTGAGTTCCGGCAAGTGAAAAATCAAGCTGAAACAGAAACAGGAAGCCGATCTTGGTCGATCTTTAGATCAGCGAAGGTGAAAAGTTCACCTTTTTCAAGATTCTTTCTACTTGAAATTTGAAGTCCTTGCATGTCTTTCGCAATAGTTTTAGCAAAGACTTCAGCGAGTTTTACGGGTACGGCGTTACCAATCATCTTGTACCCATCGCTGATGCGAGAGTACTTAAATTCAAAGTCATCCGGAAAAGTTTGAATCCGAGCTGCTTCTCTTACACTCAATCTTCGGTATAAATCTTGTGACCCTGACTTAAACTCAAACAAATCCTTACCAACGTGAATCATCTTCGGAGCCTGAGGATGGAGAGGCGCGTGTCTTGCGCCAGCCTGAATTGTGAATGAAGGCTCATTCCATGATCGAACTCTATTTCGAGACATAAAAATAGTAGAGAATCCACCTGTCATGTACTCATGATTTAGAATTTTTAGTTTATTTCCATTGGTTTCTCCTGCAGATGCAGGCAATGCCCCTGTCCGTAAATCCCAAATAGCATCTCGAAGAGTTGGTTGATTTTCGAATTCGGCAGGTGGATTGAATACCATATCTAAGTCGGTTCGATAACCGATAATGAATACTCGATCGCGATCCTGTGGAACTCCAAAATTACTCGCTCTCACCAAACCATAAGAAACGTTATAACCAAGTTCTAGGAATCCGCCAAGAATTTTTCTAAAAGCTGGTGCGTGTTTTGGAAATAGAATGCCTGAGACATTCTCTGCCATGAAAAATGAAGGTTTATTCGCATCAATTAAATCTAAATATTCAAAAAACAGTTGCCCTCGATGATCGTCGATTCCGCGTGAAGCGCCTGCCTCACTCCAGCTTTGGCAAGGTGGTCCCCCCACGTAGCCAGTAACTTTTGGAATATCTTCAGGCAAAATATCTACGATGCTTCGCTTATCAAGATTTGTCATTGGGAAATTGTGTTCATACGTATCCCAAATAGTTTTGTCATATTCATTTGCATATGGGACTGAGAACCCAGCATTTTTGAAGCCAAGATCCAGCCCACCGGCTCCAGCAAAGAAACCAGCGATGCTGAGACTTGATTGCAATGTCATGGTAGAAATCTACACAAATACACTGACAAACTCCCTCATTAGCAAATATTTAGGCGTTTTTAGCTTTAAACTTCAAACTACCCACCCTTTGAAGCAAATTCTTGTGTTGCGTCTTGAAAAATAACCAGCTCTAAGTCGTCAGCTTTAACCTTAAGCTCAATAGAGTTCAACCCCATCCACTCTAAGTAGGTGCTATAAGTTTTCTTATTCCAAACTTCTGAAGAAGTAGAAACCTTAGCAAATTCTTTTTCTGCATATTTTTTGACCCACATGGATATAAATGAATCGTATATTGGAGAAGGCTGAGCACCCGAAGAAGCAAACGAAAGCCATTTTGAACCAAATGCTGGACCCAATTGTTGAACCTTATTTCTTGAAAGAAATTCGTATGCCTCCACAACATAACCAGATCGCGCCAATTCGAAAGATTGATGAATCTTTTCGCTAAATCCCGGCGTAGCAAACATTTTTTTCACTCGGTACGAACCATAACCAAGATCACCGTAACCCCAGATCATGCAAGTAATAAATTTTTCCGGAACACTACAATGCCTCTGGTCGCAGATTCGGCGCACATCACTTCTACTAAGAGCAAGCGGCAGAGAATCTATGAATTGACTTAAACTAGGAATATCCCTGGACCAATTATTCCGCGATCTCGACCAGTCAAAAGCTTCTTGTGGGGGTCTGCCAGCGTCATTCCACTCGGCTACTTTTGAAGCTAATCTCAGATTTGCCATTATGACAGTTTAACAAGTTAGCAAACATAACTTTACAAAATTCCCAAAAGCAACCGTCATAATTACTTAAAGATTCATTAAATCCCAAGTTGGGACTTTAGTGAGGCAAGTTGCTTCTTTTCTGCCTCACTTAAAACTCCATCTTCAAGCGCAGTTTTCTCAAACGAATCAAAATAGTCTTGATGAATCTTTTTGAGTTGCTCAGCACCCAAGCCGCTGCTACCGGCGATTTTTGCTAATGCTTTTGCTTCTTCACCAATGATCTTTCCATCGCTTAAGAACTGACTAAGCATTTCTGTATAACTTGTCATGACAGAATCTGTTAAAGAGAGACCTGATTCGGGTAGTTTTTTAATGACATTCGCCATCCAGCCACTTTCGCTCTTGCTCAAATTTGAAACTCTAGTTTTCAGGCGTCCGGCATACGGAGTACCACTGCGAGTAAGCAATGGGACTGTGAACTTGAGCGGTTGAGATTTAGCTATCAATACTGGCAGCAACTTTGAGAGCATTCTTACATCACCTAGTGCGGTATGTGCGTCTTCCTCTGCGATTCCAAAGGCATCAATAACGGTTGCCATTTTGTAATTCGGTAGATCAATTACCTGTCGAGATAGCCACAAAGTATCAATTGTTGGCAGATTCGGTACTCCCATGCCAATTCGTGCAAATTCTGCGGCCAAAAAACCATCTTCGAATGCAGCATGATGAGCAACCACAATAGAACCGGAGAGTCTGTTTAGAAGTTCTGGTGCAAATTCTGCAAACTTTGGGGCATCAAGAAGATCTTCGGCTTTAATGTGGTGAATATATGTTGGACCCACATCAGAAATTTCTGGATTAATCAAAGTAGAAATCTCATCAATAAATTTGCCATTTGCATCCAGCCTACGGATTGCAACCTCGATTACTCTATTTTTTGATTTATCCAAACCTGTAGTTTCTAAGTCAATGATCGCGTACGGCGCAACAATGTTTTCACCTTGACTTAAACTTGCGTATGTAAATAAGGCACCTTTGGCTGAGTCTTGAGCGAATTTTGGACCAGAAAATTTCTTGGTTTCACCTCTCGCGGTGGTGTTGTTTCCAGTCGAAGAGGATTCAATGCTTGACTTCTTAAACCTTTTGTACAAAGCGTAAGGAACAATGACAAACAACCACAATCCGTTGGTCGCACCAATGAGCAAGAGATTTACTAAAATATAGGCGAACTTTCTCATTTCATCACTCTACCGCGAAGAGGTGACGATGTGCGTCCCGCTGGTAGGATTCGAACCTACGACAATCTCGGGAGTCAACCAAGAGCTCTATCCGCTGAGCTACAGCGGTACGCAATTTGGAATCTAGATTGATTGTGTACCGCGAAAATAAAAAACTTACTTCGCTGTGTATAACTAATTGAATGTTTTCGGTATTCTCAGAGCCATGAAGATGCGCTCCTTGGTGGTTCCTTTGGTAGCAGTGCTGCTGACATCTCTTGTGTCCCCTGTTGCAGATGCGGCTACGGCGCCGAAGGTGAAGAAATACAGCGTGACAATGACAAAGGCGCACTTGCCGGTTGCACCTAATAAAGGCACTGATGATTATCGATGCTTTTTGTTAGATCCTAAAGTTAATGAAGATTCGATAGTTCGAAGCATTGAATTTATTCCACAGCGCAAGAACTATGTTCATCACGCAATTATCTTTCGTGTGACAGAGGCTGACCTTGCTGAAGCAATTGTTAACGATAAGAGTGGAATCGGCTGGCCTTGTTTTGGTGGCACCAGCCTTGGTGGAATGCTTTCAACGTTTATTACATCCCCATGGATTAGTTCGTGGGCACCAGGTCGCGGTAAAGATATTTCGCCAAAGGGATATGGGATTCCTTTTAAAAAAGGAGAACGTTTTGTCTTGCAGGTTCATTACAACTTACTTGCAGCAGAAAATGGAAAGATAGAGACTGATCAATCCACGATTGTGATGGAAGCTGTGCCTGCCAAAGGTTCAAAGATTAAGCAGTTACAGCTAGAGCTATTTGCAGCACCCGTTGAATTAGCGTGCCCACCAGGTGTTACAGGACCGCTTTGTGATCGCAGAAAGTCATTGATGGATCTTGCTGCTCGAACCGGAAATGCGAGTATGCAGCAAGCAGTGGGGCTCAATGTCTTGTGTGGACAGAGTGCGAACCAACCAACACCATCGTTAACATCTAAGTGCGATAAGTACATGAATAGATACTTCAGCATTGTTGCTGCGGGGCCACATATGCATTTGCTCGGAAGATCTTTAAAGATGACTCTTAATCCGGGAACAAAGAACGCAAAGACGATTCTGAATGTGCCCAATTATGACTTTGATAATCAAGCGTCTATTCCATTGAAGAAACCGATTGCGATAAATCCTGGTGACATTGTGCGTGTGGAGTGCACATTTGATCCGACGCTGCGGCAGAAGATTCCGCAACTAAAGAGCCTAGAGCCACGGTATGTGACATGGGGCGAGGGATCATCGGATGAAATGTGTCTGGGAGTTCTCTCTGGTACTACGAACTAAGTGTGCGTAGGTAGAATTTAAAGATGGAATGGATTATTAGCGCATTCGCACTCATGGTGATTCTCTACTTTGTTAAAGATGGTTCTAGTAAGAGATAAGTAACTCTGCGTTACAGCGCAGCTATCTTTTCAACAACTTGTTTGGCCGAAGGATTAGTCATTGCAGTGCCATCAGAGAAAACCAGAGTAGGCACGGTGCGGTTGCCACCATTTACTTTCTCAACAATTTCGGCAGTTCCTGGTACTTCTTCAATATTGATTTCTTCAAATGAAACGCCTAGCTCTGCGAGTTGAGATTTAAGGCGCTTGCAATAACCGCACCATGAAGTTGAATACATTACAAAAGACATTAGTTACTCGAAGTCTCCGCCGCGTCCAGTGATCTTTTTCTTGCTCCGTGCTGGCCGCTCATAGGCGACCAGCAACGAAACAAGAATTATGGCAAAAACGCCAATAACAATGAACTTTTCCATCTGTTGTTTAGAGAACTGTCCAGACAACCAGTACGAAGACTGCAATTCCTAGACCAACTACAGCAAGTGCAGAAAGCTTCAAGAGATCGCCTGAATCTGAAATCTTCTTTGAAAGTTTTGATGGCTTATCAACTTTCTTAAGATCTCCGATAAGCGCTTCAGCTTCGCGGATTGCTGCGTACTGAGAGATGATTGCAAGAATTCCTGTGGCTGCTGCAACACCAATTGTGAGGTACTTAGTTGCATCACTTGCCATTTCAAACTTTCCAAATGCTGCTAATACGAATACGCCGATTAGTAAAAGTGTTGGCGCGATTTGAGCGTTGATGATTTGAGTGCGCTTTGTGTTCCAGAGCTGTAATAAGTCTTTCTCGTTCATTGCCTGTCTCCTCTTAATGTATGGACCTATGTATGGACCTGTTGTATACCTGGGTAAGGCTACGGGTCGGTTCTGAACATTTCAGGGACATTTATGCAAATGTTCGGTGAACTACTTGCCGCCCTTGCGTGATTTCCATGCACCCGTACTCCAGAGTGCCCATATAACTAATAATGGTTGGAAAAATAGGCGAGTTAGTCGAGCTTGATCTGTATCTAAACCAAATGCATCGGTGCCGTTGATGTATTGCGAAATGTTGCCAGGAAATATTGCAGTGAAAAATGCTGCGGTGATCCAGCCGATGCGGGTGCGGTATTTGAACAAAAAGATTAGTGAGAGTCCAAGAAGTATTTCAACCACACCGGATGCAAGAACAACGAAGTCTGCTTGGCTCGCCAAAATGGTGGGGACTTGTGCTTGAAACTCTGTGCGGCTAGTAGTTAAGTGAGTGATGCCGGCATATGCAAGGGCAGCGCCCAGAGTTATTTGAAATGCTGAGCGAATTAAGTGCATTAGAAGTTTGCCTACTTCTTTGTCTGGCGCCAGTGATAGATATACAAAGGCGTTGCAACAGCAATTGTTGTGAAGGATGTGAAGATGCTCTTAATTGCCTGGATCTGATTGTTTCGCTCTTGCTGATCTAGCAACGCTTGAGATGGTGCGTTCTCAGGCTTTGCGTAAACATCGATGTAAACAGGATCAGGAAAGATTGAATTCATAATTGCGTTGATCAAAGAGACAGTTGAAAAGAGAATCACAAGCAGAGTGATTAGACATACGGCGTAGAGATAGAGCGAACGCCAATCAATGCGATCGTTGCGTTGTGGCACCGCTGGGGCTTTGGCGGATTTCTTAGCTACAGCCATCGTTATCTCCTTATGTGATTAATGTTCACATGTTAACTTGCTTGAAGGAGTTGATGTAACTCTGAGTTAGTTTCGCAGAAATAAAAGTAGCCCTGCGCGACTAACCGCAGGGCTACTTCATGTGCGCACCGCTGACGGGACTCGAACCCGCTACACTTCCCTTAGTCAAGGGGACGCTCTATCCAATGAGCTACAGCGGTACGCAATTGGGAATCTAGATTGATTGCGTACCGCAAAAATTAATTTGTTCTCTACCTGTGTATAAATATTGCTGTTTCTCAATTAAACTTTGTAAATGCGTCGAGTTTTAGTCTTTGGTCTTCTAGTAGTGATTCTCAGTGGCTGTGCACAGAAAGCTGAAACGCAAAAACTTGCTGATGGGACATGCTCTATAGCCCAATCTAAATCAGTAGAAAAACATATTTCGGGTCAGATAGATGCTTTAGCTAAAAAGGATTGGGAACAAGCTTTTTCCTTTGCCTCCGAAAGCTTTCAAGAAAACATTGGACTTGAGCAATTTATTAGGATTATTAATGGTCAATACACGATGTTGATTGAGAATCAGGGTTATCGCTTTAGTGAGTGCGAAATCGATGTTGATAAGGTCACGCAAAAGGTAGAAGTAACCAGCAATGGCTCGGTTTATTACTTAACGTATCGAGTCTCAATTAATGGATCGAAATTGGGTATAGAAGGAGCAGTTGCAGGTGTTGCTGATACTCCAGTGACTGTGTAAATACTTCCTAATATGCGGATACTGTGCCTGCGCACTAAACTTTGGGACTAATCCTTTAAGGAGCGCGGACTGTGGCTAGCAAAGATATAAGAGTTGGTTTGCTTGCCTACGGCGCAATCGGAGACGAACACAACACAGCAATTAAGGCAACAGCAGGCATGACACTTTCTGCAGTCTGTGACACAAAGCCAGAGCGCCTCGAAGCAGCACTAAAAATTTCTCCAGATGCTAAAACTTTTGCCGATGCACATCAGATGTTGCAATCAGGTGAGATTGATTTAGTCGTTGTATCTACTCCCCCAAATTCTCACTACTCGTGGGCAAAAGAAGCGCTCAACCGCGGCTTACATGTGATGCTTGAAAAACCAATGGCGTTGACTGCAGAACAGTGCGATGAATTAATGGCGCTGGCTCGTAGCAAAGATCTTCTCTTAGTTGTGTATCAGAACAGACGATATGACCTTGATTTCCTGACTATGAAACATCTGATTGATAGCAAACAAATTGGTGATGTCTTTCATTACGAAAGCTTTGTCGGTGGGTACTCAAAGCCTTGTTCGTACTGGCACTCTGATGCTGAAGTATCTGGTGGAGCAATATTTGATTGGGGCAGTCACTTCATTGATCAGATCATGTCAATCGTTGACTCTGATGTTGACTTCGTTAGCGGATTAAATCAAAAGCGAGTCTGGGATCACGTAACAAATGCTGATCACGCACAAGTAAACATTAACTTTAAAGATGGATTGCAAGCAGTTTTCATTAACTCAGACTTGGCCGCTGCTCGTAAGCCAAAGTTTTACGTACTAGGAACACAGGGCGCAATCATCGGAAACTGGGATGAATCAGGTGATGGCTCGGTGGCAGATTTGCCAGCGATTATTTCTCTGCACCGTCCGGATGGAACAAGTGAAGTAATTAAGCACATCAGCATCGAGCCGTACTCCTTTTATGCATCCTTAGTTGCTCGCATAAATGATGGCACTGCAATGTCAATCGTTGCCGAGCAGTCGCGTGATGTAGTCGCAATCATGCAAGCAGCAGAAGAATCAGCGTTATCAAATGGAAAACCTGTCACACCTATATTATTGAGAGCATGATTCGCTGGGGTTTTCTGGGCGCGGGCTGGATTGCCACAACAGCTCTAGCGCCTGCACTTCATGCAGCAGATAACTCAGTACTTCACGCAGTTGCAAGTAGAGATCCACAACGTTCGGCAGCTCTTAATCCCACTCGCGTGCATCAGAAATATCAAGATTTGCTAGATGATCCAGACATCGATGCGGTTTATATAAGCCTAAGCAACGAAGCTCACTGTGATTGGTCTATTGCAGCCCTTGCAGCAGGCAAGCACGTGTTGTGTGAAAAACCTTTGGCTCTTGATCACAAGCAAGTAGAGCTCATGATTGATGCATCGAAAAAACACAATCGTGTGTTGATGGAAGCAGTGTGGCACCAATGGCATCCACGATTTGTACGCATCCGAGAGTTAGTACAGCGCGGTGATGTGGGTGCGCTTACATCTATTGATTCTTCCTTTTGCTTCACCCGTGAATTAGACGATAACTATCGTCTTTCCCCGCAAATGGGCGGCGGAGCACTGCTAGATGTCGGTGTGTATGAAGTCCATGTGTGGCGTGCACTTGTTGCAGATATTGCGGATTTAAAAATAACAACACTTGATCGCTCCATGAGCGCCACTGGTGTGGATCTGACGACACGGCTCACAGCACAGTTAGCAAATACAGTCACAGTCAATGCGCTTTCTTCTTTTGAAATACCTGAAACGCAAACACTTGTAGTGTCAGGTCAATCAACAACAATTGAGTGTCTGGGCAATGATGCATTTACTTCGTGGCATAAGCCAAGTGCAATGAAGATTTCAGATCACATTGAGGAATTCGCTCCTGTTGATCCATATCGCTTAATGGTTGAAAACTTTAGTGATCACATCTCGGGCAAACCAGCATGGATGCTCAGTCTTGAGCAATCACTATCGGTTGCAAAGACCTTGGATCAGATTAAGGAACATAGGAATCAGTTATGAAACTCCTCGCATCGGGTATTGGCGTTGCGCTAGTACTTGTTTACGTTGTGGGTTCAGGGCTATGGGTTAACACCGGCGATGGTTGGTATCGCAATTTAAATGCACCATCCTGGCAGCCACCTGACTTTATTTTTGGTGTTATTTGGCCATATAACTTCATTGTCTTAGGTATCGCAGCTGTAATTGTTTCGCAGCGATTAAGTCCAATTTTGGTTTCAGTGTATTTATCGGTCTTTGCACTCAGTGTTGCAGCTGCTTTGACGTGGGCATATCAGTTCTATCGCCCACACAATTTAGAAGCAGCATCAACTGCTCTTTCAGTTGTAGCAGTGTTGACCGTTGCACTTGTTGTTATTGCATCTCGCGCATCGTGGCCACTTGCTCTGGCATTACTTCCGTATCAAGTGTGGGTAATCATTGCTAGCTTCTTGAGTTGGACGTACGCCAAACTCAACTAGTACGAGTTGAATTCTAAGAAGAGACCTGTGTCAGTGTTGCGATAAGCGACGGAATCTCTGGTCGTGTAGGGCTTGCTCCCGGAGATTCTGCATACAACCGCACATTAGCATCTGGTGAGCTCCAGTAAATTTGAACGTATTGGTTTGCCGTCAATGAAATTACAAAGTTCCAGGCGGCAACTTGTTTAGCATTATTGCCCACCAGCCAAGAACGAGTATTGCTCCAAGGAACGTTTACGCCATCTATGGCAATCCAGATGTCAGTGCTGTCTTCTCCTGAATCAGTTTTGTTTAGCTGCGCTGAGAATTGCAAGTTATAAACGCCTGCATTTGCTACACGCATCTTTGACGAGTCAACAATCGTCACACCATTTCCGGCTGGTGTGCCATTCAAGGTCATTGCATTAACAGTATTGATTACAGGATTAGTTTGAATTTGCGTTGAATAAAACCTTCCCCAGTATGCAGACATGCTTCCTGCAGTTCCAGGGATACCTTGAATTCCTTGGGGGCCTTGTATTCCCTGTGATCCCGTAGCTCCTGACGAACCATTTGTTCCCGCGATACCAGCCGGCCCTGTTAATCCTTGTTGGCCCGTTAATCCAGTGTCACCTTTAATTCCTTGAAGTCCAGTGTCACCTTTCTCGCCGGTATCACCTTTAATCCCTTGAAGAATTGCACTGGTTTGAATTGTTCCATCAGGAAACTTAATTCCGCGGGCAAACAACGCATATCCACGATCGCTGATGTTTCCGATTGTGATGTCTTGGTCAGAAATTACTGATTCGATTCCCTTTGAAGTAAGTCGAATATTTCCGATACGAAGTGAGTCCGCGCCATCGAGAAGCAATGTTCCACCATTAACTGTTAGCCCAGCTTGTAATCCTGTGACTTGATCTTCAATGTAAAGAGTTCCTGGTCCAAGCTGCAAACCCTTCCAGCGATACGAGGCGCTGCCAAGACTGTACAAGTTATCAACTGCAGGAATTAAATCACCGGGCAATGAAATTAAATTAATTGGTGCTTGGCAAACAGTTCCGCCGCCACCGCTTGCACCTTGTGGGCCCGTTGCACCAGTTTCTCCTTGCGCTCCAGTTGCACCAGTTTCTCCAGGTACTCCTTGTTCACCAGTTGCTCCGGCAGGACCAGTTGCACCAGTAGTTCCAGTTGCACCAGTAGTTCCAGTTTTACCTGTATTGCCTGTTGCGCCGGTGTCGCCCTTGGCTCCACCAGGTCCTGAAATAGCAGGTGGTGCAATAGTTGTAACACGTTGAGTTTCGATTGCAGGTGCTGGACAGAAACCTAAAACTTTAAGAGTGTTAGCAAATACTGGTTTACCACTAACAGTTTCGGCGACATAAAAGGAGAAGTTGGTCACGGCAATAATAAAAGTAAAGGTAATTACTGCGTTCTTGAGGAAGCGCTTATTCATGAAATACCGATCAGGTGGGGAAATGGCTAACTGCCATTAACAAGGGTAAAGCACTGTGACTAGTGCAATTACCGTCGCTTTACGCTCAAATGCTCAGTAATTACTGTGGTTCTATTACAGCTGTTCCTTTTTCGTGATGCAAAATACTTAGTGTGTGACGAGGCAAAGCTTTGGCGAAGGCTTCTGCCATTTGACGCTCCCCGATTCGCTTAACGTCATCAATGACAACAACGACATTCGGTGAAAGTTTGGCCAGCAATTCCTTAAGCGCAGGCTTGCGTGCATCAGGGTTTTTAGATCCTGGTGGGCCATCAATAATTAACATATCTATCTTCTTTAAATCTCTTAGCTTTGCAGTGTCATACCACTCGACACCGGAGGCGTGTTTCTTAAGCGGTGCAACGCGTACTTCGACTCCGCGAACTTTATGAGACTTCAGCAGCTCGCGTGTTTTTTCAGCAAATTCTGGTGAGTTATCGATACTTATTACTTTGCGTGCTCCTGCTTTTGCAACAATCAAAGTAGAAACACCAGAGCCAAGTTCAACGACAAGGCTTGGCTTTCGTGTGCGCACAAGGTCGGCAACAGTTAACAATAAATCAGGAGATGCGGCCCAACTGCGCGTAGGTGGGATTGGGGCAGAGAACTTAAGTAGTGCAAAGAGTTGTTGGAGTGCTTCACCTTGGCGATATGAATGCCAGATTTGTTCTTTTACATCTTTGATTGACTCTTGTGTTTGCTGATTAGCTTTGCTGACACGTTGGTGCAATGCGCGAAGTAACTTGGCGCAGTACAAAGCAACTAGTAGAACAAGGGCGATAAGAACAGTATCGATTATGTGCACGTACAAATATTACTTGGCTAATGGTCCAAGCAAGTAACCCGCCAACCGGCTCGCGGGTTGGCTTTGGCCTTTATGTTGATTGATGTACATAGAGGTGCCATCTGTTCCGCACATAGAAGTAATTGCCCCAGCTCCCCCAGGATGCGATGAGATCCAATTGGTTAGGTCATACACAGAATCATTGATAACACTCCAGCACTTGGCCTTTGTGTTATTCGCCTTAACTTGTTCCATTGTGTAACCAGCTGGAGTTGCCGATGCTGTCGGTGTTGGTGCAACCGTTGGCGCTGGGCCGCGAAGAACTTCACCTTGAACTTCTCTATCGCCCACAGCCACTGTCACTGCTGCTTTAGATTTTCCAGTAATTACAAAGTTATACGTTCCTGCTTCTGCAGGTGCTGTGTAACGAGATAGGTATAAATAATTCGTCGCGCTATATGGTTCGAAGAACTTTGTGCGCTCTGTGATCTTAAGAGTTGTGCTTTTCCCAGAAGGCGAAGTAATTGTCACGCTAGGAATCTGAGAATTTTTCAACTTATTTTCAGGCTTTTTATCCAAGATTAATAACTGCACAGCTACGGTATCGCCTGCTTTAAATCCTGCACGAAAAGCTTTCTTCTCTCCTGCTTTAGTAAATCCTGCGCGTACTGCAAAAGAAATAGTGCCATCTACTAAGAGCGGTCCACTCGCTGCGGTTGTATCTGAATTAAGTAGTACAACCGGTTGGTGAGCCTGGGCTGGTGCGTGAATCGCGATGAGTGCGGTCACAAGGGTGGCAGTGATGAGCGTTTTTCGCATGGCTAAAAAGTACAAGAAGGTTGCACAATCGGCTAGAAGAACTTAGGGCTTTAGTAAATATGACAGAAACTTCACAGGTATCGAGTTGCGATTACGCGCAATCCATCTGTACGTAATGCGGCCAAAGGGTCCTGAAGTTGTGATTAAGCCAGCCATTATCCAATTGCCCCTGGCCTTGAGTAGATACGAAACAGCATTTGCACCGTTGTATCGCTGGTTCCTAAGAATCACAAAAACTTCACGTGCACATTGATCCAGCGTTAATCCGAATCGTGACAGGTCGGCAGTATGAAAATCAACGGCTGTAATTTCTAACTTTTTACTCACCCAATTAATTGAATTTTTGCACAGCTCGCATTGCCCGTCATAAATGACATTTATCTCGGACATCTGTGACCCGCTCCACTTCTTGATTTCGTATCTGAAGTTTAACTCACATTAAATGCATAAGCAGTTTATAATTTGAGATAGGTGCGTAAGGGGAATTAAATGCTAATGAATAAACTAGAGGGCCTCAAGAAGTTTGACTTTAAGTTAATTTCACTCTTGAATCGAATTAGCCTGCCTGCACTACGTATCTCGCTAGGAATCATTTTTATCTGGTTTGGCGTCCTTAAGATTTTTGGAGACAGTCCCGCGAATGATGTAATCACTAAGACTATCTATTGGTTTGATCCAGATATTTTTATTCCGATTTTAGGAGTCTGGGAAATGGCGATTGGTGCATGTCTGATCGTGCCCAAATTTATACGTGCTGGATTGTTTCTACTCGCACTTCAAATGCCGGGTACATTTTTGCCACTCATACTTTTGCCAGAAGTTTGTTTTCAATCGATTCCATTTAATCTCACCCTTGAAGGGCAGTACATCATTAAAAATCTTGTCCTAATAGGTGCGGCCATGGCAGTTGGTGGACGACTCACCCCTATTATGAACAAGAAATAAATATAGAGACACATCAGAGAATTCAACTAGCAACCCACACTCACCTGCCCTAGCCTTATCGTTGCGGGTATCCGCCATATGGGAGAGAAGGCAAAAAATGGATGAAGTTTCCTTAATTAAGCAGTGGAACCAAATGCGTTCACACATAATTTTTTCTCAAATCGCACCAGCATTGGTGTTAATCGGTATTTTTGTATTGGCAACATTTGATAAGTTCGCAACAGCTCCAGATGCCGCAAAGTATCTAACTGTTGGTGTTGCAGCAGTAACAGGAATACTTGCAACAATTAGCCAATACGCTGCAGTGCGTGAAGGTGAAGCACTTATCTACGACATTCGTAAAGTAGAAAAGCCATCCGCTTTAGCTACCAAAATTGGTGGTTCACGTGAGTTGCTTTCACTCAGCGCTATTGCACTAGTACTCCTTGATCTAGCAATGATTGCCCTCGTTGTTTGGGCTGTATTAGGCGCTTAAATCGGGATTATGCGTAACCCTTAGCCATGGGCTTTTTCCGTTACAACGATCCTCTACAGCAGTTTATTGGCGCGATCATTGCCTCAATGATTTTCTTGGCGATTTTGAAATGGGCGTTCTCTTCCAATCCCAAGATGATTGTGTTGCCGATTGCTGCAGGAAAGAAAGATCAATACGGATTGTTAAAACCAATCGATGCGGCGCAGATGAAAATAGATATGGCTCGTGCTCAGGAGTTGCTCTTGGATTTCAAGATTAAAGCAACGGTTACTGATACATACGATGGCGTGCAGTTAATGGTCTTTGATAAGGATTATCAAAAGGCCATGCGGATATTAGGTCAACCAATCGAAGGAAGTTAAGGGCGTACGACGATTTTGATAATCTCTTCTGGCGTTGCGCTTCCTTTGAGTTCGGCGTCAACATTGGTTGGAATTCCATTTATTTGAGCCGCGGCAAGCAGAGTTAATTGCGCTGCAATTTCTGTTACCCAGTAAAAAGCAGCAGGGCCTGCACGATCCAGAATTCTTTGAGCTTCTGCAATCTTGGCATCACTAAATTTTTCGCGATCATTCTTGTCATCATCGATGACCGATAGCAAATAACGCTTGATGTCTAGGCCGATACCAGTGGGATCTGTTGAGTTTTCAACCAGCTCTTTGAGTTCGGCGTCTAAACCGCGCGGCTTTTTCTTGCGCTTATTACGGTTGAGAAATAGATAAACAATTAGGAATATCGCTATGAATTCGAACATGCCCCAAAGTTACAGGCTGTTACTGACATCAGATGATTTGAGCCAGAATTACGCGGGCTTGGTCACCAAAGTGTGGGCTGCCTTTTTCATAGACATCGAT
>JAIYBJ010000015.1 GCA_027488575.1 Streptomycetaceae bacterium | reverse complement strand
CGAGGCATCTCTCGCCACATTGTGCGCTTGGTGCGCGCCAGTGATGAACCCGATGCCGAAGTGTATGCAATCAAAGAAACTGTCGCCGAATTTGCTAATCGTGAATACAAAATTTTGCGTCAACTAAAGCAATTAGGTGCACCGAGTGTTGATCCGATTGCAGTTGTTGAAGGCCGCACAGATAGCAACGGCGAAGAACTTCCGTGCGCGCTTGCAACTCGATTCTTGCCATTTTCATTGCCCTATCGAATTTTGCTCTCGGGAAATGTTTCAGCACATGACATAACAACGATGACGAATGCTTTAGCGCTTTTGTTGGTGCGACTGCACTTGCTTGGTTTTTGGTGGGGCGATTGTTCTCTTTCAAATACTCTCTTTAGACGAGATGCCGAGGGTTTTGCGGCATATCTTGTAGATGCCGAAACGAGTGAGTTTCAAAAGACTCTCAGTGATGGACAACGCGAACATGATTTAGAGATTGCACACTTCAATGTCGCAGCAGAGTTAGAAGACCTCGCACTCTCTGGAGTTTTGTATCCAGAGATTGATCCAATTCGTGCCAGTGAAACCGTGATTAAGCGATACCGTCGATTGTGGACAGCGCTTAAGGAACCACAAAAACTTGATCCAAACGATCGCCATGCTGTTGAACGTGCGATGCGCGCGCTGCAGGATTTAGGTTTCACAGTCGAAGAGGTTTCTGTTTCATTAGATGGCGAAAATAAAACTTTAATCTTCCAACCAAAACTTGTTGCAGCTGGCTATCACCAAGCACGCCTCATGGAATTAACGGGACTTGAAACCGAAGAATTACAGGCAAAACGTTTACTTGCATCCTTTGATAGATACAGATCTCGTATGGAAGAACCACGACCACCCGTAAATCAGAGTGCGCTTAAGTGGCTTAATGAAGTTTTCAGACCAACACTTTCACAGGTGCCTCAGGAGTTAGTGGGACGCGTAGAACCTGCGCAGATGTTTCACGAAATTTTGGAACATCGTTGGCATTTAAGTGAAAAAGCAGGGGGAGATGTTGGGCTAGATAATGCAACCAAGTCTTATATCTCTGAAGTTCTTCCCTTCAGAAGTGATTCTGGCATGATCACCTCATGACGCTTCCACCAAATTTTGGCCGCGCCGTAGATCTTTCTTCCCTTGGAAAACCTGCACCAGAAGCACCGGCAACGGTTGCAGGTATTTCAGTTACGCCAACTAATTTAACAACTGATTTTCTAGAGTATTCATCGACTAAACCGGCAATTGTTTTGTGCTGGTCGCCGCGAAGCGCCGAATCTATTGCAACTCTTGCAATCATGGGCGAGTTAGAGTCTGAAGGCAATGGCGCATGGCGCCTTGGAAATGTAAATATTGATGAACAGCCAAAGGTTGCACAGGCACTGCAGACAAAAGCTGTGCCATACGCAGTTGCCTTTGTTGCAGGTCAATTAGTTCCACTCTTTGAACAACCATATGCAAAAGAGCAGATTGCCTTAGTGATTAACAAAGTCCTTGAACTATCTGCCCAGCAAGGCGTTGGTGCACCACCTGCTGAAGTAATCGAACCTGAAGAAGAAGAGGCGATGAAAGCGTTAGAAGCAGGCGATTTTGCAACTGCACAAGCTGCCTATAAGAAATTACTTGCCAGAAAACCACAGGATGTTTATGCAAAGTTAGGACTAGCACAAACAGAGTTATTCATCCGTACTGCAGGTTTGAATCCTGAAACAACAAAGGCTGCAGCGCAGAAAGATCCACTCGATGTTGCCGCTGCAATGGCGTGCGCAGACATGGAAATTATTAGTGGCGAGGTTCAACCAGCATTTGATCGCTTATTGCACTGCGTCAGAAATTGCTCTGATAATGCAAAGAAACTAGCAAAAGATCACTTGCTTGCACTCTTTGCATTGGTAGATCCTGCAGATCCACGATTAATTAAAGCGCGTAGCGATTTAGCTAACGCACTCTTTTAAGAATCAGCCAGAACCTTCTGTGTTGCCTGCGTCCGCTGCGCGCACATCATTGATTTGATACTTATCAATCGCTTCTTGAATTAGTTTAGGTTTGATATCACCTTGAGCAGCTAATTGCTGAAGAGCAGCGATAACAATTGATTCTGCATCTACTTTAAAGTGACGACGAAGTGCACCGCGAGTATCTGAAAGACCAAATCCATCTGTTCCAAGAGTTACAAATGGTTGCGCAACCCATGGAGCAATCTGTTCTTGCACTGCACGCATAAAGTCAGAGACTGCAATTACAGGACCCTTGGCGCCATCTAGTTTGCCAGTGATGTAAGCGGTGCGTTGATCTTGTGGATTGAGCATGTTGTGACGATCAACTGCAAGACCATCGCGACGAAGTTCATTCCATGAAGTAACAGACCAAACAGATGCAGCAATATCGAAATCTTCCGCCAATAGCTTTTGAGCTTTAAGTGCCCAGTTAACGCCTACACCGGATGCCAAGAGTTGAACGTTCTTCTTGCTCTTAATTGTCGCTGGTGCGTATAAATAAATACCACGCAAGAGACCGTCGACATCGAGATTTTCTGGTTCTGCTGGTTGCACGTATGGCTCGTTATAGACCGTTAGGTAATAGAAAATGTTCTCTGAATTAGGGCCATACATACGGCGCAAACCATCTTTAACAATATGACCTAGTTCGAATGCAAATGCTGGATCGTATGAGACAACTGCAGGATTTGTTGCAGCTAATAAATGCGAGTGACCATCTTCGTGCTGCAAGCCTTCTCCGTTAAGAGTTGTTCGTCCAGCAGTTGCACCGACTACGAAGCCACGTACTAGTTGATCTGCTGCTGCCCAGAAAGCATCTCCCGTGCGTTGGAAACCAAACATTGAGTAGAAGATGTAAATAGGAATCATTGGTTCATCGTGTGTTGAGTACGAAGAACCAACGGCTGTAAAGGATGCAACAGATCCGGCTTCGTTGATGCCTTCGTGAAGAATTACACCTTGTGTTGATTCCTTATATGAAAGCATTAATTCGCGGTCAACAGACATGTACTTCTGTCCATTGGGTGAATAAATCTTTAGTGTTGGGAAGAGCGAATCCAAACCAAATGTGCGTGCTTCATCAGGAATAATTGGAACAAGGCGTGCACCAAGACCTGGATCTTTAATCAAATCTTTGAGCATGCGAACAAATGCCATTGTTGTAGCAATTTCTTGGTGACCGGAACCGCGCTTTACTGATTCATATGCTGAATCATCTGGTTGTTGCAATGGCTTTGAAATACTGCGACGACGTGGAATTGAACCACCCAAAGCTTGACGACGTTCTGCAAGATATTTTGCTTCTGGAGAATCTGCAGGTGGCTTGTAATAAGAAGGTAAGTACGCATCGAGCTTGTCATCAGTTAGTGGAATCTGAAGACGATCGCGGAAGGTCAAAATATCTTCCTTAGTCATCTTCTTCATCTGGTGCGTTGAGTTGCGACCTTCGAAGTGCGAGCCAAGAGTCCAACCCTTAATAGTCTTTGCAAGAATTACTGTTGGTCGACCATTGTCTTGTACAGCTGCGGTGTATGCAGCAAAGAGTTTGCGGTAATCATGACCACCGCGTTGTAATCCCCAAATTTGTTCATCGCTCCAATTAGAAACCATTGCAGCAGTACGTGGATCACGACCAAAGAAATGCTCGCGGATGAACGCACCATTTTCAGCTTTAAATGTCTGGTAATCACCATCGAGTGTGGTGTTCATAATGTTTACGAGTGCACCTTCGCGATCTTGTGCAAGAAGAGGATCCCAACCGCGACCCCAAATAACTTTGATTACGTTCCAACCAGCGCCACCGAAGATTGATTCGAGCTCTTGAATAATCTTGCCATTGCCGCGCACAGGACCATCGAGGCGTTGCAAGTTACAGTTAACAACGAATGTGAGATTATCTAATTTCTCACGAGTTGCTAATCCAATTGCACCGAGAGTATCTACTTCATCAACTTCACCATCTCCAAGGAATGCCCAGACGCGTTGATCTGATGTGTCTTTAATTCCGCGGTTATGTAAGTAACGATTAAAGCGTGCTTGATAAATTGCATTAATTGGTCCGATACCCATGGAGACAGTAGGGAACTGCCAAAAATCTGGCATCAAACGTGGATGCGGATAAGAAGATAATCCACCAGCAGGGTGTGAAAGTTCTTGACGGAATCCATCTAGTTGATCTTCAGTAAAGCGTCCTTCAAGAAATGCACGTGCATACATTCCTGGAGATGCGTGACCTTGGAAGAAGATTTGATCTCCGCCACCTGGATGATCTTGTCCGCGGAAGAAGTGGTTAAAGCCAACTTCATATAAAGATGCAGACGATGCGTATGTAGAAATATGTCCGCCCACACCAACGCCTGGACGTTGTGCGCGATGAACCAACATCGCTGCGTTCCAACGATTAAATTGGCGAATGCGTTTCTCGAGCGCTTCATCTCCAGGAAACTCTGGTTCGTGTGATGGAGAAATAGAGTTGATGTAATCAGTTGTGCGAAGAGCAGATAGCGGAACACCGTTTTCGCGTGCGTGCTTCAAAAGATTGAGCATTAAGTAACGAGCACGTACAGGTCCTGCGTGCTTGAGGGCTTGATCAAAGGATGCCTGCCATTCGGCGGTTTCACTTGGGTCTACATCGACAAGCTGTTCGATGATCTGATCTGGCGCCTCAAAAGTTTCGCTCATAGACGTATTCTCCACGTACGGGGCGGTTAGTGGAAATTGAAACCAATGAATAGCAGGAAAACACTTGCGCTCGCGCCAATCATTGTGTGGACTTAGCCCGTGCCAACCAGACTGGGAGTCGCCAAAGGTGACCTCGTACTCGAGGTCGGATACGACGTTGATTGTGACGATGAACTTCGCTCAGCGATTAAGACAATCACTGGGACGGATTTTCTTGGTAGCGATAATCACGAAGTAGTCGACGCCGTTATTTTGTGGTGGCGTGATGGTGATGGCGATCTTGTAGATGAATTAGTTGATGCACTTACTTATTTATCCGAGTCTGGTCCAATCTGGGTAATAACTCCAAAGCTTGGTCGCCCAAATCACGTTGAACCAAGTGAGATTCAAGATGCTGCACCAATCGCAGGATTAAGCCAGACATCGACGATCCCACTCGCAAAAGATTGGACCGCAACACGTCTAGTGGCACGTAAAGCCGGCAAACGATAAGTTTGCGCACATGACACTAACAATTGGCCAAGCCGCTCCAGAATTTAACTTGATGGATCAACACGGAACACAAGTTTCACTCTCTTCATTTAAAGGAAAGAAAAACGTTGTTGTTCTCTTCTATCCATTTGCATTCTCAGGAATTTGCACAGGCGAACTCTGTGCACTCCGTGATGATCTTGCTGCATTTCAAAATGACAATGTTCAATTGTTAGCAGTCTCTTGCGATCCAATGTATGCACAACGTGCATTCGCAGAACAAGAAGGTTACAAATTCCCAGTCCTTGCAGACTTCTGGCCACATGGCGCAGCAGCTAAGGCGTACGGTGTTTTCAATGAAGAACGTGGCTGCGCAATTCGTGGCACATTCGTAATTGATAAAGAAGGAATCCTGCGTTGGCAGGTTGTAAATGGCCTAGGAGATGCGCGTAACGTCGCTGATTACAAGGGTGCAATCGCATCTCTTTAATAGGTTAGACTTAGGGCTCCACTTAACGGTGGAACTTAAGGGTGCTTAGCTCAGTGGTAGAGCGTCTCGTTTACACCGAGAATGTCGGGGGTTCGAAACCCTCAGCGCCCACCAGTTACTTTCTTAGATTTGCAGCAATTGTCTTTGCTATTTCGGGATAAGCCTTTGCCCAGTCTTCTTTATAGACATTCTTGAATGCCGCAACCCAACCAATTCCTTTTGAGAGTTCACCTTGTACATGAAGCAATGATTCATGGCCGGAGACAGCTACCAACGATTCAACAATCAAACTACCCACTGGGTAATTTAGCCAGGGATTAAAGTCTGTTTCTGATGCAGCAGATGATTGCGTTGACATGAACCTGGATAATTCAGATTCACTTAAACTGCGACAACCACTTTGGCAATTAGATTTTATGTAGCGCAAGTACTTATCAAACGAGCCATAATTCATAACTGCGTTTTGAACCCACTCGGCGGAGCCTTCTGTCAGCCAAATTGGTGGGTAATTTTCCCTTGTCATGGGTTTTCCCAAAAGTTGAACCCTTTGATACGAGTGGAAAAATTCATGAGCTTCTAACTGACCCTCACGAAATCTCATTTCACCGACTGGATCTGAAAGATTCAAGGAATTTGGAACACCAAACAATAAAATAGATAAACCATCTTGAGTGGTGACTTGCTTGGAGCCGACACAATCTTTCTCTCGACAATTACTCTCAAGAAGTCGTCCACCTTCGCTTCTATCAAGTTCGGCATAGTCTTGAAGAGAAATCTTCGTTTTTAATAGTTTGGTTGCCCAATTCAAATCATCGAAATTGTATGAAATTGCGAGCGTTTGCTTTGGGGATTCGAAGTTCTTGAATGCGCTTGAAACATGCTTTATTGCATTAGTTAAGTTGTTGTACCAACGTTTGGTATTTGGCCCAACATAGGAATCTAAACTTAAATTCGGAGCCTGTGACACATTCACGTTTGCAGATATTTTTTTCCACGCAGTATAAGAAACTGCACCTCTCCTCTCGTATAAATTCGAAAAAGTAGTTGGCTCAACGACTAAGACCCCCTTGCTCCAGGCAAGATTTTTCCCACGCTTTGAACACGTGTACTTCGAGCCAGCAACGTATTTTTCAGATCCCTTTACTGAACATTTCGAACCTGCTATTACAGTACTTGCCGCAATACTTTGGATGGAACTCAGCGAATATGAAGTGATGCAAAGTAGCGAAACTAGTGAAATGCCGAGAGATTTCTTCATATCAAAAATAGTACTTAGCCGTAAGGTTTAGTACGCACAATTTGCTCAAGAATGTATGGAGCAATCTTTGCGTAAAACTCATCTTTACTTAGACCGAAAGCGCCCTTGGTTACATCGTTAAAATCTTTTGCAGTGACAAGCTGATCTAACATTTTCGTTAGTCCTTCGAGACCATACGTTCCGATTACCCATTCATTCATGATTGCCCCAAATGGATAAGCCAAGGAAAAAGCTCTCTTTGGATCATCAGCAGTGGGAGTTGCACATGTATTGAGGCACTCCATCGCTTTCATTAATGAAATTGCATCAGCCTCAGTTTTAATTGTTCGCCATTTTTGTGAATCACGTGTTGTTTGCCAGAACCACCAATCCAAAACATCAGAACTCCAACCAAGATTGCGAAATCCTGATAGAAAGGCGACTGCCGTCGCTGCTCCTTCTCGGAAGTGAATCGGTTGAACCAACTCGTGCAATTCCCGCGGTCTCTCCGTTAAGTTTCTATAAAATGCATAATCTTGAACGATGTGAAAGAACTCGTGCTTGGGTCCCATGGGCCATTCATAATTTATGTTGTTTAGATCTACTTTTGATGGAAATCCAAGATAGAGATTTCCTGTCCACTTCTTTGTTTCGTAATCAGACCAGAATGCTGCACCCGCGCAGATGAAATCTCTTTCTCTCCCAGTTTCCCAACGATCAAAACAACTAGGCATATTTCTTGTAAGCCAATTGTTCTTCTTTATATATTCACGGTCCTTCTCAGAACCAAGAAAAACATTGACAGTAAATTTTTCTTTGAAGAAGTCGTTCCATAAAGCAGCAGTTTCATCCAGCTCACGTTTGGTGAATTCGACTAGATAAGGGGGATAACTAGGTCGAATGTCATAAACAAACTCGATATTTGGGTGATTGCGACTTCCAAGTTTTTTGTTGACTTCATTGAAGGCTCTTACTCTTATTGCAGAGAAATCTGACTCTTTTCTAGAATCTGTCTCGTAAAAAACGCCAGAGTCAGCTCGGCGGATTAACTTCGAATCTCGTACCCCGTAAACCATTACGCCTTTGTAATTGAGGGAGTCACTAGCGGCAGACGATGTTGGAGTGTTTATTGCTAGGCCCTTATTCCACACCAATTTCTTGCCGGATTTAATGCATGTGAAAGTCTTATTTGAAACTACAGATGTAATTCCTGCTTTAGAGCATTTTGACCCCGCCTTTGCAGCTGCATTAACGGGCGTTGCAAGAGCAACAACTAGAAAACTACAGATTGACAGAGAAGCAAGGACTTTCTTCATGAAAAAAGTTTACTTAACCAAATTGGATTTGTCTGTACTTTCCTCTAGAATAGGAGCGAATTCAAGTACAAAACAATTACACATATTGCACTTACCAAGCCAGGGAGGCGTTATGAAAGCCAGCCCCAGCAATCAGCGCCAAATCTTGGATATTCAGAACTTTGATTTCTCAATTGCAACCCTTAAAAACAAAGCAGCAAACCTTCCTGAAATCGCTGAAATAAATAAATTACAGATCCGTTCGGATAACGCACGTGACTTACGTATTGCCGCGCAAACCGAAGCCAGTGATGTGCAGCGCGAACTGACTCGCGCAGAAGGTGATGTCGAACAAGTCGTCACTCGCATTACACGAGATGAAGGCCGCCTCAATTCAGGTACAGGATCGGCCAAAGATTTAGAGGGCTTAACTCATGAAGTTGAAACACTGAATAAGCGCCGCGCAGAGCTGGAAGAAGTAGAACTAGAAATTATGATGCGTATGGATTCGATTAAAGAGCGCATATCGACTCTAGAAAAAGAAGAGTCCGAACTTGCAGCACAGATTGCAGACCTAGAGATTAAAAAAGAGAACGCACTGACCGTGATTACTTCAGACATTGAAAAAATCACACAGGACAGAGTTCAAACTGCAGCATCTGTTGATGCAGCGCTGCTCGAGTTATACGAAAAGATTCGCACAGGTGGCGGCGCAGGCGCCGCTCCACTTAAAGGCGGTCAATGTGGTGGCTGCAATCTTTCAATTAATGCAGTCGAACTAAAAAGAATTTTGGATTTAAGTGAAGATGAAGTTGTTCGCTGCGAAGAGTGCCGCTGCATTTTGGTGCGTGGAGTTTAAGCAATGGCTAGAGCATTTACATTAACCGCAGATGGCGGATCCCGCGGAAATCCCGGTCCTGCCGGATATGGCGCAGTTGTTAGTGAAGATGGAAAAATCGTTGCAGAGTTATATGACTACATCGGCGTTGCAACAAATAACGTAGCCGAATACCAAGGACTAATCGCAGGTTTAATTCACATTCACACACTGGATCCAGAAGCAACTGTTGAAGTGCAAATGGATAGCAAATTAGTTGTCGAACAAATGAGTGGTCGTTGGCAGATCAAGCATTCAAATATGCGCGAGCTAGCGGCGCAAGCACGCGCCGCCCATACACCTTCACTCGTTAAGTATTCATGGATTCCTCGCGACCTAAATTCTCACGCCGATCGCTTGGCCAATAAAGCACTCGATAACGAGAGCGGCGGATCGGAAACTCACGCACCTGTGCAGATTAATTACCTCACCGATCGCCTGCGCTCTGATGAAGTGCCAACAACTATTTATTTCATTCGTCACGGAAATACAGCGCTGACACCAGAGCGCAGATTCTCTGGTTCGGGATCAAATGATCCAGCTTTATCTGAAGAAGGTTTGTCACAAGCAGCAGCTGTCGCTGGCGTTATTGAAGAGATAAAACCAGATGTTTTGATTTCATCTCCCATGAAACGTGCACACCAAACCGCACAAGCAATTGCACAATCCACGCATTTACAGATTATTGAAGATGAGATCTGGACAGAGCTTTCATTCGGTCACTGGGATGGATTAACAAACGAAGAAGTTCGCGCACAATATCCAGAAGAGTACGAAGCGTGGCTTTCATCCACTGCAGTTGCACCAAAAGATGGCGAATCACATAACTCGATTGCTGCCCGCATCGAAGCAGGATTAAGCCACTTAGTTGATACATACCCAGGTAAGAAAGTTGTCGTAGTAACTCACAACATGGTTATTCGCCACGCAATTCGCATAACCCTTGGGGCACCGATTGAAAGCGTTTTTCATGTTGATGTGACGCCAACATCAATCACTTCTATGTCAATCTGGCCGAGCGATGGTTTGCGTTGCCTACGCATGGTCAGCAACGACGCACATTTGAAGTAAATCAGACCCTTGCTTGTTGGAGCAAAGCGTTCTTGTGCCCAAAGATTGTTTCGAGCAGATCTGATCGCGACTTTGCTTTCATGGTCCGGAATTCGCGGGGCGTGACACCCATTTCTTTAAGAAATTGTCGATTGAAGTTAGAAAGATTCGTATAGCCACAATCTTTGGCAATTGCAGCCACAGAGAGTTCAGTAGAAGTCAAAAGCTTACAACCGTGTTCTATTTTTAACTTACGAATCATTTCACTAAAGTTCAAACCGCTAGCAAGCTTAAATGTTCGAGAAAAAGTAGATTCAGACATATATGAGAGCTTTGCTGCTTCTGAAAGAGAAATTTTCTTATCGATATTGGCAAAGATATAAGAAACACCTTTCTCGGCAGCCAGACGAGCTTTTGGTGCCGAGTCGGTAACAAAGGGATCATCCAAGACATATTCACGTTCACTTTCAGGCGCACGGCTCATAATTAACAAAATATCTAAAAGACGTGTCACTTGTTCGATCCCGCTCTTGTTTGTAATTGTGTCTAGGATATTCTCGGCAGCTTCAGCGCTAGTGCCATTAAAGATAATTGCACGCTGTGCATCATTGAGTAGCTGTTCGAAGTCTGAGATTTCTGGGACCAGTTTGCGAACCTTTTCGAGCCATTCGCGTGAGAACTGAATCACCACATCGCGGTCCTTTATCACTTGATTTTTTCTTAGATCACTAACCCAATCGTGTGGAACACGCGAACCAACAATTGAAACTTGTCCGGCTTTAAATTTTCCTAAGCGGTCACCAATCTTGTAATGTCCCGTGCCTTTACGAATTAAATGAATTTCGTACTCGACATGTACGCAGTAACGAGCTCCTAAAGCAGGATAGTCATGGTTAAAGCACCGAAAGGATTGAAATGCGTTAATTGGCAAAATCTCGAGCGTTACTTCTTGATTACGAGCCCGTTCTAAACTCGAAGTGCGTTTAGGCATTGTGCCTCCCTCCCGTCGATAACATTTTGTGACCTATTTAATGCGAAGAATCCTGCAAAAAAGTACCACCTTTCGGTTTAAAAAAGTACCTATTCCTATTGAGAAAACATTAACCTCTACCAAAATACGACCTGAGTCATACGTGATTCCCGCTAGTTGAAGGCGGAAACCGTGCGAATCAGTGACCTAACCCAACAGGAGAATCAATGAACAAGAGAATCAAGTCGCTGGCACTCGGTGGTGCTGTGGCAGGTCTTTTGAGTTTTGGCCTCGTCGGATGCTCATCCGATGGTGGCGATGTAACTCTCACACTTGCAACAGTTAACAACGGCCAGATGAAAGACATGGAAGGCCTTAAGGGCGAATTCGAAGCTGCAAACCCAGGTATCAAAGTTAACTTCCAGGTTATGGAAGAAGGCGACCTTCGTGCTGCAGTGACATCTGATGTTGCAAACGCTGCAGGTCAATATGACATCGTAACAATCGGTGCATATGAAGTTCCACAGTGGGGTGCTAACGGATGGCTAACAGATCTCACAGCAGATCTAGCTGATGAGGCATACGACGTCGGAGACATTTTGCCTCCAGTGCGCGATGCACTTTCAGTAGATGGAAAGCAATATGCAGTTCCTTTCTACGGTGAATCATCAATCCTTATGTACAACAAAGAAATTCTTGACAAGGCTGGCGTAAAAATGCCAAACAAGCCAACTTGGCAACAAGTTGCTGCAGCTGCTAAGAAAGTTAATAGCGCAGAAACAGCAGGTATTTGTCTTCGTGGAAAGCCAGGATGGGGAGATCTATTTGCTCCACTAACAACTGTCGTTCAGACATTTGGTGGAACTTGGTATGACATGAACTGGAATGCAAAGGTAAACGCACCTGAATTCGTTCAGGCAGTTACTTTCTATAAGGATCTTCTTGATTCAGCAGGACAGAAAGATCCAGTTTCATACAGCTTCAATGAGTGCTTAACAGCACTTAAGACAGGCAAAGTTGCAATGTGGTATGACGCATCAGTTGCAGCATCAATGCTTGAAGCAGATGACTCACCTGTAAAGGGCAAGATGGGCTACGCACATGCTCCAGTCGTAAAGACTAAGGAGTCAGGTTGGTTGTGGAGCTGGAACCTTGCTGTTCCTGCAAACACACAAAACAAAGAAGCAGCCATCAAGTTCATCAAGTGGGCAACTAGCAAGGAATACCACCAATTGGTTGGTACAAAGCTAGGTTGGTCACTTGTTCCACCAGGAGCACGTACATCTACATATGCAATTCCTGAATACAACGCAGCAGCTTCGGCTTACGCACCAATTACCCTCGAGGTAATGAGTGCAGTAAATCCAAAGCAGCCAGGTGTTAACCCACAACCTTGGGTTGGTATCCAATACGTAGCGATCCCTGAGTTCCAAGATGTCGGAAACCAGGTCGCACAACTAGTAGCAGACGCAATTGCAGGTCGTACTTCCGTAAAGGAAGCTCTCGATAAGGGTCAAGCAATTGCACAAGCCGCCGGAGATGCTCAAAAGTAATTTTGAGTTAACCGTATCAACGGTGGATTAAACAACTGTGCGAGGTTGAGTTTTTTTTCAGCCTCGCACAGTTGTTCCCCATCACAATTGACCACAGAACCGCTACGAGAAACTAGGATTTAAAGACCATGACAACAGCAACGCCGACCATGACTAAGGCGGCTTCTGGTCTTCGAAATATAGCCCTGTCACGAGCTTTAGTTGCTCCAGCGCTGATATTTAGTATTGCTCTGACACAAATACCATTTTTAGTAACGATTTACTTTTCGCTCATGCGCTGGAACTTGCTTCAACCAAAAGAAAGAGGTTTTGCGGGATTTGAAAACTATATTTACGTTTTCAAAACCGGAGACCTTTTCCCAGCAATCAAAGCAACCGTTGGGCTCACGGCAATTTCGGTCGTTACATCATTGTTAGTGGGATTGCTTTTTGCGATTCTTTTAGACAGAACTTTCCGCGGCCAATCAATTGCTAGAACTCTGATCATCACGCCATTTTTGATTATGCCAGCAGCCTCAGCACTGATTTGGAAGTTCTCAATGTTTGACACGAATATTGGTGTCATTAACTACATCGTTCAAAAACTTGGATTTTCTGCGATTGGCTGGAGCACGGAGTATCCCTACATCTCAGTAATCATTTTGCTCACGTGGCAGTACGCGCCATTTATGATGTTGATTTTGCTATCTGGCTTGCAAAGTCAAAGCAGAGAAGTTCTAGAGGCAGCTGCAGTTGATCGTGCTGGAGCATGGCGCACATTCCTTTTGATTACGTTGCCACATCTTCGTCAGTATATTGAAATCTCAATATTGCTTGGCACGATTATGTTGTTGCAAGCATTTGACCCTGTGGCCATTATGACCAAAGGTACTGGTGGTACAAAGACATTGGCATATCTTCTTTATGAACGAGCTTTTGTGGGCATGAACGTGGGCCAAGCAGCTGCATACGGTGTTGTTACCGTGGTGCTCACGATCATTGTCGCAACAATCGCACTTCGAACTTTGTTTAAGGTCTTTATGACGGGTGTAAACAAATGAGATCTGCAAAAGCCTCAATCATTACATTTATTACCTGGGTAATAGCCGTTACTTACTTTTTCCCTGTGTTGTGGATGTTTATTAACGCCTTTAAAACTGAGAATGATGCCGCAAGCCTGACGCCAAAATTTATCTTCACGCCATCCTTTGAAGGATTTCAGCGACTTATGGATCGTGGAATGGCGAGTTATTTAACTAATTCAATTCTTGCCAGTGTGACATCAACAGTTCTTGTGCTTCTATTATCTGTTCCAGCTGCTTATGCACTGAGCATTAGACCAATTGTCAAAGTTCAAGATGTGCTCTTTTTCTTTATTTCGACACGGTTTATGCCAGCTGCAGCCTCAATTCTGCCGATGTTCATGATCTTTAAGACACTTAATGTTCTAGACAATGTATTTGCCTTATCACTTGTTTATGCAGCAATGAATCTACCCATTGCAATTTGGATGATGCGTTCATTCTTAAGCGAAGTTCCGATGGAAATTATTGAAGCTGCACGAATTGACGGGGCAAACTTTCGCACAGAAGTCACAAAAGTTGTTTTGCCAATTGTTCTGCCAGGTATTGCCGCTGTAGCGTTAATTTGTTTCATATTCTCATGGAATGAATATTTCTTCTCCGTGTTACTGACAAGTGCCAATGCAAAAACAACTCCACCATTTTTAGCGAGTTTCGTTGATGGTCGTGGACAGTTCCTTGCTGTACTTTCAGCAGCATCAACCGTGGCAGCGTTGCCTGTGATAATTGCCGGTTGGCTTGCACAAAAGCAATTGGTCCGTGGATTAGCTATGGGAGCTGTGAAGTAAACAATGAAGCGCTTAAGTAATTCAGTCCTGCACGAATTGCCGGCAAACGTTCATCGTCCTTCATACGATCGCAGCAAAATAACTCCCGGAATACTTCACTTTGGAGTCGGAGCTTTTCACCGCTCACACCAAGCACTCACTCTTGATCGCTTAATGGAGCAAGGCAAAGCGCACGAGTGGGGGATTATTGGAGTTGGTTTATTGCCAAGTGATGCTCGCATGAGCGATGCACTCAAAGCGCAAGATTGTCTATACACATTGGTAACTAAGCACGCTTCAGGTAAGTTCGATTATCAAGTTATTGGAAGCATTATTGATTACATCTTTGCACCAGATGAATCAGAAAAACTGTTGGCAAAGTTGGTGGATCCTGCAATCAAAATCGTTTCACTGACAATCACTGAAGGTGGATACAGTTTTGATCGCGTAACAGGAGAATTTGATGCAACTACAGAATCTGTTGCCAAAGACCTTCAAAGTTCATCTCATCCCACTTCAGCTTTTGGTTATATCGTCGAAGGAATAAAGCGCCGTAAAGAAGCGGGTGTGCCAGCATTTACCGTTCAATCGTGTGACAACATCCAAGGAAATGGTGATGTTGCAAAGAAGATGATTACAGCATTTGCCATGTTAAAGAATCCAGCTCTTGGCGCATGGATCGAATCAAACGTTGCTTTCCCAAATTCAATGGTTGATCGCATCACACCTGTTACTGCAGCTAAAGATATTGAAATTGTTCAAAGCGAACTAGGAATTGAAGATCACTGGCCTGTCCCATGCGAACCATTTTTTCAATGGGTTATTGAAGATCATTTCCCAACGGGACGCCCACAGTTCGAAGATGCATGTGTTCAGATGGTCAAAGACGTGATGCCGTATGAGTTAATGAAGCTACGTCTACTCAATGCAAGTCATCAAGGTTTGTGTTACTTCGGGCATTTGAGTGGATACACATATGTTCATGAGGTCATGCAGGATAAATTGATTGTTAAACTTTTGAAAACTTACATGGACAATGAAGCAACTCCTACCTTGAGTCCAGTTCCGGGCGTTGATCTTGCAGCATATAAAAATCAGCTTATTGAACGTTTTTCTAATCCTGAAGTACAAGACACAGTTGCACGTCTGGCGGCAGAATCTTCGGATCGAATTCCTAAGTGGCTCTTACCAGTTGTACGTGAGTTACTTGAAGATGGAAAAGAAGTACCAATTAGTGCAGCAATTGTTGCTAGTTGGGCACGTTATGACGAAGCAATAGATGAGAAAGGCAACCCAATCAAGGTTGTTGATCCATTACGCGATGAACTAATTGCTATTGCAAAAACTCAACGTGACAATCCATCGGCCTTCATTGAGAACAAAAAATTGTTCGGTGAATTAGCAAATGATGTACGCTTTTCAAAGCCTTATCTTGAAGCTCTTGAGTCTCTTCACACAGTTGGCGCACAAAAAACTTTGCAAGGCTTGGTTGCATGAGAGCTTCATTTCTAAATAAGGCAGGCGACATCAGTGTGCGAGAAATTGATGTTCCAACACTCGAAGCTGATCAAGTTTTAGTTCGTGTTGAATCTGTTGGCATTTGTGGAAGCGACGTTCATTATTACAAACACGGAAAGATTGGACCCTTCGTTGTCGAAAAGCCATTAATCCTTGGTCATGAACTATCAGGAGTTATTTCAGAAGTTGGTTCCGCAGTGGATTCCAAGCGAATTGGTGAACGAGTCGCTGTCGAACCGCAACGAGCTTGTGGAAAGTGTGAACAATGTATTGCAGGGCGTTACAACCTTTGCCCCGACATGGAATTTTATGCAACGCCACCAATTGACGGTGCTTTCTGTGAATTTGTCAGGATCCAATCCAAGTTTGCTTATGCGATTCCAGACTCAATTTCATTTGATGCTGCTGCGCTAATCGAACCGATGTCGGTCTGTATTTGGGCCGGACAAAAAGCTGCAATCCAATCTGGCAGCAAAGTTCTTATTGCTGGTGCTGGTCCAATCGGAGTCATCATGGCTCAAGTTGCAAAGGCTATGGGTGCAACCGAAGTGGTAGTTACAGACGTTGTTGCTGATCGACTCGCTTTCGTTCTGAATCACGGTGCCACGCGAACAGTTAATACTTCCACACAATCACTCGGCAATGAAAAGTTTGATGCATTTATTGATGCCTGCGGAGTTGAATCTGCAGTAATTGCTGGAATTAAAGCAACTGGTCCAGCGGGGCGTGTATTGCTTGTTGGACTTGGCAGCGATGAAATGAAATTACCTATTTCACATATCCAAAATAACGAAATCATTGTCACCGGTGTATTTAGATATACAAACACATGGCCAATTGCAATTGATTTACTGGCAAAGAAAAAGGTAAATCTAGACGCCATTGTTACTCACCACTTTGGCCTAGAACAGGCTGAAGATGGGCTTAAAGCGACAACCGCTCCTGATGCGATGAAAGTAATCGTTCACCCAGGTAAATAAATCTCGTTTACTAATCACTTATCTCTGCCGTATCCTTAATTACTGAAGAGTCGCCCGGATCACCGCGTTGTCGCAAGACACCGAGGAAAGTCCGGACTTCACAGAGCAAGGCGGTGGGTAACGCCCACCCGGAGCAATCCGCGGGAACAGTGCAACAGAAAGTAAACCGCCAATAGAAATATTGGTAAGGATGAAACGGTGGTGTAAGAGACCACCAGTAATTGCAGTAATGCAGTTAGCTATGTAAACCCCGCCTGAAGCAAGACCACGCAGTTGGCGTTCGAGTGCTGCTCGCACGAGTCAACGGGTAGGTTGCTTGATTACGTAAGTGATTACGTAACTAGATGGATGGTGATCTCTCGCAAGAGAACAGGATCCGGCTTATAGGGCGACTCTTCTTCTAATTAGGTGGGCGTAGGTCAAAACTACGCTCACCTTTCTTCATTTTGCTTGTACAAGTTGTTACATAACCTGTCGCAGATTGAGATGTTTTTATGGGGAAACAATGGGCAAATATGGGCAGATTCATGGGCAGATTTCGGTTGCAGAGGACTTTCAAAGAATTTTAATTGCATTTTTACTTTTGCCTTGAGTGAAGAAGAAGATGCCACTATCGCGGTTGCCTGTCGCTATACAACCAACTTTTTAAATGCTATCGACTTAATCGGTAGCAAGGATCCACCTACGACTAGAGCCGCACTAATTAGGACTAAGTTCTTGACTATATATTGCCCTTCTAGTGTTAGGGCAAAAGGAAAATTTGAGAAACAGACTTCGGGTAACAGAACGAGAGGCAAAAAAGTGCCAGGCATTTGAAGGGCCAGTAGGAGAAGTCCTCCCCGAATCATGGGCTTGATAACGAAGAATAATCCGATTACCGCCTCCCAGATACCAAGAATTGGAATAAATACGTCAGGGTTAAACCAATATATCGTTTTAGTTATCAAATCATTAGCTGGACTTTCACCAAAAACCTTAAGTAATCCAAACCAAATAAAAGTTAGACCAAGCGTTAAACGTACGGCGGCGATGCTCACGGACGATAAAAAATAAATTAATTTTTGATCTAAACGTTCCAACTGGGTCAAACGAAACCATTTCATATCTATGACAGTACTTCACTCATGTTTGATTTGCCATTCAGAATAAAACTACTCTAGATTGGTGTGGTAGCTGTGACTAACGGCACAGAAAATGGAAGAAGAAGATTCATTTAAGAACGTGTCAGCTTGAAACTACGTTCCGCGCCAAGCCTGTCTTAAACAGCTTCTTCCGATGAAGTAGTGGTACCTTTTTTGTCATGGGCCAGGTCTCGATAGGACGAAACAAGGTTGCCGTTTTTGCGACGATTTTGCTCGTCATATTGTCGACTGGAATCGCATTTTTAGCCCATAGCCATGAAACTCAAGTTAGTTCTGACTCGTCTGTAACACACGTCCATAATGCGAGCAAGTCAACTCCAGTAATTGAAAATCTGCAATTGACTGAAAAGGTTTATTCTGAAGAAAATTTGATGGGCAGGGCGTGTGGAGCGTTATTAATAGTTGTACTCCTGTTGGGTAGAAAGTACGCACTCCGATGTAGAAAACTTCATGGAACCAACACTTCAATAAATTATTGGTCCAATGTGTTGAAAGAGAAATCTAATCTGACATTTACTTACTCTCTCACTCGATCTCAATTGGGGATTATCCGCATCTAATTATTTCTCGAAAAAAAGTCAAGTTACATAAATTCGAGAAAAGGATTACTCATGATCAAAAAATTAGCTCTATTTGGCTTTACTATTGCTTTAGTTATTGTTGCTCAACCTGCTTTTGCAAATTCGCATGCAAGTAAATTAACATCTCTGGGGATGAGCGAAATCATGTTTGCCCAAGGGATGATTCCACACCACCAGCAGGCAATCGAAATATCTAACATCGCTCTGAGACAATCAAAAAACTCAAGTGTTAGAAAGATTGCTTCACAGATAATCAAGGCCCAAAAACCTGAGATAAATCAGATGCTGTACTGGCTCGCTGCAAAAGATGCCCCAATAGAGATGGGACACGATATGAAAATGAGTGGGATGCTTTCCGAAGCCAAGATTGCAGATATGAAGAAGTTGACTGGAAATCAATTCGACTTACCTTTTTTAAAAGCAATGATCGAGCATCACCAAGGTGCGTTGGACATGCTTCTCATGTCGAGTAGTTCCAAGAATTCTGAGGCCAAGGGTTTGGCAAATTCAATACGTGCCGTGCAATCGAGCGAAATTTCCTCTATGAGGATTCTCTTGAAGAATCTTCAAAAGTAGATACGGGAGGAACTACTGAATGAAGCGATTCATGGCTTTGGCCATTGCTATTACTTTTTTATTCGAACCTAATATTACGTGGGCTGCACCAACTGTTTCAGCCGCTCAAAAAGAGGTCGATAGATTGAGAACATTGGCAGCTGAAAAGTATGAGGCGGCTAATGAAGCAACAATCAGGATTGCAGCCCTCGAGCGAGATACCCAATCACTAAGGCAACAAGAATCGTCTGTAATAGCTGACCTTGTTGAGGCAAATAAAGTGCTTGGGAGAATAGCCGTGCAGAGTTATCAAAGCTCGGGATTTGGCAAAGGCCTCGAACTCTTATTGAGTAGCGACCCAACAAGGTATTTAGCTGACGCATCACTACTAGATGTCGTTGGTACTAGATATTCAACTGAAATTCGAAAATACATGCAAGCAAAACAGAGGGTCCAATCCTCACAGTTGGTGATTGCAGATCGATTAACACTTGTAAAGGCGGAGAAAACAAAACTCAATCGAGAAGTTGTAGCTGCCAAGAATGCACTCAATAAGGCAACTAAGATTCTAAATTCTCTCAAGAAAGAGGACAGGGAGCGGCTTCTAAAGGATGAATCGAAAAGAGAGAGCAAAATTCTTAGAGATTCTCAAAAATATGCTGCGAGCTTCGTGGGAGACAATTCAAGATCTTCGATAGCCCTTAAGTATGCTTTAAATCAAATTGGCGATATCTACGTATGGGCCGCGGCCGGACCTACTCGATGGGATTGCTCTGGGCTCACAATGCGGGCCTATCAAGAGGCTGGTGTAGCCCTTCCGCACTCCTCGCGCATTCAAATCAAGTACGGAAAACCGATTGCTTTTGGCTCAGTGAAGCCAGGAGACTTACTTTTCTTTGGTAATCCAATCAGCCATGTCTCTATGTAAAAAAAAAAAAAAAAAATGGTGCAGGCCCCACGTCCAGGTAAGAAGGTCGAAGTTGTGCCTTTTACAAAAATGTTTGGAAGAAAACCATTCGTAGGAGCTCGCAGGCTATGAAGCGAAAATGGCATAATCGCAGACATTCGATTTTTCTTGCGCTACTTTTATTCACCTTCACCACCCCTGAAGCATTCGGTAATAATCACAAGCCAACTATTGCCCAAATCGAAGCTGCTAAAAAGCTCGAGCTCGAGAAAAAGCGAGTAGCTGCAAATGCAGCGAAAAAATTGGCTGCTGCACGAGGAAACCTAAGAAAACTTGCAGCACTTGCTGCAGAGGTGAATAAAAAGTATTTAATTGCGAGAAATGAATTAGCTATAGCAGTAAAGGAGTTGAATTCTGCAAATGAAGCTGTAGGTGCTGCAGAAGCCGAAGTTTCAGCAACTCATCGAAACATTGGAAAATTGGCTGTTGCTGCGTATATGTCAGGTGGCAATATGGGAAACATTGAGACATTCCTCAGTGCAAATGGACCTCAAGATGTGATTGACACAATATCCACCCTTGAGAATTTAAGCGCCAAGAATAAAGTTGCTCTTGAGCAATTCAAAGCTGCTGAGATTATTGCGAAGAAAGCCAGAAAATTAGCTGAGGCTGCCAAAGAGCGACAAATACAAGTCACCGAAAAAGTTGCCGAGGCAAAGAGAGAAGCAGATTCCATTCGGGATGCTCAGCAAAAAGAGGTTGATAAGCTTCAGGCAATTCAAGATAAACTCCAAAAGGAACTCGCCTCCGCGAGAAAAGTAAGACTTACTCTCGAGCAAAGGCGGCAACTGGCCCTGCTGGAAGAGACGCGGGCAAGTGAAGCCACTAAGATTCCAAACCAAGCTAAAGTGTGGAAGGGTGGTGGCCCAAATGGAGCGGCCACCTCTCGAACATCTGTTGAGCAGCGACTAAAGGCAGTTGAATATGCAAAACGGCAGGTCTTAGCGAAAAAACCTTATGTTTGGGGAAATGAAGGACCAAATTCCTTTGATTGTTCTGGTTTGATTTATGCGGCCTACAAATATGCCGGACTCGGTTGGCCAAACTGGGATCGCCTGAACTCTGGGCTTTATTACACGTACACAAAACAAGTTCCCATTTCTGAGATGCAGCCAGGCGATTTAATTTTCTATTCGTACAAAGGAACACAAAGCACCATTCATCACATGAGCATTTATGCCGGAAATGGCATGATGTGGGAAGCTAGATCAACAAAAGGCGGATTGAAATACTCCAGCATTTACAGCGTTCCGGGGATGATGCCGTTTGCGGGAAGGGTCTGAGGCAGTGTTCTATGAGGCCGGTCCGCAAGCAAAATTACTTTGAAAGTTGATCAAGAATTGCAGCTCTGACATCTTTAAATGTGCGCAAAGTCAAACGTTGATTATTGAGAAAGAAGGTGGGAGTCCCTGAAATCCCAAGCGCTACCCCGTCATTGTAATCATCCGTGATCCGACGTAGGGTTTCTGGATTTGCGATCGACGAGTCATATAGATTCATATCAAGCCCAATTTTTTCGGCGTATGATCTAAAAGTTGCAGCCTTGGACTCACTTGATTCACCCCAAAGAGACTGTGTTTCAAACACTAGTGAGAACATCTCGTTTAGCTTGCCCTGCTGAGCGGCCGCTTCAACGGCAAGGGCCGCATTAATGGAATTCGAATGTCCCGGGAGAGGGAAGTATCGAAAAGCGAAAGTCACTTCACCCTTGAATTCTCTCTTCAATTCTTCTATATACGGATAAAAAGCCCCGCATGCCTCACATTCAAAGTCTAGGAATTCAACTAAGACTGGAGCGCGATTTCCCGCATCCTGAAGAATGTGAGTATTCGACTGAATAACCGAAATGTCTTCTGCTCCAGATTGATCAAGGGTAGCTTCTTTGCTAACCGAAAAAGCTGCTAGAGCAACAACAGCTACAACGCTCATAGAGATCAAACCCGACAACATGACGTTTCGTTTCATTTAGTCTTAGTAGACCTTTCATATTTGAATAGAAAACTGCAATCACGACTAGTGACTCTATTGTATTCAGCACAGATGATATTTGCACGTGATGCCGATTACCTTTCTAGATATTGCAGATGACCCAACTCGCCTGTACCGTAATGCGGGGTGGTGGGCATTATTTACTCATCAAGTTAGGAAAAATTCATGCAGCCGAGTTATGACATTCTCAATCAACAAAAATCTTGGCGCTTTCTGGCAAAAATTTTTCTCATTTGTGGCGGTATTGGTTGGTTTGCATCTGCAGCTCTTTTGATAGAAAGATTTCAAACTCTGAAGAATCCCTCTCAGGCCCCTTCTTGCGACATAAGCCCATTCGTCTCCTGTGGAGCTTTGTTTGATTTATGGCAAGCCTCATTGCTTGGATTTCCTAACGCAATTCTGGGAGTAGCCGGTTTTATAGCGCCGATGATTATCGGGTTGAGTATTTTCGCAGGTGCAAAGTTCAAAAATTGGTTCTGGAAATTCATAGTTTTGGGGCTGGGCATAGCTTGGCTTTTCGTCAGTTGGCTTTTTGGTCAGAGCGTTTTCATCATTGGGGTTCTCTGCCCTTATTGTTTAGTTGTCTGGTTCGCAACTATTCCATTGTGGTGGACGATTGTACTTGTCACGATCACAAATGAAGTTTGGGGAACCAAGCTTCGAAATCGCTTCGGTGGAGCTGGATTAGTTTTCTTACCAGCAATTATTATTTTTAACTATGCAGTAATCGTACTTCTCATTATCAAAGAATTGGGTAGTCGAATTGCAAGCAGTTTTTAGGTAAAGAATTAAGATCAAATCTTTCGATAAATTCACCTAGATGTCCGCCTTCGGTGTGTCTCAAATAATTACACAACCTGACTTGTGTTCTTTTTGAAATGCGCTCCGCGAATCAACCATCGGCGCCAGAACGAACCTTCACGTGAACTAGAGCTAGACTTATAGATTGGTGAATATGAAAAAGGCAATAGGCATAACTGCATTCCTCAATTTAGGATATTTTCTAATAGAGTTTTTTTTCGCATTAAATATTAAATCGATATCTCTGCTGGCAGATAGTATTGATTTCATTCAGGATGCCTTTGTCAATTTCTTGATTATATTTGGTCTTGGCTGGAGTTTGGCCAGTCGCAAGTGGCTTGCTCGTTTTCTAGCCTCCATTTTAATGATTCCTATTTTCTTTATCATCCCCAACGTCATCCGGGCAATCAAAGATCCTGCCCCGCCAGCTGGATTGCAGATCACCGTGGTTGCATTAGGAGCGCTTGCCATAAACTTTTTGTGCTCATTAATTCTCGTAAAGCATCGTAAGGCGGAAAAACACCTAATTTGGGCTGCTTATTTGGCAGCTCGTAACGATGCAATCGCAAACCTCGCTGTTATCGCCGTCGGTCTACTCACATCCATCTGGCCGACTTCAATTTTTGATATAACTGCGGGGATTGGTATTGGCTTACTAAATTCAATTTCTGCAGTGAGGGTTTGGCGTAGCGCAAATACTTACGATTGAGCGAGAGCTTTTTCGGAGCTTCTAAAGTCTAGCCAGATGGCCATGTGAATGGCTGTACGTGAGGTTGAATACTCGGCCTTGAAGAGTCTCACAATTTTTTGTGAGCAAATATGAAGGCATTCGAGTTGAATAAGCCTAAATCAAAAACTTCCGGCTTATAGGGCGACTCTTCTTCTTATTAGGTGGGCGCAGGTTAAAACTGCGCTCACCTTTCTGCATTTTGCTTGTACAAGTTCTTACATAACCTGTCGCAGATTAAGAGATTT
>JAIYBJ010000027.1 GCA_027488575.1 Streptomycetaceae bacterium | reverse complement strand
GCACCACTTACATTCGGTGCTTCATACGGTGACGCATTATTGGCCGGTGTTGCAGTTGGATTAGTTTCAAGCCCAGAAGAGATTCGCGTCTGGCAAGGAAAACCACGCATCGTTGAACCAAACAAAGATCTTGCAGAGACATACGCGCCGCTAAGTGAGATTTACACTAATTTGTATCAGTCAACCAAAGATTCCATGCACAAGCTGCACGAATTGGATTACTAAAACAAATTACGGATGCAGCATCACTCGATAACTTGGGGTAGATGTTGCTTGCTCGAAAGCAGCAGCAGCTTCAATAAGCGGAAATGTCGCATCAATAATCGGCGACAAATCAATCTGCTTGTTAGCAATTAAATCTGTTGCAACAGCGTGATCGCGGCGATCGGCGCTAACAACTCCAACAGCTGATGTTTCGCGGTTATGCATAAGGTTTGGATCAATTGCAAAAGGTGTTACTGGGTGAGCGGATGCAAAAAGGCATATTTTTCCGCGATTATTGAGCACATCTAGCGCATCCTGATTTACTTCTTCACTGCCATAAGCAGCAATTGAAAAATCAACACCACCAAGGAAAGCTGCTTTTACGCGATCACGAATATCTGAACCAGCTTTTAGAACAACATCAGCACCTAATGATGTTGCCTTTGCAAGACGTCCTTCGTTGACATCGACAACTGCAACGCGAAGTCCTGATTTTTTTAAAACCATAAGGTTAAGCAATCCCATTGTTCCCGCGCCAAACACAACCGCTGTATCCCCTAAACGCGCATCCAAAAGACGCGCTGCGTGAATTGCACATGACAATGGTTCGGCAAGTGCTGCTTGATCCCATGGAGCATCGCCAACAGGAAAGACACCATCGCTTCTATGAATTTTGTATTCAGCAAAACCACCAGGGCCGTATGAACCACCCTTGAGCGAGAAGTTTAGAAAGTGTTCGGCGCATCCCTTATCTTGCCCGCGAAGACAAGCACGACAGGTTCCACATGAAGAAGAACCCATTGTTACTCGGTCGCCAACTTTTACATTCGTAACTAATTCGCCAACTGCAGCGATTTCTCCAGCATTTTCGTGGCCGCCAAGAACTGGGTACTCTGATTTTGCTTGACCGGTGTAAATGCGTTGTTCCCATGTACACAATCCTGCAGATTTAACTTTAAGCAAAACATCACGAGGTCCAATAACTGGCATTGGAATATCAACTATTTCGATCTTCTTGACTCCAGTTATTACAGCAGCTTTCATTGTTTGACTCATGTACTTATTTTTTCTCTAGAACGAGCATGGCCTCATCAACGGTTGCGTTCTTATGAACGATTGCACGGATGGCTTTAATGAACTTAGCTGGAGTTGGGTGCTGAACAATATTTCGACCATAGACGACGCCAGATGCACCAGAATCAATTGCGATGCGAGTGCGCTCTAATAATTCGCGTGGTGGCACAGAACCGCCGCCACGAACAAGCACGGGAACACCGGATGCGATCTCAACAATCTGCCCGAAGTCACTCATTGGCGCTGTTGGATCGACCTTAATCAGGTCTGCACCGAGTTCTACCGCTTGGCGAACAAGGGCTGCAATCTTGTCTACATCGCCCACAGACGTTGTTCCGGTGCCTGATTTTGCAGTCATAACAAGTGGTTCAACCATAAGCGGAATACCTTCTTCGCGGCACTTTGCACCAATTAGTTGAATGTTTTGCACGCACTGTTCTTGCAGACGAGAGTTTTCATCAATGTTAAGCAAGTTAAGAACAACAACTTTAACTCTCTTATCAAAGGCATCACGCAGAGTCGCAAGATTTGCTGTGTCCCATGAGTATTCAATATCGCGAGCTTCGTAAGCGTTTGTTACATCTAAGCGAAGTGCGATTGCGACATCAGTTTTTAAATCAAGTGAATTAAAAATCTTTAGCCCACCAGGATTTAACTGAATCGCATCTGGTTGACCGGCAATAATTTCAGGCAGAGCCTTTGCTAAATCTTCGATGCCTTTAGCAAAAGATCTTTCTCCGAAGATTCCAAGATCCAAAGCAATGTTGATGCACTTGCCAGATTTTGGATTAAACATACCTTCAAGACGTTTATTCACTTAAGTTAACCCCTGCTCGGTTAGAAATCACTTTGACGATTGCCGAAGCGTTTAGTTCTCCCATGCCAGCGTCCACGCCCTCTTTTGCCAACTCTTCAGTTGTTACAGCAATTGAAACAGGTGAATCAAGTCGATTAGCAAACGCTTGGATCAATCGTGCATCCTTGAGCATTAACTTAAGTGGGAAGTTCACTTCATAATCATCCTTAATTACGCCGGCCCCAACACCGGCGTAAATAGGAGTTTTAAAGTCTGCAACAGCAGCAACTTCTAACACCTTTGTTAAATCTAATCCGGCTTTTTTAGCCAGAGTAAGTGCTTCACCGATAGAAACAATTTGGGATGCAACAAGTAAGTTGCCCACGAGTTTCATCTTTGTACCGTTTCCACCTTCGCCCATGTAGTGAAGGGTTTCGCTAATAGGTTCTAGAACCGGCAATGACTTCTTGTAAACATCTTCTGGCCCACCAATAACAATCCATAAACCGCCATCGCGCGCTTCCCCCTTAGTGCCAAAGACGGGAGCGTCCAAAAACGCTATTCCCCTTGATTCATACACCTTTCGCTCTGCAGCGCTGGTAACAGGATCAATCGTTGAAAGGTCGATAACAATCGTTGATTTTTCTACTTTGCTAGCAAGCTCTGGTCCTTTAAGAAAGAGAGCATCAACAGCAACATCATCGGCAAGGCAATACATTAAAAAATCTGCACCAGGAAGTAATTGCGCTGGATCGGCAACACTCTTTGCGCCAACCTTTTCAATCTCTGCATACTTGCTATCACTTCGATTCCAGACAGTTACTTCGTGGCCAGCCTTAACAAGATTGGCAACCATGCCAGAACCCATGATTCCAAGTCCGATGAAACTTACCTTTGCCATGACTATCTCCTAACGAGATTTATTTGCTGCAGTGACGAGTTCGATAACTCGCTTTGGGTCTACTGGATTAAATGTCTTTCCATCCACCTTCATGCTGCTGCCAGCAATAACACCATCAGCAATTTTGAGTGTGTCCGCAATTGTTGTTGCGTTGACGCCAGTATTTGCAAAGACCGGAATCTTCTTCGCTGTCTCTTTTGCAGCGAGCAAGTCTTCGTTGCTAAATGGCACACCAGCTACCGGGCCTGAAATAAGAATTGCGTCAAAGCCAAAGTACTCAGCAGCCTTTGCACGTTGTGCAACGGTGCGACCTTCGAGGGCTGATGCGAATTCAGGAACAATGTTTGTAAAGAGTGCGATGTGCTCAGCCTTTAAGCGAGTACGTGTCTGTGCAACGAATGCAGGATCTGGTGCCAATGGACCCATGTCACTTGCAAATGAACCACACATAACTTCGCGCACAAAAGATGCACCGGACGCTGATGCGGCTTCGATTGATGCAATTGGATCCCACAAAAGATTTACACCGTACGGCAACTTCAACTGATCGTGAACCGCACCGATCATGAATGTTGTCCATGCACCAACTTCGGAGTTCACACGAGTTGTATATGGAAGATCACTTTCGTTACAAAACAAAAAACCATCAACGCCACCATCTTGCAAAGCTTTAACATCAGCAGCTACCGCGCTGATCATCGCTTTCAAATCTGGCTTGCTCTTAAACTGTGGCTGGCCCGGAGATGCGGGTAGGTGCACCATCCCGATAATTGGCTTTGCGGACTTAAAGATCGTCGATAATTCGATGCTCATGGCTTACTTTCGCCCCTTCGGTAGGGACAAAATGTAACACAAAAAATGTGATGAAATGTTACCCGTTCGGGGTCAATATGGTCGCAGCAGCCCCCAGCTGGCGCTGCATGGATTCGCGGCCATCATTTGATGTTACAAACTCATCGACGATATCTATGCCCGCTACGCGGTAATTCGCCGTAACTCCACCCTTTGATGGATCAACTAAAACAATTACTTCTTCGCAACGTTCAACCATCGAACGATTGATATCTGCAATCACCTGATCAAACTCTGTTAATCCACCGCTCTTTGAAACACCACCCGAACCAATAATTGTTCGTGTAGCAACGAAGCGGTTGATAGTTTCCAAAGCGATTGCGCCAGTTTGGGCTAAGTCATGGGTGGCAATAACCCCACCAGTACTAATCACTTCAATTCCACGAGATGCCAAAAGTGAAGCATGTGCAAGTGATGGTGTAATTACAGTGAGCTCTAGATTACCCGGTAAGAATTGCGCAAAAACTGCAGTGGTGGAGCCGGTACCCAAGAAAATAACCTCACCCTTTTCAATCAAGGATGCGGCGTATTGACCAATTGCGGTCTTGGCCAAAGTCTGATCCATCGCACGTGGGTGTTGCAAAATATCCTGGGTATTAACTAACTGCGCAGATGCACCGCCACGAGTAGTTTTCAAATAACCCGCTTCTTCAAGAATGCGCAAATCACGGCGCACGGTCATCGAAGAAACACCAAGCTCGTCGGCCAGGCTTGCAAAATCTACTGCGTTCTCAGAAGCAACTCTTTCGAGGATTTTCTGATGGCGCTCAACTGATAATAAACGACGCATAATCAAGGAATTCTAGTGACTACAGAGCAGCCTTTGAATTCTCTCCTCCAAACAACGCCTTGCCCTGATACACAGTCAATGGCTCAGATAACAAGTCATCCAGCTTTCCAATAAAGGCTTTTACGTGCGGAGTTTCTAAGTGAGATTGAAACGCTGCTTCATTTTCGTACACTTCAATATTCATAAACGTTCCTGGTTGATCAATTAATTCGTGCACGTGATATCCGCGCACCCCAGATTCATTCCATGAAGCGCTCGCGCCACCATGAAGTTCATTGCGAAGTTCTGTTTCTTTTCCTGGCTTTGCTTTAAATATCGCAGTAACAATCATGATTTCCCTCTTTGAAATAAGTTAAATATAAGTATGCGCCCGAGTTTACTGCGGCGCCCGTGAAAGCAGAAGTGCCTTTGGGTAAGGTAGGATTCACACGCTTCAAGCGCCCGTAGCTCAACGGATAGAGCATCTGACTACGGATCAGAAGGTTAGGGGTTCGAATCCCTTCGGGCGCACAATTCAGGCAATGTTTACCCATTTCAGCGCACAATCTAATGAACCCCACCTTAGGCTTGCCGAAGTTATCAAGGGTGATGACCAAAGATTACGTCGGGGAGAACAAGATGATGGGCACGCTGAAAAAGTATAAGAAAACCGTAACGCTTGCATTTGTTATTTTGTTTACTGCACTTGGAGTTCAATCAAGTCACGCCGATTATTATCCAGCAGGAATTCAGCAAAATGTTTCTGAGCAAACCTTGCTTAACAACGGCTGGAGGCTTGTTTACGAAAGTACGTATTCGACCGCAAATTCTTCCACCGGTAGCGAATTTAGACCAAGTGAAAGTTTTATGATTGTGACTGGTAAATCAATTGGAAGCAATGTGTTAACTACTGTTGCAGCAGCTCCTACAGCTCAAGTTTTTACCGAAACAATTATAAATACTCCACAACTTATCAACGGCACGTATTGGTATTACACACCTGGTGATTCAATCGGCTACTCACCAACAGATGTAATTTCGCAAATTCCGGCAGATACAACTGGTTGCGCAGGCATTACCCGCTCGTGCGCATCTGATCCAACCAGATTGAGCTGGCACCTAACTGGATATGCTGGTGGCTTTCGTCTGGGAAATGCAGGATGGATTAATAGCGATGCAGACGGTGGCAATTTATATTTAAAACAAGTATGGACCTGGAATGGTCCTGCAGCACCCGCACCCGCACCGAAACCAGTTGAGACATACGTTAGAAAAAGTACCAACCTTCAATTTAACGAAGCTATGTATGGATCTGACAAGTTATCTGATCCTGATGGCCAGCTGCGAAAAACAGTTGACGCCATCGATGCAAAGTATGGAAATTTAATAAAATAGAAAACCCTTTATTTATTGGACTTGTTGCATTACTATTAAACAAAACTAGGACCTACGGATAGAGCATCTGTCCGAGTGATTGAGCGTAAGCGAGTCACTTGGGGTAGAAAAGAACTGGGTAGCAAAGCTCCAGCTTCTTTTCACACTACGGATCAGAAGGTTAGGGGTTCGAATCCCTTCGGGCGCACTTACTGATTACCTATTACTCGGCACTAAGGCTGGACTGTGTTCTTATGTGCGATGGTCAGAGTCCGAGTGATACCGCTGCCGATGAGAACGCTGAACTTAACGCCACCAAATACTTTACTTGAAGAGGCTTTTGAATTTAGTGCAGTTGTAACCCATTTCTGAGCAGCGGTTGGGTCAACACCATCAATTGGTAGCGTCGAAATAAATCTAGGCCAACCATAACTTATCTTGGAGTTTGCATTAACGGTGATCCAAGTTATGTCACGTGAATTAGTTCCCCAAACAACTACATTTGCGGTTTTGTCTTTGCTAGAACAATTAAAGGTGGTCGTGTCTGCTTTAGCTTTCTGAGGTTTTGAGCACTTCCAACGACGATTTTCAAGATTCGTAGTTAAATCAGAAGCCGTTACACCAGATAGCGGTTTTGGCTTCGCCGCAGCCAACGCAGGGTGCGCGGTAAAAAGAATGGAAAGACTAACTACGGCTGCAATAAAACGAATGCGGGTATTCATAAAGAGAATCTTTCCATATCTTTTGGCACTTCAATCACATAAACTCTTGGGCATGACCACATCTCTGGAAACAATGATGCGCCACATGAAGTGGGCTAATCAGGAAATCTTTTCGGCCATCTCAGAGTTGCCGGATGAAGCCCTTGGTTCATACATCACCAATAAGGAGTGGCACGTTGCAGAGATACTCTCGCACATTGTTGTGGCGACAGATCGTTATGTATATCGACTCAATGGGCGCAAAGCGGATGAAAAAGTTGTGCCAACAACCATGAAGGATTTAAAAGAGTTAGCAAAAAGATTAGAAAAGTGTGATTCCGAATTAATCGAACTTTCCAAAGAACCAGATCGAATTGTTGAAGTAAATCGAGAAGGAGTAATCACTCACTGGCAAGCTGCAACGATTTTGTCTCAAGCGGCGCACCATGCAATTGAACATAGATGTCAGGCCGTGACGGCCCTCGAGTTCAAAGGTTACAAAGCACCTGACTTAGATGATTACGACGTGTGGGGATACGAAAGAAGTACTAAATAATTATTTTGTACTGAACCCGATCAGTAATTGCCACTTTGTCATAAAGCTTTCGAGCTGTTTCATTATCTGGAGCTGTGGTCCAGTACAAACGCTTGGAACCTTTTGCAATAGCAATTTTATGTAATTCATTGATTAGCGCACGACCAACACCTTTACCGCGCACAGCAGGATCTGTAAATAAGTCTTCCAGGTAACAGAAATCCTTTTCAGCCCATGTGGATGGTCTAAAAATGTAATGAGCTAAGCCAACAACCTGACCATCTAGTTCTGCAACTAAACCATTGATATTGAAATCAGAATTAATACGTTGCCAAACCAGTTCAAATTGTTCATCACTCAAACTGGACTTGTAGAAGATGATGTACTGCTTGAAAAGATCTAACCAACGCTCTTTATCGGTGGCAGCAATAGGCCGAATCGTTATTGTCATAAATGAAACCTATCCAAAATCTCTAAGTTCAATAGTTCGCCTCTATATATTGTCTTGAGACGACGCTAGCCAGAATTGGCTTTGCACTAGCCCAACTAATTCCGTACACCTTTTCAAATGCGACATCAAAAGTCATTCCTGAGGCATATTTGTCCAACACTTCAAATGTTGACGATATTCCACCGATAGAGACAAGTGCTTCAACTGCGATAAAACCGATGTCATATATATGCATTCTGGTTGCGCTATCGCAAGGTTGATTATGCTGTAAGTCAAAGAACTTACTGATGCTTGCTTCAGAAAAATCTGGCAAGCCTTTCAGAGACGGACGCAGCCAATTTTGTCGATTGAGAATGTATTGACTTAAACTTTCGCTGCTCGCTGATGTTGCAACGGCTTGAGGTTGGCCTTCTGAGAACCAGCATGGGATTGAAAATCTTTTCAAACCATACTTCTTGTAAATTGATTTTTGAATTGTGTGAGTTGTTTCATGTGCGTAATGGGAACGAATGACTCTTGAATTCGTATTCGAAGCATTATTCAACCCGGAAACACCCTGCGTTATTAGACCTGAATCCGTCGAGATGTTTCCAAAAGCGTTATCGCATTCTGTAATAGATGAGCACGCGACGCTTACTTGATCAGAAAAAGTATCGTTTAGAGTGAAAGGCGATTCGATTGTCGCAAGACGGGTTCTTGCCCAATCGCGATCTTGAAAGTTAAAGGCAACCACTAAAAATTTATTCTGTCGGGGGTAATTGGCGCCCAACTTCAGTGCTCGTGTAATTCCATATTCAATCTCTGAATTCGCATAGCGAATGTTGGTATTTGGCCCCTTTTCTACAGTTACCTTTATTTCATCACTAAGGTTCTGTGCAAGATATTTACTTGCGTCCGTCCAAACCGAATCCGGAATACCTTTATAATTAGCTACTAGATTGCTAAAACTCGTGGGCTTGGCAATAGCTATGGCGGGTTTTGAAACTGACTTCCAAACTGATTTTTTGCCCACCTTTGTACATGTCACCTTTGTTGAATTCAGGCTTCTTATCTCTCCTATTTTTTTGCACGCATCGCCAACTTTTATTGCAGCACTCGCCGGAGTAGTTACTAGCAAAAAGGAACCTAGGAGTGTGAAAACTAGAAATTTTTTCATTCAGCCGCGATAACGTCGCCGACAACCTTTACTTGAAAATCTAGTTGGTTGAGGTCGTTATTCTCCATAAATGCCGTAGCTGCTTCTGTAATCAGGTCAACGTATGACTGACCTTCTTGACGAGAAGATTCATTAATCGTCAATGGAATTTCTGCTACTAATTCGATGTTGATGCTAACAATTGCCACGAGCACTCCTTGTTTAGTAAGAAGTAAAGAATACGGCGTCTTAAAGTCTATATTCGGGATTGAAGCGAAGAGGAGTGCAAAAACTGGAAGAAAATCACCCACATTCCAGTTTTTGCCTCATCTCCTCAGACGAACACACGAACAGGGTGTGTGGGTGGTATTTAAGTTTCTGTATGTAGATAGATAGTGCTTAATAAGTTAATAGAAGGTTAAGCATTTCCTAAATTCACTGTGTTCACTTTATCTACTGAAAACTGTAACTATCCGTTATCAATGTAAATGCCAATATTCGACGCAGTGGATAACCACTACCTCGTATAAGGAGAAAAATGAAAAAGGGCTTCGTAATTGCAGCGATAGCAGCCTCACAGATTGCAGTGGGAATAACTCCTGCATCTGCGGCAAGTTATCCTATTTATGTTGAACCTGCCGCATCAGGTGTTTCGCTTAATGTAGTAGGAACAGTTGGCGATGTAGTCAACGGGTATCAAATTGTCGGAATCCCAGATGGAATGGGATTAATTAAAGAAGGCAAGAAACTTTCTCTAATTACAAATCACGAATTAAGCGCAACGAATGCCGTGGCAGCAGCTCGCACAACAGCTGGTGGATCAGCATTTGGTTCATTCGTCAGCAAGATCACGTTGGATCCAAAGACACTCAAGCCAACAGCGGCTGAAGATTTGTTTTCAAAAGTAGATTGGTATGACTACGCAACTCGCACATGGGGAACTAAACCAACTGCTCCATTGGGGGCATCACTAAAGGATTCTTTCGGAACTCCTGTCCACACAACTACGTTTAACCGTTTCTGTTCAGCAACGCTCGCACCTGCCGGAACTTTCTACAACAAGAAAACTGGTGCCGGTTTCAAGGATGCTCTTTACCTCACTGGCGAAGAAGGGGCAGATGAATCACGCGGATTCGTATCAACAATGGATGGCTACGTTGCACAGATTCCTGGATTTGGTTTAGCAGCGTGGGAAAACTTTATTCCAGTGCCAACAAATAACGATGTCACAGCAGTCATGAGCAACGAAGATGGCGCAGCAGTTGCCAGCCAATTGTTTATGTATGTAGGAAAGAAGCAAAAATCAGGCACTTTCTATGAAAAGGCTGGATTTACAAACGGTAAGAATTATGTTCTTAGCGGTTTTCCAGGTGATGACAATCAAATCCGTACACTCTTTGGAAAGAACAGCCCAATCCCAGTTGAATTCACAGAGATCAACTACTTGCTCAACGGTAAAGAGCAGAATGACAAGGCTCTTGAAAAAGGACTGCGCCTTTCACGAGTAGAAGATGGCCATTTCGATCCTAAGAATCCAAATGACTATTACTTCGTAACTACAGAATCAAATAAGGATCCAAAAGCAACAACTGGAAATCCTGAATACCCTGGCGCATCTCGTGACGGCGGAGCACTATGGCGCCTACGTTTTGATGATGTTACAAATCCACTTAAGGGTGGAACTCTAGAAATGTTATTAGATGGCTCAGAAGATGTTTACATGAGCAAGCCAGATAACATCACAATCGATAACAAGGGCAATCTTTTGATTCAGGAAGATCCAGGCGGAAATGATGCAATCGCTCGTATTGTTTCTTACAGAATCTCTGATGGTGCACTTGGTGTAGTTGCTAAGTTCAAAGATCAATACTTCAAAAAAGGTGGAGCAGACTTCATCACTAACGATGAAGAGTCCAGCGGAATTATTGATGTGACTAGCTTCCTCAAGAAGGGAAGTTCAGATAAGGCAACTTACTTCATGTTCAACGCACAGGTTCACGCACCAGCTGCTAAGGCTCGTATGGACATAACTGATGCAACAGCGGTCGCAAATCTTGCAACTGCAATTGAAGGTGGACAGTGGTACGTAATGAAGGTTACGGACTGGAAAAAGGTCTACGGCTTCTAAAAAAACGAAACAAAAAAGGGGCAGAGTTATCTCTGCCCCTTTTTGTTTTTCTAATCTTTATGGATAGAGCCCGCGCAACCTATGGGCTTCTGCAACGCGTGCAACACCAATCATGTGCGCGGCTTCGCGCCAAGAAACCTTTTTGGTTTTAGCCATTTCTTCAACTTCTTTAAATGATCGCATCATGATGTCGTTAAGGTTTGATTTAACTTCATCAGCGGTCCAGAAGTAATTCTGCTTATCTTGTACCCATTCGAAGTACGAAACGATTACACCGCCAGAATTAGCCAAAATATCTGGAACAACGAGAATGCCCTTGTCATTAATGATTGCGTCTCCGCCAGGAGTTGTTGGTGCGTTTGCACCTTCAACGATGATCTTTGCCTTAATTCCAGGTGCTGTTTTTTCAGTAATTGCATCGGCAAGGGCCGCGGGGATCAAAACATCAACATCGAGGTGTAGTAATTCATCTTGTGTCAGCTTGTCTGTGCCAGGTGCGTTGAGATTGCCATTGGCTTGGTAATAATCCCAAATTTCTTTAACGCTCTTAAATCCCGTGACGCCACCGCTTACATCGCTGACGGCAACAACTTTTAGACCAAAGTTTTCAAGAGCGATGGCCGCCCAATAACCAACTTTTCCGAATCCTTGAATAGCAACAGTTGCGTTCTTTGGATCAATTCCTTTAACACGCAGCGCTTCGATGGTCGAGATTGCAACACCATCACCAGTTGCAGATGTGCGACCGAGTGAACCACCAAGAACAATTGGCTTTCCAGTAACAACACCAGGGACAGAAAATCCTGCGTTTACAGAGTATGTATCCATCATCCACGCCATGTTGCGCTCATCTGTTCCCACATCTGGTGCAGGAATATCGCGCTCTGGTCCGATGATTGGCAAAATTTCAGATGTATAGCGACGTGTAAGTCGCTCGTTTTCAGTAAGGGATAACGTGTGTGCATCAACTGCAATGCCACCCTTTGCGCCACCGTAAGGCAAATTAGTAAGTGCGCATTTCCAGGTCATGAGCATTGCAAGTGCAACGGTTTCATCCATATCAATATCTGGGTGGAATCGAACGCCACCTTTAGATGGACCACGAGTTGTCGAATACTGAACGCGGAAACCTTTATACATTTCAACGTTGCCGTTATCTCGGCGAAGGGGAACAGCGACTTCAAGAATGCGTCGTGGTGTTGAAAGGGTTTGCCAGTCGTTTTCAGAGAGTTGTAAAAGTTCTACAGCGCGTCTTAATTGTGAACGCGCAGTGTCGAGAGCTGACTCCGTTGTCATGCTCCAATCTTACTGTGCAAATACAGTGATGGTATGCCACCCCTCAGCACCATCAGGAAGCACATCTTTTTTCTTCTCTGTTTGAATTTCACCGTTTTTATTGATTGCACGGACAGAAAGTGTGTGAGTTCCCGGTTTTGCATCCCAATCAATCCACCATTGGCGCCACGTTGTATTTGCTAAATCTGGTCCAAGTGTTGCTTCTCGCCATGAAGAGTTATCTATCTTTACTTCAACGCTTTGCACGCCAACGTTGTGTGCCCATGCAACTCCTGCAATTGCACGCTTTCCGGATTCAAATCTCTCTTGAACATAAGGAGTATCAAT
>JAIYBJ010000004.1 GCA_027488575.1 Streptomycetaceae bacterium | reverse complement strand
CGGCAAATTAGAACTGCACCCCGAATGCGATCTCAACCTAACTTTTATTGATGACAAAGAGATGGAAGAGCTACACATCAAATGGATGGATCTTCCAGGTAGCACGGATGTTCTTTCATTTCCTATGGACATGCCAGAAGATGGTGAAGCTGTGACCCTAGGCGACATAGTTATTTCACCACGATTTGCAGAAGATCAAGCAGCAAAAGCTGGACACAGTACGAACCATGAAATCTTTATTCTTGCGACGCATGGCTTGTTGCACATACTTGGTTATGACCACGAAGATTTAGATGACGAAAAAGTGATGTTTGCGCTTCAAGAAGCCATCGTTAGCCAATGGGAAGAGATGCAATGAGTCCATACGCGATTGCAGCCATCATTCTTCTCTTGGGTTTTGCGGGTTTCCTAGCAGCAACAGAATCTGCTTTGACATCTATTTCTCGAGTCCTGATCGAGCAGCTCGAAAGCAAGCGTGGGGGAGAACTACTGCGCAAATTTAGTTTGCAACCAGCTAAGTATCTGAACGTTATTTTATTGGTTCGTAAATCCTGCGAGTTAACAGCGACAGTCTTGCTCGCATCAATCCTGCTTCGAAACTATCCATCTGCTCAAGCTATGTCGCTGACCGTACTTATTATGGTCATCGTTTCTTACGTTGTTGTCGGTGTCGGTCCTCGCACGATTGGTAAACAGCACCCACATACATGGGCACGCGCTGGTATCGGAGTTGCATTCTTTCTGGCATTTATTCTGGGTCCAGTAACGAAGCTCCTTATTGCTATCGGTAATGCGATTACTCCGGGTGTTGGCTTTAGAACAGGACCATTTACCAATGAAGCAGAACTGCGTGATCTAGTAGATCAAGCGCACGAACGAGGTCTCGTTGAATCAGATGAACACGAAATGATTCACTCGGTTTTCGAACTTGGTGACACATTGGTGCGCGAGTTAATGGTTCCACGAACTGAGATGGTCTGGATTGAAAAAGATAAATCGCTGCGACAAGCGCTTTCACTAGCTCTTCGTTCTGGCTTTTCTCGTGTTCCGGTAATTGGCGAGAGCATTGATCAAATCATTGGCATTGCTTACGTTAAGGATTTAGCAAAGCGCACACTCGATCATCACGAATCAGAAACAACAGAGCGCGTAGAACAACATATGCGTCCTGCTACCTTCGTTCCCGAGAGCAAAATTGCCGCAGGTTTACTTAAAGAGATGCAGCGAGATCAGATTCACCTTGCAATCGTTGTTGATGAATATGGTGGCACCGCAGGAATCATTACCATCGAAGACATTCTCGAAGAGATTGTCGGTGAAATCGCTGATGAGTTCGATGATGGTGTTGAAGCATTCACATGGATTTCAGAGGGTAAGGCTCGCGCTAAGGCAACACTTCACATCGAAGATTTAGCAGATGAACTTGGAATTGAAATCTCTGAAGAAGACTTTGAAGACGTAGACACAATCGGTGGCTTAATGGCCCAAAAACTTGGTCGTGTACCTATTGCAGGCAGCACAATTACAGTGGGCCAATACTTAATAACATCCGAGCGCCCCGTCGGCCGTCGTCGTAGAATTAGCAGTGTCTTAATCGAAAAAGAGAGCGCTGGCGATGACAACCTTTAGTAACACCGAAGATCAAAAGTTAGCGACACTTGCAAGTGCAACGCTAAAACGCAGCGGTGCAAAACAAGCTGCAGCTCTTCGCGATAACACTGGGCGTACATACGTAGCTGTAAACATTTCAACTCCTTCATTGACGCTAGATGCGTGTGACTCTGTATTTACAGTGGCTATGGCATCTGGAATTTCAGGAATTGAAAGTGTTGTAGTTGTTGGTGATAAACCAAGTAAAGCTGGTGCGCTCCGTGATTTTTCTGCCAGCGCCACTGTCTTTTATTGCGCAGATAACGGGGAAATTTCTACGCTTTAGCCATTGGCGAATTGCCCCGATACAATTAAGCAATGCGCATTGTTCGATTTTCTCCTGGACCAAACTCTGGATTAGGTACTGATCCACTCTTTGGCCTGCTCGAAGATGATGGAACAAATATCTCAGTAATCGCAGGCGATCCAATTTATGCCGGCATCAGCAAAACTGGCGCAGTTACCCAATTATCAGATGTACGTTTATTGGCCCCCGTGATTCCTCGCAGCAAAGTTGTCTGCATTGGAAAGAATTATGCAGACCATGCAGCTGAGATGAATTCAGAAGTACCGACCGAGCCAATTATTTTCCTAAAGCCAAATACTTCGGTTATTGGCCCAATGGACACAATCGTGTGGCCATCAATGTCTGAGCGCGTAGATCATGAAGCAGAGTTAGCAATTGTCATCGGGCGCATCTGTAAAGATGTTCCACGCGAGCGAGTCAACGATGTGATTTTTGGTTACACAATTGGTAACGATGTAACTGCCAGAGATTTACAGAAAAAAGATGGACAGTGGAGCCGTGCCAAAGGCTTTGATACTTTTTGCCCAATTGGCCCATGGATTGATACTGACTTTGTACCAGGCAATCAAAGAATTAGCGCCACAGTAAATGTTGAGCAAAAGCAGGATGCTCGCCTCAATCAAATGATCTTTGGAGTCCCCGAAATAGTTCAATTCGTTTCACAGGTAATGACTCTTTTGCCTGGAGATGTAATTCTTACAGGAACACCAGCTGGTATTGGACCGCTACAACCACAGGGCACAGTTACTGTTGCTATCGAAGGATTGGGCGAGTTAACGAATCGAGTGAGTGCGCATGGATAAAAAAGTAAAGGTTCGCTTTGCGCCATCTCCTACCGGAGATCTGCACGTCGGAAACATTCGCACCGCTTTATTTGATTGGGCGTACGCACGTCACACCGGCGGAACATTCCTTTTCCGTATCGAAGATACAGATACCACTCGCGTCACAGATGAATACATTCAAGCTGCAATTGATACGTTGAAATGGCTTGGACTAAATTGGGATGAAGGTCCTGAAGTTGGTGGAGATAACGGTCCATACCTTCAATCACAACGTCTCGATATTTATGCAGAATGGGCACAAAAGTTCTTAGATCAAAAAGATGCTTATCACTGTTACTGCACACCAGCAGAGTTAGAAGCAACCCGCGAAGCACAACGCGCGGCAAATGTTGCACCTGGTTATGACGGAAAGTGTCGCAATCTAACGGCAGAACAAATTTCAGCATATAAAGCAGAAGGCCGCGAAGCAGTTGTTCGTATGCGCATGCCAGATGGATCAACAACATTTATTGATGAAATTCGCGGGGAAGTCTCCTTTGATCACAAGTTTGTACCTGACTTTGTCTTGGTGCGCGCAGATGGTTCACCGCTTTACACATTGGCAGTTGCAGTTGACGATGTTTTGATGAAGGTCACACATGTTCTTCGCGGAGAAGACTTGCTCTCTTCTACTCCACGTCAGATTCGCGTCTATCAAGCCATGGGTGTTAAGTCTGAGGATTACCCTGTTTTTGCGCACTTGCCATTTGTTATGGGTCAAGACAATGCAAAGCTATCTAAGCGAAATGGTGAAGTTTCTATTGCTTGGTATCGCGAACAAGGATATTTGCCTGAAGCAATCTGTAATTACCTAGCGCTGCTTGGTTGGTCTCCTGGTGATGATCGCGAAAACATCACTATGAAAGAGCTATGCGAGTTATTCACCGTAGAAAAGGTTCACTCATCTCCAGCGCGCTTTGATATGAAAAAGCTTGAAGCAATCAACGGAGACAAGATTCGCGCACTCACACTCGATGAATTCCTGAAGTGGTCACTGCCATTCTTAACGAAAGCGGGAATTATCACCGGTACAGATAGCGAGATTGCACTCGTAAAAGCTGCGCTTCCAATCATTCAAGAACGCATCGTAAAAATCAATGAAGTTCCACAGATGCTTAAGTTCTTATTTGTTAAAGATTTCGCTGTAGAAGCCGACAGCGTTTCAAAGATCACAGATGATGTATCTAAAGATGTATTGAAGCGTTCACTCAAAGAGTTGGAACCTTTAACAACCTGGAACCATGACAGCATTGAAGCTGCACTACGTGCGTGTTTAATTGATGAGATGGGACTTAAACCACGTATCGCTTTTGGCGCAGTTCGCATTGCAACAACTGGCAGCACTATTTCGCCACCATTATTTGAATCAATGGAACTACTTGGCAAAGAGGCGTCACTGGCTCGAATTGCAGCGGCACTCACGCTCTAGTTGGTGCGGTATTCTTTGCACTGCCTATTTTGGGGTATGGGGTAATTGGCAGCCCTGCTGATTCTGGTTCAGTAAGTCTAGGTTCGAGTCCTGGTACCCCAGCGAACAAAGTTTTTGAAAATAGAAAATGAAAGCCAAAGGCGATCATTTTTGAAAATAGAAAATGAAAGCCAAAGGCGATCATTTTTGAAAATGTTAGTACTAGGGCCCCGTCGTCTAGCGGCCTAGGACTCTGGCTTCTCAAGCCAGCTACGAGGGTTCGAATCCCTTCGGGGCTACTGTATTTGTGCACAAGAAAGGTTTGAATATTTCTACTCTCACAGCGATACGTAAGAACATTGCGAACTTACCTAAAGCTGCGTCATGGTCAGGATTTTTCTCTGGTCTCTTAGTTGTCTTTGTTTCGTTAACAGGACCAATAGCAATTTTATATCAAGCGGTACAAGCAGCCGAACTCTCAGTTGAACTTACAAATTCCTGGTTACTGGCAATCTTTATGGGATCAGGACTCTTCGCCCTGCTCATGAGTTTGAGATTTGGGATTCCGATCATTGGATCGTGGGCATCAACAACTACTGCGCTTTTGATTACAGGTTTAGTAGATCACCCATTTAGTGAAGTTATCGGGGCTTACTTTGTTGCTTCCATAATTCTTATGATTATTGGATATACAGGTATCTTCAGCAAGCTCATGCAAACGATTCCACACGCTGTGATTATGGCGATGCTTGCAGGTGTGTTGCTGACTTTTGGTGTGAAGATTTTCTCATCAACCCGAATCAATCCAATTCTCGGCATATCGATGCTGATGGTGTTCTTTGCAGCAAAAGCCATTAAATTCCGCGCTCCTGTTGTGCTTTCTTTTGTTGTTGGAGTTGTGATTGTGGCGCTGCAATCCAAGATAAACATCCCCGAAGTGAAGCTTTCAATTGCTACTCCGGTGTGGACCAATCCAACGTTTCCTGTCGGTGCCTTTTTTACACTAACGATTCCAATTGTTTTATTGATTATGACATCGCAGAATGCACCAGGTATTGCACTACTTAAAGCTGTTGGTTACACACCACCGATTAACACCATCGTGCACTTTGGTGGTTTTTTATCTCTACTCGGATCAGGTTTTGGTGGATCTGGTGTAAACCTTTCGTCAATCACGGCAAGTATTGCAATCTCAGAAGAGAGTGATCCGAATCCAGATACAAGATACTTCGCTGGTGTAGTTGCTGGTCTTGCATATTGTGTAGCTGCGATATTCGCAGGTGTGTTTTCATCTTTATTTGGGTCATTTCCTGGTGAACTCACAGCAGTCTTAGCGGGTATCGCTTTGCTTCCGATTATTACTACTTCATTAGTTGATGCAATGGAGATCAAGGACTATCGCGATTCAGCAGTCGTTACATTCTTAGTAACAATCTCAGGAGTTTCGGCCTTCGGTGTTGGATCGCCATTTTGGGGATTAATTGCTGGCGTGATTGTTCATCAATTACAGCGACTCAGTAGATAATTTGTATATGAAAACGTGGAGCGCCATTGTTTTATCTGGCGGAACAAATAAGCGTTTTGGCTCCGATAAATCTGCAGCGCTGTTGCACGGCACAACTCTTTTGGATCATGTACTTAGTTTCATTCCCAAAGAAGTGAAAACCGTCATTGTTGGAAAAGATGTTTTCGAAGAGCCGCCACTTGGTGGACCTGTTGCGGGTATTGCTCGTGGATTACAAGAAGTTCATACCGAATATGTTGCGATTGCAGCAGTTGATATGCCATATGGGGCCTCTCTCTTTGCACAATTACTCGAAGCAATCAAAAATGATGCTGCTATGCCACTAGATGCAGATGGATTTAAGCAACCACTATGTGGAATTTATCGCCGTACTGCACTCTTATCTGCAATTGAAAAACTAGGTAATCCGCATGGCCAATCAATGCGCGCCCTCTGCGAACTATTGGTTATTGATGAAGTCAAAGTCGATGCTCATGCGCTGATAGATATTGATACGCCCGAGGATTTAATAAGTGCCCATTCCAGCCCTAGACTTACCGGATTATGAGCGAGAAGAAATTGACCCATCTAGACGCTGATGGTCAATCACATATGGTCGATGTCAGCGATCGCGATGTCACTGTGCGTACCGCACAAGCAAGCGGGCACGTATCGCTTTCTGCAGAAGTAATCACAATGCTTCGTGACAAAACAGTTCCTAAAGGTGATGTTCTTGCCACTGCGCGCATTGCAGGAATCATGGGAGCAAAGCGCACGCCAGATTTGATTCCACTCTGTCATCCAATTGCTCTGCATTCAGTCACGGTTGAGTGCGAAATTGACGGTGCAGGTGTTGCAATTGTTGCAAAGGTGAAAACTGCAGATCGCACAGGTGTTGAGATGGAAGCACTAACTGCAGTAAGTGTTGCCGCACTAACAATTATTGACATGGTTAAAGCCGTAGATCCATCAGCTGCTGTTTCTCATGTTCAGGTAGATAGCAAAGATGGCGGACGAAACGGATCGTGGAAGCGTCCGTGAAAGCTGCAATCATTACTGCAAGCGCACGGGCATCTGCTGGAGTTTATGAAGACACCAGCGGAGAGATTCTTAAAGCAGGATTAGTTTCACTTGGATACGCAGTATCAGATGTAACAATCGTGCCAGATGATGTGAAGCAAATATCAAATGCGATTGCCTCAGCGATTGCGGATAAAACTGATTTAGTTGTTACAACAGGTGGCACAGGTATTTCTCCAACGGATGTCACTCCAGAAGCCACGGCCCCGCACATTCAAAAACTATTGCCTGGGATTCCAGAAGCGCTGCGGGCATATTCACGTGAAAAGGTACCAACAACAGATCTTTCGCGCGGTATTGCTGGAACATCAGGAAGCACGCTGATTATTAATCTGCCAGGTTCTCCAGGTGCGGTTAAAGATGGGCTCGTCATTATTAAACGATTAGCAGGACATATTCACGAGCAATTGCGTGGCAAAGACCATGGATAAAGTCTTTGTTACAGATAAAGCAATTTCAGCGGCCGACTTAGCAAAACTCGTCAGCGGCAATAAATCTGGCGCAGTAGTCAGCTTTAGTGGAGATGTTCGCAATCACGATGGCGGCAAAGATGTGTCCACGCTTACATATGAAATACATCCAAGTGCAGAAAAAGTTCTTAAAGAGATAGTTGCCGAAGTAAGTAGCCGCTTTGCAGTTAACGATGTGGCCGTTGCTCATCGCTATGGAGATATTGCAATAGGTGAATGCGCTTTTGCAGTTGCCGTAAGCGCTGATCACCGAGAAGCAGCTTTTGACGCATGTAGCGCACTTGTTAATACCGTGAAAGATAAATTGCCAATCTGGAAGCACCAAGTATTTGCCGACGGAAGCGATCAGTGGGTCAACTTCGCATGAATACCTTGATTGATACCTATGGTCGTGTGCACCGCAATCTTCGTGTTTCGCTGACGGATCGCTGCAACCTGCGTTGCACATATTGCATGCCACATGACTTTGCTGCGTGGTTGCCTTCTGAACACCAACTCACAACTGATGAGCTAGTGCGTGTAATTGAGATTGCAGTAAGCGAAGGAATAAATGAAGTGCGCTTAACCGGGGGAGAGCCGCTGCTTCGTCCGGATATTGTCGAAATTGTTTCGCGCATAAAAGCAATCACAAATGCTCCAATTCTGACGATGACCACGAATGCTTTGACTCTAGAAAAAGTTGCACAGCCTTTAGTTGATGCGGGATTAACTCGTATCAACATCAGTTTAGACACTTTAGATAGAGACCGATTTAAGTTAATGACGCATCGTGATCGAATCGATGATGTCTTCGCAGGAATCAAGGCAGCACAAGCTGCCGGAATAAATCCAATCAAGATCAACGCAGTATTACTCAAGGGTGTTAACGCTGATGAAGCACCAGCGCTGCTTGAATGGGCGCTTGCAAACAACTTAGCTCTCCGATTTATCGAACAGATGCCACTTGATGCTGGCGGAATTTGGGAGCGCTCGGCACTGGTTACAGCCGATGATATTTACGCAGATTTATCTACTCGTTATCAATTAACACCATGTGATGATCGGGGATCATCTCCAGCCGAAGAGTTTTTCGTAAATGGTGGACCAGCAACAGTGGGCATTATTGGCAGTGTTACACGCCCATTCTGTGGTGCTTGTGATCGTCTTCGTCTGACATCAGACGGACAACTTCGCTCGTGCTTGTTCTCACTTGAAGAGATGGATCTGCGCACTGCAATGCGAAATGGTGCAAGTGATGAAGATATTGCCGCGCGATTTAGAAAAACTGTTGCAGGTAAATTACCCGGACACGGAATTAATGATCCAAAATTTATTCAACCTCAGCGACCTATGTCAGCTATTGGTGGTTAAGCGCCACCTGCAAAGCGTGGCAAAACATCAATAGTGCTTCCGGCGCTAATTTCTTGATTGACATCAGAAGGCGCAACACCATCTACAAGATATGAACATTGTGGCAATACGCTGTCTAATTCCCCATAGGTGCGAAGACTTTCAATAATGGATCCGAGTGAGCCCGGTTGGCAAGAAATCATTTCTGTACCAGCTTTTGCACGCGCAACTGCAAAGAGTCGGACCTGTACGGATGCCATGTGCCGAGTATAGGGTTGCTAGATGCTTGAATTCATAGCCATAGCTGTCGTCGGTCTTCTTGCCGGCGTCATTAATGGAATGGCGGGCGGCGCATCAGTCATTTCATTTCCTGTAATTTTGGCTACTGGCTTATCACCTGTTAGTGCGGCAATGACCAATGCACTTGGAATCACGCCGGCAAACTTCTTTGCACTAGTAGCCATTAGGCATCGCATAAAGGAAATGGCTCGTGAGTATTCCAAACTAATTTGGATTTCGATTTCGGCTTCAATACTTGGAGCATGTGCACTGATCAGCGTTCCAGTTGAAGTCTTTGAAAAAATCGTTCCTTTCTTACTCTTATTCGCAACCCTAAGTTTGTTGGTAAAGGTCAAACCAAAAGTAGATGAGAACTTTCAAATTAAGGAGAACGTAGGAATCGCCGCCAGCGGTTTCTACTGTGGTTACTTTGGGCCAGGACAAGGCGTAATGGTGATTGCCGTTCTGGCACGAGGTGCTCACCGAAAGAGTGCGGATTTAAACTCGGCCAAAAATCTCATTGTTGGATGTACCAGCATCGTCTCAAATGTCATTTATATCTTCAGCGGACTTGTTCATTGGCCCTACGTCTTTGCGTTGCTGGCGGGCTCCACAGTTGGCGGAACTCTGGGTGGGCGCTGGGCAACTCGGATGAGCCCGGCTTTCTACAAGGCATTGGTCGTGATCATCGGCCTTGGGGCCAGCGCCTGGCTCTTCGAAAAATACCTCTTCTAGCCACCTAGTCATCCGTATACAACTGATATACGATGCCAACCATGAGCAGCATCGCCTCCCAAGAGATTCTCACACGAGGTCCCGAAAGCTCTTCACTTGCAGAAGAGGCGTACGCAGTCATTCGCTCCAAAATCATTACTCTTGAATTAGAACCGGGCTCACTTATTTCTGAAGCCACATTGATGACGAAGTTAAAGTTTGGTCGCACACCAATTCGTGAAGCGCTTCGCCTGTTGGCAAATGAAAAACTAGTAGAAGTTTTCCCTCGTCGTGGCATGTTTGTCTCAAATGTTGATGTCGAAAATTTAGCTGCGGTTTCAGAAGTTCGTGCAGTCCTTGAAATTAAAGCTGCAGAGTTAGCTGCAATACGTTCTACAAAATCTGATCGCGCAATCACCTTAGAACTGATCAAAGAGATTGACTCAATCAAAGGTAAGCCAGAAATGCGCACCTTGATTCAACTCGATCAAAGAATTCACCATCACATCTATGAGTGCACCCACAATGAATTCTTGGCAACATCTCTCGATAATTACTACGCGCATGCTCTTCGAATCTGGTTTATGGCACTTGATCAGGTAGAAGAACTATCAGCTGCAATTATCGAGCACCGCGCACTACTCGAAGCAATTGCTGCCAATGATGGCAAGGCAGCAGCTAAAGCAATGCGCGATCACGTCGAAGGTTTCGAAACATCAATTCGAAAGAATCTCTAACCAACCACCAACCACCAACAAGATATAAACGGAGAAAATCATGAGCGGCAAGTTACCAAGTAAGGCAAAGTGCGTCGTCATCGGCGCAGGAATCGTAGGCAATGGCATGGTGTATCACCTTGCGAAGCTGGGATGGAAAGACATCGTTCAGATTGATAAGGGACCGCTACCAAATCCTGGTGGCTCAACAGGTCACGCATCTAACTTTATTTTCCCTGTGGATCACTCCAAGGAAATGACTGCGATTACTGCAGAGAGCATGCGTCAATACAAAGAGTTTGGAACATTTACTGAATCTGGTGGAATTGAAGTCGCTCGTACTCCAGAGCGTATGCAAGAGCTTGCTCGTCGCATTACTTCTGCAAAATCATGGGGCGTCGATGGTGGTCGAATTATTTCCCCAGCAGAAGTCAAGAAGTTAGTTCCATACATTGATGAAACGGTAATTCTTGGTGGTTATTACCAACCTACAGTGGGTGTTGTTGACTCACTTCGTACAGGAACATTGATGCGCGAAAAGGCTGCTGAAATGGGAGCCGCACAATCATTTGCAAACGTTGAAGTTCAAGACATCACAACTGAGAACGGCCGCGTTAAGTCAGTTGTCACAGATCAAGGAACAATCGAAGCTGATTACGTTGTGATTGCAACCGGATGTTGGTCACCAAAGCTTGCCGCAATGGCTGGTGCGCACATTCCACTTACTCCTGCAGTGCACCAGATGAAAGACATCGGACCAGTTCCGTTCTTCGCTGGAGCAAAGGGCGATATCGAATGGCCAATTATTCGTGACATGGACACATTCATGTACGAGCGCCAACACGGTACAGGTCTTGAAATTGGTTCATATGCTCACCGACCAATTCTTTATAACCCAGATGATCTTCCATCAAATGCAACCGCAACACTTTCACCAACAGAGTTTGCATTTACGCAAGCAGACTTTGATATTCAAGATGAGCACTCATACGAGCTAATGCCATCAATAGTTGGAGATGAAAATGTTCGTGAGAAATATGCATGTAACGGAATTCTTTCTTACACGCCAGATGGCATGCCTATCTTGGGAGAAACTCCTGAAGTAAAGGGACTCTGGTCTGTAGCAGCTGTATGGATTAAAGAAGGTCCAGGAACTGCAAAGTCTGTTGCAGAGTGGATGGTCTTGGGAGATTCTCACATCGATCTTCATGCATCAAACATTGCTCGCTTCCACGAGCACCACAAAGATGACAAGCACGTGAAGGCTCGCGTTGCAGAGTCATTTAACAAGACTTACGGAATTGTTCACCCACTCGAGCAATACGAATCAAATCGTAAAGTTCGCTTGTCTCCATATTACGATCGCGAAGCAAAGCTTGGCGCAGTCTTTTATGAGACAGCAGGATGGGAGCGTCCATTCTGGTATGAGTGCAATAAGGATCTCGTTGCAAAGTTTGGCGACAAAGTTATGCCACGTACTGCCGAATGGGAGTCACGTTGGTGGTCACCAATTATCAATGCCGAGCACTTACAAATGCGCGAAACTGCTGGCATCGTAGATCTGACTGCATTTGCGTACTTTGATATCACCGGTCCATCAGCACTTGCTGTTGTACAAAAAGCTGCACTTCGCCAGATGGATGTAGCAGTTGGTCGTGTTGTTTACACGCCAGTACTTGGACCAAATGGTGGATTCAAATCAGATTTAACAATCATGCGCCTTGGCGAATCACACTTCCGTGTGGTTACTGGTGGCGCACACGGTATGGCAGATAAGAAGTGGTTTGCTGACTTGTTGCCAACAGATGGATCAGCAACAATCAAAGATATTACTTCTGATTACACAACTCTTGGCGTGTGGGGTCCTAATGCACGCAAGATTGTTCAAGAAGTTACATCTGCTGACATGAGCAATGAAGCATTTAAGTTCAGCACTTGCAAAGAAATCGATATCAAGGGCGTCAAAGTACTTGCATCACGTATTTCATACGTAGGTGACCTTGGTTGGGAATTCTATGTACCAATGGCTGATGGTCCTGCACTATGGGATGCACTCTGGGAGTCAGGCAAGAATCACGGAATGATTCCAGTAGGTATCGGTGTATATGGAACAACTGGTCGTCTAGAAAAGTGTTACCGCGCATACGGTCCAGAACTTGAAACCGAATACACAGTGGTTGAAGCAGGAATGCAGACACCAAAACTTAAAGATGCTGACTTCGTTGGTAAAGAAGCTCACGTAAAGCACCGCAGCGAGAAACCTGTTGCGATGCTCTGCACACTCTTTGTTGATGATCACAAATCTTCAACTGGTGAGAAGCGCTACATGATGGGTAACGAACCAATTCTTACTCTCGATAAGCAACCAATCACTGATGCACACGGACGCCGTTCATATGTAACAAGTGCTGGTTCTGCACCATCACTTGGTAAGCACATTTTGATGTCGTACTTGCCAACTGAACTTGCAGTTGCTGGAAACAAGTTCTTAGTCGAATACCTCGGCGAGCACTATCCATGTTCAATCGCTGAAGTAGGCGCTACATCAGTATTTGATCCATCCAATGAGAGGATTTTGGCGTAATGGATGTTCTAGTCTGTTTAAAGCGAGTACCTCTCGCAGGTGGAACGTTAATTCTTACACCGGATGCAAAAGATATTGAAACGAAGCATCTTGGTTTTGGAATCAGTCCTCACGAAGAGAACGCCGTAGAAGCTGGCGTACAACTAGTTGAGCAAATGGGCGGAACGCTTACATTGCTAACTCTTGGACCATCGGATGCTGAAGAACAATTGCGCGCACAGTTGGCAATTGGTGCAACCCGCGCAGTTCTTCTAGAAACTGATGGACAAGAGTGGGACCCACAAGGAACTGCTGCGGCGCTAGTGGATGCAATCAACGCTGAAGAGACAAAGTTTGATCTCATTATTTTCGGTGCAGAGTCCGTAGATAGTGCTGGATACCAAATTCACGTACGCGTAGCACACGCTCTTAATCGTCCAATCGTTACAAACGTTAAGGCGATGAAGATTGAAAATGGAATCGCCTCATGTGAACGCGTTGTTGCTACAGGCCGCGAACACTATGAAGCACCGCTTCCTGCAATTGTGACTGTGCGAGATGGATTAAATATTCCGCGTTATCCATCCGTGCCTGGTCGTATGCAAGCACGCAAGAAGCCAGTGGATATGAAGAAAGCTGATCCACGAGTACCAAAGCTAGAAAAACTCAATCTCACAATTGCTCCATCTAAATCAACGGGAGCAGAAATTTTGGGCAACGGCGCAGACGCCGTACCTGCCTTAGTTGAAGTCCTAAAGAAGATCGGAGCGCTCTAATGATTCTGGTACTCGTAGATCACGATCGTGGCGAATTAGATCCATTGTCGCTGCGCGCACTTACTGCTGCACGCAAACTTGGACAAGATGTTGAAGCTGTTGTTATCGGAAAAGATGGCGCCGCTTTAGCTGGAACTGTCGGCGAATACGGTGCAAAGGTTTTACACGTTGCAACTCACGCGGACATTTCCGATTACACTCCACAAGCATCTGGCCGCGCACTTAAGGATCTTGTTGAAAAAACAAATCCTGCTGCTGTCATTGCAGCCGGAAGTCCACGTGGAAATGAACAATTGGCACACCTTGCAGCATTTCTAGATGCTCCTATGGCTTCTGATTGCTCATCAATCACATTGGGCACACCACACGTTGTTCAACGTGCGCGCTGGGCAGGTAATCTCATTGAAGAAGCAAATGTGCACTCACCATTGTTGATTGCATCAATATTCCCATTCTCAACAGAACCAGAATCTGCAAATGGCGGGGCTGCAACTGTTTCTGAATTCCAACCAACACTTGAAGCAAGTGACACAGTTGTTCGCATTCTTAGCCGTGACTCTGGCGAGTCAAAGGGCGGTGGCGTAACACTCAGTGATGCAAAGGTGATTATCTCTGGTGGTCGCGGAGTTGGCGGTCCAGAGGGCTTCGGTAAGTTAGAAGAACTTGCTTCGTTAATGGAAGGAACCGTTGGTTGTTCACGCGTTGTGACAGCATCTGGTTGGCGTCCACACGCAGAACAAGTTGGACAAACTGGTACCAAAGTTGCACCAGATCTTTACATTGCATGCGGAATTTCAGGTGCAATGCAACATATTGCTGGCATGAAGAACAGCAAGACAATTGTTGTTATCAATACAGATCCTGAAGCACCAATTCTAAATTACGCGGATTACGCAATCATTGGTGATTTACATCAAGTACTTCCGGCACTAACTAGCGCAGTACGAGAAGCAAAGGGATAAAAATGTCCGACATCGAAATCGCCCAGAAAGCATCAATGAAGCCAGTTCTAGAAATTGGCGCGTCCCTAGGAATCGGTGCCGAACATTTAGAACCATACGGACATTACAAAGCAAAGATCTCTCTTAAGTATTTGGATTCATTGCCAAAGAAGAGCGATAGCAAACTTGTTTTGGTAACAGCTATTAGCCCAACACCTGCGGGTGAAGGAAAGACGACGACAACTGTTGGCTTGGGCGATGCACTTCGCTTTATCGGCAAGAAATCGCTGATTGCACTTCGCGAACCTTCACTCGGTCCAGTCTTTGGAATGAAGGGAGGAGCAGCGGGCGGCGGATACGCACAAGTTGTTCCGATGGAAGATAT
>JAIYBJ010000018.1 GCA_027488575.1 Streptomycetaceae bacterium | reverse complement strand
GTTTTAACTGCAGTTGAAGCACTCAAAGAAGCTGGTGCAATTGTTGTTGGTGTTGCAGTGATTGTAGAACGCGGAGCAGAACCAAAAATCAAAGAAGCAGGTCTAGAATACAGAGCCGCTTTTCAACTAGCAGATCTAGGTTTATGACAAGTGGTGCTTAGTGCGCCACTCTTTGAATAATCCATAAGCCATCGGGATTAGTGTGATTAGGACTATTACACCAACTGCTATGTAGAGATAGGAATTTGCTCTATCGCCAAGAGCATCACCCAGCAGATAACCAATTCCAATTGCAACTTGAGTCCAGATAATTGCACCAATTGCATTCCATGTTGAAAAGAGTTTTCTCTCTAACAAAACAACACCGCAGGTTGGATTTAGTAGAGTTCTTGCAAACGGAATAAAGCGTCCAAAGACCAGCGCTTTTCTAGGTCCATATTTAGCTAACAATTTTTCAACTCTTTTGACCATATTTTGGTTAAAGAATCGTGTATCTGGACGTTCAAAAAATTTTCTTCCATATTTGCGGCCAAACCAATAACCAACTTCTCCACCAACGATTGCAGCGATAGGTGCGGTAAGAAACAAAAGAGGCGCCGATAATTTGGCATCGCCCAAAACATTGGCACCCGACGAAGATGCAGCCATGCCAGCTAAGAAAACGACTTCGCCCCCAGGAAAGACCAGGCCGATCAATAGACCGGTCTCCATAAATATGATGCCGAGGACCCCGATTAGTCCCAGGGTGGAGACAACCGCACTGGCATCAAAGAGGGTCGATAGGTCCATGCCTTCAGCCTAAGGGTCAGCCTAGAGATGCGTGTAATAGATAGGTGTATTTGCCTTTTCGAGGGGCGGTGTGCGTAGACTGCGACAACTTTGCGGGTCATTTGGCCCCATGACGCTCCACGCAAGAAGAAAGCAGAAGGAGACAACATGCGAGCTGCCAGCTCCCAATCACTTGTGACCGTAGAAGGTTCAAACCTGATGTACGTCTACGTCGTTCTAGCAATCTCATTGATCGCCCTGGGAATCGCCTGGGCACTTCGCGCCCAAGTGTTGGCGCAGAGTGATGGCACAGCAAAGATGCGTGAAATCGCAGAAGCAGTTCAGGAAGGTGCAGCGGCATATCTTGCGCGCCAGTTCCGAACACTCTCGTACTTTGTCGGCGTTGTTTTCGTTCTTCTCTTCGCATTGCCAGGAGATATGGACATCCGCATCGGACGTTCAATCTTCTTCTTACTCGGTGCAGGATTTTCAGCACTAGTTGGTTATAACGGTATGTGGCTTGCAGTACGCGCAAATGTTCGCGTTGCAGATGCTGCTCGTAACAAAGATGCCGAGAAAGCTGTGCGAATCGCATTTCGCACCGGTGGCGTTGTTGGTATGACAACTGTTGGTCTCGGACTTGTTGGCGCATCCCTCGTTGTAATCATTTACCGCGAAAACGCACCAGCTGTTCTTGAAGGATTTGGTTTTGGTGCTGCAATGCTCGCGATGTTTATGCGCGTCGGTGGCGGTATCTTTACAAAGGCTGCAGATGTTGGTGCAGATCTCGTTGGTAAAGTTGAAAAGAATATTCCAGAAGATGACCCACGTAACGCTGCAACAATTGCAGATAACGTAGGAGATAACGTCGGTGACTGTGCTGGTATGGCAGCTGACTTGTTCGAGTCATACGCAGTAACGCTCGTTGCAGCTTTGATTCTCGGCAAGGCCGCACTCGGTGATGCCGGACTTATCTATCCATTGATTGTTCCTGCAATCGGAACAATCACTGCTGTTATCGGTATCTTTTTAACACGTCTTCGCAAAACAGATAAGAACGCAATGCAAGCAATTAATCGTTCATTCTTCTTATCTGCAATTATCTCTGCAGTTCTCACTGGACTTGCAACATTTACATACTTGCCATCTGACTTTAAGTTGCTCACTGGCCTATCACCTGAAGCAATTGCATCCGCTGGAAATACAAACCCACGCGTTCTTGCATTCGGCGCTGTATTAATCGGTATCGCACTTGCTGCAGCTATTCAGGTACTTACTGGCTTCTTTACTGAAGTTGGCAAGCGTCCAGTAAATGATGTTGCAGCTTCTTCTCAGACAGGCGCAGCAACAGTGATTTTGGCTGGTATTGCAGTCGGTTTTGAATCAGCTGTTTACAGCGCAATTCTTATTGCAGCAGCAGTCTTTGGTGCATTCGCACTCGGTGGTGGATCAATCGTTCTCTCACTATTGGCAATCGCAATTGCGGGCACCGGTCTTTTGACCACTGTTGGTGTCATCGTTGCAATGGATACCTTCGGTCCTATTTCAGATAACGCACAAGGCATCGCAGAAATGTCAGGAGACGTTAAGGGCGAAGGCGCACAGATTCTTACTTCCCTTGACGCTGTTGGTAACACAACAAAGGCGATCACTAAGGGAATTGCAATTGCAACAGCTGTTCTTGCAGCAACTGCGCTCTTTGGTGCATTCACAGATGCAATCAAGCAAGCAGTTAAGGATGCAGGTCAAGTTGCTGGCAACCTCGGTCTTGAATACCAAGGCGTTCTAGATGTTGCTAATCCACGTAACCTCGTTGGTTTGATTATCGGCGCAGCAGTTGTATTCCTCTTCTCAGGTCTTGCAGTCAACGCGGTATCACGCGCTGCAGGTGCTGTTGTTATGGAAGTACGTAATCAATTTAAGTTACATCCAGGAATCATGAAAGGCACTGAAAAGCCAGAGTACGGCCGCGTTGTAGATATCTGTACACGCGATTCATTGCGCGAACTTGCAACTCCTGGATTACTTGCAGTTATGGCACCAATCGCAGTTGGCTTCGGTCTCGGAGTTGGCGCACTCGGTGCATACCTTGCTGGTGCAATCGGTACAGGAACACTTATGGCTGTATTCCTTTCAAACTCTGGCGGTGCGTGGGATAACGCAAAGAAGATGGTTGAAGATGGAAATTACGGTGGCAAGGGATCGGACGCGCACACCGCAACAATCGTCGGTGACACTGTTGGTGATCCATTTAAGGACACTGCAGGTCCTGCGATTAACCCACTCATTAAGGTGATGAACCTTGTTGGTCTACTTGTTACACCAGCAATCGTTTCATTCGCACTCGGTGGAAACTCAAACATCAACACAATCATTGGTGTTGTTGCAGCGTTGATTATTGTTGCCGCCCTTGTGCGCAACCGTCGTCAATCAACTTCAATCGAGTACTAAAAAACGTCCACTTCCCCTTGTTAGGACTTCATGGCTAAAGAACTGAAAAAGCTGGTGATCGTTGAGTCACCAGCTAAAGCACGGAAAATTGGCGGCTACCTCGGCGATGATTACATCGTCGAGGCAAGCGTCGGCCACATCCGTGACTTGCCACAGAAGGCCGCTGATATTCCTAAGGAATATAAAAAGATTGCCTGGGCAAAAGAGGGCGTAGACATCGAAAATGATTTTGCACCTTTATATGTCATCAATCCAGATAAAAAAGCAAAGGTCGCCGAACTCAAAGAGTTAATGAAAGGCGCCGAAGAGTTATTACTGGCAACCGATGAAGACCGCGAGGGCGAAGCAATTGCGTGGCACTTAGTTGAAGTCTTGCAGCCAAAGATTCCAATTAAGCGAATGGTCTTTAATGAAATTACAAAAGAAGCAATTCAAGCCGCTGTAGAAAACACACGCGATCTTGATTATCACTTAATTGATGCACAAGAAACACGACGCGTACTTGATCGCTTATATGGTTACAGACTCTCTCCAGTTTTGTGGAAGAAAGTTATGCCACGTATTTCTGCGGGTCGCGTGCAATCAGTTGCCACACGCTTAATTGTTGAAAAAGAACGTGAACGTATGGCCTTTATTTCTTCCTCATGGTGGGACCTCAATGCACAAACTGATCTTGGTTTTACGGCTCGCTTACTCACTGTTGATGGCAAAAAAGTTGCTGCCACCGCTGACTTTGGCGCAGATGGCGCAGTCAAAGAAAAATCTCTTGCAAATATTTTGTTACTGGATGAAACCGGTGCACGTTCCCTGGTTGATTCACTTAAAGGTACACCGCTGACTGTTAAGTCGATGGAAGAGTCTCCACGTACTGAAAAACCAAAAGCACCATTTACAACTTCAACACTTCAACAAGATGCTGGTTCTCGCCTTGGTTGGGGCGCACAGATCACAATGCGCGTCGCACAACGTCTGTACGAAAATGGTTACATCACATACATGCGTACGGATTCAATCAATTTGTCCGAACAAGCAATCAAAGCTGCTCGCGCATCTGCAAAGGCTCTATACGGCGCAGATCACGTTGCGGATGCACCACGCGTGTATCAAGGTAAATCTAAGAACGCACAAGAAGCGCACGAAGCGATTCGCCCTGCAGGAGATTCATTTAAGACACCTGGCGAATTAGCACCTGAGCTTTCACGCGATGAATTCGCTTTGTATGACCTTATTTGGAAGCGCACTGTGGCATCGCAAATGGCTGATGCCAAGAAGATGCAGATGCGCGTTGATTTTGATGCAACAACGAACGATAAGAAAGAGACTGTTTTCCGCGCAAACGGATCTGTAATCACTTTCCCAGGATTTCTCGCAGCCTATGACGACATCGTTGAAGAAAAAACAGATGAAGAGTCAGAGGACAAGCGCTTACCTGCAATGACTGTGGGACAAGCGGTAAAGGTCAACGAATACAACTGCGAAGGCCATGACACAAAACCACCTGCTCGTTACACAGAGCCAACACTTGTTAAAAAGCTCGAAGAGCTCGGTATCGGTCGTCCTTCAACATTTGCATCCATTATTCAAACGATTCAGGATCGCGGCTATGTCTACAAGCGCGGACGCGCACTTGTTCCAACCTTCTTAGCCTTCTCAGTTACAGGATTACTTGAAACACACTTCACCAAATTAGTTGATTACGAATTCACAGCAAGTATGGAAGAAGACCTCGACAAGATTGCAGCGGGTGAGGCCGGTCGTGTTGATTGGTTGCGTGACTTCTTCTATGGCCACGATGGGCAACCAGGCCTTAATGAATTGTCCGCAGACCTTGGTGCAATCGATGCACGCGAAGTAAACACAATGCGTTTAGCACCGGACATCGAAATCCGTGTTGGTCGCTACGGTGCGTACTTACAACAAGGTGAAGGTGAAACACGCAAGCTTGCAAATATTCCAGAGACAATGGCGCCGGATGAACTAACACTGGATGCCGCAATCGAAATTCTTGCAAAACCATCAGGGGAGCGCGAACTAGGTATTGATCCAGCAACTAACCTGCCGATTATTGCTAAGTCCGGACGCTTTGGTCCTTACATCACAGAAGTTTTCCCAGTTGAAGTTGTGCCAGAGGGTGCGAAGAAAAAGCGCAAGAAAGCAGATGCTCCAAAGCCAAAGACCGCGTCCCTTCTTTCAACAATGACGCTAGATACAGTCACATACGAAGATGCACTCAGATTGCTTTCACTTCCACGCACACTTGGCACCAACAGTGCAGGCGATGACATCACCGTGCAAAACGGACGCTACGGCCCATACCTAAAGGCTGGTGCTGATTCGCGCACACTCACATCAGAGGATCAATTGTTTTCAATCTCTTTGGATGAAGCACTCGAGATTTATTCAAAGCCAAAAGAGCGACGTCGCGGTGTTGCAAAGCCGCCACTAAAAGAACTTGGCAAAGACCCTGGTACAGAAAAAGATGTCATTGTTAAAGATGGTCGCTTCGGCATGTATGTCACAGACGGTGAAACAAATGCAACGCTACGTCGCGGTGACACACTCGAAGCCTTAACTCTTGATCGTGCACTCGAATTACTTGCAGGACGCCGCGCATGGGAAGCTGAAAACGGACCATCTCCAAAGAAGTCGCGAAAGAAGGCTGCCCCTAAATCTCCTAAGGCGAAAGCGCCATCTCTGACCAAGAACACAGTCAAAGCTACTGGCAAGAAGAAAGCCGCTAAGAAAGAATCTACTTCGTGAGTTCACTGCCAAGACCGGCCGCGCCTGCCCAAGATGAGACGCGCGGTGTTTTGGCGATTCCGGCATTTCGAAAACTCTGGAACTCCATGGTTTTTTCTTCCCTCGGTGATTGGCTCGGTTTACTTGCAACAACTGCGCTTGCGCAACAACTCTCTGGTGATAACTACGCAAAAGCAAACTTTGCAATCGCAGGTGTCTTTATCGCGCGTTTATTGCCATCTGTTTTCTTGGGACCACTCGCTGGCGTTTTAGCTGATCGCTTTGATCGTCGCAAACTTATGGTTGTCTGCGACATCTTGCGCACAGGGCTCTACATCTCTATTCCAATTTTTAATAATTACTTCTGGTTATATACCGCAACAATTTTGGTCGAATGCGTAACTCTCTTCTGGTCACCAGCGAAAGAAGCATCGGTTCCAAATCTTGTTCCACGCAACAAACTTGAAAGCGCTAACCAAGTTTCACTTCTTGCCGCATATGGCACAGCGCCAATTGCTGCAGCGCTCTTCGCAATCCTTGCGCTCTTTAGTACTGCACTCGGTTCTTTTATGCCATCTTTTGCAGGAAACGCAGTTGATATTGCGCTCTACATAAACGCTTTAAGTTTTGCTTTTGCCGCATACACAATTTGGGGAATTCATGAAATTCCTAAGGTTAAAGAGGCGAAGAAAGGCACAGAAGCAAGTGTTGCTAAATCACTCTGGCAAGGATGGAAAGCAGTCTCTGGTTCAAAGATTATTCGCGGACTCATCGTTGGAATGGTTGGTGCCTTTGTTGCAGCCGGTGCCGTCATTGGTCTTGCTCGCACATTCGTAGGCGATCTCGGTGGTGGTGAAGCCGCATACGGTGTTCTCTTCGGTGCTGTCTTTACAGGGCTAGCCGTCGGTATTGCAGCAGGACCTAAGGTCTTTGCACAATTCTCACGTCGCCGTTTATTTGGTGCATCCCTTACTACTGCGGGAATCTTCTTGATTCTGCTCGCAGTAATTCCAAACCTAGTTATTGCAGTCTTTATCGTTATCTTCCTCGGTGCATTCTCAGGTATCTGTTGGGTTACAGGATTCACGATGCTTGGCATGGAAGTACAAGATGAAGTACG
>JAIYBJ010000017.1 GCA_027488575.1 Streptomycetaceae bacterium | reverse complement strand
TGGGGCGGCGGAAGGTTCGCCTATCAAAGAGACTACGAAAAACTTTTATGGGCTATTTGGATTCACGAAACTATGCATATGCATGGATTACCTGGTCACGCACCTGGTAATGGCTGGCCATTGAGTATCACCACAAATCAATATGGAGTTGCTCTTGCTATAAACACTTGGGAATCTTTCTTAGCTGGTTGGCTTGATGAAAAATCTATACTATGTCGAAAATCCACCAACATCCAAGATTTCACCGTCAAGTTAACGCCATTAGATAGAAACCAAGATGGATTGAAAAGCGTGATGATCCCCCTTAACGACCATGAATTATTAGTTGTTGAATCCAGACGGGGCGAGGCATTTTCAAGTGAGATGTACCCTGGTTTTTATGGGATCACAACTTATCTAGTTGATACCAAAAAGAATAACGATCGCTCTCAAGAGAGTTCAGGAAAAGATCTAGGGAACGACACTGCTTATCCAAAGTTTGCATATTATTTGAAGTCTTCAAGTGGTGATCACGGTTTAGCTGGACTCGTTCGAGGAACTTTAGATAAAGATATCTTGGCTTATGAAGGTGAATACTTTCTACACAACGGTATTAAAATTTCGTTAATCAAGAGCGGCGATTTTGACACCGTACGAATCCAGAAAGTGAGCTGATATGAGCATCTGGGTGTGTGGTGAAGTTTTGATTGACGAGCTACCAAGTGGTGCGGTTGTTGGTGGTGGGCCTGCGAATACAGCAAAGGCGTTGGCTCGTTTGGGGCACGAAGTTGCCTTCATTGATGGATTATCAACAGATGCATACGGTGTGAAAGCACGAGCAGAGCTTGTTGCAGATGGCGTGGATTTATCTTTATCAATGACAAGTGATCTGCCAATGGCGGTTGCACACGTGACTTTGGCTGCCGATGGTGGTGCGTCATACGTTTTCAAGTTAGATAACACAGCGACTTTTGATTTTAACTCTTCCTGGTTACCAGATCCTTCTCGTTACAAGCCACAGGTTTTGCACATTGGTACATTGGCAACCTTGGTGCAACCCGGTGCTGATGTTTTATTTGATTGGGCGATCATGTGTGCTGATTTCGCACCGATTGTCTTTGATCCAAATATTCGCCCACAAGTAATGAGTGATCGAGATAAGTATGTGGCTTTCGTTGAAAAGTGGGTTGGTATTTCATCCGTTGTAAAACTCAGTGATGATGATTTTGAGTGGTTATATCCAGGACAGAACCCAGAAAAGATTGCAGAGCAATGGTTGCAAGGTGGTGTGGCGTTGGTTGTTATGACGCGTGGGGCTGATGGATTAGTTGGTTACACAAGCGATGGCGTTGTTGAAGTTGCAGGCGAGAAAGTAAACGTTGTCGACACCGTGGGAGCAGGAGACACAGTCGGTGCGATTGTTGTGCAGGGATTGATTACAGATGGATTGCTCAATATGCGTGGAAGCGTGCTTAAAGATGTTTTGCATCGTGCGGCAGTTGCTGCTGCGATTACGTGTTCGCGTGCAGGGGCACAACCACCGTATGCTCACGAAATCCGAGAGAAACTAGGCAACTAAGTGCAATTCATTGATGATGCAGAGTTTCAGATAAACATAGATTTAGATCAAGGCGCACGAATCTCTTCTTTGATTTGGCGCGATATGCAATTCGCGGTTCAATTCCGTGGTTCACCGATGACATACGGTTGGTATGCAATGGCGCCGTGGGCTGGGCGCGTGCGAGATGGAATTATTAAATCGCCAAGCGGCGAAGAGTTTCAATTACCAACAACTGCTTTTCCACCACACGCGATTCATGGATTTGGTTACGAATCTTCGTGGCAAGAGATTGGTCCAGGTCGTTCGATGTTGCACTTACCAAAACCATATGGCGGTGCGACAGTAGAACAAACTATTGAAGTACTGGACGATGCAATTCGTTGGTCACTCGAATACGACCCAGGTGATTGTGAATTACCTGCATGGATGGGTTTTCATCCGTGGTTTGTCCGCGATTTAGATCGTGGCGGAAGCGCTGAAATTGAATTTAGTGCCGCAAAGATGTTGCAGCGTGATTCAGATGGTTTGCCTGATGGACAAATAGTTACGCCAACTGCACAACCATGGGATGACGCATTTACAGAGGTGCGCGGAACCCCCAGTGTTGTGTGGGAAGACGTTGCACGAATTAGTATCGAATCAGATGCGCCATGGTGGGTTGTTTACACAGAAGACTCCGATGGTGTGTGTATTGAGCCACAGACTGCGCCCCCTGATGCACAGAACTTAGGAATTACGGGCGAGCACTACATAGAAGCGCTATTTGTTTTCGAAGAAGAATAAGTAGGATATTCAAATGATTAATCGCGACCACCTTGCAAAGCTCATGAAAAAAGAAGAGAAGCGATATTTAGCGCGGACAAAGAAGAGCGCAAAGTTATTTGCTGAAGCAAAGAAATCAATGCCTGGTGGCGTGCCAATGTCGTGGATGACAAAGTGGCCGGGTGCGTATCCGCTATTTGTAAAGAGCGCCAAGGGTGCGCACTTTAAAGATGTTGATGGCAACACATATATTGATTTTTGTTTAGGCGATACCGGTTCAATGACAGGACACTCACCTGCTGCAACAGTTGAAGCAATTAAGAAACAACTGAGCTCTGGTCTGACTGCGATGCTTCCAACAGAGGATGCACTGGCTGTTAGCCAAGATCTGACCGCACGTTTTGGACTGCCGATGTGGCAATTTACAGTTTCAGCAACTGATGCGAATCGCCACTCCATCCGTTATTGCCGACTTGTGACAGGCAAACAAAAGATTATTGTGATCGACAAGTGCTATCACGGCTCAGTTGATGAAACATTTGCAACGCTAGATGCAGCAGGAAACACCGTAAAGCGCGAAGGAAATATTGGTGCGCCAGTTGATTTAAGTGAGACAACTCGTGTTGTTGAATTTAACAACTTAGCTGCGATGGAAGCAGCACTTGCACACGGTGACGTTGCAGCGATTTTGATGGAACCTGCGATGACAAATATTGGGATCGTTCTGCCAGAAAAGGGATACCTAGAAGGCGTTGGAAAGCTTGCAAAGAAGTATGGCGCTGTCTGGATTATTGATGAGACACACACAATTTCTGTGGGCCCTGGCGGAATGACGAAGCTTCACAAACTAAAGCCAGATATGTTGACGATTGGTAAAGCAATTGCAGGTGGATTGCCAACTGGAACATTTGGAATGACAAAGGCGATTGCGGATCAAATTGCTGCAAAAGTGAAGCGCGAAATCGTTGATACTGGCGGAATCGGTTCTACGTTAGCGGGCAATGCTTTATCTGCGGCTGCTATGCGCGTGACACTAAAGAAAGTATTGAATGAGAAGAACTTTAAGAAGATGATTGCACTCGGCACTCGGTGGTCAGATGGTGTTGATGCTGCGATTGAAGAGTTTGGTTTGCCATGGCACTGCAATCGCTTAGGCGCACGCGGTGAGTACATATTTGCTCCTAAAGCTCCTCGCACAGGTAAGGAAGCATCAGATGGTGGAGATTTCGAATTAGAGCAGTACATACATTTGCGTCTGCTAAACGATGGTTTCTTGTTAACGCCATTTCACAATATGGCGTTGATGTCACCTGATACTTCCAAAGAAGATGTTGATGCCCATACAAAAGCATTTAGAAAAATGTGCGCAGAACTAGTTCAGCGTTAATTAAATCCTAAGGATTTATAAAGGGCCAAACCTTTTTCATTGTCGGCATCCACATACAACATGGATTGTTTCAGCCCTTTGTTTACTAAGTAATTCAGCGCTTCAATCGAAACCGCGCGACCTATTCCTTTGTGCGCGTGTTCTGGGTGCACACCAATGACGTATAGCTCGCCAATTGGGTCTTGATTAACGAATTCGTCATGAATCTTTGTCCAGCAAAAACCAATGATGTTCTCACCTTGTACGGCTAAGAAAAATCCATCGGCTTCAAACCAGCGTTCGGCCATTCGATTTTCTAGATCTGCCATAGCCCAATTTCCTTGATCAGGGTGGTGGACAAAGATTGTGTTATTTAATTCGAGCCATTGCTGCTTGTCTGTCGCTGGATTAAATGTGCGAATTGAGTATGAGTGCGTGATTGCAGGGATTGGTTCAGCGAGTGAACGGTGGATCTTAAGAATATGGCGCATCGGATTTAGACGCGCTCAGAGGTGGTTGCTTCTTTACCGTTGTTGGGCAATGTGAATCTGTATCCAACATTTCGAACTGTTCCGATGATTGCCTCAAACTCTGGACCGAGCTTTGAACGCAAGCGACGGATGTGAACATCTACTGTGCGAGTTCCACCGAAATAGTCATAACCCCAGATTTCTTGCAGCAACTGCGAACGAGTAAATACACGTCCTGGATGCTGTGCTAAATACTTAAGTAGTTCAAACTCTTTAAATGTTAAATCAAGGGCGCGACCTTTGATGCGAGCGGTGTAAGAGTTTTCATCAATCACAACTTCGCCGGTTCTGATTTCTCCAGCGCTCGGATCTGATGCGTTCATCAATGATTGGTATGTGCCAATTGCAAGACGAATACGTGCATCAACTTCGGCGGGACCTGCTGTGTCCAATAGGACATCGTCAATGCCCCATTCTGCGCTAATTGCAGATAGGCCACCTTCGGTTGTAATTGCTATAACAGGTGCACCGACTCCTGTCGTTGTGAGCAATTTTGTTAGCGCTTTTGCAGCAGGTAAATCACGACGTGCATCGATGAGAAGTACTTGCATATCTGGAACATCAACAAGAACGCTTGCTTCTGCTGGAAGAATTTTTACGCTGTGTTGTAGTAATCCCAATGCGGGTAAAACTTCCGCGCTGGCACCAAGTGTGTTTGTAAGCAATAACACTGTGGCCATTTTTGAGGTTTCCTATTCCTGTTAAGTGCGCAACAATACTCTTGTGAAATCGTTGCTTCCACTCGTTATCGTGCTTGCGCTGGCTACTGCCTACGGGATCTGGCACAAGATGCGTGAGGGGACTTTCAAAGTACGCAAGGCCAAGGCTGCTGTGCTCGATGCGAAGATGTTGGGTGCACCTCTTGGATCTCGAGTGACACTCGTTCAATTCTCATCTGCATTTTGCACACCATGTCGAACAACTCGTGTGCTCTTATCTCAAATGACAGCTGACATGGCTGATGTGGCACACCTTCACATCGATGCCGAAGCAAACCTTGACCTAGTCAATCGCCTCAATATTTTGTCTACTCCAACAACCTTAATTCTGGATAAGACCGGCACCGAAGTAGGACGCGCTGTTGGTGCGCCTAAACGCGATGAAGTTTTCGCGGCTATTGCCTCTGTAAAGTAATTGCAAGTTCTTCGCAATTAGTCTTTACCATTTAACCTCTTTATTCTTATGCCATGTCACAACAGAGAAAAACACCAACTTTGATTGATGTTCGCGGTCCACGTTTTAGTGCAACGCTGACAGTTATTGTTTTAGCAATTTCACTTGCAACACAAAATGCATGGGTGCTTGCATTTCAAGCAGTTGTGTTTGCAATTGGTGCCATTCGCGGTCCTCAATTCACGCCGTACGCATTTATTTTTAAGCGCATTGTTAAGCCGCGCCTTCGCGGTGAAGTTGTGACTGAAGATTCACGCCCACCACAATTTGCGCAAACAGTGGGATTTTTGTTTGCACTCGCTGGTTTGCTTGGCGCCGCAATCGGATCTGCACTTGTATTTAATATCGCTGTCGGATTCGCACTGGCTGCCGCCTTTTTGAACTCTGTCTTTAATTACTGTCTTGGTTGTGAGATGTATCTGCTCGTCCTAAGAATCCGCACTCGATAACTTTTTATAACCAAGAATTGGAGAAATAAATGTCAAGAGAAACTGCGTTAGTAACAACTGATTGGGTTAGCGAAAACCTCAATAATCCAAAGGTTGTATTTGTAGAAGTAGATGAAGACACAACTCTGTACGAGCAGGGCCACATTGAAGGAGCAATCACTTTCCACTGGAGAGATGATTTGCAAGATGGTCTTGTGCGTGACCTTATTTCGAAAGAGAAGTTCGAAGCGCTGCTATCAAAGAACGGCATTTCAAATGAGACAACCGTGGTTCTCTACGGTGGAAACAACAACTGGTTTGCAACATATGCGTACTGGTATTTCAAGATTTATGGACACCAAGATGTTCGTTTGATCGATGGTGGACGCAAGCTCTGGGAGCTAAAGGCGCTTCCATTAGTAAAGGAAGTTCCATCACGCGCTGCTACTCGCTATGTTGCAAAGGAGCGCGATAACTCAATTCGTGCATTCCGTGATGAAGTAATTGCAGCAATTGGAACACGAAACATTGTCGATGTTCGCTCTCCTGCAGAGTTTTCGGGAGAACTTGCAGCTCCTGCACACCTTCCACAAGAAGGCGGACAGATCAAAGGACATATTCCAACTGCAAAGAACATTCCTTGGTCAAAGGCCGCGAATGAAGATGGAACATTTAGATCAGAGGCAGAACTTAAGGCACTCTATGAAGGCGCTGGTGTTGATTTAGCGAATGACACAATCGCATATTGCCGAATTGGTGAGCGTTCTGCTTTTTCTTGGTTTGTAATGCACGAGTTGCTCGGTGTTAACAATGTTAAAAACTACGACGGTTCATGGACTGAATACGGTTCATTAGTCGGCGTTCCTGTTGCTGTTGGTGCGTAATTGAAAACGTGCGGTGCGACACCGGGTGGTCCATCACTTGATGGAGTTGATCTAACAAAACAGAGCGTTATTCAAGGCGTCATACTTAAAGACGGCCAATCAGATGGTGTGCCAAATGGTGCACCTGTGGCTAGCGCGCATGTTCGCTTGTTAGATAGCCAAGGAGAATTCACTGCAGAAGTTCCAACTAATACCGATGGACAATTTCGTTTCTTTGCAGCCCCTGGTACGTGGACTCTTGTGGTTCTAGCACCTGGGGTGCGTAAGGAATTAAGCGTGGATGCGGCTACAGGAGTTCCGGCAGAGGTAGTAATTCAAATCTAGATTAGACTTATCGCATGGCCGACAAACACGAATTACGCGATAAGGGATTACGCCTTACACCGCAGCGCGAATTAGTTTTATCCGCAGTTCGCGAATTAGGCCATGCAACCCCAGAAGATGTTGCTGAAAAAGTTCGCCAGACACATCCAGGTATCAACTTATCTACCGTCTATCGCAACTTAGAAACGCTAGAAAATGTTGGACTTGTTCAGCACACTCACCTTGGTCACGGAGGCGCGACGTATCACGCAGCAGAAGAGCTAACGCATTTACACCTTGTCTGCGGAAGTTGCGAAGCAGTAGGGGACGCCCCAATTGAGATTGCAAGCCAATTCGTTAACGCGCTCGCAGATGATTACGGATTTAAAACAGATGTTTCTCACTTTGCAATTTACGGCACATGCGCAGCTTGTGTCGCTAAGCAAAAGTGAGTGCCGTACTAGTTGAAGATGGCCCAGATAAGGGCGCTATTTGGCATTTCGGTGAACCAGTAAAAGAACAACGCGCACTCGAAGCAGGCACTGCATGGGCAGATTTATCTCATCTGGATATCGTTGCAATTAAAGGCGCGGATCGCCTGACATGGTTACATGCACTGACAACGCAGCACCACGAACAATTACAACCCGGTCAATGGCAAGAAGCTTTAATTCTTGATCCGCAAGGTCACGTTGAATACCAATTCTTAGTTGTCGATGATGGCGACACAGTCTTTTTGGTTCTAGATCCTGGGTATAAAGAAACTTTGATTGAGTACCTAAACAAAATGAAATTTATGTTGCGAGTTGACGTTCGTGATGCGAGTTCTGAATTTGCAGTACTTCACGCACCAGGTGCGATGACAGATTTGGGCGGACCATACGCACTTGTGCCACGCGCCGAACTCGATGAGATGCGCAAAGTATTTAGCGAGAACGCCGCACAAGTTGGTACATGGGCACTGGATGCAATGCGAGTTGCTGCCGGTCGTGTGCGTATTGGTTTTGAAACAGATCACAAATCAATTCCAAACGAGCTAGGTGTTCTCAACAAAGCTGTTCACATGGCCAAAGGTTGTTATCGAGGACAAGAAACAGTTGCCAAGATTTATAACCTCGGAAATCCTCCACGTCGTCTTGTTTTGCTGCACTTAGATGGAAGTGTTGTTACGTCACCACCACAAGGCACAGATGTGATGAATGGCGAAGTGAAAGTTGGTTTTCTTGGCACAGTGGCTCGTCACCACGAACTAGGGACAATCGCCTTAGCTGTCATTAAGCGAAATACACCAGTTGATGCACAGCTAACGGTTGATGGGATTCCTGCGATTCAGCAGATTATTGTTCCTGCTTAATAAACTAAAGCTTGCGTGCTTTCTCGCGTAATTTCTTCTACAAATGATGCGGCGCCCTCAATAACAATTCCTTTTATCTGATCGCCATCATTGATGTTACGACGCACAGCGCATTGCGAACACAAAACAACTCGTGCACCTGAGACAAGCGCCGCTAATTGATCAGCCAAGGGCGCAGCATGTGGCAATTCAAACTCTTCTGCTTTTCCTGGCACTGCAAAATACGCGGCATCACCAGTTAGCCAAAATGAAACATTGACACCGGATGCAAGAGCCGCGGATGCAACAGAGAAAGCCTGCGATACGCGCTCTGGTGCTTCAAGGCCAGCCGTTAATTTAATTACTAGGTTTGCTGTGCGAGACATGCTCCAACTCTAAAGTACGCTAGCGGGTATGGAAATCACAGCCGCTGTGCTTTTAGCCGTTGCTGCACTGTTATTGGGTGTGGGGCTCTTTATTTATTCAATCCGCCGAAAAGAACGCCAAGCACGCGCTCGAATTCGCAGCACATACTTAAAGGGACAGAGATAGTGGTTTTCACAATTCCAGAAGGTTTACATCCAGATCTCAATCCTCTTGCATGGTTAGTCGGTACATGGCGCGGGAAAGGTCGCGGTGAATATCCAGGCATTGAAGGATTCGAGTACGCACACGAAATAGTTTTTAATCACGATGGACGTCCATTTTTATCTTATTACTCACGTTCTTGGATTATTGATGCAGAAGGTGAAGTAATTCGCCCGGGTGCATCTGAAACTGGTTTTTGGCGCGTTAAACCAAATAACGTTTTAGAAGTTTTGATTTCTCATAACACCGGAATCACCGAAGGTTGGGTTGGACAATTTGATGGTCCAAAGATTCAACTTGTGATGGATCAAGGTTATTCAGCGCCATCTGCAAAAATTGTTACAGCTGGTGTGCGCTTATACGGATTAGTCGCTGGTGAACTCTTCTTTGCATACGACATGGCTGCAGAAGGTAAAGAGTTACAAGCCCACATCTGGTCATCACTTCCTCGATCAAATGACTAAGTTTTCAATTGGCGAAGTACTCGCCGAACTAACACGAAGTGGTGTTGTCGAATCTGTTCATGCCGGACACTTCGTCATGCTTAATTCAGATGCAAGCGTGCGCCTCAGTAAAGGTGATCCATCACAGCTGACGTATCCGCGTTCAACAATTAAATCTATTCAAACCAGTGCCATGATCCGTTCCGGCTTAAAATTAGAACCGCGTTTGTTAGCCCTCGTAAGTTCCAGTCACTCTGGCGCTGCAATGCATCAAGATGGCGCACTAGAAATATTGGCCACAGTTGGCTTAACTGAAAAAGATTTACAAAATGCAAAAGATAAGCCACTCGGCGAAATCGAGCGACGCACATGGGCAAATAACGAACCGACTCGTTTGGCTATGAATTGCAGCGGAAAGCATGCAGGAATGCTTGCCACATGTGTTGCGGCCGGTTGGCCAACCGCTAATTATTTAGATCCAGCTCATCCATTGCAGATAGCAATCAAAAAAGAGTTAGAAGCATTAGCTGGCGAAGAAGTTTCGTTGACAAGTGCTGATGGATGCGGCGCTCCACTATTTCTATTTTCACTGCACGGCCTTGCTCGCGCAATGCGTGCAATCACAATTTCAACTGATCCGATTCATCAAAGCGTTGTGCAAGCGTGTAGAGATTTTCCTGAAATGGTTGCAGGAGAAAAAAGATTAACTACTCGCTTGATGCGCGAAGTTCCTGGATTGTTTATGAAAGAGGGCGCCGAAGGTGTTGAGGTTGCAACACTTGCAGATGGGCGCACAATTGTTTTCAAGATTAGCGATGGATCTATTCGTCCATTTGAAGCATTGATGGTTGCTGCATTGGCAGAGTTTGGAATTAACGTTGAAGATAGAACTGAGCGTGTTTATGGAGGATCTGAGGTAATTGGCTCTATACGAGCCTGCTTAACACGCGGGTAGACTTGGTACATGAATGGCCGCATTGCCACATTGATGGTGCACACATCACCACTGGATCAACCAGGTATTGGTGATGCTGGCGGCATGAATATTTATGTCACCGAAAGCGCCGAACGTATGGCTGCGTTGGGTGTGCAAGTAGATATTTTCACTCGTCGCACAAACAAAGATGTTGCAGACATCGTAGAAATTTCACCGGGTGTTCGAGTTCGACAATTAAATGTTGGACCAGTCGATGGTGTTACTAAAGAACGTTTACCCGAGTTAATCGGCGAGCTATCCAAAGAATTTACGCGAATTATTTCTGCAGATCCCTACGATGTTATTCATTCGCATTATTGGATCTCAGGAAAAGTTGCGATGCCAGCGGCAGAAAAGCTCGGTATTCCACTTGTGCACACAATGCACACAATGGCGCGTGTGAAGAACTTAAATCTGGCCGAAGGCGAAACACCAGAACCAATGATTCGTGTGCAAGGTGAAACACAAGTTGTTGCAGCAGCCACTGGATTAATTGCAAACACAGATGCAGAAGCCGCAAGTCTTGTATCTCTCTACAGCGCATGCCCTGACAACGTCCACGTTGTTAGCCCTGGTGTTGATCTGTACACATTTACAGCAGGTGCTGGTCGCGCTGCGGCTCGCGAGGTTGTTGGTCTGAAACAGGACGCCCTCGTTATTACTTTCGTTGGCCGCATTCAGCCACACAAAGGCCCAGAGTTATTGATTCGTGCAACGTCAGAGATGATCAAGCACTCACCACAACTTCGACCAAAGTTAATTGTCAACATCATTGGCGGAGCATCGGGTGCGAACACATCAGAAGTAGAGCGCTTAAAAGAACTCGTTGCATGGCTTGGAATTTCAGATATTGTGCAATTTGCACCGCCTGTTCCTCGTGTTGATTTGCCACAGTGGTATCGCGCAGCAGATTTAGTCTGTGTTCCTAGTTATTCAGAAAGTTTTGGTCTTGTTGCCCTTGAAGCACAAGCATGCGGAACACCAGTTGTTGCAACAGCAGTTGGTGGACTTCGCACAGCAGTTGCAGATGGTATTTCTGGTGTTTTAGTTGATGGTCACGATCCACGTGCATGGTCATCTGTTCTTGCACGTTTAATTCAAGAACCGCAACGTCGTGTTTTGTTATCACTAGGTGCAATCGAGCACGCTTCACACTTTGGTTGGGATGCAACTGCGCGCGGAACTCTAGATATTTATGATCGCGTGCTCTCTGATGCACGCGAAGCCCGTAAAACTTCAGGTGCCTAATGGCTATTGATCCACGCGTTGTTATTGAAGAATTTCTAGATTCACACGATCTTGATTATGACCGCAAAGATGACAATACATTTCTAGTGACATTGCCAGGAGAAACAAAGCTTCAGACCCATTGTGCGCTTGTAGTCGGCGATCACTCATTAAGCATTAACGCATTCGTCATCCGCAAACCCGATGAGAACGAAGCTGGTGTGCACAATTGGTGCATGAGTAAGAACGCATCAATGTATGGGGTTGCATTTGCAGTCAATCCGCTTGGCGATATTTACCTTGTTGGGCGATTGCCACTTAACGCAGTGACAGATCGCGAAATCGATCGTTTGCTCGGTGCTGTGTTGCAGTATTCGGATTCATCGTTTAATCCATTGCTCGAACTCGGTTTTGCAAATGCAATTCGTCGCGAGTGGGCTTGGAGAGTTTCTCGTGGTGAATCACTGGCAAATTTAGAGTTTGCTCGTCACTTCATTTAAGATACTCATATGACAATCAAACTCATTCTTTTGCGCCACGGAGAATCCGAATGGAATGCAAAGAATCTATTTACAGGTTGGGTTGATGTCCGTTTATCCGCATCCGGTGAAGCAGAAGCAAAGCGTGGTGGCGCCCTATTGGCAGAGCGCGGTTTATTGCCAGATTTAGTACACACATCTCTGCTTCGTCGTGCTATTCATACATCGCAATTAGCTCTTGATGCGTGTGATCGTCATTGGATTCCGGTTTCACGATCATGGCGTTTAAATGAACGTCACTATGGTGCGCTACAAGGAAAAGATAAGAAAGAAACTCTTGCTGCATACGGCGAAGAACAATTCCAATTGTGGCGTCGCTCTTTTGATGTTCCACCACCACCAATTGAAGATGGTTCAGAATTTAGCCAAGCTAAAGATCCACGCTATGCCGGACTAGGAAGTGATCTTCCGAAAACAGAGTGTTTAAAAGATGTTGTTACTCGCATGCTGCCTTACTGGCACGAAAAAATTGCACCAGATTTGTTAAGTGGCAAAACTGTTTTGGTTACAGCACACGGCAATTCATTGCGCGCACTGGTTAAACACTTAGATGGAATTAGCGATGCCGATATTGCAGGATTAAATATTCCAACCGGAATTCCGTTGTATTACGAATTAGACGCTAACTTGAAGCCAGTTAAGAGCGGCGGAGAGTATTTAGATCCAGCTGCAGCCGCGGATGCAATTGCAGCGGTTGCGAATCAGGGTAAAAAGTAATTTAGAGAATATCTGAGGCGTACGTACCTGTAACCAGGAAGTACACACGGCGAGCGACAGATACAGCATGGTCTGCGCAACGCTCGTAGTAACGGCCCAACAAAGTCATATCAATTGCAGTTTCAATGCCGTGTGACCAATTATCATCGAGCAAGATTTCAAATAACTTGCGGTGCAATTTGTCCATGTCATCATCATCTTTTTCGAGTTCAATTGCAGCCAAGGTGTCGCGTGAAGTGATGATTCCTGTTGTTTTGTTAATAATTTTTTGTGCGACATCGCCCATTTCTTGAATAATAAAAACTAGCTCTGGTGGAACGGCGCACGCTGGATAACGCATACGTGCAAGCTTTGCGATGTGGTGTGCAAGATCGCCCATGCGCTCTAAATCAGAACTCATACGAATCGATGTAACAAGTGTGCGAAGGTCGCCAGCAACTGGTTGTTGGCGTGCCATTAAATTAAGTGTTCGAGCGTCTAAATCATGGTGTAGCTGGTCGATGCGCTCGTCCTCTGAGATAACTTCTTCAGCCAGAGCAAGGTCTGCTTCCAAGATTGCTTTGGTTGCGCGCAACATAGCCTTGCTAACCAGTTCGCTCATCTCAACAAGAGATAGTCCGATGGCATCTAGGTCGTCATGGAAGGCGTCGCGCATTGGATAACCGTACCTCGCGCTCAGGCTTTCTTGGTGGAGGTTGGTTAACGGACATTGAATAGAAGGCTAAGAAACAGATTTTTCTAACCCAGGCTCACCCCTAATGGTGAGAGTTTCGCGAGCAATCTCTACGATGGAGCCATGTTCGGACGCAGATCAACGCGAGAAAACGCAACCAACTCTGCGCAGATTCCAGCCGGCATTGTTGATCTTCTCGAAGTTGTCGATGCTGAATATTTATTGTTAGCACCTGGTGAAATAGTTCTTCGTGCATCTGATGCTTCCACGACACTCGGCATGGTGCGTGATGGAAAATTAGTTAGCAATGAAATTCTAAATATTGTTCGCGCTTGCCGCCGCTCCCAGATTTCACAAGAAGCCACAATTGAATTACCACGTGGACCAATCGGAGAAGGTACTCACAATCTTCTGGTTCGAGTTGCTCCTATAGGCAACCAAGGCGTAATTGCAGTACTTATCTTTGATGATTCTGAGTTCAGACGACTAGATGCTGTGCGCAGAGACTTCGTTGCAAACATCTCACACGAACTTAAAACTCCAATTGGAGCACTTTCGATTCTAAGTGAAGCTGTTCTTGAGGCAAGTGATGACCCTGTTGCAATTAAACGATTTGCTACACGAATGCAAGCCGAAGCAAAACGCTTATCTGACCTTGTTCAAGAAATTATTAATCTGTCTCGAATCCAAGATGAAGATCCGCTCAAGGATGCAACTCCTATTTTAATCAGCGATTTAATCTTGCAAGCCATCGATGAATCTCGATTGACCGCTGAATCTCGTGAGATCAAGATCGAATTCATTAAAAATAGTGACTCAACAATTTTGGGCGATGAAAGTCAATTAGAAATGGCCATTAGCAATCTCATTGAAAATGCAATTAATTACAGTCCAAACAAGACAAATGTTGTAATTTCACTCAGTAACGTAGATGGATTGGCTGAAATAAAAGTCAAAGACCAAGGAATCGGAATCTCAGATGAAAACATCGAGCGAATCTTTGAACGTTTTTATCGCGTAGATCCAGCGCGTTCACGCGCAACCGGCGGAACAGGACTTGGTTTATCAATCGTAAAGCACATCATCACAAACCATGGTGGAGATATCACTGTGTGGAGTGAGCAAGGTGAAGGAAGTACTTTCACCATGCGACTTCCCGAATTTAAGGAAACAGGCGACTTACAAGAAAACCTCGTAAGCGTCCCTAGTTTGACGGAGGAAAAATAATGTCCCGAATTCTTGTTGTGGAAGATGAAGATTCATTTTCAGATGCATTGGGATATTTGCTGGGCCGCGAAGGTTTCGATGTATGCGTTGCAGATACCGGCACAAAAGCAATTGAAGAGTTTGATCGTGGCGGAGCTGATCTAGTTCTCCTTGATCTGATGTTGCCAGGGCTATCGGGCACAGAAGTATGCAAGCAGTTGCGCACGCGATCCAATGTTCCGATCATTATGTTGACTGCAAAGGATTCCGAAATCGATAAGGTCGTTGGCCTCGAATTAGGTGCCGATGATTACATTACAAAGCCTTATTCTTCGCGAGAATTAGTTGCACGTATTCGCGCGGTACTGCGTCGAAATACTGGTGAATTCACGGATGAGAGCACCAACAGTGGCTCACTTTCAGCCGGACCAGTGCGCATGGATGTTGAACGTCACTTAGTAAGCATTAACAACGAGAGCATTTCATTTCCGCTCAAAGAGTTTGAATTACTCGAATTCTTAATGCGAAACGCAGGACGTGTGCTTACTCGCATGCAACTAATTGATCGCGTGTGGGGCAGTGATTATGTGGGAGATACCAAGACTCTAGATGTGCACATCAAGAGATTGCGTTCGAAGATTGAAGAAGATCCAGCCAATCCAGTAATTATTCAGACCGTTCGCGGTCTTGGTTACAAGATGGAAGCTTGAGACGTAATTCCTGCGTAGATTCCTTCTGGCTTTTGAACTAAAACATCTAGAGTAATTTCTCCAGCGTTACCAAAAAATAGTGAGAGATCTGTGTGGGTTCCTGGCTTCAAATTTGCACCAGGGATAACAGCTTTTACATTTGCAACGTCGCCTTCAAAAGTAATGACTCCATTTGACGCGATCGTGCTGGTACCAGTGATTTGTGCCTGAATACCCGGAATTGCTACACCGAGCAGAGCATCTTCATTTGCTCCGCGATTGATGATTGTGCCGACAACAACTGCAGAACCATCTGCCAGAGACACCAATACAAAGTTTCTTAGCGAAATACTATTTCCATCTTTTTTGATATCTGCTTCTTGACCATCAGTTACCTTTTTGATTAGTCGCGACGATGCATTAGGACCAGCACCGCAACCAGTTAGAGAAATTGCAAGCACAGCAATTATTAACGGTGTAACGATTGTGCGAAGACGCATTTCTAATCTCCAAGTACTTTGAAAAATAAAGTTTTTGTATTTGTCAAGATGTAGTGGCTTTATTCTCTCATGGCAAAAGGGCGTTTTTGCACGCATAAACTCGAGGTGACTAACCCCATAATTGGCTGGTATTATTAGCCCCTAACGAAGGGCAACACATGACATTTAAGGTCGGCGAAACCGTTGTTTATCCTCATCACGGAGCAGCACTTATCGAAGCCATCGAAACTCGAGTAATTAAAGGCGAAGAGAAGACCTACCTCGTTCTAAAGGTTGCACAAGGCGACCTCACAGTTCGCGTTCCAGCAGAAAACGTTGACTTAGTCGGCGTTCGTGACGTTGTAGATAGCGCCGGACTTGATCGTGTATTTAATGTTTTGCGTCAGCCATACACAGAAGAACCAACAAACTGGTCACGCCGTTACAAGGCTAACCTCGAGAAGTTGGCATCTGGAGATGTTATTAAGGTTGCAGAAGTTGTTCGCGATCTTTATCGCCGCGATTTAGATCGTGGACTTTCAGCTGGTGAAAAACGCATGCTTGCAAAGGCAAAGCAGATTTTGATCTCTGAGCTCGCTCTTGCAGAGCGCACAGATGAAGAAAAAGCAGCAGTTATCCTCGATGAGGTTTTAGCTTCTTAATTTTGGTTTAGATCTTCTAAGTATTTGGGGAAACAAATGAGCCAGTGTGCGGCCATCATTGCAGCCGCTGGCAGTGGCGAAAGATTCGGCGCCACACTTCCAAAAGCACTCATTACTCTCGGCAATCGCACACTTATAGAACACGCTGTTGCTGCTTTGGCACCCGTGGCATCTGAAATCGTTATTTGTGCGCCAGCTGGATATGAAAAACAAATACAAGAGCTAGTTGGCAATGACATCACTGTTGTTGTTGGCGGCGCAACAAGATCTGAGAGCGTGCGCGCAGGGATTGCCGCGCTTTCAGGCAACGCAAAGTTTGTTTTGGTTCATGATGCGGCCCGTGCACTTGCCACAACAGAGTTAGCGCACAGTGTTTTAACTTCACTTGAAAAAGGTGAAGTTGCTGTGATCCCGGGTCTTGAATTAATCGATACAGTCAAAAGCATTGATGCAAGCGGTCACGTCACATCAACCCCAGATCGCGCATCATTTCGACGCGTGCAAACCCCACAAGGTTTTGATTTAGAAGTTTTGAAGAAAGCTCATGCAACTGGCGCCGATGCTACAGATGATGGCGCACTCGTAGAAGCGATTGGCCACAAAGTTTTGATCATTAAGGGCGAAGAACGTGCACTAAAAATTACAACACCAACAGATTTAGCAAGCGCGTTATCAATGCTCGGTACGTCATCATTGTTTAGAACTGGTGTTGGTGTTGATGCACATGCATTCGCAGAAGGTCGCCAATTGTGGTTGGCAGGATTGCTATGGCCTAATCAAATTGGGGTCGATGGTCACTCTGATGGCGATGTTGCAGCACATGCAATCTGTGATGCATTGTTTGCTGCCGCCCAACTTGGAGATCTTGGAACAAACTTTGGAATAGATAAACCAGAGTATGCAGGCGCATCTGGTGTGACGCTTTTGAAAGAAACACTTCAGAGAGTTTCAGCTGCAGGATACGCAATTTCTAACGTCACTGTTCAAATTATTGGCAATCGACCAAAGCTTGCAGAACGTCGCAGTGAAGCAATCGCTGCGTTATCTGCAGCCCTTGGCGGTGTGAACGTTTCTGTACTTGCAACAACAACAGATGGCATGGGTTTAACGGGTGAAGGTCGCGGTATCGCTGCTATCGCGTCAGCTTTGCTCATTAAGCAAGGGTAGAATTGCCAGATGAGTTCGCTGCATTTATATGACACGTTAACGCGAACCACCGCACCTTTTAAGGCAATCAAAGATGGCGAAGCATCCATTTATCTCTGTGGTGCAACCGTTCAGGCACCACCACATATTGGCCACGTCCGAAGCGGAGTTAACTTCGACATCTTGCGCCGTTGGCTTACAAAGAGTGGTTACAACGTAACTTTTATTCGTAACGTCACAGATATTGATGACAAGATTTTGCACAAAGCTGTTCACGAAGAAATGCCGTGGTGGGCAGTTGCCATGAAATACGAGCGCGCATTTGCTGATGCATACGCAGCGCTCAATGTCATGCCACCAACGTACGAACCTCGTGCAACTGGTCACGTGACACAGATGATTGAGTTAATGCAAAAACTGATTGAACGTGGCGCCGCATACGCACCTGGCAACGGCGATGTGTATCTAGAAGTTCGCAAACTAACTTCTTATCTCACTCTTTCTAGACAAAAACTAGATGATCTACAGCCGGCAGCGGACGCCGATGAAACGTATAAAAAAGATCCAAGAGATTTCGCATTATGGAAAGCTGCAAAACCAGGAGATCCTTCATGGCCAACTCCTTGGGGTGCAGGTCGCCCTGGTTGGCACCTCGAATGTTCTGCAATGGCGCATACATATTTAGGTGAAGCATTTGATATTCACGGTGGAGGATTAGATTTAGTTTTTCCACACCACGAAAATGAAATTGCACAATCAGAAGCTGCGGGATATCCATTTGCAAAACTATGGATGCACAACGCCTGGGTTACTGCCTCTGGTGAAAAAATGAGTAAGTCACTCGGCAACTCACTTCAAGTAGCAGAGTTACTCAAATCAGTTCGCGGAATTGAATTACGTTGGTATCTCGGCGGTGCGCACTATCGATCAATGCTCGAATTTTCTATGGGCGCTCTTGAAGAGTCTGCAACAGCGTTTCGTCGTATCGAATCGTTCTTGCAACGTTCAGTAGAAATTCTAGGTACCGAACCAACGCCGGTCATTAACGCTACTTTTACTGATGCAATGAATGATGATCTAGCTGTACCAACAGCACTCGCAGGTATCTCAGAATCTCTGCGCTTAGGAAATACTGCAATCACTGACGGCGATAAAAAAGCTATTGCGCAGCATGCAAATGAAATTCGCGGTGCGCTAGAAGTACTTGGTTGTGACCCATTTGATTCTGTTTTTGCTCAATCTGGTGCTACAGATTTAACTGCGGCTTTGGATGGAACAATCAAGCTTGCACTTGCTCAACGTACTGCGGCTCGTGAACGTAAAGATTTTGCGGCTTCCGATGCAATTCGCGACGGTTTAGCTGCACTAGGAATTTCAATTGAAGACACTGCACAAGGGCCACGTTGGTCGATTACATCACATGCAACACCAACAGAAGGCAGCAAATAAATGGCCGGCAATTCAGAACGTAAAGGCGCAGTGCGCGGATCTAAAAAAGGTCCATCAGGTGGCACAGGCGGAAACAACAAACGTCGTCTTTCTGGCAAAGGGCCAACACCTAAAGCTGAAGATCGTCCTTATCACGCAGCTGCTAAACGAAAGAAAGCTGCTGAAAAGCGCACACCTTCTTCTGGTGCACGCTCTGCTCGTATGGAAAAACCAAAAGGCGAAATTGTCTCTGGTCGTAACGCAGTTCTAGAAGCGTTGCGAGCCACTGTTCCTGCAACCGAATTAATGGTTGCACGAAGCATTGATGTTGATGATCGCGTTGCAGAATCTCTACAACTTGCCCTGCATCATGGATTGCCGATTCGCGAAGTACATCGCGCAGAAATTGAAGGTATTTCTGCAAATAGCCAAGGAATTATTCTTGCGATTAAGCCATACCAGTACTCGTCGTTTCAAGAAATTAGCGAACGAGCAAAGTATCCAGCGTTAATTGTTGCGCTAGATGGTGTTACAGATCCACGTAACTTAGGTGCAATTGTTCGAAGCGCTGCAGCATTTGGTGTTGCAGGAGTTGTGATGACAGAGCGACGTGCGGCCGCGATGACTGCATCTGCATGGAAATCTTCGGCTGGCGCTGCAGCGCGTATTCCTGTTGCGCAAGTAACGAATATGGCTCGCACCATAGAGGACGCAAAGAAAATGGGTTGCTTTGTTGTTGGTCTAGATGGCGAATCAGATGTCACTTTGTCAGAGATGAAAGTTGCAACAGAGCCAATCATGATTGTTGTTGGAAGTGAAGGAAAAGGATTATCCAGATTAGTTCGCGAAAAGTGTGATCTTGTTGTTTCAATTCCAATGAATGCAACAACAGAATCACTCAATGCAAGTGTTGCAACCTCAATTGCACTCTTTTGGGTTGATGAGGCACGCAGAAAGAAGTAAATGCAATACACACGATTCTTAGTTCTTGGCGACTCATTCTCTGAAGGAATGAGTGATGAAATCATCAACGGCAAATACCGTGGGTGGGCAGATCGCGTTGCAGATGTACTGGCTGCGCAAACACCAGATTTTAAGTACGCGAACTTTGCGATACGTGGCAAATTAGTTAAACAAGTATTTGAAGAGCAAGTGCCTTTGGCGCTGCCACTAATTGATGGTCCACAAACCCTGGTTTCTTTTCACGCAGGCGCTAATGATGCGCTTCGCCCAAATTTTGATCGCAATGTAGTTCGAACTGCTTATGTAAGAGCCGTAACTCAATTAGTTCAAACCGGTGCAACTCTGGTGCTATTTACTGTTCTAGAAAAGAATGGCAACGGTGGTAAAGCATCAGCTGTGTGGGAAGAACGCATGAGTTCTTTTAACTCAATTGTTCGAGAAGTTGCAGAAAAGTTTGGTTTAATGATTATGGACGCATCGATGGATCCACAATCATCTAACCCAAATCTTCTAGCCTTTGATCGCTTGCACTTAAATTCAACAGGGCACTACAGAGTTGCACAAGCAGTTCTTCAGCGAATCGGTGCGCCATTTGATTCAAGTTGGAAAGAATCTGTTATTGCATCGAAGAAGAAACCTTGGATAATTCGCAAAGCTCTAACTTTGTGGTGGTTTATATCCTTTGCATTGCCATGGGTATGGCGAAGAATTAGAGGGCGTTCATCTGGTGATGGTCGAAGCGGCAAATACACATCGCTGACATCATGGCCAGCGTTGTAGTGCGCTTACGAAGCACCTCTTTTCAATTGAATTAAGACTGTTATCATTTGCTCTTTCCCTACTGTTCATTTAGAAAAGTGACTATTTACCCATGCTTCCCGCATCTAGCCTGATTGATAGAGAGCTCAGCTGGCTCTCCTTCAATGAACGCGTCCTCGATTTAGCAGCGGATCCGTCAACTCCACTACTTGAACGTGTTCGTTTCATGGCAATTTTCTCTTCCAACTTGGATGAGTTTTATATGGTGCGGGTTGCATCTGTTTTAAGCAATCTTGAAGATGGCTCACCGATGACTGCTAGTCCGGACATAGAGCCATCTGTATTGATGAAAGAAATTTCACGTCGCACTCACGAACTTGTAGCACGGCAATCTCATATTCTTAAGACTGAGTTGCTTCCCGAGATGAGTAAATCCGGAATTGAAATTCTTGATTGGCAAGATTTAGATGCAGAAGAACGTAAATTTGTTTCTAAGATTTTTTCCGAGCGAGTATTTCCAGTTCTTACGCCGCTAGCGGTGGACCCGTCTCATCCATTTCCGTATATTTCAGGACTTTCACTAAACCTTGCAGTCATCGTTAAGAACCCAACAACCGGAGCAGTTTTCTTTGCTCGAGTTAAGGTTCCACCGATTTTGAATAGATTTATGCCGGTAAGCCAGAATAAGAAGCATCGCTATATTCCCCTAGAAAGCGTGATTGCCACACATCTTCAAGAGTTATTCCCAGGAATGATTATTGAGGATCACTACACATTTCGAGTCACACGAAATCAAGATTTAGATATTGATGAGGAAGACTCCGAGAACTTATTGATTTCACTCGAGCAAGAGTTGCAGCGCCGCCGCTTTGGGCCACCAGTTCGCCTAGAAATTGAAGAAGGAATCGATACCGATCGCCTCGAGAGTCTTGCCGAACATTTGCAGATTAATCCTGAAAATATTATTTCAGTCCCTAACCCAATGGATCTTACGAGTCTGAATAAATTAGCTGATCTTGATTTTCCAGAGTTAAAGTTCCCTCCATTTAGATCCCGAACCCCTAAATCTTTAAAGGAAGTTGATACTGAAGATTCAGACATGTTTTTCTCAGCTATTCGCCAAGGTGAGATTTTGCTCCATCATCCCTACGAATCCTTCACTTCTTCAGTTGTTAGTTTTCTTGAAAATGCAGCGCGAGATCCACACGTACTAGCAATCAAGCAGACGCTCTACCGAACATCCGGTGATTCACCAATTGTTGAAGCATTGATTGAAGCTGCAGAAGCAGGTAAGCAAGTCCTAGCTGTCATCGAAATCCGCGCACGATTTGATGAACAAGCAAACGTTCGATGGGCGAGAAAACTTGAATCTGTTGGTGTGCACGTTGTCTATGGATTAATGGGTTTAAAGACGCATGCAAAGTTATCTTTAGTAGTCCGCGATGAGCCAACAGGAATACGTAGCTACTGTCATATTGGCACTGGAAATTACAATCCGAAAACGGCGCGAATGTATGAGGACTTAGGAATACTAAGTAGCGATCAAGAGTTAACGGATGACCTTTCAAAGTTATTTAATCAGCTCTCAGGCTTTGCTCCACAATCATCCTATGCACGCCTTCTTGTTGCGCCACGAACTTTGCGTCCTGGATTAATCGAGAGAATTGATCAAGAGATTCAAAATGCTAAAGATGGAATGCCAGCTGGTGTGCAACTTAAATTGAACTCTCTATTGGATGAAGAGTTTGTAGAAAAATTATATGAAGCTTCTCAGGCTGGTGTTCCAGTTGACCTACTTGTTCGAGGAATCTGTGCGCTAAAGCCTGGGATTCCTGGAAAGTCCGAGAACATCAAAGTTAGATCAGTTCTGGGTCGATTCTTAGAGCACTCTCGAATCTTTCACTTCACCAATGCAGGAGAAGATGAGTACTGGATCGGAAGCGCGGATTTAATGGGGAGAAATCTCAATCGTCGCGTGGAGAGTCTTGTTCGAATCGATAAGAAGTCACACAAAGAGTATCTGCAAGAAATACTTGATTTGGGTTTATCTGATGAAGTTTCTAGTTGGCATATGCAAGATGACAAGTGGACTAGATTTACTCAGAGCAAAGATGGCAAACCACTTAAGGAAATGCACTCCTTATTCGCTAAACGATTTAAGAATGTGAAGTAAAAATGGCCGCTGACACTCCAATTATTCGAGCAGCCGGCGCTGTTTTGTGGCGCTATTCAGCAAATAAGAAAATAGAGATTGCACTTGTGCATCGTCCACGTTATGACGATTGGTCCCTGCCAAAAGGTAAGGTTGAAGAAAAAGAATCACATATTGCGTGTGCCTATAGGGAAGTCCTCGAAGAGACTGGTTACGCATCTATTTTTGGGCCACAAATTGGCCAGGCGATGTATAAAGTTCCTGAAGGCAAGAAAGTTGTTCGCTATTGGAGTGCGCAAGCAATTGGTGAACCTGTAGGAACTATAGATAAAAACGAGATTGATGAGATTTTGTGGCTTGAAGTAAAAGAGGCTCGAAAAAAATTAACACTTGATGATGACAGAGCCATTGTTGACTTCTTTATTGAATTTGGAGTCCAGACAACGCCATTAGTTTTGTTACGTCACGCAAAGGCGTTAAAACGTGACGAATGGGATGGTGAAGATTCCGATCGGCCACTTGATAATTTAGGACAACTTCAGGCAAAGCGATTGTTGCCACAATTTTATCCTTACAGTATTTCTGAAATTCATTCATCGGATGCTTATCGATGCATGCAGACTGTCGAGGATTTAACACGAGCACTCGATTTAAATACGATCATTGGCCTTGATTTGAGTGAAGACATGTATTCAAAAGATAAAGAGGCGGCCCTTGATTACGTATCAACGTTGATGCAAGAAGGTAATCGTGCTGTTATCTGCAGCCACAATCCAATTCTTCCGAAGGTGCTCAAGAAGCTAGTAGGCAAGAAGTACTTCAAAGAACTCGACTCAAAGTTAGAGCCAGCGGAGGCGTGGGTAATTCATCACAGAGATGGTGAAGTTGTTAGCGTTGATTGGGTTGAAGCACCACAAATCTAATTAAATCTTCATCCAATCGAGCCATTTGAGCACAATTCCTTCTCGTAGCGCCCATGGGCAGATTTCAACTTCGTCCAGCTCTAATTTAGTTAAAACGTTATAGGCCACGATTGCGCCCGCAACAATCTGTTGTGCTCGATTTGAAGAAACTCCAGGCAGCTCTGCTCGCTCCTTATTATTCATTGCGAGCAATTTAGGAATTGCTTTTTCTAGAGATGAAATATTGAGATTCTTAGGGTTGTCCTTAAACCAAAACTCATTTAAGCGAGCAAGAGTTCGAAAAGTTTTGCTTGTTGCAACGTAGTGATCTGCGCGGTGTTCTTTAAGTGCAGGGGTTAAAGAAGAACCCAAAGCTTCTTTTACGAACTCTTCTAGTTTTTTAACATCTTTAGATGAGTACGGATCATTGCGCAAAAAAGTTCGTGTTAGTCGAGCAGCGCCAAGTGGAAGGGAGAGTGATTCATCTGGAAATTCATCATCTCCGACTGCCATTTCAAGAGAGCCACCACCGATATCTAAAATTAATAATCGACCACTGGACCAACCAAGCCATCTGCGCGCTGCTAAGAATGTCATCGCAGCTTCTTCGGTGCCGTTAAGAATTTGCAACTCTATATTGTGGCGTTCAGTTATTTCTTTAATTACTGCTGGACCATTTGTAGCTTCGCGAATAGCAGAAGTGGCAAAAGCTACAATCTCTTCAGTTTGAAACTCTTTTGCATGAACAAGTGCGTCACCGATTGCTTTGTGCAGTTCTTCAACACCAATAGGCGAGATATTTCCAACTTCATCTAAGTAATCAGTTAAGCGAAGTTCGGTTTTTAGATTTGTTGTCGGGGTTGGCCGTGCACCAGGGTGAGCTTGCATTACCTGGAGGTGAATAGTGTTGGATCCAACGTCTAAGACACCTAATAGCATTGTGCAAATCTACCGCTCATGGGGCTCCAAGGCTTGATTTCTAGATTTTGTAATCTCCTGCCATAATTGCGCAGCACGAAAGGCCTCCCTAGCTCAGTGGTAGAGCAACGCACTTGTAATGCGTAGGTCGTCAGTTCAATCCTGACGGGGGGCTCATGGTTAAAACAAATGCTCGTTGGGCCGGATATCTCTTTATTGCACTCGGCTTACTTAACTGGCGTTATCAAGATAGCAATCCAAATGCGATGACAAATAGTTTGATTCTCATTGCAGGTGGCGTTATTACTTTGATTCTTGGATTTACTAAGGCTGGATTAGCTTGGCTTGAAACACAAGCAGGAAAAACAATTGCTCTAATCGTCGGAGCTGCTCTGATTATCTTTTCATTTATTAACTGATTATTTGATTAACTAAATTAGAAGAAATAAAAACGGCCACCAAGTCAGACTTGGCGGCCGTTTTTATTAAGTGTTACTTATCTTCTGACATACCTTCTGCAGCAGACTTCATCTTCGCAATCTTGTAGATTGTGAGTCCGAATACGCACTTAGCAGCTACGTCCGCAACTGTGTAACCAATCTGGCGATACATGAATGCATCTGTTCCAGTGATTCCAAGTAGTGGGAATAGGTATGAGATTGGGTAAACGCCCCATGTACCAATTAGAAGAAGACGTAGACGACCTACAGTCGCTGCAACTCCTGCTGGTTGGCGATCAAGTGACTTGCCAAGCTCAACGAACAATACGTAGAGGATGTAAAGGAAAGGAATTGTTGAGAGAACGCCCCAAAGGATCTTTGTGCCGTCATCTGTTGAGATTTCACCTGGGTAACCAAGTGCGATCATTGCAACTGCTGCTGGTACAAGGCGGTTGATCAATGAAGATGATGCTGCCTTTGCAAGAGCGAGTACTGCAATAACTTCAACTAGAAGTAGTGGAACAGTTAATAGCCAGTCAACGTAGCGGTATCCCTCGTTGAATGAACCTGCTCCAGTTGTTGCTACCTTGTAGCCATCTGATGCATCTTTGAATGAATCAAAGATTCTCCAGTAGTGGTATCCAGCAATGAATGTAACCATTGATGAAAGTACAAGGGCGTTACGGTACTTAGGAAGTACTCGGGACTGTGACACGAGTGTGTAAACAGTGCACGCGAGCATAGAAATCAAACCAAATGAAAATACGTTGTAAAGCGTATTCCACTGGTTGGCTGATAATTCGAGCATTTACTTAGCCTCCATGAGGACAATTTGTTGACCTTCGTTCGCGCGAACGAAGCGTGGACCTTCTGATCTGAGATGGCGTGGGGCCTCCTCAGGGAAAATGCACCGGCTCAATAGTCATGCCTACGCGGCGGTAAGGCAACTCTCTGAGGGCAGGTGTCTCTCAATTTCACGCATAGAATTCGGACGAAGCGGGCTAATGGGCGAGGAAATCGGGGCGATATGCAATCAGATCAGTTTCCCACCGATGGCTTCGCAGATGTCCTGGCAGCCAATAAGGAATACGTCGCCCAATTTAAATACTCAGAGCTAACCGGTCGCGCCGCAAAAGGTTTAGCAATTGTTACGTGCATGGATTCGCGCATTAATCCGCTCTCTGTCGGAGGAATGCGATCAGGGGATGCAAAAATATTACGCAATGCCGGTGCACGTGTAACAGATGACGTATTGCGTACGTTGGTCTTAGGCACATATCTATTAGGTGTTGATCGAATACTTGTGATGCCACATACCGATTGCAGAATGGCGCAGGAGAGCGAAGAAGAGATACATGCGCTCATCGATGGTCAATACGGAATCGATACGCGCTCGCTTGAGTTTAAAACTGTGAAGGATCAAAGAGCTGCGCTCGTTTTAGATGTGCAACGAGTGCGTTCGTATCCATTGCTTCGAGAAGGCGTGATTGTTGGCGGAGCTATTTATGATGTTAAGACTGGAACAATTACACCCGTAGATTGTTAAGAAAGATTGTTAATCCGACTGACCGGATTGTGCGTCATCGGATAATCCGGATTGGCATAGAAATCTTTTAGCAATGCCTGAACTAAATCTGTTTTTTCCTTGATTACTGCGTGTGACGCCCCAGGAACAATTGCTAGGCGGGCATTTGTAATTGCCTGATAAATCTTTTCTGATTCTTTTGCACTAAGCACATCGTCATCGCCTGCAAGAACCAGGACAGGGCACTTAATCTTTTTTAACTGTGTTATCGCAATATTTGGTTCGCTCTTCCAGACCTTAAAAGCAGTTGCTACTTTTTTGAGTAACTCTGATGGATGATCGGGGGATAAGCGGTCATGCTCTTCTTGTGATTCTGGGGAGACTTCTGGCTTTCCAAACTTCATACGAATCTGTCCAGCTGTTGTATTTCCACCGATTGAAACAACTGAGCGAATTAATTCTGGGCGAGCGATAGCAGCCATTAGTGAAATGTTTGCACCATCGCTGATTCCAATTAAATGTGCAGGTTCTTTAACAACATCTTCTAAGAAAGCGATCAGCTCTTTAGTCTGAAAGTTAAAGTGAAAACTACCCTTTTGATTGGCAGTGCGTCCGTGACCGGTGCGGTCATAAGCAAAGACTTTAAAGTTTCGTTTAACTGCTGGCAGAAGGTATTTCTTGGTCTTTTCGCTGTGGCTTAATCCGCCGTGCAAAATAACAAGTGGTTCGCCCCGCTTTGACCATTGAAAGGTAAATACTTCGTGGCCACGCAGGTTGATGTATTGCTGCATTTAAATGGAATCCATGATGTGGCGATTGCCACGGTCAAATGTTAAGTAGTTCCAGGTCCAATCAGCCATGGTGCCAATTTTATTTCGCCCACCCAGTAAGTAGAAAAGGTGCAACCAAAGCCATGCATACCAAGCGAGCACACCAGTCATTCTGAACTTGCCAACTTCAACAACTGCTTTGTGACGACCAATTGTTGCCATTGATCCTTTATCGCGATACTTAAATGACTTTAACGCTTTGTTTTGTGCAAGATTAATTATCTGCTTTGCAACAAATCGCCCTTGTTGCAGCGCAACTGGAGCAACCATCGGCAGAAACTTTCCATGTGCATCTTTGAATCCAGAAATATCACCAATTGCCCAGATGTGTGGGTAGTTCTTTACTTGAAGTGAATCTTCGACATCGATTCGAGTTGAGATTAATGGAAGATTCAATTTCGACGCTGTTGGTTCGCCCTTAACTCCTGCAGCCCAGATTGTTACTTGCGCTGGAATCTCTGGAGCCCCAGTAATTTTAATTGCCGAGTTTGTTACTTCTTCTACTGCGGTATTGAGCATGACGGTGACGCCGAGTTTTTCTAAATCTTTCTTTGTGCGAGCAGATAGCGCTGGAGAAAAACTTGGTAACAAACGAGGTCCCGCTTCGATTAAGACAATCTTGATATTCGCTGCGGCATCGGCTTGATCATTAGTTAGTGGACCACGAACAAGTTCGGCAAATGCGCCAGCCATTTCAACACCTGTTGGTCCGCCACCGACGACAGCCATAGTGAAATCAGTGTCATCTTGGAAGCGACATAAATCTTCAAAGCGGCGCATAACTTCTGCACGAATAGAGAGAGCTTCGTGCACGCTCTTCATTCCGAGTGCAAATTCGCTAACGCCTTTAACTCCAAAATCTGCTGTTGCAGAACCGAGTGCAATAATTAAATGATCAAAGGCAAGAACTTCTGAGCTGTCGAGCTTTACTGTTTTATTGTTGTGATCAACAGTTATCGGAGAGCCCATACGAAACTGCGCGCCAGATTTACGAAGTGCACCACGAACAGGGTGGGCGACGTGATCGGCAGCTAATCCGGCGGATGCAACTTGATAGAGCAATGGTAAAAATGTTTGAAAATTATGGCGGTCAACAACAGTTACATCTGCGTGATCGCCAAGTGCGCGCGCAGTGGTTAAACCTCCGAAGCCGGCGCCAAGAATCACAACGCGTGGTTTTCTCATGTCGCCTCCTTCAAGTGTTGGATTTCTTGGGTTAAGTCTAGGCTGATAACCATGAGTCAGCAGAATCAAAAGCGTAAGTACCTAGTGACTGGCGCATCTGGATACGTGGGTGGGCGACTTGTCCGCACATTACTAGCCGATGGACACGATGTTCGCGTATTAGTTCGAGATCGCATCAAAGTACAAGACCGCACATGGGCTAAAGACGTCGAAGTCGTTGTGGGAAATGCAACCAGTGCTGCTGATTTAGATAGAGCACTCTCTGGAATCCATACTGCTTTTTATCTCCTGCACTCAATCAACGTTGGTGTTGATTTCACAGCTATCGAATCTGAAATGGCTCGCACATTCGCACAAGCAGCAGAACGCGCTGGCGTTTCACAGATAATTTATTTGGGCGGAATCGCCAATGATAAGAACAGCAGTAAGCACTTAGCCTCACGTGTACAAACCGGCACAGAGTTGGCATCAACATCTGTTCCAGTTCTCGAATTTCGCGCGGGCATCATCATCGGTTCTGGTTCCGCATCCTTTGAAATGTTGCGACACCTCACACACCGTCTGCCAATCATGACAACCCCAAAGTGGGTCTCAAATTTAACGCAACCAATTGTTGTTCGAGATGTCTTGTATTACTTGCGTAAAGCAGCAGTACTAGAAAAACCAGTCAACCAAGTCTTTGATATTGGTGGCCCCGAAGTTTTGTCATATGCCGACATGATGCAGAAATTTGCCAAGTTATCTGGATTGCGCAGACGTTGGATTATTAAGGTTCCAGTACTTACACCAAATCTTTCAAGTTTATGGATTGGTCTGGTCACTCCTGTTCCAACATCTCTTGCGCGTCCACTAGTTGGCTCACTCATCAGTGAAGTTGTTGCAGACAAAAACAAGAGTGTGGATGCCTTGATCCCGCCACCTCCTGAAGGTTTATTAAATGTTGAGGATTCAATTAAGTTAGCTCTTACTCGAACAAATGATCACAACGTAGAAACGCGTTGGTCTGATGCATCAACACCAACAGCACCATGGCAAAAAGCACAAGGTGATCCTGAATGGGCTGGCGAAATGATTCTGAGTGATCATCGCGAAGCACTAACTAGCGCTCCAATTGAAACTGTCTGGAAATACATTGAGAGCATTGGTGGCGACAATGGTTGGTATGGATCTGATTTTCTCTGGTGGGCACGCGGCGTAATTGATCGCTTCTTCGGTGGAGTTGGTTTACGTCGCGGACGTCGTGACTCAATTTCATTACGTGTTGGTGACAGCTTAGATTTTTGGCGCGTAGAAGAAATCGAACATGGTGTGCGTATGAAGTTATATGCCGAAATGGTTTTACCAGGAAAAGCATGGCTCGAATTTAGAGTTGATAAGCACGAGGGCAAGACAAGAATTATTCAGGATGCAACCTTTGTTCCACGTGGTCTTGGTGGACAGTTGTATTGGTACGTCGTAGCTCCTTTACATACTTTGGTTTTTCCTACGATGATTAGAAATATCGTAAAGCGAGCAGAAGCGGATGCATGAGTTCACACCTGAAGTTGAAAACCTTGCGGATGAAATTCTTGCGTACAGTCTCGAACGATTAAAGAGTGATCCTCCACTAGATGGTCCCCGTACTGAAGCAGATTTATTTCGTGAAGTTGGAAACACAATTACAGCTAGGGGATTGGGCGGGAGTGAAGCTTTAAAAGTTTTCACTGATGTCTTAGCTAAAGCGTGTATTTCAACAGATCATCCGCGCTATTTAGCTTTCATTCCATCTGCACCCAGTGAACTCGCAAACTTATTTGATCTAGTCGTTGGTGCGAGTGCTTTATACGGCGGCTCATGGCAAGAAGGTGCGGGCGCTGTATTTGCAGAAAACCAAGCACTTCAATGGCTCATTGATTTAGCAGGATTGCCAGCAACTGCGGGCGGAGTTTTCGTACAAGGCGGAACAATCGGCAATTTATCCGCACTAGTCGTAGCACGCGCAGAAGCGCGCAAGAAGTTTCCACACACAACTCGTTGGGTAATTGCATGCAGTGAAGAAGCGCATTCATCGATTGCTTCGGCTGCAAATGTTATGGATGTTGATGTTCTAAAGATTGCTACCCGCACGGATCGTAAGCTGCATGGAGAAGATGTTGCCCGCGAAATCGATGCACTACATGCAAGCGGTACAGCACGAGTCTTTGCAGTTGTTGCAACAGCTGGCACAACTAACTTGGGAATTATTGATGACATCAATTCAATTGCAGATGTCGCACATGATCGCAGTATCTGGTTCCATGTTGATGGCGCCTATGGTTTAGCAGCGCTCTGTGCACCCAAAGTCCGTGCGAAGTTTAACGGCGTAGAAAAAGCAGACTCCTTTATTGTTGATCCGCACAAATGGCTATTTGCTCCCTTTGATGCGTGTGCACTTGTTTACCGCAATCCAGAATTAGCACGTGAAACTCACACACAGCACGCAACGTACTTAGAAACACTTCATGATGGCTCTTGGAATCCATCTGACTATGCAATTCACTTAACAAGGCGCGTACGTGGTTTACCATTTTGGTTTTCGCTGGCAGCACATGGCACGGATGCTTATGCAGATGCGATGCAAGCAACAATGGATGTTGCAGCACAAGCAGCAGAGTTGGTTAAGAAACATCCAAATCTAGAACTGCTGTACGAACCAGAACTTTCGATTGTTGCTTTTACTCGCCCAGGTTGGAGTGCGGCGCAATATCAACAATGGAGCGATAAATTATTGGCCGACCAGATTGGATTTATTCCACCATCAGCCGATAGAGGTCAGCCAATATTGCGATTTGCAATCGTTAATCCTTGGACAAAAATCAGTGACATCGAAGCAATCTTGGCTACTCTGTAAATCCCACACTTTTTAATCTTCGCCCCGTAAGATTTAGCCCATGTCCATGATGGAAAACGTGAGCAATTCGCCTGCTGGTTTGAGCGAATTAGAAGCGCGCATCCTTGAATTTGAAGGAACATGGTGGAAATTCGCAGGAGCTAAAGAGTCTGCAATTAAAGAACTCTTTGATCTAAGCGCACCTCGTTATTACCAATTACTCAATGACTTAATCGACCGCGAGGACGCTTTGGTTGCGGCTCCGATGTTGGTTAAGCGCCTTCGCCGCCTGCGCGAGGCACGCATGTCCGCACGTTCTGCTCGCTAAAAACCCTCTCCTCTTCCGCCCTCGTTTTGCAGTCCGGGAACTACTCCCGTAGATTTGGCGTTAGCACTCTCGAGGCTAGAGTGATAATTACAGCCTCACCCGGTATCAAAACATTATTGAGGAGTACAAAAGCATGGCAAAGCAGATTGCTTTTAACGAAGAAGCTCGTCGTGGGCTAGAGCGCGGAATGAACGTGCTTGCAGATGCAGTGAAGGTAACCCTTGGACCTCGTGGACGTAACGTTGTTCTCGAGAAAAAATGGGGCGCACCAACAATCACTAACGATGGTGTTTCAATCGCTAAAGAGATCGAACTTGATGATCCATGGGAAAAAATTGGCGCAGAGCTAGTTAAGGAAGTTGCTAAGAAGACAGATGATGTCGCTGGCGATGGAACAACTACAGCCACAGTTCTTGCACAAGCACTTGTTCGCGAAGGTTTGCGTAACGTTGCAGCGGGTTCAAACCCAATGGCACTTAAGCGCGGTATCGAAAAGGCAGTAGCAGCAATTGTTTCAGAGCTCAGTTCAATGGCTAAGAACGTTGAAACAAAAGAGCAGATTGCAGCTACAGCATCTATCTCAGCCGCAGATGTCACTATCGGTGAAATGATCGCCGAAGCAATGGACAAGGTTGGCAAAGAGGGCGTAATCACTGTTGAGGAGTCAAATACTTTTGGGCTCGAACTCGAACTGACAGAAGGTATGCGCTTTGATAAGGGCTACATCTCTCCATACTTCGTAACAGATCAAGATCGCATGGAAGCAGTTCTAGAAGATGCTTACGTACTTCTAGTTAATTCAAAGATCACAAACATCAAGGATCTTGTTCCTGTACTTGAGAAAGTTATGCAATCAGGAAAGCCACTTGCAATCATCGCCGAAGATGTAGAAGGCGAAGCGCTTGCAACTTTGGTTGTAAATAAGATTCGCGGAATCTTCCGTTCAGCAGCGGTAAAGGCACCTGGCTTTGGAGATCGTCGCAAGGCGATGCTTCAAGACATTGCAATTCTTACTGGTGCAACAGTTATCTCTGAAGAAGTTGGTCTAAAACTTGATCAAGCAGGACTAGAACTTCTAGGTCGCGCTCGCAAGGTTGTTATCTCTAAGGAAGAGACAACAATCATTGAAGGTGGCGGAGACGATGCTCAGATTAAGGGCCGCGTTGCACAGATTCGTTCAGAGATTGAAAAGAGCGATTCAGATTACGATCGTGAAAAACTACAAGAGCGTCTTGCAAAACTTGCTGGTGGAGTTGCAGTTATTAAAGCTGGAGCTGCTACAGAAGTAGAACTTAAGGAGCGCAAGCACCGCATTGAAGATGCTGTTCGCAATGCAAAGGCTGCAGTTGAAGAAGGCATCGTCGCCGGTGGTGGCGTTGCACTATTGCAAGCAGCTACAGCAGCATTCGCAAAGTTAAAACTTGAAGGCGATGAAGCAACTGGTGCGAAGATTGTAGAAGTTTCAATCGAAGCGCCACTTAAGCAAATCGCTGTTAACGCCGGCCTTGAAGGCGGAGTAGTTGTAGAAAAAGTTCGTCACCTCACAGCAGGTCACGGATTAAATGCAGCAACTGGTGAATACGTTGACATGATTAAAGCTGGCATCATCGATCCAGCAAAGGTGACACGTTCTGCACTTCAAAATGCAGCATCGATTGCAGCACTATTTATTACAACAGAAGCAGTTATTGCCGATAAGCCAGAGAAGACACCTGCAGCACCTGCAGGTGGTGGCGGCGGAGATATGGACTTCTAATTTCTCACGCGTAAAGCGTTACGAACGCCACTGCCGATTAACTCGGTAGTGGCGTTCTGCTTTATCCTTATCCGATGAGCACACTCGAACTCGCACGTTCTGCAGCAATTGCTGATGCTGGCAATCCAGAATTAGTTGGCGCAGATGTATCCGTGGAAATCGATGATGACGGTCGCGTTGAAACATATTTGTTTGAAGCACATCTCGCTGGTTATAAAGGCTGGCGTTGGTGTGTCACGATCGCAAAAGTTGATAAGAATTCTGAACCAACAATTTGCGACGTCGTAGTTCTTCCAGGACCTGATGCACTTCTGGCTCCAGAGTGGGTTGCATACCGTGATCGCATACAACCAGGTGATGTTGGTGTTGGTGACATTGTTCCAAGTTCACTTGATGACACACGTTTAGTTCCATCTGTACATTCATTGATTGCAGATGAAGAACTAGATGCGATGCAAGTATTTGATCTTGGACTTGGTCGTGCACGAGTAATGTCTATCGAAGGACGCGATCAAGCAAGTAAGCGTTGGTATGAAAGTGATCGCGGACCGCAATCACCAATTGCACAAGCTGCACCAAAACCATGTTCTTCATGCGCTTTCTTTGTGCCAATCTCAGGATCACTTCGCGCTTCATTTGGTGTCTGCGCTAATGCGATTTCACCTGAGGATGCACGCGTGGTTTCCGTTGACCACGGATGCGGCGCGCACTCCGAAGCAACGCTCTGATAAACTAGCCCTCTGCCCGTGGCCCCCGCGGCTTAAACGAATATAGAAATTAGCAAGGAGCACTCCCCATGCCTACAGGTAAAGTGAAATGGTTCAGCCTTGAAAAAGGTTTTGGTTTCATCGCATCCGATGAAGGCGAAGATGTTTATCTTGCTTCAACTTCACTTCCAGAAGGCGTATCAACAGTAAAGCCTGGAACAAAGTTGGACTTCAGTGTTGCTGATGGTCGTCGTGGACCACAAGCGCTTTCTGTAAAAATTATTGATGCACCACCATCGCTTGCAGCGAATTCACGTACCAATAGCGATGATCTTGCAGCGATGATCGAAGACACAATCAAGATTTTGGACAAGGTTGGAAATGGCTTGCGCCATGGACGTCATCCATCTGCAATCGAAGCAGAGCGTCTTGGAAAAGTTCTTCGCGGTATTGCGGGACAGCTAGAAGCTTAAATTCCGCTTCTGCGCGATCTACGGATTGTGTAACGAACACCGAATACACCGAGTGCTGCACCGCAGACGCAGGTCCATACGTACTTTGTATCTGAACCCAAAACTAAAAATACTGCGCCTGCAATTAACCAGGCAATAGTTCCTGCGGCAATCAAAAGAACGATGCTGCGAAGATGCTTATCCATTTAAAAACCACTAAAGACAATTAGTGCCAATAAACCGATTAATGCAACAATCGTTACTAATCGTCTAGTTTTGTAACTCATGGCTCTCCTCAACTTTGGATGGGACAAGAATAACAATAGCCAGGGCAATCAGAATCAAAACTGGCACCATTAAATAAGCACGTGAAATTCCAAAACTATCTCCGAGAACTCCGAGCATAAATGGCGCCAATGCGATTCCAGATCCTGCAGCCAGTGAACTAATTCCAATGGCTAGATCTGGACGCTTGTCACTAAACCCAATAAGACGAAGTGATGAGAGCGCAAACTGCATTGAGATACCAAGACCAGTGACGAAGAGAGTTACCAAAGAAACAATCAAACTATGTGAAAACCAAAAGATGCCGAAACCGATGAACTGCAAAATAATAATTGTGATCAACTGTTGATCTAACTTAAGTTTTTTCAAAACAATTGCTCCATACCAACGACCAACAGCCATTCCAGAACCGAGTGCAACAATTGCCAACGTTGCAGCCGAAGCAGTTCCGCCAACTCGATCTCGCAACAAAGCAGCAGCCCAGAAAGAGGTGGCAAATTCAGTACAAATACAGATGAAGAAACCGAAACACGCTATCCAGTATGTGCGGGAGAGTTTGCCCCTTTGACGAACGCTGATATCGCGATCGTGAGGATCTCGATTCTTATCACGTGAAAAGAAATACAGAATTATTGTTGCAGGGATAGTTAGCAATAATCCGAAGCGCCAACTAATTGCTGTTCCTGCCAGGGTGCCCACTGCAATTGTTCCAAGTACAAATCCGATGGAGTTAATTCCACTTGATTGAGGCAGAGCCAAAGGAGTCGCCTGCTTAAAGTGGTGAGAAAGCCTTGTAACCATGTTATTGATGACTATTGATGTTCCAACACCACCTATGAAGGTTGCAGAAAGCGTGAAAGCAACTGACTTAAAGCTTACGAATATCAGCACACCGATACAGAAGAGCCACATTCCGATCCAAGAAGTTTTTTCGCGGCCAAAATAATGAACAAGACGTGAATTAGATAATCCTGCACAGATAGCAGCAATACCCATGGCTGTGCCGTGCAATCCAGCGACAGTCAGCGATGTGCCTTGATCAGAGCGCAAGAGTGGTTGAGCTGGCCCGAATCCACCTAAATAAAAGTTAAGAATTGTTACTTGAAGTGCAATTGTCCAAAAGGTTTTATCGCGCGTAAATGTATGTGGCATTACTTTCCTTACGGATAAATTAAAGCGCGGCTACAACGTAATCAATGCACGCAGTAAGTGCATCAACATCGCTGGGATCGACAGAAGGAAACATACCAATACGAAGCTGATTCTTACCTAATTTACGGTATGGCTCGGTGTCTACGATTCCATTTTCGCGCAAAATTGATGCAACTTTGAGTGCATCAATTGAATCGTCAAAGTTAATTGTCGCCACAACTTTAGAGCGCATTGCTGGGTCAGTAACAAATGGCGTTGTGTACGAAGTTTTCTCTGCCCATGAGTAAATACGTGAAGCAGAATCCGCACTTCGTCCAGTTGAGAAAGATAAGCCGCCGTTTTCATTCATCCACTTGAGTTGATCGGCTAGCAAAATAAAAGTGGCAACAGCAGGAGTGTTATAGGTCTGATCCAGTCTTGAATTTTCAATTGCGATGTTGAGATCCAAAATAGCTGGAGTCCATCGGCCACTTGCCTTAATTTTTTCTGCACGGGCGATGGCAGCCGGTGACATAAGGGCGAACCACAGCCCACCATCAGATGAAAATGATTTCTGAGGCGCAAAGTAATACGCATCAAACTCTTTGGCATCAACGACAAGTCCACCTGCTGCACTAGTTGCATCAACTAAAACGAGTGCGCCATCTGTGCCTGCTGGTCTAATGATTGGCATGGCAACGCCAGTACTTGTTTCATTGTGTGTAAAGGCATAAGCATCGATGCCATCTTCAGCAACGGCTGTTGGGTGCGAACCTGGTTCAGATTTAACAATTGATGGTTCGCCAAGAAAGGGAGCATCTTTTGCACCTTTAGCGAACTTAGATGAAAACTCACCGAAGACAAGATGCTGGGAACGATTTTCAATTTGAGCAAAGAGTGCGATATCCCAAAATGCAGTTGTGCCACCATTTCCAAGAATTACTTCGTAACCATCTGGAAGCGAAAACAGTGACTTCAATCCTTCACGTACTTCATGAACCACATTCTTTACAGGCTTTTGTCGGTGTGAAGTTCCAAGAATTGATGTACCACTCTTGTGCAAATTATCTAAAGCAGATTGGCGAATCTTTGAAGGACCGCAACCAAAACGACCATCGATTGGCTTAATGCCATTAGGAATAACGATGCTCATGGATAAATCTTACGGGAAGTAACGCTGCATCTCCCAATCGGATTTTGCATCGGCTCTGAAATACTTAATGCGGTCGTGCAATCTGGAATATCTTCCTTGCCAGAATTCGATGCTGTCGGGAATCACTCGAAAACCACCCCAATGTGGCGGCGTTGGAACAACACTTCCTTCTGGCCATTTTTCGCCAGCCCCTTTAAAACGCATTTCTAACTCTTCACGAGAAGCCAGTGGCGCTGATTGCGCACTTGCCCATGCACCGATTTGGCTAGACCATGGTCGTGTTGCAAAGTAACTTTCAGACTCTTCTCGTGAAATTTTATCTGCTTGTCCAGAAATAATTACTTGTCGCTCCATCGCATACCAAGGAAAAAGAAGTGTTACTTGCGAATTCATTGCAATAGCTTGTGCTTTACGAGATGAGTAGTTTGTAAAGAATGTAAATCCACCATCTGAAATATCTTTAAGCAAAACTGTTCGTGTTGTAATTTCACCAGAACCATCAGCGGTAGATAAAACCATTGCGTTTGCTTCAACAATAATTTCATTGGCTGCAGCTTCCGTCATCCATTCTTCAAAAGCCACAAATGGATCGGCGGGCAATTTCTCCAGGCCGACTTCGCCGTAGGAGCGGCGCATTGCTGAGATCTTGGCTCGGATTCCGTTTTGCTCCATGGATGTATCTAACGTCACTTTCGCCCGAAGGGCTATCTCAACTTTCGTGGTCGCCAGCATGGCTTGTATGGGGGCAGAATTACCCCCGTAATACCCACTAAAGGAGCGCGTTGTGTCAGATGATTTCAAGCCAGGTCTCGAAGGTGTCATAGCTTTTGAATCTGAAATTGCTGAACCAGATAAAGAAGGCAGTGCGCTTCGTTACCGCGGTGTTGATATTGAAGATTTAGTTGGACGCGTTTCATTTGGAAACGTATGGGGATTACTTGTTGATGATGAATTTAATCCAGGTCTTCCACCAGCAGAAAAATTTCCACTTCCAGTTCACTCCGGCGATGTTCGAGTCGACGTGCAATCTGCAATTGCAATGCTTGCACCCGCATGGGGATTCAAACCACTTTTGGATATTTCTGATGAAGAAGCTCGTTCAAATCTTGCTCGTGCATCTGTCATGGTTCTTTCGTATCTTGCACAATCTGCTCGCGGAATTTCTGCGACACCAGTTCCTGAATCTGAAATTGATAAAGCGCACACAGTTGTAGAACGAATGATGATTCGTTGGCGCGGAGAACCAGATCCACTTCACGTTCGTGCAATCGATGCGTACTTTGTCTCTGCTGCAGAGCATGGAATGAATGCATCTACATTTACTTCTCGCGTAATCGCATCTACTGGTGCGGATGTTGCTGCGGCGCTTTCGGGTGCAATCGGTGCGATGTCAGGGCCACTTCACGGCGGTGCACCTTCACGCGTTCTTGGAATGATTGAAGATGTAGAACGTGTTGGCGATGCTCGCAAGTACGTTAAAGACTTAATGGATCGTGGCGAACGATTGATGGGATTTGGACATCGTGTCTATCGCGCAGAAGATCCACGTGCACGCACATTGCGTCGCACAGCAAAAGAATTAGGTGCACCACGTTATGACGTTGCACTCGAATTAGAAAAGGCAGCACTTGCCGAACTACACGAGCGCCATCCAGAGCGTGTACTAGAAACTAACGTTGAATTCTGGGCAGCAATTGTTCTCGATTTCGCAGAAGTACCAGGCCCACTATTTACTTCAATGTTTACAGCTGCTCGTACTGCAGGTTGGTCAGCGCACATCCTTGAGCAAAAGCGCACAGGTCGATTGATTCGCCCGTCTGCTCGTTACATTGGTAAAGCACCACGCAAACCAGAAGATGTTAAAGGCTGGGATGCGACCGTTCACCAACTACATAACTAAGTAATCATGTCGCGCAGCATCATGTGGTTCAGGCGCGACTTACGCCTGATTGATAATCCTGCTTTATTAGCTGCAATCGATGCGGGCGAAGAAATCGTTCCTGTATTCATTTTGGATCCAAAGTTAATTGATATTACGGGTGCAAAAGGCTTGGCTTATTTAGCAAACTCACTCAAAAGTCTTGATGAATCACTAGATAACAAATTGCAGGTATTTTCTGGCGATCCAGTAGAGGTACTCAAAAATCTTGTGAAAAAGCACGGGGCAACATCGGTACATGTTTCTACTGAATACGATGCATACGCTGTGGCTCGCGACGCAAAAGTAGAAGCTGCAGGTATCGAACTAACACGCACAGGAAGTCCGTATGCAGTTGCGCCGGGTCGCGTTAAGAAACCAAGTGATGCTACAAACTATCGCGTGTACACACCTTTTTATCGTGGCTGGCTTGCACACGGTTGGCGCGCAGCTGTTGCAGCCCCTAAATCAATCAAAGCAGTCACACCGGATTCAAGTGATAGAAACTTTCCAACATGGCAAGCGCCAGAGGGTACAGATATCCCATTAGCTGGCGAAAAAGCGGCACACGAACGCTTTAAGAAATTTAAAGCCAAAGGTCTTGATACATATGATGAAACACGTAACTTTGCTGGCATCGATGGAACGAGCAAAATGAGTGCGCATCTAACATGGGGAGAAATTCATCCACGCACATTGCTTACTGGATTGGGTGAAAATAAAGCGCACGACACATTCAGAAAAGAAATTGCGTGGCGCGAGTTTTATGCAGATGTTTTGTTCAACTATCCCCATACAGATAAAGATTATTACGCACCGCAATTTGCCAATATGCGTTATGACGAACCGGGAAAGAAGTTTATTGCTTGGTGTGAAGGCAAAACTGGGTACCCATTTGTTGACGCTGGCATGCGCCAATTGATTAAAGAAGGCTGGATGCACAATCGTGTTCGCATGGTCGTTGCATCATTTTTAGCCAAAGATCTACACATCGAATGGCAACACGGAGCATTGTTTTTTGAAGAACACCTTGTTGATTTCGATATTGCATCAAATGCACATGGGTGGCAGTGGACTGCAGGGTGCGGAACTGATGCTTCCCCGTATTACCGAGTCTTTAATCCAATCGAACAAGGCAAGCGCTTTGATGAAAATGGAGATTACATCCGCAAGTACGTACCTGAATTAGCGCATCTTTCTGCGGATGAAATTCACGAGCCATGGGATTGCGCCGATGGATACAAACACGGTTATCCAAAGAAATTAGTTGAGCACTCGCTAGAGCGCATTGAATCTCTTGCCCGCTTAGAAGAAATCAAAGTGCGCAACGCCGAGTGATTCTCGCTTGGCTCGATACATAGCAACATCTGCTCGTCGCAGTAAATCATGATTTTCATTGTTTGCGGCCACTCCAATACTGACTCCTAGATCTATTGATTCCTTTCCAATAACAAATGGATAACTCATGGTCGCATGAAGAGCCAGCGCAACTTCCATACTTGTTTCGTAATTCCCGTGAATCAACACACCAAATTCATCTCCACCTAATCTGGCAAGTGTGGCATCCGGCGGAAGTGCTCTATGAAAACGCATAGCCACTTGTTTCAAAATTTCATCACCGACGTCATGACCGAAAGAATCGTTAACAGGTTTGAAACCATCAAGATCCAAGATCAAAAGAGCTCTCTCAGTACTTCCAATCTCATCCATCTCTGCAATCAGCTTCCTGCGATTAGATAATCCCGTTAACTCATCAGTGCGAGCAAGAGTTCGTTCAGTGCCAAGTGAACGTGCTTGTCGCAGTGCAATAGTCATTCGAATAAATGCGACAAGTAAGGTCAGCAGAGTCGGCAAGAGAATAAATGAAGGAAAATAACCAGGTCGCAATGTGATTATCCCCAGCAGTGTCGCACTCAAGAAAACCGAGAGTGCAACAAATACTGGATTTACACCGTCATTGGATAACTGCTCACTTGCTTTGAATTGCGTAGACATAACAATTAATGCAAGCCCCACCAGCCAACCATCATCTGAAATTGATCCAAAGACATACTTGTTATTGACATGCAGCCATAAGTAAAGAAAATCAGAAAAGGCAAAGATGAAAATTCCCAAGCTAGCAATAATCGCTCTCTTGGAAACTCTTTGTGTCAACAGAGTAGAAATCACGCTGGCCACCAAAATTAAATCACCGACTGGATAAAAAATTGCGAAGAAAGTCATCAACATATCGCCATTGAGTCTGGGCAATACTGGACCAACAAATAATGCAGTGCCGAGTGAACTTAAACCGAGAGCGATGATTGTGGAATCCAGAATTTCGACTGCAGAAATTCGTGATCTTTGAGAGAGCAATCGGGGCAGTGCAATAAATGCTGCTGGGTAAAAGAGCATGTATAGAAGATTAGAAATCAACTCGATTCGCAAGTTGATACTGTAAAAAACACTAAGCGAGGAAAGAAAAGAACCTGCTGCCCAGAATGCAATAGCCAGTGCCATGAATGCAATACCGACATGGTCATTAAAGATAGGTACGCCAATGAGTGAAAAAACAAAGAGAATTGCAATTGCGTTATAAATCCATAAGTCCAGATAAATCTGTGGAGTTGTATGTATTGCTCGAGAAATTAAGTGAGTTATTAAGAGCAAGAAACCCACGGTATTGAGGGATAGATATTTACGGAGCACACCAACACCGTAGAAGAGTTAAGTTCTGATGCGTATAGGGCTAGCCCTATAGATTCACTTTTGGCGCTGGCGAGCCCTGACGTTCATTCCTAATTTGCGAACAAGTGGTCGTGGACCAAAGCGAGAGACAGAACTTAAAATCAAATACTGCCAACCAGGCACGGATAAAACCTTTCCGTTTTGATTCTCCTTCCACGCCTGTGTGACAACACGGTCAGCGCTGAGCCACATAAATTCTGGTAAACCATTCATGCGCATACGTCCGCGTTCATGAAACTCGGTTCGGGTAAAACCAGGACAGAGCGCAGAAATTTTTATACCTGTTCCACTCATTTCTGTGTGAAGAGATTCAGAAAGGACGGTCAGATAAGACTTTGAGGCGCTGTAGGTTCCACCAGCAATCCAGCCTGCAACAGATGACACATTGATAATCGATCCGCTATTGCGCTCTTTCATTTGTGGCAAAACTGTGTGCATCAAACGCATCGGTGTGCGAACTAGTACATCTAATAGTTGTTGTTCGGAATCAATGTCGCTGACAGAAAAGGCCTTGTTTATTCCAAACCCTGCGTTATTAATGAGAACTTCAATCTGATTTTCGCGCAAATACTCTTCAACTTTTGCACAACCTTCATCTGTGGCCAAATCTGCTTGGATAATTGCAGTCTGAACTTTGAATTGTGATTCCAAATGTGCAGCACGCTCTTTCATGCGATCTAGATCTCGAGCGACCAAAACAATGTTGAAACCATCATGGGCCAATATGCGAGTGAAGCTCTCACCAATGCCGGCTGTTGCGCCTGTGACCACGGCCCATTTACTCATCTGCTCTCCTTAACTAGACTTGCAATTATGGTGCTAGCAGTCGACTTAGGGCAATCAGGTGCGCGATTTAAGTCATCTGATTCGCAATTCACAAGTAAACGAGCGAAGCATGCTCACGAATCAACTCTTGATGTAATTAATGATTTATTTGCAGAAGCTCAAGAAAACTTCGGCTCAAGTTTTCAGAGTGATGTCCTTGCACTCAGCATTACCGGTGTTTATGGCGATGTAGGTGATCCAAAACCTTATGGAGTCCTTGCCTCAAAATATTTTGGTGCCACATCAGTTGCCGTAATTGATGATGGCTTAGCTGGTTACTTTGGCGCACTTGGAAACAAAGATGGAGTCGCTTTATCTATCGGCAGTGGAGCAGTTGCAATTGCAGGTCGCCGCGGAAGTTATTCGCACACCGATGGTCTTGGACATATTTTCGGCGACCTCGGTGGGGGATTCTGGTTAGGCAAAGCTGCACTTGAGCGCGTACTTGCAACACAAGAAGGCAGAGATGATGCAACGTTCTTATCTGAATTCTTTGAATCTGAGATTAAAACTTTTGAATCCTTGAAGTCTTACACAGATTCAAAAGCACAACTGCTCTGTATCAACGCTGCTAAAACTCTGCTTGAAGCAGCTGAAACTAAATGTACTGATGCAATAACAATCAGAGATAAAGGTGGCGAATACTTAGCAAAGACAATTCGTGCTGCGTGGACAAATGTTGGTGGAATGCGCAACGAAGGTATTGCAATAGCACTTCTTGGAAAACTAGCTGAGAATAAAGGCTACGTTGAAGCTATTCGCAGACGTACTTCTTCGTTGCTGCCACAAATTACTCTCGTGGAACCACTAGGCAATCATTTAGATGGTGCAATGTTTATTGCTGAGCACGTACACGAAGATATTGAACCTTTACTTCGCTGGTGGCATAAGTAATTCACCAATTGCACCAGCAGGAACAAATGGTGAATGTGGTGCAACTGAATTAATCCGTTGGTACTCGCTGTTTTGAACTGGGCGTGGATCTAACTCACCTTTATTGGGCCAGAAAGAAATCGCACGTTCTGCTTGAGCAGTAATAGTTAGTGAAGGATTAACGCCAAGGTTTGCAGTCACCGCAGCACCGTCTACCACATGCATCGTTGGGTAATTCCAAACGCGGTGATACGGATCGATAACTCCCTGTGAAATATCTGAACCAATTACGCACCCGCCCACAAAGTGAGCAGTAAATGGAGCACCGATTAAGTCACCGATATGTCCTCCTGCAAAGCCACCATATTTATTGGCTATGCGTCGGACAGTTTCATTTGCAGCAGGAATATATGTGGCATTCGGATTATCAGAGTTATTTGTTGACGTTAAACCCACACCCCACCACTTCTTCTTTGGTCTGACAGATAGTGCTGAATCAACGTTTTGCATTACTAGTGCAATAACAGTGCGCTCCGACCATTGATGAACATTTAGAACGCGCAATAACAAAGAAGGCTTCTTGATGAATTCACGAACCCATTGGCGACGACGATCTTTTGCAAGGTCGCCATCAGTCATGATTGTTTGCAATAAGCCCATCGCATTGCTGCCCTTGCCATACCGAACTGGTTCTACGTGAGTGTGATCATCAGGAAAGAATGAAGAGGTAATTGCAGCGCCCTTGCTGAAATCAATATCGGACTTTGGCAAGAGCGCTCCAGTGAGTGCTTCGCTATTTGTTCGAGATAAGTCGCCAAGACGATCTGAAAGCTTCGGTAGTTTTCCCGTTGCTTTCATCCGATGAAGAAGTTTTTGAGTGTTATATGTTCCGGCGCTAACGATTAATTCATTTGCCGTAAAAGTTATTTTTCTGCCAAACAACCCATTTGTTTTCTTAGCCTTAACTATCCACGAACCATCCGGTGCTTGCTCGAAAGAAGTAACAGTTGTCAGTGGAAATACTTTTGCTCCCGCAGACTCTGCTAAACCTAGATAATTTTTGGGCAATGTATTTTTGGAGTTAAACCTGCATCCAGTCATACATGCGCCACATTGTTGGCAACCATTTCGAGCAGGACCAACACCGCCAAAGTATGGATCCTTACTTGCGACTCCCGAACCTTCGCCAAAATAAACGCCAAGTGGAGCCATCTTGAATGTATGACCAACACCCATTTCGATAGCAACATCTTTCATCGCTTGATCACTTGGAGAAAAGTATGGATTCTCGGCAACACCAAGCATTCGGCTAGCTTGGTCATACCAAGGCAATAACTCTGATTTCCAATCTGTGATGTGATTCCACTGTTTATCTTGGAAGTAAGAATCTGGTGGTTGATACAGAGTGTTCGCATACACAAGCGATCCGCCACCAACACCGGCGCCCGCAAGGATTAAAACATCAGGTAGCGCATGAATTCTTTGTATTCCTAATAAACCAAGCTTTGGAAAGAAGAGAAATTTACGTAAACGCCAAGAAGTCTTAGGGAAGTCTTTTTCCTTAAATCTTTTGCCCGCTTCCAAAACTGCTACGGAATAACCTTTTTCTGTAAGCCTGAGTGCTGAAACAGAACCGCCGAAGCCAGAACCGATGATGAGAACATCAAAATCCTTAGCCATGGCTTTAGTTTGCAAGTACATGGCAAGATTGCGCAATAGCAACACACGTCCCCGTAGCTCAGTGGATAGAGCAACCGCCTCCTAAGCGGTAGGTCGCAGGTTCAACTCCCGCCGGGGACACATAATCTTCAATTAATGTTTGTTTAGTGCTTAAGAGTAAATCGTTGCAATGATTTTGGTGCCCACCAATTGCGTTCACCAAATAAACGCATCAGAGCAGGCACTAATAATGCGCGAACTAAGGTTGCATCGAGCAATACCGCAAATGCCACTCCAAAACCGAGCATCTTGATTGAAGTAACACCGCTTGTCATAAATGCTGCGAAGACAACTGCAAGTAATAGCGCTGCTGCAGTGATGATTCGTGCAGAGCGTTGTAAACCTTTGGCAACTGATTCAATATTTGATTTTCCTTCTAGATGCTCTTCGCGAATACGTGAGAGTAAGAAGAGTTCGTAGTCCATAGATAAACCAAAGACGACTACTGCAATCAAAATAATTGAACCTGTATCGACAGTTCCTGTGACAGTGAAATCACCAACTAGCCACTTCAAGTGACCATCAATGAATATCCAGGTAACCGCGCCCAGCGTTGCAATCAGGGACATGGCATTTAGTAGGACGGCTTTGATTGGCAAGATTATTGATCCAGTAAATACGAAGATAAGAACAAAGACAGTCAATGCAATCCAACCCAAGGCCCAAGGAAGTGCACGAGCGATTCCATCTTGCGAATCCGTGAAGTCCGCAGCAGCTCCACCAATCAGTGTTCCTTCTGGAACTGGCAGCGCACGAATATCGTGAATAATTCTCTGAGCATCTAACGTACGAGATTGTTCGCTTGAAATTACTTGCACACGAACATCATTTCCAAAGTACTCAATCTGGCCGACGCGAGCGATTCCATAGACGCCTTGCACTTGGGCCAAGAAGTTATTGATTTCAATCTCTTTACCTTTGCCATTTGGAATAACAACTTCGATTGGGCTGCCTTCAAGTCCGGTAAATCGTTGATCAATTACAGTAGATGCAACGGCTGCTGGATCAGATTTTGGAAGTACGCGAGCATCAACTGAAGCAAATGCAATATTTGTTATTGGCGCAGCAAGAATGCCGAGAACCAGGAGCGAACCAATTACAACAGGTACAGGCCGCTTCATAACCGTGCGAGCTGTGCGAGCCCAACGTCCGTCTTCTGACGGAACAATGCCAGCTTTGCGAATAACGCCTTTATCAATTTTGTGTCCCAGAATCGCAAGCAATGCTGGCAAAGGAATGAGAGCGCCAACAACTGCAAGGGAAATTACTGATACACCTGCATAACCAAATGACTTCAAAAAGTTCAATGGGAACAACAAGAGTGAAGCCATTGTGACTAGCACCGTTAATCCAGAATAAAAAACTGTTTTTCCTGCTGTTGCAACGGTTGTGATCACCGATTCATCCACACTCTTGCCTGCGTGTAATTCTTCTCGGAATCGATTGACGATTAGAAGTGCGTAATCAATTCCAAGTCCTAATCCCAAACCTGTAATCAAATTGAGGGCAAAGACTGAAACGTCCGTGAAAAGTGTGAAGAGAAAAATTATGAAGAATGATCCAAGAATTGCGCTAACACCAACCACCAAGGGCATTGCCGAAGCAACCATGGCGCCAAAGACAAAAATCAGGAGAATAAAAGTAAGGGGGATTGCAATGGCTTCAGCTAGAAGTAAGTCTTCTTTGATCTTGCTATTAATGGCGTTAGTGATTACTCCTGCGCCAGATGCATAGACGGTGAAGTTACCTTGCTTACCATCGAATTGTGCTTGAACTTCTTTTCCAATTTTTTCTAGCGAAGCCCAGTCATTCGAATCTGGATCTGAAAAAATAAACAAGAACGCAGCCTTGTCATCTGCCGCTTTCATGGAAGGCGCGCCACCAGTTGTCCAATAAGAAAGCGTGCGGTCTACTGTTGCAACACTATTGACCTTAGCTTCAAGAGCCGTAGCTTCGGCAATGACAGCAGGATCGTTCACATTTTTGTTACCTGTATCGATCACCAAAATCGCAGCAGGTTCTTGCACCTTGAACGTGTCAGTTAAGTACTCATAAGCTTTTGCAGAGTCACTATTAAGGTCTGAGTAGCCACCGCTATCGAGTTTTGAGAATGCAAGGGAACCAACACCACCTGCAGCAAGAATTCCAACGATAAAGACAATCAATACAGATTTCTTGCGACGAACTATGAATCTTCCAAGCCCTGCAAACATGGTGCCCCTGTTATCTCGCTACAATTAGGATTCCAATTCTAATCGGAGGTTACATATGAGCGAAATCTTGCCAAATGTTACTTCTGATGAAATAGATCACGAACAGGCTCTTGAAGATGCAAAACGTGAAGCTGAAATGAAAGCGGATAAGCCGCCACATCACACAGATTAAAAGTTGTGGCTAGTTAATCAGCTTTTGGAGTTGGAGCAGGCGCGGGCGCTGGCGAAGAGTTGCTCGTTGTTGATTTTGCAGAATCTGTTTTATAAAAACCAGAACCTTTAAAGACAACTCCAACCGCGGAATAAATCTTTCGTACTTCGCCCTTGCATTCGGGGCATGCGGTCAATGAAGCTTCAGAGAAAGTTTGGAAAGCCTCAAATTCATGGCCACAGTCAGCGCATGCATATTGATATGTAGGCATCTGACTATTCCTTTCCCGTTTAACTCCCGCTCAATTCCGACTTTGGAGTAGATACCAAGTCTAAAGAAGTGGGAAGATAGATGCGAATTAAAGCGGCAGAAGAGGGGTAAAAAATGAAGATCATGCGAGTACTCAGCATTGCCATAATTGCTCTCTTTGTGACTGCTCCTGCAACACATGCGAATTCTCTTATTGCAACTAACCCAATGAGTGGCGCGACAATAACTGTTGCACCAAGTGCGGTCAGTGTTACTGGTCAAGTTCCACTTATCGATGCAGGCAATTTGATGGAAGTTACTGATCCGCAAGGAAAACGCGTAGATGATGGTGTGCTCGCAATAGATGGTGCCAGTGCTGTAATTGGTTTGAAAACTCTTAAAGTCTCTGGTGTTTACACAGTCACCTATGCACTCTTTGCTGAAAACGATATTCCGCTAGAAGGTTCATTCAGATTTACTTTTACCGCGCCAAGTGAAATCACAACTCCACAGCCAATTCCGGTTGAAAGTGCGAGTCCAAAAGTTGAAGTAAGCAATTGGGGAACAAACGCCTTCGTTATCGGATTACTTGTTCTTGCATTCTTTGTTCTTGTTCTTCTATCTCTTTATGCCCGAAAGATTTATAGAGAGAGATGATTTCAGCACTGGTGACAGCCAGTAAATTCTCAGCAGTTCTTTCCAGTTTCATCACTGTCGGAGCATTGTTAGCTCTAGCTTTCTTGGTTCTAGATAAAGATGGCAAACTTTCCACAAGTGGAACAAAAATAAGATCAATTATTTCTATTTCAGCCTTTGCCTGGTTTTTTAGTAGCGTCCTCAATATTGTATTTACTCTTGCAAACATCTTGGGCGGTTCAGTTTCTTCAGTCTTGGATCCAGCAGTTATACAATCTTTTGTTCTGCAAATTTCACTGGGCCAATATCTCTTCTTCCAAACGCTCATCGCATTATTTGTAGCAATCTCTTCTCGAGTACTTACCTCTTCTGGGTACACAGCGATATTGTTATTTATTTCTCTTATCGCAATTTCAGCGCCAGTTTTTCAAAGTCACGCTGCATCCAGCGGTTCGCACGCACTTGCTATTGGATCCTTGCTAATTCACGTCATAGCGCTTTCTTTCTGGGTAGGTGGAGTCATCGCTATTGCGTTACTTAATCAAGATGACCGCAAAATTTCACTGCCCCGCTTTAGCCACATTGCATTATGGGCCGCAATCGCAGTTGTAATAAGTGGAGTTGTTAACGCTTCAGCTCGACTGAATTTTGCAGCTGCCTGGTCATCTAGCTATGCATACGTTGTAATTCTTAAGGTTGTTATCACCTTTGTCTTGCTCTTCTTTGGGTACAAACACAGAAGTTATTTAGCAACGAAGCCAACAGTTAATTGGCGTGCAATGACACGATTAATTTCTGTGGAAGCCGCAATCATGATTTTTGTAACCGCCTTAGGTTCGTGGCTCTCATCAAATCAACCACCGTCGCGAGATTCGCAAGAACCATTTAATGCAGCACTTTCAATTGCAGGTATGCCGATGCCTGAAGCTCCGAACTTCACACGACTGCTGTTTGAATATGATCCCAATGTATTCATGATTGGTTTGTTGGTTTTAGCTGTTGCACTTTACATAAAGGGTGTCGTGGTCCTTACTCGTCGTGGAGATAAATGGCCTGTAGGTCGCACAATTTCATTTGCACTAGGAATTTCAGCTATTGATTATGCAACTAGTGGTGGTCTCGGTGTTTATGCACACTTTGCTTTTTCATGGCACATGGTTGCGCACATGGTCCTAGGAATGATTGCCCCAATAGGAATCGTTTTAGGCGCACCGATCACTCTTGCACTTCGCACGCTGCCACAATCTCGTGATGGTGAAGAGCTAGGTGTGCGCGGTTTACTTATTAAAGCCCTGCACTCTCGGTATGCACGCGTGCTCACAAATCCAGTAGTTGCACTCGCAATCTTTGACGGATCTCTCTTTGCGCTTTATTTCACTCCTTTGTTTGGCGGAATGATGCAGAGTCATCAGGGCCACTTGTTTATGAATATTCACTTTTTATTGGCTGGAACTCTTTTCTTCCATGTCATTGTTGGTGTTGATCCAAATCCAAGGAAAGTCCCACACATAATTAGAATTGTTATTCTCTTCGCAGCCATGAGTATTCATGCGTTCTTCTCCGTGGCACTCATGTCAGCAAGCACACTCATTGATGGTGGGTATTTTGAATCCCTACAACGTCCATGGTCCTTGGATTTACTGGCTGATCAACGATCAGGCGGTGCCATCGGATGGGCAATGGGGGAGATTCCAATTCTTATTGCACTCGTTGCTACATTCATCCAGTGGATGCGCGATGATTCACACGAAGCAAAACGCATTGACCGCAATACAGCCAGAATGGCTGCACTTGGTCAACCGGATGAACTTGCGCAGTACAACTTGTATCTCAGTAAGCTAAATAAGAAAGATAGAGAGGCGAATCAGTGATGGATTCACTTTATTCATTGCCAAGTGAATACGAAGAACTGCGCCAAAGTGTTCGTGCACTCGCACAAAAAGAGATTGCACCCCATGCAAAAGCTGTTGATGAAGATCACCGTTATCCAATTGAAGCGGCACAAGCATTAGCAAAAGCAGGACTTTCTTCTGCGCATGTTCCTACAGAGTTTGGTGGCGATGGAGCAGATGCTCTCGCCGTTGTTCTTATCATTGAAGAAGTTGCACGTGTGTGTGGATCTTCATCACTTATTCCAGCTGTAAATAAATTAGGTTCGATGCCACTTATTTTGGGCGGAACACAAGAACAAAAAAAGCGTTGGCTAACACCTCTGGCACAAGGAAAAGGTTTTTCATATTGCCTTTCTGAATCCGAAGCAGGATCTGATGCGGCATCACTTCGTACAAAGGCAACCAAAACTGGAGACAAGTGGGTTATCAACGGAAGTAAGAAATGGATCTCTAATGCAGAGATTTCAGATTTCTATACCGTTATGGCACAAACCGACCCATCTCTTGGTGCAAAAGGAATAACCGCATTTGTCGTCGAGAAAACAGATGCCGGTGTTTCATTTGGTGCACCTGAGAAAAAAATGGGATTTCGTGGATCGCCAACTCGTGAGGTTTATTTCGATAATGTAGAAATCTCTGATGATCGTCGAATTGGTGAAGTTGGCACAGGATTTTCTTTAGCAATGAGTACTTTGGATCACACTCGTATCACAATCGCAGCACAAGCACTCGGACTTGCACAAGGCGCACTCGACATTGCAACTGTATACTCGCATGAACGCAAACAATTCAATAAGCCAATTTTTGATTTTCAGGGCATTCAATTTATGTTGGCGGATATGGCCATGAACATCGAAGCCGCTCGCCAACTGACGTATGCAGCAGCCGTTAAGAGTGAAAATGGTGAGAAAGATCTGAAGTTCTTCTCTGCTTCAAGCAAGTGTTTTGCAACCGATGTAGCCATGAAAGTGACTCAGGATGCAGTTCAGGTATTGGGTGGCTACGGATATGTTTCAGATTATCCAGTCGAGCGCATGATGCGCGATGCAAAACTTACGCAGATTTATGAAGGAACAAACCAGGTACAAAGAATTGTGATGGCTCGTAATTTACCTGTGCGTTAATTTTTTCTAAATCTAACGATTAAATCTGGTGTTGCTGCCGCATTGACTGCGATGTCATGATCTTCTCGAGGCAATACTTCACTCGTTACTTCACCTGAATGTACAAGGGCGATTTTCCATCCTGACATTGTTGGCAGTGCGCGATCGTAGAAACCTCCACCTTGACCAAGTCGAAATCCATCACGATCAACACGCAAGGCAGGCACAATGACAACATCGATGACAGGCAGTGGCGAAACGACATCGCCAACTGGTTCCAGGATTTTTTTCTTCTCTACAAGTTTGCTCTCGTCGCCATCCCAGTAAATCCAATCGATGTGATCTTTATTTACTCGAGGTAGCAATAAAGTCTTTCCAGATTTAATTAATGCTCGATTGAGTTCGACAGTGCTTGGTTCGTAACCATAAGAAACATAGCTAGCAACAATTGTGGCCTGCATTACTTCTGGAGTTGAAAGTACATTTGAATAAACTGCAGGGACGAATGCCTCGCGTCTTTCACGGCGGTATCGCTCACGAATAAGTGCTTTATCTTGCATCGTAAATCCCCTAGATATCTCGCTCCAACAAGTATGGTGTGATTATGGCAGAGCAGATGCGAGTCGATGAGTTTCTCAGTTCATTACTTGGAATTTGTCATCCTCTCGAACCTCTTGACTTGCCTCTATTAGATGCACATGGCGCGACATTGGCCGAAGATATTTATGCTGGCGAAAGATTAGTTTTACGCGCCAATAGTCGAATTCGTTCCACCCAAGTTGGACTGGCTGCTTCCATTGGATTAGATCATCTGCCAACACGTCCACATCCGCGTGTAGTTATCTTGTCGGCCGGTCCGGATTTAGTTGAACCAGGTCAAGCACTTAAGGCGGATGAAGAGTTTGAAACAAACTCATGGTTACTTACAACTGCGGTTCGTGAAGTGGGCGCAATTGGTTATCGCGTACATTCAATTCCGGATGATGAAGAAGAGTTATTGGGAGTTATTGAAGATCAATTAGTTAGAGCAGATTTGATTGTAATTAGCGGTGAGCGCAATGATGATTCATTTGATTTAATCACACGCACTCTTCAAAAAATGGGTGAGATAACCACCGTTGATTTAGCAATAGAAAATAGCGGAAGACATAATTTTGGTCAGATTGGTCCTGACAAAACTCCTGTTGTCACCCTTCCTGGCGATCCAATTAACGCTTACATTTCATTTGAACTATTTGTTCGTCCAATGATTCGTACCATGCTTGGAGCAGCAACAATCCATCGCCCATCGGTAAAAGCAAAACTTGAAAAGGCAATAACTTCAGCGCCAGCAACTCGTTCGTATATTCGTGCAATCCTCTCCGAAGATGCCTCATCTGTTCGGGCCTTAGAAATTCAAGATGAAATTTCAACTCTCTCCGATGCGAACTCCTTTATTGCTCTTAGCGAAAAAGATGAATCCGTGGAAGCGGGTGCTTCTGTAAATGTCGTGGTTCTCGAGCGGCGATATATATAAATGAATGAACACTCCTGGCCGATAACTCTTTACGGCACAGAGATTTACTTAAGACCACTTCGTTTGCGCGATAGAAAAAAATGGCTCAATGTCCGTGCAGAAAATCGAGAGTGGCTTACTCCATGGGAGGCAACGCTTCCATTTATTCCTGGAAGTGATGCCGAATCACTTCAAAAAGAGCTTCCATCTTTTTTCAGATTAGTCCGGACCCTAAATCGTGAATCGCGCGATGTTCGATCAATTTCCTTCGCAATCTGGCATGAAAATAATTTAATCGGACAAATTTCTATGGGTGGAATCATTATGGGAGCTATGCGCGGTGCTCACATTGGTTATTGGATTGATCGTGCATATGCAGGACGTGGTTATACGACAGAAGCCGTTAACTTGTTGACCGAATACGGCTTTTCAACCTTGGCTCTTCATCGAATTGAAATAAATCTTCGTCCAGAAAATGCAGCTTCTCGTCGAGTAGCTGAAAAAGCCGGCTATTTATTGGAAGGTGAACGCCCACGGTATTTGCATATTGATGGAGATTGGCGCGATCACCTTTCATTCGTAAAAGAAAACTCACTTATTAAATAGAAAAAAAGTTGAGCGAAATGGGTACCCAAATACCCGATAGGTCCGATTTCTCCCTCTATCTTTATACATCATGGCTTCTGGACTTATCTATTTGGCAATCATCGGTATGTGGGTTGCCTATTTCTTGCCACGATGGGTTCACGACAGAAATGAATTTTCTGGAAAATCAATTGAACGATACAAGAGCGCACTTCGAGTTGTAGCAAGTAGTTCACCAGGTGGAAGTTCTGGATCTGGAGTTATTCACACAGATTTAGATCACGAAGCAAAAGTTGCACAACGATTAATGCAAAGAAGAATCATTTTTTTTATCCTAATCACTTCACTCCTTACAACAATTGTTGGTGGTCTCATGAATACAATGAAAATTACTTTCGCACTAATTCCACTTACTGGAATACTTATCTATGTTGCGCACGTAAGACGACAAACGATTAGCGAGAAGCTTTATAAGCGCAGGATTAAGAACCTACAAAAGAGTCAATCTGGTACATCAAGTACAAATCTCTCAGAAGTTGTTCATCACACGGCACAAAAAGAACATTGGATCCCGCTTTCAGAACGTGAACTCTCTGGCGTTGTAATTTTGCCTAAAGGTTCTGCTGAAAATCGCGGAGCGTGGCAACCAAATGAGATTCCTGTTCCAACTTATGTGAATGCACCAAAGGCAGTCACACCTCGCAGAACAATTGATCTAACAATTCCGGGGCAGTGGAGTGAAGAGCAAGAACGCTTAGCTCGTGAAGCACTTGCAGCAGCTACACCATCTCGCGATCAGGTATTCGATCAAGATTTAGCAGACGAAGCAGTGGAAAGACTCAACCGCTCACGCGCTTCAAACGAATAATCTAGATCCAAGAAGGAAACCACATTCGCATCTGCCATTGCGCATATGTGATTACTTCTCCTAGATATAGCGGCAAAAAGTAAACAAAATTAAGGAAAACCACTGCCACAAAACCAAGGATTATTACTTGGGCATCTGCAGGGTTTCGACTTCTTTCGATAAACAACTTTGCACAGTACACAAGTGCAAGAATTAAGAATGGCTCAAAAACGATTGCATAGAAGCTAAACACAGTGCGCTTCTGGAAGAAGAACCACGGTAAATATCCTGCAATGATCCCAAGAAGAATAAATGTAAGCCTGCTATCAACTTTGCGTTGATAGAACTGCCACAACCAATAACCAACGAGAACTGCAAGTGCGATGGTTGCACTCCACCACAAAACGGGTGTTCCTAACGCCAATACTTCTTGTGCACAGTTACTGCTCCCACATCCTTTAGGCGATTCATAATAGAAAGATGTCGGTCTTCCCATTACTAACCAACTCCACGGATTTGCTTGGTAAGCATGTTTCTCAACAAGTGAAGTATGAAAATCCAACATCTGCTTGTGATAGTAAATCAGTGAACTAAACGCATTCGATGCGTAATCTCGGCTCCACCCACGTCCACTGGCAAACCACCCAATCCAGGAAGTTATGTAAATCGAGATTGGAATAATGCCGAATTGCAGAATTTTGATAGAAACATTTCGTAGCAGATCTTTTGCATTCACCTGCCGAAATAACCTGAATAACGTAACAAAACCAAATAGCGCAATGAAATACAACGCACTCCATTTAGTCGCTAGTGCTAGTCCAAAGAAGATGCTGGCATACCAATACTGTTGTCTAAACCAAAAATATGTTGCAGTTAATATAAACAGCGTTAGAAAGAGATCAAGAAGTGCTGTGCGCGAATGGACTAATAGCAATCCGTCGAATGCCAACAGTGCAGCTGTAATTGCAGTTAAAAATGGTGAGTAAAAGAGCTCATGAGCCAGTCGAGCCGCAATAAGAATTATGAGAGTACCTGCGATAGCTGCAGTGATTCTCCAGCCAAACTCGTTATCTCCAAAAATTCTGATACCAAGTGCAATGCACCACTTGCCAATTGGTGGATGAACAACAAACTCGGGTTTTAATCCTTCAACTTCAACGCCATATTTCAATAAATCTCTAGCGCCATCGACGTAGTAAACCTCATCAAATACAAAGCCTTTTGGGTTACCTAGATTAATTATGCGCAGAAAAAATGCACCAATTGCGATGAGTATTGGTGCAACGCTTGCGATCACAGAGATAGCGTATCCGAGCAGAATTACTGAGATGATTACGCCATGGCACTCATTTTGGCGGCTACACCACTTGGCAATCCCAAGGATGCATCTGCACGCCTCATTGAAGCAATCTCAACTGCTGACGTAATTGCGGCTGAAGACTCTCGGCGCTTTCATAGATTGGCATCTGATCTTGGCGTAACTTTCATTGGAAAAGTTATTTCATTCTTTGATGGCAATGAAGAAGAGCGAACCCATGAAATTTTAGAATTGCTTCGAATTGGTAAAACCGTTTTAGTTGTTAGCGACGCCGGAATGCCAACCATTAGCGATCCTGGATTTAGATTAGCTCGAGACGCATCAGCTGAAAACATTGCACTCCAAGTTTTACCTGGTCCCTCAGCTGTGACAATGGCTGTTGCGTTATCTGGTTTACCAACAGATCGTTTTTCTTTTGATGGTTTTCCACCGCGTACAGCGGGTGCACGACAAAAGTTTTACGAATCACTTCGATTTGATGAGCGCACTCTTGTTTTCTTCGAAGCACCACATCGCTTAGAAGAATCACTTGCAGATGCGATTGCAACCTTTGGTTCGGAACGCAAAGCAGCAATTTGCCGCGAGATGACAAAACACTACGAACAGACAATTCGAGGAGATTTATCGCAATTACTTGAGTGGAGCCAGAAGAATGAAGTTCTGGGAGAAATTACATTGGTAATTGCTGGTGCCACAACTGATGCCAAATCCATTACAACAGAGGCAATGGTTGAACGCGTTCAAGAGTTTGAAGCTGCGGGTATGGATCGTAAGGGTGCAATTGCTGCTGTAGCCGAAGAGTTTTCTCTGCCTAAGCGTTCGGTTTATGCCGCCGTTGTAGATGCTAATAAGATGGGCAAATGAGCAACGTGAGCGATAAATCCTTCTATCTCACCACGCCTATTTACTATGTAAATGATGCGCCACATATTGGCCATGCTTACACAACAGTTGCAGGTGATGTGCTGACACGATGGCATCGCCAACGCGGTGAATCGGTTTGGTTTTTAACAGGAACAGATGAGCATGGACAAAAAGTTATGCGCACCGCAGAGCAGAACAACGTTGCACCACAAGAGTGGGTAGATCGATTAGTTGCTGATGCATGGAAACCAAATTGGGAAGCGCTCAATATTGCTAATGATGACTTTATTCGCACAACTGAGAAACGACATACAGAACGAGTACAAAAGTTTTTGCAAGGGTTAAAGGATTCCGGCCATATTTACTCTGGAAAATATGAAGGCCCTTACTGTGTTGGATGTGAAGAATTTAAATTGCCTGGAGATTTAATCGATTCCAATGGCGAAAAACTCTGCCCAATTCACAGCAAGCCGATCGAATTAGTCAACGAAGAGAATTGGTTTTTCAAGCTTTCAGAGTTTGCTACTCCACTCATCGAGCACTATAAAAAGAATCCTGATGCATGCCAACCAGAAAGTGCCCGCAACGAAGTGCTCTCATTTCTTGAAGGTGGCGTCTCTGATCTTTCTATTTCGCGATCAACATTTGATTGGGGTATCCCAGTTCCTTGGGATACCAAGCAAGTTGTTTATGTCTGGTTCGATGCTCTTTTAAATTACGCAACCGCGGTTGGATTAACTGATGCGCCAGATACAGCAGGTGGCAAAAAGTTTGGACAAACATGGCCAGCAGATGTACACCTAGTCGGAAAAGATATTTTGCGTTTTCACGCTGTTATTTGGCCAGCAATGTTGATGGCAGCAGGTCTTGCAGTTCCAAAGAAAGTTTTTGCACATGGCTGGTTGCTAGTTGGTGGCGAAAAGATGAGCAAGAGCAAGCTCACCGGAATTGCTCCAAGTGATATTACAAATCACTTTGGTGTTGACGCATTTAGGTATTACTTCTTACGTGCAATTCCATTTGGATCTGATGGATCATTCTCATGGGAAGACATGTCGGCGCGATATACCAGCGAATTAGCAAATGATTTTGGAAACCTAGCATCACGACTAGCTGCAATGATTGAAAAATACTGCGATGGAGTTCTTCCGCAAGTTGCCCACGACAAAGGACTTGAAGAAGCGCTATCTAATGCAGCATCCAAAGCCGACGAGGCAATGTGTGCTTTAGATTTCCAAGGCGGCATTAATGCAATCATGGATTTTTGCAAACGAGTAAATGGTTATGTCACTGAAAAAGAGCCATGGATTCTTGCTAAAGATCCAGCAAACAAAGTTGTTCTTGAAGAAGTTTTATACAACACTGCCGAATCCTTGCGCGCACTCGCTGTATTGCTTAACTCTGTTATGCCGGCAACGTGTGAAATTTTGTGGCAGAGTTTAGGTGCGCAAGAAGCGCTCGGAAGTTTAGGATCACAAAAGATTTCATCCGTTGCGACGTGGGGTCAGTTACCAGCTGGTGCACGAGTGACAAAAACTCCAGTGCTCTTTCCACGTCTTGAATCTGCTGAGTAACTCCTGTGGCAGATCGTCATAACCGCGACCTTGATCGTATTCCTGCTCCACAACCAGAACCACTACCGGTTCCAACTGTTGATGCACATGCACATTTAGAAATCGTTACAAACACAGCCCCAGATTCAGAAGAAGTTGGCAGAGTTTTAGATGAAGCACGAGACGCTGGAGTCGATCGAGTTGTTCAAGTTGGTTATTCAGCAGAGCAATCACAATGGTGCGTTGATGCTGCCGAACACTGGAAAGGCAGAGTCCTTGCAGCGGTGGCATTACATCCGAACGAAGCTCCAGTTGTTGAAGATCTTGAACATGATTGGTCCATCATTGCAAAGCTCGCGGAACACCCTCGTGTGCGAGCTATTGGTGAAACAGGTTTAGATTATTTTCGGACACCACCAGAATTACGCAAGAAACAGCAAGAGTCTTTTAAGTGGCATATTGATTTAGCAAAAAAACATAACAAAGCGCTCGTGATTCATGACCGTGATTCACACGAAGATGTACTTTCTATATTGCTTGAAGTCGGCGCTCCTGAAAAAACTATTTTTCACTGTTATTCAGGTGATTTAGCAATGGCAAAAATCTGCGTAGAACGCGGATACATTCTCTCCTTTGCTGGCACACTGACATTCAAAAATGCACCACAGCTTCGAGAAGCTGTAAAGATTGTTCCGGATGATCAATTATTGGTTGAGACTGATTCGCCATTTTTAGCACCAACACCACATCGCGGAGCACTAAATACACCCGCGCAAATTGCAAACATTGTTCGCGCGATGGCTGATGAAAGAGATGTTAGCGACGCCGAACTTGCGACAACCCTTAGCAATAATGCTGAACGCATTTTTGGTTCATTCGCATGACCTTGCTCGGCGCAGCAGAGATTCGCGAACTGGCGCAAGAACTAGGTATCAAGCCGGCAAAATCTCTTGGACAAAACTTTGTTATTGATGCAAATGTCTGCAGAAAAATCGTTCGAACTGCTGGCGTAACAAGTTCAGATATCGCCCTGGAAATTGGACCGGGATTAGGTTCGCTGACACTTGCTCTTCTGGAAGAAGCTAGCGAAGTAATCGCAGTAGAAATTGATGAGCGATTAGCAACGCGATTGCCACAGACTGTTGAGCAACACAATCAAAGCAGCGCACAATTTAGCGTTATCCATCAGGATGCACTTACGTTAGAGACCTTGCCAGTGACACCAACGGTTCTTGTTGCAAATTTGCCGTACAACGTTTCGGTTCCGGTACTACTTCATTTACTAGAGATTTTTCCAACTCTTAAATCAGGAGTTGTCATGGTTCAGGCAGAAGTTGCAGATCGCTTAGCCGCAAAACCCGGAACCAAAGAGTACGGAATCCCATCTGTTAAGGCTGCATGGTGGGCAGATTTACAGGGTGCCGGTTCTATTTCGCGTTCTGTTTTCTGGCCTATTCCAGGAGTTGATTCAAAATTAGTTTCATTTACTCGCCATCAACCCTTAGGCGATGAAGCACTACGTCTGAAAGTTTTCACACTGATCGATGCTGCTTTTGCTCAACGCAGAAAAATGTTGCGCTCTGCACTCTCTGGTATCTATGGTTCATCAGCTGCAGCAGAAAAATCCTTAATTGAGGCAGGTGTTGATCCGACACTTCGCGGTGAATCTCTCTTGGTTAATGATTTTTGCGCAATCGCACGATTAGGGTTTTGACGTGCCAATTAAATCTGTGACAGTTCGAGTACCTGCAAAAGTAAATTTGCAGCTCTCTGTCGGTCCTCGCGAATCTGATGGCTATCACCAACTCGTCACAGTTTTTCAAGCTATTTCGATTTTTGATGAAGTAACAGTAAAAATTGGCGAACAAGCATCAGGGATTAATCTCACTGTTTCGGGGGACCAAGTACATGGAGTTCCAACTGATGCCTCCAACCTAGTTGTAAAAGCTGCAGAGTTAATTGCAAATAAATTCGAAATTGATATCGATGTCAGCATTGATATAAAGAAATCAATTCCGGTTGCCGGTGGCATGGCCGGTGGAAGCGCTGATGCGGCAGCAGCAATTGTTGCCATCGATGAGTTGTATAGCCTTGATATGACCCGCGAAGAGATGCACTCAATAGCATCGCAATTAGGTAGCGATGTTCCATTTTTATTAAGTGGCGGAACTGCCATTGGACAAGGCAGAGGCGATCAACTTACAGCTGCCTTATCACGCGGCACCTATCACTGGGTTCTCGCGCTTTCTAGTGTTGGGCTCTCAACACCTGCTGTGTACAGCGAATGTGATCGATTGCGTCAAGGATTAGATATCAGCGAACCACAAATTAGCGATGCATTAATGCAGGCGCTCTTAACTGCAGATCCATCAAATGTTGGAAAGCTTTTAGTTAACGATTTACAACCAGCAGCGTGTTCGCTTCGGCCTGCACTTCGATTGATTTTAGATGTGGGCCAGGAGTACGGAGCATTAGGTGCCATTGTTTCTGGCTCTGGCCCAACAGTTGCATTCTTGGTTTCTGATGAAGAACATGGTTTGGATTTAGCAGTTGCGTTAAGTGCATCCGGTGTAGTCGGAAGCGTTACTCGTGCATTTGGCCCCGTGCATGGCGCCAAAGTTATTGAGTCACATTAAATTTCATCTTCAAATTGCGCAGCAATTAGGCTGAGCAATCGAGCAAGTTCTTTCTTCTCTTCACTAGATAGTGGTGCCAAGAAATTTCTTTCGCGCCCCAATAACTCTTCCATTGCTGTATCAACTGCGCGTACACCAGCTTTTGTCAGCGTGACCAATGAACCACGACCATCGCTTGGATCTTGCTCTCGAGTGATCAAATCGAGCTCTTCCAACCGATCTAAACGATTTGTCATAGTTCCACTCGTGACGAGTGTTTCTTGCATTAGTTGACTTGGAGAAAGTTGATACGGCGCTCCTGCGCGACGAAGAGATGCAAGAACATCAAATCCCCATGTATCTAAATCTGCGAAAGCATTACGTCTCTCAATATCTAAGTGACGAGAAATTCGCGTGATGCGGCTGAGGACTCCAAGTGGAGATAAATCCAGATCAGGTCGCTGCGCCTTCCAGGCGGCGATGAGGCGATCTACTTCATCACGCATTTTCGCCCCACTTTCTAAAAGTATTTATTAAAATTTCTCGCGTGAGGCAACTTTAGTGGTCGAAAGTACTGGTGCGGATAAGGGAGAATATAGGTTCCGCCATTGTGTAGTGGCTAGCACATGGGCCTTTGAAGCCCAGGGTCCAGGATCGATACCTGGTGGCGGAGCATGACGCCACCAAAGGGCACCGACTCATTACTTGAGTGCGCGATCATCCTTGCCGCGGGCGAGGGAACGCGAATGAAATCTTCGCTGCCAAAAGTTTTGCATGAAGTTGCAGGCCGCACATTAGTTGGACATGTTTTGCATGCAGTGCATGGTTTATCACCACAACAGATTCGAGTTGTTGTTGGATCGGGCCGCGAAAAAGTAGAAGAACACATTTCTTCAATCTCTCCCAAGGCCATAACAGTTTTTCAAGAAAAACGTGGCGGCACAGGTCATGCGACTCAGCTAGCACTTGAAGGTATTTCGCCTAAAGGATCTGTACTTGTCCTCGCAGGAGATACACCATTGCTTACAACGCAATCTCTTGCGCAGTTAATTGCCTTTCACAATAACGGTGGATTTAGCGCATCAGTGATGACGGCAGAACATCCAGATCCAACTGGGTATGGCCGCATAATTCGTGCTGATGATGGCTCACTTCTTCGTATCGTCGAAGAAAAAGATGCATCTGATTCAGAAAAAATCATCTTTGAGGTCAATTCTGGTGTTTATATCTTTGATGGCGCTTTACTGACATCAGCGATTTCTAAACTCACCACAAGCAACGCGCAAGGTGAGCTGTACTTAACAGATGTTCTAGAAATTATGCGTCAAGCAGGCGGAGAAGTAGCAGCAGCACTTATCGATGATTATGTTGAGACGCTCGGCGTCAATGATCGCGAGCAGTTGGCTGAAAGTGGCGCGTATTTACGTGATCGCATTAACAGTGATTTGATGCGAGCAGGAGTAACGATTACAGATCCAACAACAACATGGATTGATGCCACTGCCAGCATTGATAGCGATGTAACGATTCATCCAGGATCTGCAATCCTTGGCAGCACCACAGTTAAATCTGGCGCAGTAATTGGTCCGCGTACAACACTTGAATCATGCTCCGTTCTTGAAGGCGCTCGTGTTATCGAATCCAATTGCCAGGAAGCAGTTATTGGTAAAGATGCGAGTGTGGGCCCTTATTCATATTTGAGAAAAGGCACCGTGCTTGGCACGGGCGCAAAAGCCGGAGCATTCGTTGAGGTTAAGAACTCAACTATCGGAGATGGTTCTAAAGTTCCGCATCTTTCATACGTTGGAGATGCAAAAATAGGAGAAGGCACCAACATCGGTGCTGCAACAGTATTTGTTAATTACGATGGCGTTGAAAAGCACGAAACAATCGTTGGTGACCATGTTCGCATCGGCAGTGATTCGATGTTGATTGCACCAGTAACAATTGGTGATGGGGCTTACACCGCGGCAGGATCTGTGATTTCTGAAGATGTCCCACCTGGAGCAATTGGAGTTGGTCGATCGCGCCAACGAAATGTCTTAGGCTGGGTCTTGCGCAAACGTTCTGGCACAAAATCTGCCGAAGCTGCAGCGCGTCACACTGGCAGTGAAAACGGACATAAGAGAGGCTAAGCCCCATGAGCGAACTCCGTCTGGCATCTGAAAAACGGTTAAGACTTTTTTCAGGCCGCGGATTTCCGGAGTTAGCCGAAGAAGTCGCACAAGAACTCGGTGTTCCAATTACACCAACATCTGCCTACGACTTTGCAAATGGTGAAATATTTGTTCGCTTCGAAGAGAGCGTTCGTGGTTGCGATGCATTCGTATTGCAGAGTCACTCTGCTCCAGTAAATAAGCAAATCATGGAACAACTCATCATGGTTGATGCACTCAAGCGCGCATCTGCAAAACGAATCACAGTAGTTGCACCCTTTTATGGTTATGCGCGTCAGGATAAGAAGCACCGTGGACGCGAACCTATTTCTGCTCGCTTGATGGCAGATTTGTTTAAAGCCGCGGGCGCGGATCGCTTAATGGTTGTCGATCTTCATACTTCACAAATTCAAGGTTTCTTCGATGGCCCAGTGGATCACTTATTCGCACTGCCAATGCTTGCGGATTATGTTGGTTCAAAAGTAGATCGCTCACGTCTGACAATTGTTTCGCCTGACTCTGGTCGTGTACGCGTTGCAGAACGTTGGTCAGATTTACTCGGCGGATGCCCAATCGCATTTATTCACAAAACACGCGACCCACGCATTCCAAATGAATCTACTACCGGTCGCGTAGTTGGAGATGTCGAAGGCCAGACATGCGTTGTTATCGATGACATGATCGACACTGCAGGAACTATTACAAAAGCTGTTGATGCACTCTTTGAAGCAGGCGCAAAAGAAGTAATTATTGCTGCAACTCATGCAGTGCTCTCAGGACCTGCAATCGAACGCTTGAAAAACTCCCGCGCAAGTGAAGTTGTCATCACTAATACTCTTCCAATTTCAGATGATCAAAAGTTCGACAATCTCACTGTTCTCTCGATTGCACCGCTTCTTGGTCGCGCAATTCGAGAGGTCTTCGAAGATGGTTCCGTAACCAGCCTCTTCGATGGCCATTCATAAGCGCGATTTGCCACACTCCTCAACCCTTCGCTAATCTTTGCCTCGTTCCGGCGAGGGTTTTTAACTTCCGTTATCGACGGTGCAGGTAAATGCTCCTGCTGGGACTTTTGTGAAGTAACCGAAAGTTTTACCTAACAGGGAGAAATTAAAATGGCTGAGATCACCATCAACGGAATTCGTCGTACAGAATTCGGTAAAGGCGCATCACGTCGCGCACGTCGCGATGGTCAAGTTCCAGCTGTGATCTACGGTCACGGTGAGAAGCCATCACACATCACTCTTCCAGCACGCGAATTAGGCGTTGCTCTTAAAACTTCAAACGTTTTGCTCGACATCGTTGTAGATGGCAAAACAGAACTCACACTTCCAAAAGCAATTGTGCGCCATCCAATTAAATTAACTCTTGATCACATTGACCTCGTGATTGTTCGCCGTGGTGAAAAAGTTGTCGTATCTGTACCTGTTCACACATCTGGCGAATTCGATCGTGATGGAATTCTTGAACACGTTAACAACACAATTGAAGTTGAAACAGAAGCAACATCTATTCCTGCGTTCCTAGATCTAGATCTAACAGGATTAGCAGCAGGAGCATCTAAGTACGCTGCAGATGTAGTTCTTCCTGCAGGCGTTGTTCTTATTTCAGATCCTAAGATGATCGTTGTTCACCTTTCAGAGCGTTCAACAGCAGTTGAAGAAGTTGCTGCACCTGCAGCAGATGCTGCAGCTCCAGCAGATGGTGCTGCTGCAGCACCTGCTGATGCCGAGAAGAAGGATGCTTAAGCACTAACCTTGCTTCATGGTTTGGTTAGTAATTGGACTCGGTAATCCTGGTCCGGAATACGCAGCAACGCGCCACAACGTTGGCCAGATGGTTGTTGATGAATTAGCTAAACGTTACAAAGTTAAGTGGTCTGCTCATAAATCACGTACCGATATTGCCGCGTTCAAAATTGGCGTCGGAGAAAACGCGCACTCAGTAATTATCGCAAAGTCCAAGAGTTACATGAATGAAACTGGCGGTCCCGCTAAAGCACTTGCAGCTTTCTATAAGGTCGAACCAGATCACATCATCGCGTTACATGATGAGTTAGATATTCCGTACTCAGCTATTCGATCAAAAATTGCTGGTGGGGACAATGGCCACAATGGTTTGAAATCGATGACCTCATCCTTTGGAACCGCGGAATATTTTCGTGTGCGCCTGGGCATAGGGCGACCTATGGGTTCGCAAGATCCCGGAGATTTTGTCTTGAAAGCCTTTTCATCTGCGGAGAAAAAAACTCTGCCCGAATTTATTGATCGTGGATGTGATGTTGTTGAATCATTAATTACAAAGGGTTTAGAAGAAACTCAATCCCGTTTCAATAGCTAAGAATCAGCCTGTATTTCGAAGTCCTGCAGCAACACCATTAATCGTCAACAGCAGCGCTCGTTGCAGAGTTGGGTCAACTTCACCTTTGTGATCACGAACGCGTTCAAGCAGATTTACCTGAAGTAAATGCAGTGGAGCAAGATAGGCATCTCGAACCTGCAATGTGCGAGCCAAAATTGGCTGATCTCCTAAGAGTGAATCCTTCTTGGTGACTTTTAGAATCTCTTCGCAGGTCAACTTAAACTCGGCAGCAATTACATCTAAGAAGTGATGTAGTTCTTTTGGAACAAGAGCTTCCACATAACGTCGAGCCATATCCAAATCTGTCTTTGCTAATGTCATTTCAACATTGCTGATGAATGTATGGAAGAAGTGCCAGTGTTGAAGCATCTCTTGAATAACATCAGATTTTCCTGTTTCACGAGCAGCTTTTAATCCACTTCCAACGCCAAACCATCCAGGAACAATTTGGCGAGATTGCGTCCATCCAAATACCCACGGAATAGCGCGCAAACTATCTAATCCGCCTGCAGCATCTGGTCTACGAGATGGACGAGAACCCAGCATCATTTCTCCTAGCTGTTCCACCGGAGTGGATGCATAGAAATATGCAGGCAAATCTGGATGATCAATAAGTGAGCGATAGGCCGCAAAAGAATTCTCGCTAATGAGTTCCATGCATGCGTTCCACTTATCCAAACTTTCACTACTTTGGCGAGGTGCACGGTTTAGAACTGTTGCTTCAAGGGATGCCGCAAGCATTAATTCAATATTTTCGCGGGCAAGTGATGGCAGTGCGTATTTATCGCTAATGACTTCACCTTGTTCTGTCATTTTTATTTGTCCATCAATTGAACCCCAAGGCAGAGCAACGAGTGCGTCATATGTTGGACCACCACCGCGGCCTACAGAACCACCGCGACCATGGAAGAGTCTTAACTTAACTCCATGTTTGATTGCCACGTTACGTAACTTTCGCTGAGCTCGATGAATTTCCCACTGACTAGTTGCAATACCGGCATCTTTATTTGAATCCGAATATCCCAACATGATTTCTTGTAAGTTTCCACGGAGTTCTACAATTTTTCTGTACCCAGGATCACTCAGCAGCGCTTCAAGAATTTCTCCTGCTGCACCCAATTCTGCGACAGTTTCAAGCAGTGGAGCAAAACCAATAACTGCACTTTTCTTATCAAGATCTACGAGGCCCGCTTGCTTTGCAAGAACAACAGCGGCTAATAAATCATCGGATCCTTTAGTCATAGAAACGATGTAGGTTTCAATAGATTCTGGACCAAAACGATTGACGATATCAAAGACTGCCGTGAAGGTATCTAGAGTCTTTTGTGCACGTTCATCGCACTTCTTGAAATCTAACTTCTTAGTCGATGAGAGTTCATTAGAAAGAATGGCAAAACGATCTTCGTGGTTCTTGCTCTTGTAGTCATCACCAAAGGCAAAAGCAAGTGTGTGGTGATGAGCATCTGAGTGTTCGCGAACATCCAAAGTTGCATGTGTTAAACCAAAGGCCGAAACGGTGCGCATTGTTCGCTCGAGCAATCCTGTCGCCATTAATTCGCCTCGGTTTTCAAGGAGCGAATCACGCATTAACGCAAGGTCTGCCAATAACTCTGTTGTGTTGTTGTAATCGCGGTGTGCAACGTGTGGTCCACCTGATGCGTGCCGACTTCTGGTGAAAGCTAGACGATGCACAATCGCAGTTGCCTTTAGGCGGTATGGCTCCTGCACATTTAATCGCTTGAAGCGCTCTTCAAATTCAGGAATGTGCTTGAGGTCTTTTTCGACAGAATCTAAAAGAGCTTTACTGACGCCAGTGATGCGAGTTGAAACAGAGAGCATTTGACGCAATTCATCCATTGCCGCAATCGTTACCCGAATTGCATGTCCAACTTGTAAAACCATTGCAGATTCAGTGATGGAGGCTGTGATGTTTGGATTGCCATCTCTGTCTCCGCCAATCCAACTTCCAAAGGAGAGTGGACGGGCATCCAATGGGAGATCAACGCCTAGGCGTTTAATTTCATTCTTAAAGTCATTTAAAACTTCTGGAATAGTTAATTTGAACAAATCATCCAAGTAATAAAGCGCATTCATTGCTTCATCGAGTGGTTCTGGTCGACCAACTCGTAACTCATCTGTTTGCCAAAGAACATCGATGGTTTCGGCTAGTTGATTGCGTTGTGCATCTGAAGTTGGTTGATCAAGGAGTTTTGCAACTCGTCCTAATTTGTTCAGCACAGAACGACGAGCCGCCTCTGTGGGGTGGGCCGTAAATACCGGACGCACCATTAGCTCGTTAACCCAGCGAGTTAAATCATCGGTTGAAAATTCATGTCCAGAAACTTTTGCACTTTGAGCTGCAGCAATCTTGTCGACAGCTTTCGCCATCCATGATCCACCTTGTGCTCGCGCATCTGCTAAAACTCGTGCACGGTGAACTTGCTCGGCAACATTTGCTAAGTTGAAATAAGTACTAAATGCTCGAACGAGTTGAACCGATTGTTCAATCGAAAGTTTCGATAACAGGTCATCCCCGCCACCATCTTTTACGGCCTTGCGAACGGCTTCAACTAATTCAAGAAGTTCTTGTCCTTCTTGGCGGACAAGTGATTCACCTAGTAAGTCTCCAAGTTTTCTAACGTCGGCGCGCAAATCAGCGCCATCATTGCCGATAGCTATCGAGGAATCTTGCGAAGACATTGGCTAATCATGGCAGGTTCATCTGCCTTAGACTTGCCCTATTAAGCCCCCTCCGTCTTTTCGGAGTTGGGGCCTAAGGCGTTTTCTCAATAGTTGATACGGCAGATGGGAGGCAGGATGAAACATGTACGCGATGCGTTAGCGGCTGATTCGCATATCAGCACAGCACTCGATTCAAAGAAAAGAATCATTGCGCCATCTTCTCTGCACCCATTTCTTGCAGCAATTAGAGCCCATGAACGACCTCTTTTAATTGTCACTGGATCAAGTAGAACTAGTGAAGATCTAGTAAATGATTTACGAGAACTACATGAATGCGTATTTGAATTTCCTGCTTGGGAAACTCTGCCTCACGAAAGATTAAGTCCGCGCAGCGATACCGTTGCCCAGAGAATTTCTACACTCATTGAGTTGAATAAAAAACAGAGTCAGAATCCAATTGTCGTTACTCCAGTACGAGGTTTGATTCATCGAATCATTAATTCACTGGCACAAACACCCGTACGCGAACTTGTAGTCGGGGGGCAATGCGACTTAAAAGAGCTCATAGATCACCTTGGTGAACTTGCTTATCAACGTACGGATTTAGTGGAACGACGCGGGGAGTTTGCAGTCCGCGGCGGAATTGTTGATGTCTTTTTACCACTTGCAAAGCAACCAGTTCGAATCGACTTCTTTGGTGATGAGATTGAAGACATTAGTTACTTCGATGTTGCAGGGCAGCGAACCACAGGCGCCGTGAATGAAAGTATAAAAATCTTGCCGTGCCGCGAACTGCTTCTTACCTCCGCAGTTCAAAGCAAAGCTCGAGCACTCATATCTGATTTTCCTGCGGCAGCAGAAATACTGGAGAAAATATCTGAAGGAATTGCAACTGAAGGAATGGAGTCATTTATTCCATTACTGGTGGATGCGAACCAAAGCATTTTAGATCGGATGCCAAAGAACACAGAAGTTATCTTCATAGATGAAGAACGCATTAAATCTAGAGCCGCAGATTTACTTGCAACAAATGAAGAGTTTTATCTTGCATCGTGGCTCAATGCGGCAAGTGGTGGTGCAACCCCGCTTCATAGCGGAGATGACACATACATGACGTGGGATGAGCTGCATTCACAGATTGATAAGAACCAATTGCAGCAACGAAGTTTTAATGTTTTTGGAAGCGATTTAGATAAGGAAGCAACCTTTCTTGAGGCTCATGCAATCGATCCTTTGCGAGCCAATACTGATCGATTAGTTGAAGAGTTTCGAAATGCGGCAGCACTTGGTCATAACCTAATTTTTGCTGCGCACGGTCACGGAATGCATGAGAGATATTCAAATCTGTTTAGAGGCGCAGAAATCTCTGTACGAGTCATTACTTCGACGATTGCATTTGGCTTTAGCGTTCCATCTGCTCGCGTTCTCTTTATTACAGAGCGAGACTTATCTGGTAGCAAAGGTGCTATCAATAACACTGAAAAACTTCCATCAAAACGCAAAACTGCAATCGATCCACTTGAGTTAAAAGCTGGAGATTTTGTCGTTCATGAGCAGCACGGAATTGGTCGCTATATTGAATTAGTTTCAAGAAGTGTTGCTGGTGTAACTCGTGAATATCTCGTTCTTGAATATGCATCAGCTAAGCGCGGACAACCAGGGGATCGAATCTTTGTTCCTACAGATTCACTCGAACAAGTAAGCAAGTATGTAGGTGGTGAAACTCCAACAGTTCATCGCATCGGTAGCGGGGAATGGCAGAAGGCTAAGGGTCGAGCCCGCAAAGCTGTTCGCCAAATTGCTGGCGAACTCATCCGCTTATATGCCGCTCGAACATCATCGCCGGGCTTTGCTTTCTCTGCAGATACACCATGGCAACGCGAACTAGAAGACTCTTTTGCATATATCGAAACACCGGACCAACTATCCACAATCAACGAAGTCAAAGCAGATATGGAACGTCCGTATCCGATGGATCGAATCATTTGCGGCGATGTGGGTTATGGAAAAACAGAGATTGCAATTAGAGCCGCATTTAAAGCCGTTCAAGATGGAAAACAAGTTGCGGTTTTAGTTCCTACTACATTGCTTGTTCAGCAACACACAAAGACATTTGAAGAGCGCTATTCAGGATTTCCAATCAAGGTAGCTGGATTATCTAGATTTAATACAGCGAAGGAGAGCAAAGAAATACTTTCAGGTGTTGAATCAGGAACATTTGATGTTGTTGTCGGAACTCACCGGATTCTTTCAAATGATGTGCATTTCAAAGATCTTGGACTTGTAATTGTCGATGAAGAGCAGAGATTTGGAGTCGAACAGAAAGAATCACTCAAGAAGTTACGCACCACAGTAGATGTTTTGGCGATGTCTGCAACGCCAATTCCAAGAACACTAGAAATGGCCGTGACGGGTATTCGCGAAATGTCTACGATTACAACTCCACCAGAAGAGCGCCATCCAATTTTGACCTATGTTGGCCCGCGAGATGATGCACAAATTACCGCCGCAATACATCGTGAGTTATTGCGTGATGGACAAATTTTCTACATTCACAATCGCGTGGAATCAATTGATCAAGCTGCACAGAAAATACAAAAATTAGTTCCAGAGGCACGTATTCGAATTGCGCATGGGCAGATGAGTGAAGGTGCGCTTGAAGATGTAATCCTCGCTTTCTGGAATCGGGATTTTGATGTTTTGGTCTGCACAACAATTGTTGAAAGCGGATTAGACATTGCAAACGCAAACACTTTGATTGTTGAACGCGCAGATCTTTTTGGGCTATCTCAATTACATCAACTACGTGGCCGTGTTGGGCGTGGTCGCGAACGTGCATACGCGTACTTCTTGTTTCCACCAGATCAACCATTGAGCGAATTAGCACATGATCGATTAAAGACAATCGCTGCAAATACCGAACTCGGTGCAGGTATGCGAGTCGCACTTAAGGATCTCGAAATTCGTGGTGCTGGAAATCTCTTGGGCGGTGAACAATCGGGACACATTGCGGATGTGGGATTTGATTTATACATGCGAATGGTCGGAGAAGCTGTTCACGAATACAAGTCTGGAATTATTGAAAGCGCCGAACCAAATCACGAATGCAAAGTGGAATTACCAATAAACGCGCACCTTGATGCGACCTATGTTCCAGGTGAAAGATTGCGACTTGATTTGTATCGCCGCCTTGCAGATGTTCGAAATCGAGAAGATGTAGATGCAATTGAAGAGGAGCTAATTGATCGCTTTGGTGCGCTGCCCGATGAAGCCCAAACACTTTTGGGAGTCGCCGCGCTTCGAGCTTTTGCTAAGAGCATTTCACTTCGAGAAGTTGTTGCCCAAGGAAAGTTTGTTCGTTTGTCTCCTATGAATTTGCCTGAATCAAAGCAACTGAAGTTGGCACGGATGTATCCCGGGTCACTCTATAAATCCGCATCTTCCACTGTATTAGTGGCCTTACCAAAGAGCTCTGCGTGGAATCCGTCCGAAAGTACCGCTCCGATAGTGGATACTTCTCTTCTGGCTTGGGTAACACAGGTCGTTACCGAATTAGCACCATCGTCGAAAGGCAGTTCAGAGTGAAAAAACTTATTTCTATTGCAGCAATTTCAGCAGCGCTATTGCTTACTGGTTGTTCGCAAGTGAGCTCAGCTGCCTCAGTTGGTTCAGTAAAAATTACACAAGCAACTGTTCAATCAAGTATTAACGCAATCATGGCCGAACGAAGCAAAGTAGATTCATCACAGATGCAACTAGAAGTTGGCGAAAATCTCAATCGCTCACAAGTGCGCTTTCACGTTCTTTCAGAGTTACTCAGCAGAGTGGCTGAAAAATTAAAGATCACAGTTACAAAGGCTGAGATTGATATCCGCAGAGCAAGCATCACAGAACAAGTTGGTGGCGAAGAAGGATTACCAACAGCGCTCGTCGGAGCCGGGATTGCAGAAAAAGATTTTGATCTATATCTACAGAGCATCATTATTTCTGACAAGTTATCTCAAGCTCTAGAAGCTTCTGGAATCCCAGCAGATCAGATTGGTACATCGATACAGAGACTCGTTGTTGAAATTGCAATTGAGTACGAGGTAACAATTAATCCTCGCTACGGTGTCTGGGATGCCATCAATGCAGATGTTGTACCTGTTGATTCAGCCGGATCCGCAGTCACACCTTCTGATAAGTAGTTAATTCACCTCTAGGTATGAGTACTTCATACTTGCAACGATTAGTTGAGGTGATGGATCAACTCCGTTCACCTGGCGGATGTCCGTGGGATGCAGAACAAACCCACGAATCATTGATTAAATACTTACTCGAAGAGTCCTACGAATTCATAGACACGGTTGCTGAATCCGATCGTGCTGGAATGCGCGAAGAACTCGGCGATGTATTGCTGCAAGTTTATTTTCACTCGCGAATCGCACAAGATCACCCAACTGATCCATTTTCAATAGAAGATGTTGCAAAGGTAATCACAGAGAAGTTAATCAGTAGGCATCCACATGTTTTCGGTGACAAAAAAGTAAGCGGAACTCAAGAAGTTCTCGCAAATTGGGAAGAGTTAAAAGCAGCTGAAAAAGGGCGCACATCTGCACTTGACGGAGTTGCACTTTCCCAACCCGCACTCTCGCTCATCAATAAATTGCTGTATCGCGCAGAAAAATATGGTGTCGAGATAAATGTTCCGAGCCATCAAACAGATGCTCTAGCAACGCAAGAGTCGGTAGGCAGCGCACTCCTCGCTGTCATTGCTTGGGCACATAAGAACGGAATTGATCCAGAAGATGCGCTGCGCATACAGAGCAAGCAAATAATGCGTGACATTGCGAAGCAAGAGTCACGGTAGGATTAGCTATTCTTAAGACGATTTAAAGGAGATTAACGTGGCACTAATTGACGCACTTGGAGCTCGTGAAATTCTTGACTCCCGTGGAAATCCAACGGTAGAAGTCGAAATTCAATTAGAAGATGGAACACAGGCCCGCGCAGCTGTTCCAAGCGGTGCATCTACTGGAGCATTTGAAGCATCAGAACTTCGTGATGGTGGCAAACGGTATTTGGGTAAAGGTGTTGAAAACGCAGTTGCTTTTGTTAATGGAGAAATTGCTGATGCTGTAATCGGATTAGATGCACAAGATCAACGCCTTCTCGATAGCGAGATGATTGCTCTAGATGGAACTCCAAACAAATCTCGTTTGGGAGCAAATGCAATTCTTGGCGTCTCACTTGCAGCTGCTAAAGCACAAGCAGAGAGTGCTGACCTTTCACTATTTCGTTATTTAGGTGGACCCAACGCACACCTTTTACCAGTGCCAATGATGAATATTTTAAATGGTGGTGCACATGCAGATACCAACGTAGATATTCAAGAGTTTATGGTCGCGCCGATTGGCGCCGAAACTTTCCGCGAATCACTTCGCTGGGGAGCAGAGATTTATCACGCACTTAAATCAGTATTAAAAAAGCGTGGCCTTGCAACAAGTGTTGGTGATGAAGGTGGTTTTGCACCAAACTTAGAAAGCAATCGCGCAGCTCTCGATTTGATTATTGAAGCAATCAACCTTGCTGGATTTAAGCCCGGTAAAGAGATTGCACTTGCAATGGATGTTGCTGCTACTGAATTCCACGAAAAAGGTAAGTACAACTTCGAAGGTTCATCAAAAACTTCAGAGGAAATGATTGCTTATTACACATCTCTCGTAGATGCTTACCCACTGGTTTCAATTGAAGATCCACTTGATGAAGAAGATTGGGCTGGCTGGCAGTCGATGACAGCTTCCCTGGGTAAACGTGTACAGATCGTTGGAGATGATTTATTTGTTACCAATCCTGTGCGCCTGAAAAAGGGAATCGATACAGATACTGCAAATGCTCTGTTGGTGAAGGTCAATCAAATCGGAACACTGACAGAAACTTTAGACGCAGTAGAAATGGCTCATCGTGCTGATTACCGAAGCATGCTTAGTCATCGTTCAGGTGAAACTGAAGATACAACTATTGCAGATCTTGCTGTTGCAACTAATTGCGGACAAATTAAAACTGGTGCGCCAGCTCGTACAGAGCGCGTTGCAAAATACAACCAATTACTTCGCATTGAAGAAGAACTCTCCGATGGTGCGGTCTATGCAGGTCGTGCAGCATTCCCACGATTTAAGGGATAAGTGATGGCACGGCGTCGTAAGTTAAATTTCAACAAACGCCGTGGAAATAGTCGCGCTTTAACTTTAGCAACTATTTTATTTTTCATGGCACTAACTATCGCGCCACCAATTAAGCATTACTTCACACAGCGCGCTCAAATTAGTGCACTTAAATCTCAAGTTGAAAGTAATAATGCCGCACTAGAACAAGCACGAAAAGACTTGCTTTTGTGGCGAGATCCTGAATACATCAAATCTCAGGCACGTGAGCGTCTGCACTTTGTTCTGCCGGGTGAGCGTCAATACATTGTTACCGATTCAAGTGGGCAATACACCGAGGAAACTGGCACAACAGTTGCTAGCAAGATCCCCGATGGACAGCCTTGGTATGCACGAATGATTGCTTCGATTACGGAAACTCAAAATCAGTGAAGAACGTACAACCCGAAGACCTTGATTGCATTGAATTTCAATTAGGACGTACGCCAAGAGATGTTCATGCAATTGGCTTCAGATGTGCGTGTTCAAAGCCAGCAGTTGTGCAGACACCACCACGATTAGGTGATGGAACACCCTTTCCAACTTTCTATTATGCGACGTGTCCACGATTAACTGGAGCAATTTCAACACTTGAATCTTCAGGTTTAATGGCTGAAATGAATGAACGATTGGCTAATGATTCTGAATTAGCAGATGCCTATAGAAAAGCCCATGAAGCTTATTTAGCTGATCGCGATGCACTTGGTGTAGTAGTCGATGAAGTAGAAGGAGTGTCAGCTGGTGGCATGCCTGATCGCGTGAAGTGTCTGCACTCTTTAGTTGCTCATTCACTCTCTGCAGGGCCTGGTGTAAATCCACTCGGTGATGAAGCGCTAAGTAAATTGCCCGACTGGTGGAAAGATCATTCCTGTAATTCGGAGATGAATACATGAGAGTTGCTGCAATTGATTGCGGGACAAATTCAATTAGATTATTGATTGCAGACATCGAAGGTTCACAATTTCGCGAGATTTATCGCACCATGGAGATTGTTCGATTGGGTCAAGGCGTTGACCAGAACAAAGCCTTTCACCCAGATGCAATCGCTCGCACCCTTGCTGCAGTTGATTTATTTGCTCAAGAAATTTCAAAGCGTGGAGTAGAAAAGATTCGTTTCTGTGCTACCAGTGCAACGCGTGACGCCACGAATCGAGAGCTTTTTATCGGCGGAGTAAAAGAGCGTCTTGGTATAGAACCGGAAGTAATCTCAGGTGATGAAGAAGCGAGACTCTCATTTATTGGCGCTACTAAAGAGTTTGCAACGACCGATGGACCATTTCTAGTCGTTGATATTGGAGGGGGTTCAACTGAGTTTGTTTATGGCCACTCTGATGTTGAATTTGCAAAGAGTGTAAACATTGGATGCGTGCGCATGACTGAACGCAACATTCACTCAGATCCGCCTACTGCACAAGAGATTGAAAACGCACGTAGAGATATTCAAGAAGCAATTGCAGTTGCAGCCTCGGTTGTTCCAATTACAAAAGCAAAGACACTGATTGCAGTTGCAGGAACCGCAACCTCTGTGGCGGCAAGTGCGTTAGAACTCAAAGAGTATGACCGTCACATAATTCACTTAGCTCGGGTAAGCGCCGAACAAACTCATCATGTTGCACACACATTTGCTGGCATGAATGCAGAGCAGAGATCACATGTTGGTTTCTTGCACCCTGGTCGCGCGGATGTATTTGCAGCCGGCTCGCTAGTTCTCTCAGAAATCATGAAGGCAACTGGTGCTAAAGAATTTGTTGCATCAGAGGCCGATATTTTGGACGGAATTGCCGGCTCGCTCGCTAGAAATTAGTGGGAATAAACCCCGAGCACTCCCTGTTTTATAGGTGGTTTCTGCGCTTGGGAAAACGGGTAGATTTGCCCACGTTGTAAAACGTGGCCCCTGTAGCCCAATGGCAGAGGCAGAGGACTTAAAATCCTTCCAGTGTGGGTTCGACCCCCACCGGGGGCACGCTTAACTACAAAAGGAGAAATGCACTCAATGCAAAGTTCAAACCCAGTACTCAATCGTTTATTTAAAAATCCGGGTTATGCAGCAGTTGATCCAAGCAAATTAGAAGATTTGTATAACGCACCAGCAGCATCATCTGCTCGCACTGGTCGCATGACTATGGATGACGTAATTACTCGCACAGGCATGTTGCTTGCAGTGCTCGTTGTTGCGGGCGGGATTTCATGGACACTTAATTTAGGTGGCGGAATTGTTCTGATTTCATTGCTCGTTGGTTTCGGACTTGCAATGGTTAATACATTTAGCAAAACAATTCGTCCAGCTTTAATTCTTGCTTATGCTGGTGTGCAAGGAATTGCACTCGGTGCAATCAGCAATGTGCTCAACAACGCATACCCAGGTATCGCTGGACAAGCAGTCATGGGAACAATTTGCGCATTCGTAGGAATGCTCGTTGCTTACCGCAGCGGACGAATCCGCGTTACACCTAAATTTACAAAGATGCTTATTGGCGCAGCAATGGGTTACTTATTGCTAGGACTCGTCAGCATTATCGGTTCATTTGCAGGCCTTGGTGGCGGACTTGGACTCTTTGGAATCTCAGGCGTCGGTCCAATGATTGCTATTGCCGGTGTTGCCCTTGCTAGCTTCTTCTTGATTCTAGATTTCGATGCGATTGAAAAAGGAATTGCAGCAGCAGCTCCAGAACAAGAGTCATGGCGAGCAGCGTTTGGACTAATGGTCACAATCGTATGGTTGTACATGGAAATCTTGCGACTTCTATCTATTTTGCGTGGTCGCGACTAAATAGAAATTACTTACTAGATTGCCCGAGATGCGAAGCCCGCGTCTCGGGCAATTTTGTTGCAACAATAATTGCTAAAGCAACTAACAATCCAGTTAACGCAAATGTTGCTCTAAACCCATAGTGGTCAGCGACAAAGCCAAGAACAACCGGAGCAACCATCGCGCCGGCATCTCCTGACATTTGAAAGAGTGCGATTACCTGTCCGCCTTTACCCTTCAGAACATCTCCCACAATTGCCGATGGCGTGGTCGATAGAAAAGCTGATCCAAAAGCCCCAATAAACATTGATAACAAGAAAACCCATGGATGAAAAGTTATGGCCAGTAATGCAACTGAGATGCACAAGTAAACCAAACCAGAAATACCCGCAAACTTTCGGCCACGTTCATCTGATAGTCGGCCAGCTTTTAATAGATAAAGTCCCTGCACGACAGCTGAAATTGTGAAACCAACACCAATAAAACTCGCCGAAGATTTCATATCTTCAACCATAAATAGCGGAAGCACAGATCTGCTCATTCCGAATAAAACCCAGGCAGTCATAAATGAAATGACGAGAGCAATTACATAAGGCTTCATGGCCAGTGCTTCACGGATTGAAGTTTTAACCGCCATAGATTTTTCTGTTGGTCTCGCAGTAAGCGCTGAGTTTCTCAGTAAGAAACCTCCAGCGAAACTGGCAACAACGAGCAATGCCGCATAAACCAACAATGGTGCGCGTAGTGAGATTGCGGTTAAAAAACCACCGATAACCGGTCCAGCCATCATGCCGATTAGAAAACTTCCGTTATACAGAGATTGTGCACGGGCCCTTTGATCATCACCAACGGCTCGCATAACAATTGAACCTGCAGCAACTGAAAACATTGATGAGCCAAGTCCTCCAGCAGATCTAAATATCAATAGTTGCGAGTACGTCTGTGCAAGGGCCGCAGCAAATGATGAGACTGCAACAAATGCAATACCAACTGTATAAACGAGTCTTTCGCCGAACTTATCAACTAATTTTCCAGAGATTAAACCGGATGCAAAACGAGCGAGAGCAAAAGCTGAAATGATGGCTCCAACTTGCGCATTACTGACTCCGAAAGATTTTGCAAAAAGCGGAATTATCGGAGCGATGATTCCAAAGCCAACGGCAACAAAAAAAGATGCAAAAACCATAACACCAACTTCTCGCGGAAACTCCGCAAAGGGATTGGTGAAATTATTCTTATATCTTTTGATCAATCTTTATCCAAGTGCTTCGCCAGCTGCTTCTTCACGTGCGGCCGCATAATCTTTATTTGTCCGAAGTGGTGTTTCACGCAACATTAACGCCAACGCGATTCCCAAGGCTGTAACAGGTGCTGCAGCCAAGAAAACAATGTGGAATGAGTTAACGAAGGCATCTAGCGCAGTATTTTGAATTACCAATGGGAGTTCCTTGAGTACAGACGTATTTGATGAGAGTTGCTCAAGTTTGGCTGAATCAAAACCTGCAACAGCTTGAGGATTTGTTGCCGCAAGTTCAGTAAATCCCGATTGCAAGTAGTGTGTTACACGATTTGTCAGAATACTTCCGAAGAGTGCGGTGCCAAATACGCTACCGAGTGATCTAAAGAATGTATTTGAACTTGTTGCTACGCCCATGTCTTTGAAATCAACTGAGTTCTGCAGAGCAATAACAATTGTCTGCATTGAAAGACCAAGACCTGCGCCAACTAGAATTGAGAACACTGCGAGCTGCCAGAATGGAGTCTCGCGAGTCAGTGTCACCATAAGCAGAATTCCGACAGTCATAAGAGTTGTACCCATGATTGGGAACTTCTTGTATTTGCCCGTCTTTGTGATTGCCTTTCCGCTAAAAATTGACGTTGAAACAATTCCGAGCATGAGAGGGATTAGTTTCAATCCTGCTTCTGTCGCAGATGCGCCTTTTACAACTTGTAAATACAAAGGCAACATAACAATCGCACCGAACATTCCGGCACCGATTACTACACCAAGCACAGATGTCAAGCTAAATGTGTGATTCTTAAATAGTTCAAGTGGCAAAATCGGCTCTTTCGCCTTTGACTCCCAATAAATAAAGAGTGCGACCAAGATAAGTCCTGCAACTAAATAAGTAATTGTTCGTGGGTCTAACCAACCATTCTCAGGTCCATAAATTGAAACCGTCAGAAGAATTGAAACGGTTGCTGTGACCATAAGAATTGCACCGAGATAATCAATCGAATGCTCACGCTTAACTTTTGGAATATGAAGAACGGCAGAAGTGATGAGCAACGCAGCAATTCCAAATGGAATGTTGATGTAGAAAATCCAGCGCCATCCAGTGATTCCCAAAATTGTTGCGTGATCTGAGAAAAATCCACCAAGCAAAGGACCTGCTACTGAAGAGAGTCCCCACACGGCACCGAAATAACCTTGATAGCGACCGCGTTCGCGGGGAGGCACTATGTCTCCGATGATTACGAAAGTTAGCGCCATAAGTCCACCGGCACCCAAACCTTGAAGGGCGCGCGTAGCAATTAATTCAGTCATGTTCTGAGAAGCACCGGCTAAGAGTGATCCGATCAAAAAAGTAACGATGGCAAATTGAAAAACAATACGTCGACCATAGATGTCAGATATTTTTCCGTACAGCGGAGTAGATGCTGTCGAAGTTAGGAGATAAGCAGTAACGACCCACGTGTAATGGTTGAGTCCATTAAAATCTTCAACAATACTTTTAAGGGCTGTTGAAACAATAGTTTGATCAAGTGCCGCAAGTAGCATGCCGGTCATTAGACCGCTCAAAATAACCATGATTTCGCGGTGCGTATGTACTTTTACTGGCGCTGTACTCATTGAAGGTGCCTCTCAAATAATGAAATCATGCTGATGAATATGGCAAAGCCACATGCGATAGCGGTAAGTTTACTCCGTGAAAACAGTAATAGCTGAAAATCTTGTGAAGACCTACAACAAAGGTAAAGTTAAAGCTCTCGATGGATTGAGCCTAGATGTTGAAGAAGGCACTGTTCTCAGCGTGCTTGGTCCTAATGGCGCAGGAAAAACAACAACTGTGAGAATTCTCGCAACATTACTTTCACCAGACTCAGGAAGAGCAAGTGTTGGTGGAATCGATGTAATTGCACACCCTGAAAAAGTTCGTGAAGTAATTGGATTATCTGGCCAATATGCAGCTGTTGATGAAACTCTTACTGGCTGGGATAACTTAGTTATGTTTGGCCGTTTGTATCACTTAAACAAAAATGCAGCTGTTAAACGAGCAGATGAATTACTAGAACAGTTTTCATTGACAGAGAGCGCGAAACGACCAATAAAGACCTACTCAGGTGGAATGCGCCGTCGCCTTGATTTAGCAGCATCACTAATTGTGAAACCAAAAGTTTTATTCCTTGACGAACCAACGACTGGTTTAGATCCACGTGGTCGCCAAGAAATGTGGGGAGTCATCGAAGATCTAGTTAAGGGCGGTGTCACACTGTTGCTTACAACTCAGTACTTAGAAGAAGCTGACCAATTAGCTGATGACATTATCGTTATTGATCACGGAAAAGTTATTGCTCACGGCACATCTGACGCCCTTAAAAAAGAGGTTGGTGGCGAACGCCTCGAGGTAGTTGTTGAGCAATCGAGCATTCCAAAAACTCTCGAAATTGTTTCGCGCGTAAGTGGAAATCAGGCAACACTTGATGAAGGACTTCGCAGAATTTCAGCCCCAGTTTCAACAGGATCCATGGCACTAATGGAAGTTTTAAGGTCGATGGATAGCGAAGGAATTCATGCACTAGATGTTGGACTAAAGCGCCCATCTCTAGATGATGTTTTCATGTCGTTAACGGGACATGCTGCAGAAGTAGAGGAAGTGACTAAATGAACGCAATCAAGGATTCCTTAATTATCACCAAGCGACAATTGCTTCAGTTGGCGCGCGTTCCTGAAGTCTTAATTTTCTCAACCATTCAACCAGTAATGTTTGTTTTGCTCTTTAGATATGTTTTTGGTGGATCAATCGAAACAGGTCAGCCAGGTGGATATGTACAACTATTGATGCCTGGAATTTTCGTACAAACAGTTGCCTTCACATTGGCAGCAACCGCATCAGGTCTTGCTGAAGATATGAAAAAAGGTTTAATTGATCGATTCAGATCACTTCCAATTTCACGTTCAGCTCTGATTGTGGGCAGAACACTTGGAGATTCACTGCTAAACATTGTTGTTCTTGCGGTCATGGGAATGGCCGGCTACTTAGTTGGATGGCGTCCAACTTCTGGTTTATTAAAGGTGGCGCTAGCGTTCTTATTCTTGTTGTTCTTTGGTTACGCGTTGTCGTGGGTTGGTATCTACATTGGATTATCTGCTCGCGATGCTCGAGTGGTTCAGAACGTGAGCTTCTTGGTTACTTTCCCACTTACTTTCTTATCAAATGCATTTGCACCAACGACCGGAATGCCGAGACCACTTCAATACGTTGCCGAATGGAATCCTGTTTCAACGATGGTTGCAGCTTGTCGCCAACTATTTGGACTTGAAAATCAATTCGGTGCCACGGCTGGTTCTTTCCCAAGTGAGAATCCGCTGACCATGTCATTTATTTACATGGGATTAATAATGGTCGTTTTCGTTCCATTAAGTGTTAAGAAGTATAAGAACGCGAGTAACTAATATTTACGAATAGTACTCAGCGTGCTTAATCTGTACTGAAATAGTTTTTCCATTTGGCGCGGTGTATGAAACGCTCTCGCCAACTTTGGCGCCCATTACGGCAGCACCAAGTGGAGATTTCTCGCTGTAAACATCGAGATCACCTGATGCAATTTCTCTCGAACCAAGCAAGAACTTTGTTTCATCTCCGGCAACAATTGCAGTGATAACCATTCCGGCGCCCACAACACCATCAGCACTTGCAGGTGGAGTTCCGATGTGAGCATTTTCAAGCATCTGCTTTAACTGACGAATGCGCGCTTCAATTTTTCCTTGTTCATCGCGGGCAGCGTGGTAGCCGCCATTTTCTTTAAGGTCACCTTCGGCGCGTGCGGCTTCAATCTTCTTGATGATTTCGGTACGTGCTTCACCCTCGAGGTGCGCCAATTCAGCAGCGAGACGATCCGCTGCTTCTTGTGTGAGCCAAGTCTGTGAAGTCATAAGGGGAGTAACGGTAGCGAAAGCCGGACTAATTGTGAATCGAGTTATTTCACGCGGCAGCGCGCAACGATTGCTGTGGCAGCTGCGCTACGCGTAGGAATAGATGAGATTTGTTCAAACGTTGCACGACCTGGGGTGATTTCATCCTCAATTTCTCCAACAACGTTCTTATCAACATCTTTTGCCTGAAGCGTGCAGGTTGCCGGTGTACTTGGATCATTTCGTTGGATGGCATACCTAATTGAAACCTCTTCATCAGAAACAATTGAAAATGAAATGAGAGTTATTCGAAACTCGGGTTTGGCGTGAAATAAACCAGCCCAAAAAACCCAGACGATTCCGATGATGGCAAGAAATGTTGCGGGCAACTTCCAGCCTTTTGCAGGCCTAATTCCATACCTATCTTCGTATGAAAACTCTGAGGTCCCCTTGGAATTCATGTGCACAGATTATCCTGAAAAATGAGAGGATTTAGACATGGAAAAAGATGTAAGCATGGGCGTAGCAGGCTCCTTCACGATGATTCTTTTAACGATTTCTGTAGTACTGCTTCTGCGTAATTTCTACAAGCGTTTTAATCGCCTGCAAGATAAAAAAGACGAAGAACAGAATTAATTAACTCCTGTGTTTAAGAAGTTTCTTGAGTACACCTCATTACTTCTGATTGTCACAATATTTATTGGACTTGGCCTATGGCAGCTCGATAGGGCAAGAACTTTGAAAGAAATTCTTAACGCACCGCCGCCTCCTGCTTCTGCCCCTGTTGCTCTTCAAGAGTTGGCCAAACCACGTGCAACACTAGATAAGAAAAACGACAGTAAGCCAGTGAATGCATCAGGTTTTTATGTCGCAAACTTTAGAGCACCAAATCAGGTAGATGGCGAGGGTGTTGTTAAGGATTGGGAAGTTGCACTTTTACAAGTAGATACAACAGCTGGAATATTAGTTGTGCGTGGACTCTGGTCAGAGCGATTGCAAGAACCACAACTAGCCATGTCTAATCGCGTAGAACTAGTCGGCACTTTGCGTGCCCACCAAAGTGAAGATCGAGCTCTGAATTCACCAGGAGTTATCTCACGACTTGATAGCAGCGTTATTGTGAGCCTGACTGATTTAGATCTCTACGACGGATATGTGATTGCACAAGATGAAAAAGTGCGTGAAGGCGAGATAGTAAGAACAAGAGTTACTCCTGAGTTACGGACAGCAAGAATTCCTGGTTTTTATTGGCAACATATTTCATATGTTGTAGTTTGGTGGCTGATGGCGGCGGTGGTTCTTTACCTTCCTATATATCGCCGTAGAGTTGCGGCCTAAGGAGAAGTAGGAGGATTCATGAGCGGTGTATTAATGCGTTTTAGAGTGATGGCGATTATTGCCGGGGTTTTGTCACTTCTATTGTGGTTTGGATATATGCCAGCAAAGTACCTTCTCGATAATCCAACCCTCCTCGATAGCGTGCGCTGGGTTCCTTTGGTACATGGATACCTATATCCAATTTATATTTTGACCGCTATTCAATTTGCAGCAGTTGCACGTTTTCCTTTGAGACGAATGATCGGTTTTATTCTCGCTGGAACTCTTCCGGTTGCATCACTGATTGCGGAGCGTCGTGTTGTTAAGCAGTATTCGTAAGCTAATCAAATCTGCGCTCTATCCACTCTATGAGCGACGACTTGTACGGGCTTTAGATTTTTCGCAAACCCCACACCACGTAGGAGTAATCCTGGATGGCAATCGACGTTGGGCAAAAGCTAACCAAGTAGATAATCACGATATTGGAGTCTCTAACTCTTCGCGCGGTCATCGAGCAGGTGCAGAAAAGATTATTGAGTTTTTGGGCTGGTGCGATGAAGCCGACGTTCGAGTTGTAACTTTGTGGTTGCTCTCGACAGATAATTTCAAACGTTCACAAGAAGAACTAGATGCTCTACTTCAAATTATTGGCGAAACTGTTGACGCTCTGGCGGCTACAAAGCGATGGAATATTAAAGCTGTTGGTGCTTTAGATCTATTGCCTGATTGGCTTGCAACAAAGTTGAGCGATCTCAAACCATTTAGAAGCGATGGCGTTGAAGTAAACGTGGCCATTAGCTACGGCGGGCGCCGAGAAATCGTCGATGCCGTAAAGAGTTATCTCGCGGCCAGTGCCGAGGGTGGAAAGAGTTTGAGTGATGCGGCTTCAACACTGGACGCAGATGAAATTTCCAAATACTTATACACCGCAGGCCAACCCGATCCTGAGTTAATAATAAGAACGTCTGGTGAACAACGTCTTGGCGGCTTCTTGTTGTGGCAGAGCGCACTCTCGGAGTACTACTTCTGTGAAGCTTATTGGCCAGACTTTCGTCGTGTCGATTTTTTTCGAGCCCTTAGAGCCTATTCTTTGCGACATAGGAGATTCGGGGGCTAGGGATTGACTGCAAGTAATAAAGGGCGAAAGACATATGTTCTCGACACCAGCGTTTTACTTGCAGATCCAGGGGCCTTGGCCCGCTTTGCCGAACATGAAGTAGTTGTACCAATTGCTGTTATCGGCGAATTAGAAACCAAACGTGATCATCCCGAACTTGGTTACTTTGCACGCGCAGCGCTACGCAGCCTCGATGATATTCGCTTGAAATATGGTCGCCTTGATCAAGCAATTCAGATTAATCCAGAAGGCGGAACGCTTTCTGTTGAGCTAAACCACACTGATTTAAGTTCGATGCCCTATGGATTCTTACGCGATGGCACCAATGATTCACGAATTCTTGCAATCGCGAAGAACTTAATGACAGATGGAAAAGATGTTGTCCTTGTAACCAAAGACTTACCACTTCGCGTCAAGGCATCATCTGTAGGTGTTGAAGCCGAAGAGTATTTAGCCGAACTTGTTTCAAGCAGTGGGTGGACAGGCATCGTCGAAATTTCTGTGGGCTCTAGCGTTATTGATGATTTGTATTCATCTGACTTTGCAGATCACGAAGAAGCTCACACACTTCCAATTCATACAGGTGTTGTTCTTCATTCCGATCGCGCGAGCGCTCTTGCTCGAGTGACTCCTGATAAGCGATTGCAATTAGTCCGTGGCGATAGAACTGCATTTGGGCTTCATGGAAGAAGCGCCGAGCAGAGAATCGCTCTGGATTTATTGCTCGATCCTGAAATCGGAATTGTTTCCATGGGCGGTCGAGCAGGAACTGGAAAATCCGCGCTCGCGTTATGCGCCGGATTAGAAGCAGTAATGGAGCGCAGGGCTCATAAAAAGATTGTGATTTTCCGACCTCTCTATCCAGTTGGCGGCCAAGAGCTTGGGTACTTACCTGGCAGCGAAGGCGAAAAAATGTCGCCGTGGGCCCAAGCCGTCTTTGACACCCTCGGTGCATTGGTAAGCCAGCCAGTCATCGATGAAATCATCGACCGAGGATTAATCGAAGTTCTACCCCTGACTCATATTCGCGGGCGCTCGCTGCACGATGCATTTGTAATTGTTGACGAAGCTCAATCTTTAGAGCGAGGAGTCCTGCTCACCGTGCTCTCTAGAATCGGACAAGGATCTCGAGTGGTCCTCACTCACGATGTTGGCCAGCGAGACAACCTTCGAGTCGGCCGTCACGACGGAGTTGTCGCCGTTGTTGAAACACTTAAGGGGCATCCACTCTTTGCTCACGTCACTTTGACCCGCTCGGAGCGCTCGGCGATCGCGGCTTTGGTCACTGAAATGCTGGAAGGCCCTATTTCGGGCTAAAGTTTAATCTCACACTCACATTTCGGACATATAGGACTTTCACAGTGCTGACCTGCACTTTTACTTGTCCACAGATTTAGGTTTTTCTATGAATTTGCGACTCACGCTCGGATTGAGTTGCCCGACTCACCCCTACAAGACACTCTAAACCCATTCCCCGTTAAGAAAGGAGGGTGCTTAGGATGAAGATGCGAAAGACGTTGCTCGCGATCTGGTCAACTATTGCGACCCTACTTTTTGTAACTAGCGCCCAACCAACTGCCTACGGCCTCGAGTTCCCAATGACTACTCGTCTGGTTCTGCCAGATGCTCCAGCCGGAACCGCTCTCTTGGTCGTTGCGCCTTCTAGCGCCAAAGCTGTTTCAGCTTCTCTAACCTCAGCCTTTGATTCTCGCCGAACAGTTTTTTCTAATGAGATTGCATTGGTTTCGGTCATGAGTCGTACCGTTGAAGCTGCCCGTCAACCCTTGGGAGCAAAGCGCTTTGCCAAAGAGATGATGGCTACCGAATACGGCTGGGACGAAGAGCAGTACAAGTGCCTTAATCGCCTCTGGACTAAAGAGAGCAATTGGAATTACCAGGCTCGCAATCCACGATCAGGTGCGCACGGAATTGCGCAAGCATTGCCTGCATCGAAGATGGAAAAAGTTGGAACTGATTGGCGCACAAATCCAATTACCCAAATTCAATGGGGACTTCTCTACGTTTCAGAACGATATGACACACCTTGTGCGGCTTGGAAAAAGTTCCGCCGCAGCAACTTCTACTAAACCGGTTTCTTTCCGATTGTTAGCGGTTTAGAAGTCTCTGCAAAAAAATCATTACCTTTATCGTCAACAACTATGAATGCTGGGAAATCCACGACATCAATTTTCCAGACAGCTTCCATACCTAACTCTTCATAATCCAATACTTCGACTTTCTTAATGCAATCTTGAGCAAGTCTGGCGGCAGGACCACCAATGGAACCTAAATAAAAACCACCGTGAGCTTTGCACGCGTTTGTCACAGCAAGTGAACGATTTCCTTTTGCCAACATCACAAATGATCCACCACGCGATTGGAAATACTCTACGTACGAATCCATACGACCAGCAGTTGTTGGACCAAAAGAACCCGATGCATAACCAGCAGGAGTTTTTGCTGGACCTGCGTAATACACAGCAAAATCCTTTAAGTATGAAGGCATGGGCGCACCAGCATCCATTGCTTCTTTAATTTTTGCGTGTGCTAAATCTCGTGCAACTACAAGAGTTCCGGTTAATGAAAGGCGAGTTTTAACTGGATGCTTTGATAACTCTGCACGGATTTTTTCCATGGGTTGGTTTAGATCAATGTTGACTACACCTTCTGCCAGGTGCTCATCGTGAGTATCTGGCAAGAAGCGAGCTGGATCGCGCTCCATTTCTTCAATGAATATGCCCTCTTTAGTGATCTTCGCTTTTGCTTGGCGATCAGCAGAACATGAAACAGCAATTGCAATAGGAAGAGAGGCACCATGTCTAGGCAATCGAACAACACGTACGTCGTGGCAGAAATACTTTCCACCAAATTGGGCGCCGATTCCTAGGGTGCGAGTAAGTTCAAGAACTTCTTTTTCAAGTGCAAGATCTCTAAACCCATGGCCAGTTTTTGCATCGCCAGAAGTTGGAAGTGAATCTAAGTAATGCGTGCTTGCTAACTTTGCAGTCTTAACTGTGTGTTCAGCACTCGTTCCGCCGATAACAATTGCAAGGTGATACGGCGGACATGCTGCAGTTCCGATTGAGCGGAGTTTTTCATCCAACCAACTCATAAAACTTGTTGGGTTTAGGACTGCCTTAGTCTCTTGATACAAGAAAGATTTGTTAGCGCTACCGCCACCCTTTGCGATGAAGAGGAAGTTGTATTCATCCGGATGGTCACTATCTGCAAAGATTTCGATTTGGGCAGGCAGGTTATTGCCAGTGTTCTTCTCTTCCCATGTTGTAACAGGAGCTAATTGGGAATAACGCAGATTCAAAGTTGTAAATGCGTTATAAATTCCTTTGGAAATTACTTCTTCATCTTTGCTCTCTGTAAATACGTTCTGACCCTTTTTACCCATCACGAGTGCGGTTCCAGTGTCTTGGCACATAGGCAAAATTCCACCAGCAGAAATGTTTGCATTCTTCAATAGATCAAGCGCTACAAAGCGATCATTAGGTGAGCTCTCTGTATCTTTTAAAATGCTCGCTAATTGTTCAAGGTGTGTGGTGCGTAAATAATGAGAGATATCGTGAATTGCAGTTGATGTGAGCATCTCAATTGCCTCAGGAGCAATAGAAATTATTTCTCGATTACCGATTTTTTCTACAGAAACGCCCGCGCTGCCAAGATTGCGATACGTAGTTGTGTCTTTGCCGATTGGCAACAAGTCGCTGTAAGAAAATTCTGGAGCCATTTTTATTCAGCTTTTGGTTTCGCTGCACTTAGCTTTTTGCGTGCACCATCTAGCCACTCTTGGCAGATTAGCGCTAACTCTTCGCCGCGCTCCCACAATTTCAATGACTCTTCCAGGGTTGCGCTTCCTGCTTCAAGGGATGAAACAACCTGCGCCAACTCTTCACGCGCTGCTTCATAGGAAAGCTTTTTCTCCGTAGCCATGAGACAAATCTACTCCTTGTTTATTTATCTGTAACTGTGGCGTTGGTCTCGCCAGCAGCAAGTCGTAAGCGAAGTTTCTGACCAATTCTTAAACTCTTGGCATCCCTAGCAATCGAGCCATCTTCTAGTTGTACAACCGAATAACCACGATCCAACGTTGCTTGTGGTGATAGCGCTCTTACTCGAGCACGCACATGTGTTAGATCTTCTGCGGCAAGAGTTAGTCGCGAAGAAAAACTTCTGACGCTTCTATCTCGTAATCCAGTAATGATTTCTTCTCGAGTAGTAACTAGCACCATGGGATCTCGCAAAACAGGACGATTTACTAAGTTTTCAATTCGTGAAGTTTCTAGGTCAAGGGATAAAAGCATGTATCTCTTAGCACGATCACGCAGCGCCTTAATCAACTCAATCTCTTCTGCAATATCTGGAACAACTCTCTTGGCCGCATCCGTTGGAGTAGATGCACGAACATCTGCAACTAGATCCAAAAGAGGCGAATCTTTTTCATGTCCGATGGCGCTGACAATGGGAGTTTCACAAGATGCTGCAAGGCGTACAAGTGATTCATCACTAAAGGGAAGTAAATCTTCAAATGAGCCACCACCGCGAGTAATGATGATGACATCCACATCTGCCATAGCTTCTAATTCTGAAAGCGCAGCCGATACTTCAACTACAGCGGCCGCTCCCTGAACTGTAACTTCGCGGATTTCGAACTCAACTGATGGCCAGCGGCGCTTTGCATTTTCAACGACGTCTTTTTCTGCATCTGTATTACGTCCACAAATCAATCCAACTTTTCTAGGCAATAGCGGAAGAGCAACTTTTCTTTCTAGAGCGAAGAGTCCTTCACTTGCAAGAAGTGTTTTTAGCTCCTCTAAACGAGCCATTAATTCACCAATACCTACTTGGCGAATTTCACGAGCTGACAGTGTGAGAGAACCATTTTTTGTGTACCAAGAAGCCTTTGCATACATAACAACTCGTGCATTTTGTGGCAGTGGTGCAACGCTAGATAAGACAGAGCGATGGCACATGACTGAAATACTCATATCAACACTTGTATCTCGCAGGCGCATGAATGCCATGCCACCGCTTCGTTCATTAATTTCAGATATTTCGCCTTCAATCCAAATTGGTCCAAGGCGATCTACATAATCTTTAATTGCTTCAGTGACCACGCGTACAGGCGCGGGGGATTCACTAGAAGTTTCGAACATGGGGCGAGCCTAATAGACTGCACCTATGGCCAAGAGAATTCTCCTTGCTGCGCCGCGTGGTTATTGCGCTGGCGTTGATCGCGCCGTTATTACTGTCGAAAAAGCACTCGAGCTTTACGGTGCACCTGTTTATGTTCGCAAAGAGATTGTCCACAACAAGCACGTTGTCTCAACTCTTGAAGCGCGTGGTGCAATCTTCGTAAATGAAGCCGATGAAGTTCCTGAAGGTAAAACAGTAATTTTTTCTGCACACGGAGTTTCTCCCGCAGTCCACGAACAAGCAGCATCGCGCAGTCTTAAGACAATTGATGCAACCTGTCCTCTTGTAACTAAGGTCCACAATGAAGCAAAAAGATTTGCTGCCGAAGATGCCGAAATTTTATTGATTGGCCACCATGGTCACGAAGAAGTAGAAGGCACCGCCGGCGAGGCTGTAGGAAAAGTTCAGATTGTTGATGGATTAGAAGGCGCTCGTACTGTTGTTCCAACACCTGGAAAGAAACTCGTCTGGTTGTCTCAAACAACTCTCAGTGTTGATGAAACTCTTGAAACTGTAAAGATACTCAAAGAGCGCTTTCCTGAAATTTCAGATCCACCTAGTGATGACATTTGTTACGCCACTCAAAATCGCCAGGAGGCAATCAAAGTAATTGCTCCGCAAACTGATTTAGTAATTGTTGTTGGATCTCAAAACTCTTCAAACTCTGTTCGCTTAGCCGAAGTGGCTCTTGAATACGGTACAAAGGCTTCGCACCTCGTAGATTTTGCAGAAGAAATTCAGGAATACTGGCTAGATGGCGTCGAAACTATTGGTGTAACCAGTGGAGCATCAGTTCCAGAAATTTTGGTTAAAGATGTGCTCGCATTTTTAGCGGCACGCGGATTTTCAGATGTCGAAACGGTCACAGCAAAAGAAGAGTCACTTCTATTCTCACTACCACCAGAATTACGTAAAGATTTAAAAGCTGCCGGTAAATGAAAGCCATACAGCTAAACGCTTTCGGTGGCCCAGAAGTAATGACCATCAGCGAAATCGCTGATCCAATTCCTGGCGCTAATGAAGAGTTAATCAACGTAACGTCAATCGGAATTAATTACGCCGATACGCATCAAATTGAAAATGGATATTTATCGCCGCAAAAACTTCCACTTATTCCAGGGCTTGAAGTTGTCGGCACGACTCAAAGCGGTCGTCGTGTTCTTGCATCCGTTAGCAGCGGGGGATATGCGCAAAAAGCTGTGGCAAATAAAGCCGTCATGATTGATATTCCTGATGGTGTCACCGATGGTCAAGCACTGTGCATGTTGGTACAAGGAACAACTGCGTGGCATATTTTAGAAACCGTAGGACATGTCAAAGCTGGTGAGAGCGTTGTCATTCATGCTGCCGCAGGTGGCGTCGGAACTATTGCAATTCAATTGGCAAAGATGTGGGGCGCAAAGGTAATTGCGGTTACATCATCACCAGAAAAATCCGCGCTAGCCACTCAACTTGGTGCTGATGTTGTGGTCGATGCAACGTCACCTAATTTAGCTGCTGACATGATCGCCGCTAATGGCGGAAAGCCAGTTGATTTAGTTCTGGAAATGGTTGGCGGGAAAACACTCGATGCGTCTCTTGAAATATTGGCACCATTTGGTCGCTTAATTACTTACGGCAATGCATCACGCTCTGCAGCCAAAGACATTAACCCCGGATCATTGATGGGTGGAACAAAAACAATTACAGGTTTTTGGCTTGCACATTGCTTTGGTAACAAAGCAATGCTTAACGATGTGATTGAAGAGTTATTTGCACTTGTACTTAGTGGAAAGTTAAAACCAATAGTCGGCGCTACATTTGGATTGAGCCAAGCCCGCCAAGCACACGAAGCGATGCTTGCACGTAAGAGCACTGGTAAAATTACCCTCGATCCTGCGTTGTAACTGCTCTCTTTTTCATTTTTTGCGCGCGAGGTTGTACGCTCACACTTCTACCACTGCCCCCCTAGCTCAGTCGGTAGAGCGTTTCCATGGTAAGGAAAAGGTCACCGGTCCGATTCCGGTGGGGGGCTCGAAAGTGAAGTAAGAAAATAGATGTAGCAATACATCTAAGGCGGGGTAGCTCAGCTTGGTAGAGCAAGCGGCTCATAATCGCTGTGTCGTGGGTTCAAATCCCGCCTCCGCTACTAGCAGTGCAGCGTTAATTTCGTAACGCGAAGGGCCTCAGGTAATCTGAGCCCCTCAATCGATGAAGGAGTAAGACCATGGCAAGTAAGAGCGCGGACGTACGTCCAAAAATCACCATGGCATGCGTTGATTGCAAAGAACGTAATTACATTACAAAAAAGAATCGCCGCAACGATCCAGACCGCATGGAACTTAAGAAGTTCTGCCCTCGTTGCAAATCTTCAACACTTCACCGCGAAACTCGTTAATGCTCAATCCCGATTGAGTCGGGTGCAACTTCGCAAGGACAAATGACATGAGCGCTCCAGAACATGTATTCGAACTCGGTCGCGCTAGACAAGCAGCGAGAGCAGAGAAAAACTTCGCTTTGGCCGATCAACTCCGTGATCAGATAGCACAAGCGGGTTATGACATCGTTGATGTCTTTGATGGTTTTGAGTTACATGAAAAATCTTTAATACACGTCGTTGCTGATATCAAGAAGTTAAAGAATCTACCTAAGTGCGATCGAGCCATCACGGTAGCCATCATCGTTCATGGTTTTCATGAAGATGCAATCACAAGTGTTAACTCAATTAAGGCCCACAGCTCTGCAGAAATAGTCGTACTGGCAACTCAGTCTGCTCAAGATCTAGCGGTTGTTGTCGATTCGCATACACATGTAATTCAGATAGATAGCGATCCTGGTTGGGGCGAATGCGCAAACGCCCTTTTAAAAATTGCTGCAACTCCATACGTTGTCATCATGGATCCATCCACGACATTTACAGGAGATGCCATTACTCCTGTCGTAGAAGAGTTAAAGAAAAAAGAGTTCGCAGCCGTTGGATGGCGCGGGGGATTAGTAAACATTGAAGATCAATGGCGCACAGTCGATGACAAAGGCGCTGGAGAAGTCGATGTTTTGTTCTCCTACTTCTTTGCTCTCGACAAAGATGCCGCGCTGCAAACAGGTGGTTTTAATCCACGTGCAATTTATTATCGAAATGCTGACATGGAGTTTTCTTTGCGACTCAAGCACGCATCTGGTCGATTGTTACAGATGGATCTTCCCCTCGAACAAGGTCGCCATCATGGTTATTACGACACAGAAGAAAGTTTCAGAGATGCGCAATCAAAGAAGAACTACGACCGCATTCTTGAACGCTTCCGAGGCAAAGAAGCAATTCTTAGTCCGCGTCGGTAACCTTTACCTATGGCTGATTTATCGGATTACACCTCACTTCGCGTAGGTGGTCCTGCCAAGAATTTTGTTGAAGTTTCCAGTGAAAAAGAAATCATTGCCGCAATTGAAAACGCTGGAGATTCACCTATTTTGATTATGGGTGGCGGCACAAATCTTTTGATTAGCGATGAAGGTTTTGCCGGAACGGTCATTCGAATTTCCAATAACAAAATCGAAGCTGAAGTCGATGCGTGCAGTGGGGCAACACTCACAATTGGAGCGGGTGAAAATTGGGATGATTTTGTAAAAACAACAATTTCCCGAGGTTTTGCGGGACTTGAAACACTGAGCGGAATTCCAGGCACAGTCGGAGCATCTCCGATTCAAAACATTGGCGCATATGGCCACGAAGTAAGTGAATTCATTACGCGAGTGCGAACTTATGACCGTCAGAAAAAAGAGCTAAAAACTTTTACAAACGCAGAGTGCGAGTTTTCATATCGCAACTCACACTTCAAGGCACATCCAGGTCGATACGTAGTCCTCGATGTGGCTTTTCAATTACGCATTGGCGAAATGACAGTTCCAATTACCTACTCCGAATTAGCCAACGCACTCGGCATTTCGGTTGGTGAAAAGAGTTCAGTGAAGGATTGTCGTGAAAAAGTTCTAGAACTTCGGGCGCAAAAGGGAATGTTGCTATCCGAAAATGATCATGATTCGTGGTCTGCCGGTTCTTTCTTCACTAACCCAATCGTGAGTGCTGAGATAGCGTCACAACTTCCAGCTGATGCTCCACGCTGGCCACAAACTGATGGCCGTGTTAAAACTTCGGCAGCATGGTTAATTGAGCACTCAGGAATTACAAAGGGCCAATCAATTGGTGGTGCAAGAGTTTCTACAAAACATGTTTTGGCGCTGACAAATAGTGGAGAAGCAAAGGCGTCAGAAATTGCAGCTCTTGCAAAGTTGGCTCAGGAAAAAGTTCTTACAACTTTCAATATTTCTCTAGAACCAGAAGTGAACTTAGTTGGACTTAGCCTTCAGTAATTAACTTCTTGATGCGGCCAATACCTTCAACGATGTCGTCATCACCGAGGGCGTATGAGAATCGCAAATATCCTGATGGTCCAAATGCTTCACCAGGAACAGCTGCTACTTCAACTTCATCCAAAATAATTGTTGCTAATTCAGCAGAAGTCTTTGCCACTTTGCCACGAATAGTTTTGCCAAGCGCACCTTTAACTGATGGATAAACATAGAAAGCACCAGTTGGCATTGGACACTCGAAACCTGGAATCTCATTGAGTAAACCAACAATTAATTTGCGGCGGCGATCAAATGCTTCGCCCATCTTGTGTACGGCAGATAAATCTCCAGTAAGGGCTGCAATTGCTGCGCGCTGTGAAACATTTGAAACATTTGACGTTAAGTGCGATTGAAGATTAGTCGCTGCCTTAATGACATCTTTTGGTCCAATCATCCAACCCACACGCCAACCAGTCATTGCATAAGTTTTTGCAACTCCATTGATAATAATTGTTGAATCTGTAAGTCCTGGAACTACAACAGGCATGCTTGGTGCTTTAGCGCCGTCGTACAAAAGGTGCTCATAAATCTCGTCAGCAATAATCCAGACATTGTTTTTCAGAGCCCATTCGCCAATTGCCTTTACTTGCTCTGGTGAATAAACAGAACCTGTTGGATTAGATGGAGAACAGAACAAAAGCGCTTTTGTCTTTGGTGTTCGCGCTGCTTCTAGTTGTTCAACTGTGACCAAATAGTTTTGAGATTCATCTGCAAAAACTTCAACAGCTTTTCCACCAGCTAATTTGATGCATTCTGGATATGTTGTCCAAAATGGCGATGGAAGAATTACTTCATCGCCTGGATCAATAATCGTTGCGAATGCTTGATAGACAGATTGTTTACCGCCATTAGTGACAAGAACCTGATCTGCAGTAATTTCATAATTCGAATCACGCTTTGTCTTAGCAACAATTGCATCACGCAATTCTGGTAAACCAGGTGTTGGTGTGTAGCGATGATTTGCAGGAACAGCTGACGCACTTGCTGCTGCACTTACGATGTAATCAGGAGTTGGAAAATCAGGTTCGCCTGCACCAAAACCAATTACTGGACGACCAGCTGCCTTCAGTGCTTTTGCTTTTGCATCAACTGCAAGCGTGGCTGATTCGGCAATTGCTGCGATTCGACTCGAAATTCTGCTCATGAGGCTAAGTCTGCCCTATAAGCCCGCTTGGCTAAGCGCGAGTTAGACCTAAGAGCATGTGTACCTCTACACTTCGACGCTCACGAGGATTTGGTATTTCCTATGGTTTCGCCATGCTCTCGCGAAGGGCAGTAGCTCAATTGGCTAGAGTTGCCGTCTCCAAAGCGGCCGGTTGGGGGTTCGAGTCCCTCCTGCCCTGCACAGTTTTTAGTTTTGAACAGTAGTAATTAGTAACGAAAAGAAAGGAACGCAGATGACTGAAGAAGTAACACAAGCCGAGAAGCTCGGTCCTTTCGCGCGCCTTGGACTTTTCTATCGTCAAATTGTTTCCGAACTTCGTAAAGTTGTTTGGCCAACACGCAACCAACTCACAACCTATACAGCTGTCGTTTTGGTTTTCGTCTCATTCGTCATCGTCGTTGTCTCCATCTTTGATCTTGTACTTACAAAGATCGTTTTCTGGGTCTTTGGATAAGGAAAAATCATGAGCGATGATCAGAATTTAAATGCCGCGCAGCCAGATGCTTTTGAAGCAGCGCTCGCAGCATCTGCAACAGATCTTGCAACTCCACAGATTGAAGAAGTAATCGAGGAAGTTGCGGCACCTGTTGCTTCTACAGATTCAGATGTGGCATTAACTTCAGATGAAGATGGCGACGTCGAATCAGATGAGAATGATCCAAACGCCGAATTTCGTCGTGCACTTCGCGTAGCTCCTGGAGATTGGTATGTAGTCCACTCTTATGCAGGATATGAAAAGAAGGTTAAGGGCAATCTCCAGAACCGTATTCAATCTCTCAACATGGAAGATTACATTTTCCAGATTGAAGTTCCTGAAGAAGAAGTTATGGAGATTAAGAACGGCCAGCGCAAGCAAGTAAAGCGCAATATTTATCCAGGCTACGTTTTAGTTCGCCTTGATCTCACAGATGAATCATGGTCTGCAGTTCGCAACACTCCTGGCGTAACAGGATTCGTTGGAAATGCACACAACCCAAGTCCACTTAGCTTGGATGAAGTAGAAAAGATTTTGGCTCCACGTCCGAAGAAGGCTTCAGACAAACTAGATATTCGCGTTGTTGATTTCGAAGTAGGCGAGTCAGTCACTGTTATGGATGGCCCATTCGCAACTCTTCCTGCATCAATTTCAGAGATCATGCCAGAGCAGGCAAAGCTCAAGGTTTTGGTTTCAATCTTTGGACGCGAAACTCCGGTTGAGCTTTCATTTAACCAAGTACAAAAGATTTAATTTCCACAAGACGAATAAACGAAAACAGAGGAAAAGAAATGGCACCAAAGAAGAAGGTAACTGGATTCATCAAGTTGCAGATCCAGGCTGGAGCAGCAACACCGGCTCCACCAGTAGGTCCTGCCCTTGGTCAGCACGGTGTCAACATCATGGAGTTCGTTAAGGCGTACAACGCTGCAACAGAATCTCAAAAGGGTCAGATCATTCCAGTAGAAATTACTGTTTACGAAGATCGCTCTTTCGACTTCATTACAAAGACTCCTCCAGCATCACGTCTTATCTTGAAGGCAGCAGGAATCGAAAAGGGTTCTGCGATTCCTCACAAGAATAAGGTTGCAAATATTTCTATGGCTCAAGTCCAAGAAATTGCAAAGACGAAGATGGCAGATCTCAATGCGAACGACATTGATGCAGCAAGCAAGATCATTGCTGGAACAGCTCGTTCAATGGGAATTACTGTCGGCTAGTCACAAACAAATTTCTCTTTCTCACCCCGAGAAAGAGATGTGGGAGAACCTCGCTGGTTCGCTAACCACAACCACTAACTCTTAGAAATAAGAGAAAGAAGGATGAAATGAAGCGCTCAAAGAAGTACATCGCAGCGGCTGCGAAGATTGATGCTGATCGTCTTTACACACCGCTAGAGGCAGTAACACTTGTCCGCGAAACATCAACAACAAAGTACGACGCAACTATTGATGTTGCACTCTGCCTTGGTGTTGACCCAAAGAAAGCAGACCAAGCAATTCGTTCAACAGTAAACCTTCCACACGGAACTGGTAAGACTGCACGCGTTCTTGTATTCGCAAACGGAGAACGTGCTGATGAAGCACGTGCAGCTGGTGCGGACATCGTTGGTGGAGACGAACTCATCGACGAAGTTTCAAAGGGTCGTTTAGATTTCGATGCAGTTGTAGCAACACCAGATCTCATGGGTAAGGTCGGTCGTCTCGGTAAAGTTTTGGGACCACGTAACTTGATGCCAAACCCAAAGACCGGAACAGTTACAACAGATGTAACAAAGGCAGTTAATGACATCAAGGGCGGAAAAGTTGAATTCCGTATTGATAAGAACTCAAACCTTCACTTCATCATTGGCAAGGCATCATTTACTGCAGAACAACTTGCAGAAAACTATGCAGCTGCTCTCGATGAAGTACACCGCTCAAAGCCAAACTCGTCAAAGGGTCGCTTTATCAAGCGCGCAGTAATTTCAACAACGATGGGACCTGGAATCAATATTGATCCAAACCTCGTTCGCGAACCAGCTGCTCAGTAATTCTGAAGTAAAAACTTAATAAATTTGACGGGGGCGGGCCGAAAGGCCTACCCTCGCCATATAACCAAAGACCGCAGGTCTTGAAACTTCCACAAGAAGTTTCGCTAAATGAGTGAAAACTCAGCCCGCGTAGGTGTGAACGTTAACCCGTGCGCTCCTATGCGTTCGGGTTTTTCTGCATTTAGCGGCTGTTATTGCACAACCTACTTACCAGGAAAGGTGAACCGAATGGCTCGCCCAGATAAAACAGCAGCAGTTGCTGAACTGACGGAAGACTTCCGTACAGCTACCGCAACTGTTCTCACCGAATATCGCGGTCTCACCGTGACTTCGATGAAGAAGTTACGTCGTGCACTTGGTGAAAACACTAAGTATTCAGTCGTCAAGAACACACTCACAAAGATTGCAGCAAAAGATGCGGGCGTAGATCTCTCAGCAGATCTATTAACTGGTCCATCAGCAATTGCATTCATCAAGGGTGACCCAATCGCTGCAGCAAAGAGCATGCGTGATTTTGCTAAAGAAAATCCACTTCTTGTTATCAAGGGTGGCATTTACGAAGGCAAATCAGTTACGCCTGCAGAGCTTATGGAACTCGCAAATCTTGAATCACGCGAAGTTCTATTGGCGAAACTTGCTGGCGCTATGAAGGGCTCATTCGCTAAGGCCGCTCGCATTATTGATGCACTTCGCATCAAGATGGAAGCTGGCGCTCCGGCACCTGTAGTCGAAGCAGCTGCACCCGTAGCTGAAACTCCAGTAGTCGAAGCTGTAACAGAAACTGCTCCTGAAGCAGTAACAGAAGAAGTAACAACCCCAGAAGCAACACCAGAAACAGAAGAGAAGGAATAACGAACATGGCAAAGCTCAGCACAGAAGACCTATTGGCACAGTTCAAAGAAATGACATTGGTCGAGCTCTCAGAGTTCGTTAAGTCATTCGAAACTGAATTCGATGTAACAGCAGCAGCTCCAGTAGCAGTTGCAGCAGCAGGTGGCGCAGCCGCTGGCGGCGCAGCAGATGCTGGTCAAGATGAGTTCACAATCATTCTTGAAGATGCTGGTTCACAGAAGATTGCAGTGATCAAGGAAGTTCGTGCACTTAACTCAGCACTTGGCTTGAAAGAAGCTAAGGATCTAGTTGATGCAACTCCAGCAACACTTCTTGAGAAGGCAAACAAGGAGACAGCGGACAAGGCAAAGGCAGCTCTCGAAGCAGCTGGCGCAAAGGTCACAATCAAGTAATTCTTCACAAATTACTTCATAGTTACTACACAAACGGACCCTTCGGCTCTTGCCGGAGGGTCTTTTTGCTGTATAAGCCACCAGTTGGACAGGTCACGGGGTGGGGCGATACCCTACGCGTTCGCACAAAAACTTCTATGGTCAGGGCATATAGCGGCTGAGACCTAATAGTTGTGCGTTCCCGCAAAACTGTCTGGAAGGACAGCTCTTGGCCGCGAAGAAAAGTTCAGTAGCTCCCCGCCGAATCTCTTTTGCAAAGATTCGCGAACCACTCGAAGTTCCAAATCTTCTAGCACTCCAAGTTGAAAGCGTTGACTGGCTTCTCGGTAACGAAAAGTGGCGTGCACGTTTATCAACTGCAGAAGCAACCAATCGTGGTGAAATTCCTACGACATCTGGTCTAGAAGAAATCTTCGAAGAGATCTCACCAATCGAAGACTTCCAAGGATCCATGAGTCTTTCATTCCGTGATCACCGCTTCGAGCCACCAAAGTTTTCGGTAGAAGAGTGCAAAGAGCGCGATACAACTTATTCGCAACCACTCTTCGTAACTGCAGAGTTTACAAATAACATCACTGGCGAAATTAAGTCACAAACTGTGTTTATGGGCGACTTCCCAGTTATGACACCTCGCGGAACTTTCGTAATTAACGGAACAGAGCGCGTAGTAGTTTCACAGTTGGTTCGTTCTCCAGGTGTTTATTTCGAACGCACAATTGAAAAAACTTCAGACAAAGATATTTTCTCTTCAAAGATTATTCCAAGCCGCGGCGCTTGGCTCGAATTTGAAGTTGATAAGAAGGATCTTGTTGGCGTACGTATTGATCGTAAGCGCAAGCAATCAGTAACAGTTTTCCTTAAGGCTCTTGGTTGGACTGCAGAACAAATTCGTGAAGAGTTTGGCGAGTTCGAATCAATGATGGCAACTCTTGAAAAAGACACTGTCAATACACAAGACGAGGCGCTGCTCGATATTTATCGCAAGCTTCGTCCAGGTGAGCCACCAACTAAGGAAGCTGCACAAAACCTTATTGAAAATCTCTACTTCAATCCAAAGCGTTATGACTTGGCTAAGGTCGGTCGCTTTAAGGTTAATAAGAAGCTCGGTCTTGACCTAGCTCTAGATGCATCACTTCTAAGCATTTCTGACATCGTTGCAACTCTTCGCTACTTAGTAGCGCTGCACCGCGGCGATCTCACAATGGATTACGGCCGCGAAGTTCGCGTTGAAAAGGACGATATCGATCACTTCGGTAACCGTCGTCTTCGTACTGTTGGTGAGTTAATTCAAAACCAAGTACGTATCGGACTTTCACGTATGGAACGTGTTGTTCGCGAACGTATGACAACTCAAGATGTCGAAGCGATTACACCGCAGACACTTATTAATATCCGTCCAGTTGTTGCATCAATTAAGGAGTTCTTCGGAACTTCTCAGTTGTCACAGTTCATGGATCAAACAAACCCACTCTCAGGACTTACACACAAGCGTCGTCTTTCAGCGCTCGGACCTGGTGGTTTATCTCGTGATCGTGCGGGCTTCGAAGTTCGCGACGTTCACCCATCTCACTACGGTCGCATGTGTCCAATTGAAACTCCTGAAGGTCCAAACATTGGTCTTATCGGGTCACTTGCAACATATGGTCGCGTAACCGCATTTGGATTTATCGAAACTCCTTATCGCAAAGTTGTTAAGGGTCGCGTAACCGATCAAGTTGATTACCTAACAGCTGATGAAGAAGACGAGCACATTATTGCTCAGGCAAATGCTCCACTAACAGAAGACAATCACTTCGCAGAAACTCGCGTACTTGTTCGTCGTCGTGGTGGAGAAGTTGAATACATCCACGGTGATGAAGTTGATTACATGGACGTTTCTCCACGCCAAATGGTTTCTGTTGCAACAGCAATGATTCCATTCCTCGAGCACGATGATGCAAACCGTGCGTTGATGGGTTCTAACATGATGCGTCAGTCAGTTCCTTTGATGCGAGCAGAAGCTCCACTCATTGGTACTGGCATGGAATTCCGTGCAGCAGTTGATGCTGGTGATGTTGTTACAGCTACTAAGGCTGGCGTTGTTACTGAAGTATCTGCAGATGAAGTTAAAGTCATGGCAGATGATTCGACATACCAAACTTATTCACTTGCTAAATTCCGTCGCTCAAACCAAGGCACTTCATACAACCAACGCGTTGTTGTTTCTGAAGGTCAAAAGGTTGAAATTGGCTCAGTAATCGCTGACGGTCCATGTACCGATAGCGGTGAAATGGCACTCGGTAAGAACTTGCTCGTGGCATTTATGTCATGGGAAGGTCACAACTACGAGGATGCGATCATCTTGTCACAACGTCTAGTTCAAGACGATGTTCTTACATCTATTCACATTGAAGAGTACGAAGTTGATGCACGCGACACCAAGCTTGGTGCCGAAGAAATCACTCGCGATATTCCAAACGTTTCAGAAGAAGTTCTTGCAGACCTAGATGAGCGCGGAATTATCCGCATCGGCGCCGATGTTGTACCTGGCGATATCTTGGTTGGAAAAGTTACACCTAAGGGTGAAACAGAACTCACACCAGAAGAGCGTTTGCTCCGTGCAATCTTCGGTGAAAAGGCTCGCGAAGTTCGCGATACATCACTCAAGGTTCCACACGGTGAATCAGGAAAAGTTATTGATGTAAAGGTTATGGAGTCTTCAGAAGACTTCGAACTCGGTGCAGGCATTAACCAACTTGTTCGCGTGTACGTTGCACAGAAGCGCAAAATTCAAGATGGTGACAAGCTCGCTGGTCGCCACGGTAACAAGGGTGTTATTTCAAAGATTCTTCCTCAAGAAGATATGCCATTCCTTGAAGACGGAACACCTGTTGACGTAATTCTTAACCCACTTGGTGTACCTGGTCGTATGAACGTTGGTCAGGTTCTTGAAATGCACCTCGGTTGGGTTGCAAAGACTGGTTGGGATTTAAGCGGTATCGATCAAGCATGGCAAAAGCACTTGAAAGATATTGGCGCAGAAAAGGGTGCACCAGGTACAAACCTTGCAACACCTGTTTTCGATGGTGCACTTGAATCTGAAATCACTGGTCTGCTTTCAAGCACACTTCCAAACCGTGATGGAGTTCAGTTAATTGGTGAAAGTGGAAAGGCTAAGTTATTTGATGGCCGTTCCGGTGAGCCATACCCAACTCCAATCTCAGTTGGATACATGTACATCTTGAAGCTACACCACTTAGTAGATGACAAGATTCACGCTCGTTCTACTGGTCCATACTCAATGATTACGCAACAACCATTGGGCGGTAAGGCTCAATTCGGTGGTCAGCGCTTCGGAGAAATGGAAGTGTGGGCACTCGAAGCTTACGGAGCTGCTTACACACTCCAAGAATTACTCACAATTAAATCCGATGACGTGCTTGGTCGCGTAAAGGTTTATGAAGCAATCGTTAAGGGTGAAAACATTCCTGAACCTGGAATTCCAGAATCATTCAAGGTTCTTATTAAGGAAATGCAATCACTATGTCTCAATGTGGAAGTTCTCTCTTCAGAAGGTGTAGCAATTGAAATGCGCGACACCGATGAAGAAGTATTCCGTGCCGCCGAAGAGCTAGGTATCAACTTGTCACGAGTTGAGCCAAGCAGTGTTGAAGAAGTCTGAGAGGGAAAATAACTATGTTAGACGTTAACTTCTTTGATGAACTGCGAATTGGTTTAGCTTCGGCTGACAACATTCGTGAGTGGTCATTTGGCGAAGTAAAGAAGCCAGAGACAATTAACTACCGCACACTAAAGCCTGAAAAGGATGGACTCTTTGACGAGAAGATCTTCGGACCTACTCGCGACTGGGAATGTTATTGCGGTAAGTACAAGCGCGTACGCTTCAAGGGAATCATCTGCGAACGTTGCGGTGTTGAAGTTACTCGCGCAAAGGTACGTCGCGAACGTATGGGACACATCGAACTTGCTGCTCCAGTAACTCATATCTGGTACTTCAAGGGCGTTCCATCACGTCTTGGATATTTATTAGACCTTGCACCTAAGGATCTAGAAAAAGTAATTTACTTCGCTGCTTACATGATCACAGAAGTTGATGCAGAAGCGCGCGAAGAAGATATGCCACAACTCGAAAAGAAGTTGGCAAATGATCGCAAGAAGATTGAAACACGTCGCGATAACGATCTAGATGTTCGCACCAAGAAGCTCGAGGCAGATATTGCTGAACTCGAATCAGAAGATGCGAAGTCAGATGTAAAGCGCAAAGTCCGTGAAAGCGCAGAGCGCGAACTCAAGGGAATTCGCGATCGTTCAGAGCGCGAACTCAATCGTCTTGAAGATGTATGGACTCGCTTTAAGAACCTTAAGGTTCAAGATCTCGAAGGTGATGAAAACCTTTACCGCGAAATGCGTGACCGTTATGGCATGTACTTCAAGGGAGATATGGGTGCTGCTGCAATCAAGAAGCGCCTAGAAACTTTCGATCTTGAGACAGAGCACGCAATGCTCACAGAACTTTCTGAGACAGGAAAGGGCGCAAAGAAGACTCGTGCTATCAAGCGCCTCAAGGTCGTCAATGCATTCATGACAACGAGCAACCACCCAGCATCAATGGTTCTCGATTGCGTACCGGTTATCCCACCTGATCTGCGCC
>JAIYBJ010000041.1 GCA_027488575.1 Streptomycetaceae bacterium | reverse complement strand
GAGGCTCGAATTACTAGTGCAATGAATGATTTGTTTGCACAAAGTGCACAACGTGGAGCTCTTCCGGTCTTAGCTGCTGCAACGTATTCACCTCTGTTGGGTGGTTCATACATCGGGCCAGATGGATTTATGGAGATGCGCGGATTTCCAAAGTTGACCCGTGGTTCATCCCTGTCATACGACCAAGAATTAGCAAGAAATTTATGGAGCATCAGCGAGGAATTAACTGGCATTACTTGGGCATAAAGCCCGATAAACTCGTCCAATGAGCACAGAGGCTAATGATCGCGAACACGCGGCGTATGACTTTGCCCATGTGCAAGAAAAATGGTTGCCAGTTTGGGATCGCATAGAACCATTTAAATCCGGTCGCCCTGATGACAAGCGTCCAAAGAAATATGTACTGGATATGTTTCCGTATCCATCTGGTGATTTACACATGGGTCACGCAGAGGCGTACGCGCTCGGTGATGTGATTTCTCGTTACTGGGTGCAAAAAGGTTTTAATGTCCTGCACCCAATTGGTTGGGATGCATTTGGTTTGCCAGCAGAAAATGCTGCGATTAAACGCAATGAAGATCCACGTATTTGGACGTATGAAAACATCGCTACACAAAAAGCTTCTATGCGTCGCTTTGCATGTTCATTCGATTGGGATCGAGTTTTCAACACGTGCGATCCTGAGTATTACCGCTGGAACCAATGGTTGTTCTTACAGCTCTATAAGCGCGGTCTTGCATACAGAAAAGATTCAGCCGTTAACTGGTGTCCCGGATGCCAAACAGTTTTAGCTAATGAGCAAGTAGTTGCAGGGTTGTGCGAGCGTTGTGATTCAGCCGTTACAAAGAAGAAGCTCAATCAGTGGTATTTCAAGATCACTGATTACGCAGATCGTTTGCTCGATGACATGGCGCAACTAGAAGGTAAGTGGCCAGAAAAAGTCTTGATGATGCAGCGTAATTGGATTGGTCGCTCAATGGGTGCCAACGTTAAGTTTGCAATCGATGGTCTGCCAGAGCCAGTCACTATTTACACCACTCGTCCAGATACTTTGTACGGTGCAACATTCTTTGTTGTTGCAGCAGATAGCGAACTTGCCGCAAAGCTGGCAGCAGGAACAGAAGTTGAAAAGGAATTTAACGAATACCTCGAAAAGATTAAGGCCGCTTCCGACATTGATCGACTTGCAACAGATCGACCAAAGACCGGAGTCTTCTTAGGTCGTTATGCAATCAATCCAGTAAATGGCGAAAAGTTGCCAATCTGGGCAAGTGATTATGTTTTAGCTGATTACGGAACCGGCGCAATCATGGCGGTACCTGCGCACGATCAACGCGACTTAGATTTTGCTCGCGCTATGAAATTACCTGTGCGAGTAGTCGTAGAAACCGGCGAAGAAGATCCAAATGAAACAGGTATTGCAACTGGTGGCGACGGAGTACTTGTTAACTCAGAAGCACTTAATGGGCTGAAAAAAGAAGAAGCAATCACAAAAATTATTGCCCAGCTTGAAAAAGATGGTCTTGGAAAAGCTTCACGTAATTATCGTCTGCGTGACTGGCTTGTTTCGCGCCAACGTTATTGGGGAACACCGATTCCGATTGTGCACTGCGAAAAGTGCGGCGAAGTCCCAGTTGAAGAAAAAGATTTGCCGTTGCAATTACCGCTTGCAGAAGGTTTGGACTTAAAGCCAAAGGGAACATCCCCACTTGGCGCTGCAACAGATTGGGTCAACGTTGCTTGTCCAAAGTGCTCAGGGCCAGCAAAGCGCGATACAGACACGATGGATACTTTCGTAGATTCTTCCTGGTATTTCTTGCGTTATCCAAGTTCTACAAATCACGACGAACCATTTTCACGTAAAGATATTGATACATGGTTGCCAGTTGATCAATATGTTGGTGGTGTAACCCACGCAATCTTGCACTTGTTGTATTCACGCTTTTTCACCAAAGTGCTCAATGACATGGGCATGCTCGATTTCAATGAACCATTTACTCGCTTGCTCAATCAAGGAATGGTTTTGATGGATGGTTCTGCAATGAGCAAGAGCCGTGGAAACCTTGTGCGTTTATCTGACGAACTTGCACACCACGGTGTCGATGCAATTCGTTTATCTATGGTTTTTTCTGGTCCACCAGAAGATGATGTCGATTGGGCAGATGTTTCGCCATCTGGTTCAGTTAAGTTTTTATCTCGTGCATGGCGACTATCTGGAGATGTCACAAGTGCGCCAGGTGTGGATTTTAAGAAGGGCGATGTTTCACTTCGCAAAGCAACTCATAAAGCGTTGCATGATGCAGCCTTTGCAGTTGAATCATTTAGATTTAACGTAGCAGTTGCGCGTGTGATGGAACTTGTAAATGCAACACGTAAAGCAATTGATAGTGGCTGTGGCGCCGCAGATCCTGCAGTGCGCGAAGCAACGGAGGCAATTGCAATCATGCTTTCACTGGTTGCACCATTTACTGCCGAAGAAATGTGGGAACGTTTAGGCCACGCACCAGCAGTTGCACTTGCAGGGTGGCCAGAAGTTGATCCAGCACTTTTGGTCGCAGATGCCGTCGAAGCCGTGATCCAAATCAACGGCAAAATTAAAGAGCGCATTGAGGTCTCACCAACGATTACTGATGCAGAAATCGAAGCCTTAGCCCTTGCACACCCAACGATTGTTGCTGAACTTGCGGGCAGCACGCCTAAGAAGGTTATTGCGCGCGCGCCAAAATTAGTTAATATCGTCGCTTAACCAAAGTCTTTACGTTCCATATTGTGAGAGGTGTTCTGATGAAAACGATTCTGGATGCAATCGGAAATACACCTCTAATTAATATCGAAGGTATCTGGGTAAAGATGGAGTACTTAAATCCATCTGGTTCCATTAAAGCGCGCATTGCAAAGTACATCGTTGAAAAAGCAGAACAAGATGGTCTGTTAAAACCAGGTGACACAATTGTTGAAGCAAGTTCTGGCAACACAGGAAATGCAATGAGCATGGTTGCAGCTGTTAAGGGTTACAAGATGCTCGTGCTCATGCCTGATGGAATGAGTCCAGAGCGCACAGCGATCTCTCAAGCATTTGGCGCAGAAGTTAAGAAAATGGGTGACTTCCACGTCAATGCCGCACTTGCAGAAGCAAAGCGCCTCGGAGATTTACCTGGTTATTTCTCACCACAGCAATTTGATAATGATCAAAACGTTGACGAAAACCGCGAATGGCTCGGACAAGAAATCCTGAAGCAACTTCCCGGCAAACCAGATTTGCTCGTCAGTGGCGTTGGCACAGGTGGAACAGTTATTGGTGTTGGCCAAGCATTTAAGGCAGTAAATCCAGAGTGCAAAGTAATCGCACTTGAGCCATCTGAATCATGCACAATTTTGTGTGGTGAAATTGATAAACACCTCATCGAAGGTATTGCTGATGGATTTATTCCAGGGATTATCGAAAACCACCGTGATGAAATAGATGGCGTTGTTGATGTGCACTCACACGAAGCTATCGAAGAGATGCGCCGAATCGCACGTGTACACGGAATCTTTGTTGGACCATCATCTGGTGCTCATTTAATCGCTGCTAAGCGCCTCAAGGAGAAGTACAACGTCGAAAACGTTGTCACTTTCTTCTGTGATGAGGGTGAAAAGTACATCAACGATTATTGGATCAAAAAGTAAGTTATCAACACCCTTACGCTTTTTGTAAGTAGGTAAAGCGCGGAGTCAAAATACTTCGCCCATGGATCAATTACAGCAACAACTTCTTCAAAAGTGGGATCACTTCAGGCAATGGTGGATTGACTTACATTTCACAAATACACAACGTCGCACACTTGGAGCTGTCGCCGGTGTGCTTATTGCACTCTCTTTATTCGTAGTCTTTAGCGGTAAATCCGAAGTTGTTGCAGCAGAAGCAATTGCACCTACACAGATGGTTGCGCCTGCAATGATTATTGATGTCACGGGCGAAGTTGTTTCACCTGGTGTTTATGAATTACCAGCAGGTTCTCGAGTAATTGACGCAATAAGGGCCGCAGGGGGAGCCAAAGCGAAAGCGGCACTCTCTGAATTAAATCTTGCTCGCGTAATAAAAGATGGTGAACAGATTTATGTAGATCCGATTTACACAGCCGGATCACGAACACGTGCTGGTTCAAAAGCAGCAGCTCCACGTGGGCCGATAAACATAAACCGAGCAAGCGCGTCAGATTTAGATTCTTTAGATGGAATCGGTCCAGTAATTGCTAAACGAATAATTGCTTATCGCTTGGCCAATGGACCATTTACGGCCCTTGAAGATCTGCTAAAAGTTTCTGGCATTGGGGATGCGAAATTCGCACAGTTCAAAGAGAAAATCCGCGTCTAGTTGATTTCAGGGCAATCGCTCTGGGATCAGCAATTTGGATTGGCGCACTAACACAGAGCTCTTTGGCACCGTGGAGAGTTTCACTCGTTGCCCTTGCGATCTTTTTTATCTCACTCGCCGGTAAAAAAGTACGAGTGCTTATATTTATAGCAGCTCTTTTACTTGGTTCCACAGTCATGTCGCTGCGCCAAGCATCTCTTGCAAATAATGCGATTCGCTCCCATCTGGAGCAACCGATAGATATCACAGCACAAGTTGCAACTGATCCTGTGCTGAGTGCACCGAAAATAAGTGGCTCATATTTTGCGGTGCGAAATTACACATTCATGGCGCGGGCGCTCTTTGTGAGCACAGGCAGCAAAAGTTATGAACTACGTGTGCCAATTCGAATAGTTACACCATCTCGCACAGTCGCACATTTACTGCCAGGACAAAAGATTCACTTTCGCGGCACTGCTGTACTAAGCAAAGAATCACGAGTAGCTGCTCTCGTTTTTGTAAAGGGAAACATTGAAGTTCGCACAGATGCATCCAGATGGGCCAAAAGTTTGGCATCGATACGAAATGGATTGCGCATCAATAGCGGATCGGGGGATGCGGGCGCACTTATTCCCGGAATGGTGCTCGGAGATACCTCCAAACAAAGCCCAACTTTTAAAGCAGATATGAAGCGCTCAGGTTTAACTCACTTAGTTGCTGTCAGCGGTGCCAACTTCGCAATAGTTTCGGCATTTGTTTTGTGGGCGATGCAATTCTTTATTCGCTCAATTAGATGGCGATTGGGTGCAACGGCAATCTTTTTGGCATCTTTCATCGCACTTGTTCGGCCATCTCCATCTGTGTTGCGTGCTGCTGCAATGGCTGCTGTCTTATTAGTTGCAAAAGGATCTCGTAGACCTAGTGACTCTCTTCCGGCACTTGGTTTTGCAATCGCTGCCGTCGTAATTGGTGATCCATGGCAAGCACGCGATGCGGGCTTTGCGCTGTCAGTATTAGCAACTGCAGGTTTATTGCTATTTGCGCCTCGCATTATTGCCTGGCTATCTCAGTACTTGCCAAAGTTAATTAGTGAAGCATTGGCTCCTCCAATTGCTGCAACTATTTTTTGCTCGCCAGTGTTGATTGCAATCGCTGGTTATCTGGCGCCAATGAGTGTGATTGCAAATTTACTTGCAGCACCTGCCGTTGCTCCCATCACGATTATTGGCTTTATTGCAGCGCTGATATCTCCCTTCGCACCCTTTGTGACTCGTGCGCTTATATTTGTTATTCATTTTCCTGCAGCATTTATAACGTGGATTGCACATTGGGCTGCCCAATTTCCGGTGCTGCAGATGAGCAGTGCAATCTTGATTGGCTTGCTTGTTTCTCTCTGGTTTGCACGAACGTTATTGATGGCACATTGGAAGAAATACGTAGCAATTGCGATGTGCGCGCTCCTCATTATCTCCTGGATTGGTCGGTGGCCCGGCGGTCAATGGAGCGTTGCTAATTGCGATATTGGGCAAGGTGATTCATCGGTAATCAACTTAGGAAATCACAAGGCAATCGTTTTAGATGTGGGACCAGATTCAGCATTGGAAGATGCGTGCCTTAAAGCACTTGGAATTCGTGAGATACCGTTATTAATTCTCTCTCACTTTCATGCAGATCACGTAGAAGGTCTACCCGGTTTACTCAAAAAACGAAGAGTTGGACAAGTATGGGTTAGCAACAACAACGATCCGATATTTGAAAGCACGCGAGTACAAAATTGGCTCAAAGGAATAGACATTCAAGTTGTTACACGGGGAATGCAGAGCAGGATTTCAAATATTAATATCAATGTTTTGTGGCCCTTAACAAGCACGCAGCAATTTGCGTCAAATCCTGGTGATGGTTCGGCGATCAATAATTCAAGTATTGCTGCAATGATTTCATCACCAGATTTTTCACTCTTTGCTGCTGGGGATTTAGAGCCACCAGTGCAAGAGCTTTTGCGTGCAGATGTCAGACGGGTTGATATTTATAAAGTCTGTCACCACGGTTCGAAGTATCAGGACCCAGAATTTATGTCGCATTTATCCCCAGCGATTGCGATGATTAGTGTTGGAGCAGGAAATACATACGGTCACCCTGCTCCACAAACGGTGGCCGCTCTGACTAGACTCGGCGCTAGGGTTGTGCGAACAGATATAGATGGCGCGATTGCAATTGCTGCACACGAGCATCGCTTATCAATAAAGTTAGCGCGATCAGGAATACATGTCTTCCGATTGGGATAGGAGCAGTGATGGACACTCTGTATCTCATCCTTGGCTCCGAAGGTGCACTCGCAGATAGCGCGCTACTTAAACTGACATCACAGCTCAAAGAAGAAAGCGCTGAGATCACAACTCTCTTCGCATCTGAAGTAATTGTTGGAGATATCGCAGATGCTCTGGCCCCATCACTCTTTTCTGAGCGCCGAGCACTTGTCATCAAAGAACTGCAGGATTTAGCAGAAGAATCTCGCGATGAAATCACTCGCTATTTAGATAACGTAGATCCAACAACAACTGTAATTTTTATGCACAAAGGTGGCGTGAAAGGCAAAGCTTTACTCGATGCCATAAAGAAAGCCAAAGCCACAATCATTGCGTGTGAACCACTTAAAAAAGAGAGCGAAAAACAGGAGTTTGTTCGCAACCTATTTCTAGATTTAGGACGTAAGGCTTCACCTGCAGCTGTTACTGCTCTGGTCAATGCAATCGGTGGCGACTTACGCGAACTCAGTGCTGCATGTTCGCAGATTGTCTCCGATGCACCCGCTGGAACAATTGATGAAGCACACGTAGAAAAATTTCATCAAGGACGCATTGAAACAACTGGATTTGATGTTGCAGACATCGCACTCGAAGGAAATCTTGCACAAGCGCTTATTACTTTGCGCGGTGCAATCGCAACTGGCACAGATCCAGTAATGATTACCAGTGCGCTGGCATCGGCTATTCGCGGTTTAGCAAAAGTTTCTGGCGCAAATAGAAATACAAAATCATTTGAATTAGCGGGCTCACTTGCAATGGCTCCGTGGCAAATAGATAAAGCACGTCGCCAACTTGCGGGGTGGACTCCTAAGGGATTAACCGCTGCGGTTGCTGCGGTGGCACAGGCTGATGCCGATGTGAAAGGGGCTGCGAGTGACCCGATTTACGCACTCGAAAAGGCGATTTCAGAGATAGCTTCCGCTCGAAATGGGCGTCCGATCTCAGTTTGAGCGTAAGGGGCACGCGCTGGTAGCCTACGCATCTATTAATAACCCTTATTAATTCGCACTACAAAAGAGAAGTGAGTTTTTCACGTGGCAAATATCAAGTCGCAGATTAAGCGAATCAAGACAAATGAGAAGGCACGCCTTCGCAATAAGGCTGTTAGCTCATCAATCAAGACCGCTGTTCGTAAATTCCGCGATGCAGTAACTGCTGGTGACAAGTCTGTAATCACATCTGAACTTCGCAGTGCATCTAAGGCACTTGATGTTGCAGTTGCTAAGGGTGTTCTTCATAAGAACACAGCTGCTAACAAGAAGTCTTCAATGGCGAGTGCGGCTAATAAAGCCGGCGTTCGTTAATTCTTACTTTCACCAATTAACTGCGAGGCTAATTTAGATGCCTGCGATATCCCTAGATAAAGCCCCGCAACCTGCTGCTACAAAACCGGAGCAGATTCGTAACTTTTGCATCATCGCTCACATCGATCACGGTAAATCAACACTGGCCGATCGCATGCTCGGAATTACAGAAGTTGTAGAAGCACGCAATATGCGCGCGCAATATCTCGATCGCATGGATATCGAACGCGAACGTGGAATCACAATTAAATCTCAAGCGGTTCGTCTTCCATGGCGTAGCGGAATCGATGGACAGGAATACATCCTGAACATGATTGATACACCTGGTCACGTCGACTTTACATACGAAGTATCGCGCTCGCTGGCTGCATGTGAAGGTGCAGTATTACTCGTTGATTGTGCGCAGGGAATCGAAGCGCAAACTCTTGCCAACCTGTATTTGGCGATGGAGAACAACCTCACGATTATTCCCGTGCTTAACAAGATTGATTTGCCTAACGCGCAACCAGAAAAATTTGCTGCAGAACTCGCAAAACTAATTGGCTGCGAACCTGAAGATTGCTTGCGCGTCTCAGGAAAAACAGGCGAAGGTGTTGCAGAGTTATTAGATCAAATCGTTGCTCAAATTCCAGCACCAGTAGGCGATGCAAATGCACCCGCTCGTGCACTCATTTTCGACTCTGTTTATGACTCTTATCGTGGCGTAGTTACATACGTTCGAGTTGTAGATGGCCACTTGTCACCACGCGATCAAATTCAAATGTTTTCTACTGGCGTGCGCCACGAAATGCTCGAGGTCGGAGTTATTTCTCCAGAACCATTACCAAGTAAAGGTTTGGGCGTTGGCGAAGTAGGTTATTTAATTACTGGTGTAAAAGATGTTCGCCAATCACGTGTAGGTGACACAGTTACTACCTATAACAACCCAACAAAGTCAGCTCTGTCCGGCTATAAAGATCCAAAGCCAATGGTTTTCTCTGGGCTATATCCATTAGATGGCGCCGATTATCCAGCGCTTCGCGAAGCACTCGATAAGTTACAACTTAACGATGCCGCACTCGTTTACGAGCCAGAATCATCTGCAGCTCTCGGATTTGGATTTCGCTGTGGCTTCTTAGGTTTGCTGCACATGGAAATCGTGCGCGAACGCCTGGAGCGTGAATCAAAACTTAATTTGATTTCAACTGCGCCAAACGTTGTGTATCAAGTAACTCTTGATGATGGCAAGGAAGTTCGTGTTACAAATCCATCTGAATTTCCTGATGGAAAAGTTGCTGTTGTTCGTGAACCAATTGTAAAAGCAACGATTTTGGCGCCTTCTGAATTCATCGGAACAATCATGGAACTCTGCCAAGAACGTCGCGGTTTATTGCTTGGGATGGATTATTTATCCGAAGATCGTGTTGAAATTCGCTACACATTGCCGCTTGCAGAAATCGTCTTTGACTTCTTCGATCAATTGAAATCTCGCACACGTGGTTACGCATCTCTTGACTATGAAGAAAAGGGCGATGAAGAAGGCAACCTTGTAAAGGTAGATATTTTGTTACAGGGCGAAGCAGTCGATGCTTTTAGCGCTGTTGTTCACCGAGACAAGGCGTATGCCTACGGCGTAATGATGACGAGTAAATTGCGCGAACTAATTCCGCGCCAACAATTTGAAGTACCTATTCAGGCAGCCATTGGTGCCCGCATTATTGCTCGCGAAAACATCAGAGCTATCCGCAAAGATGTTCTTGCTAAGTGTTACGGCGGAGATATTTCACGTAAGCGCAAACTCCTTGAAAAGCAGAAAGAGGGAAAGAAGCGCATGAAGATGGTGGGACGCGTGGAAGTTCCACAAGAAGCATTCGTGGCCGCCCTTGCAACTGATGCGGATATCGAAAAGGTGAAAGCCGCACGTAAATAAGGACGGACATGACTGACCTCTCTATCTACGTTCATATTCCTTACTGCATCAAACGTTGTGGATATTGCGACTTCAATACATACACTCCTTCTGAGTTACAAGATGGTGCGACTCTAGAAATCGTTTCAGCAGATTACATAGATGCTGTTGTGCAAGAGTTAAAGACTGCGCCCAAGGATCCTGTCTCAACTATCTTCTTTGGCGGCGGAACTCCTTCCTTATTGCCAGCAAAAGATCTTGGTCGAGTAATAACAGCGATTCGCCAACATAATGGGTTGCGTGAAGGTGCCGAAATAACATTAGAAGCAAATCCTGACTCAGTTACTACTGAAAAGTTAGCGGATTACATCAGCGTTGGTTTTAATCGCATCTCTTTTGGTGCTCAATCATTTGTCCCACATGTGCTTGAAACACTTGATCGCACCCACAATCCTGATAACGTGAAGAAGGCAGTTGATGCTGCCCGAGCCGCAGGTTTCTCAAGTATCAGTGTTGATTTAATTTATGGAACACCTGGTGAATCACTCGATGATTGGCGAATCACAGTCGAAAGTGCGCTAGCTCTAGATATCGATCACATAAGTGCTTATGCGTTAATCGTAGAAACTGGAACAAAGCTAGCCGCACAGATTAAACGAGGCGAGATTGCAATGCCCGATGATGATGCAATGGCAGATATGTATCTGTTAGTCGATTCATTATGCGAAGCACAGGGCATGAGTTGGTATGAACTAAGCAATTGGTCCAAGCCTGGACACGAGTGCAAACACAACGTTGCTTATTGGCATAACGCGAATTGGTGGGGCCTTGGACCGGGTGCACATTCACACATGAATGGAAAACGCTTTTGGAATGTTAAACATCCATCTGCTTATAAAACAAGAGTCTTTGCAGGTGAAACTCCAATTCATGAGAGTGAAGTATTGACTGCAGAGCAAATTCAAGATGAAAAAATTATGTTATCTATTCGCATGCGCGAGGGAATTTCATTTGATGAGCTTGCACCTCATCATCTAGAACGTTTAGCAATCTATAAAGAAAATGGCTACGTTTCGTTAAATGCCGATAGCGTCACATTGACCCCAGTTGGGCGTCTGATTGCTGATCGAATCGTGCGCGAATTAGTTATGTAGTACCTTTGTCCTATGGATATTTTAGTAATCGCGCTAGCAGTTATTTTTGTTGTTTCCGGTCTTTCAAAGGCAAGTGGAAATGCAAAGGGCCTCTCAGGTACACGCGATGTGAATGTCCCAGATCTATTGGCTCGATTTGTCGGACTAGTTGAAACAGTCGCAGCACTTGGTTTGCTTATTGGTTTGAAGTATTCATGGATGTTATGGGTTCCACTTATGACGCTGTGGGCACTTATGGCTGGTGCGATTTACTTCCACTTCCGTGCCGACAAAGCAAAAACTTCATTTCCAGCATTTTTCTTGCTCACAGTTATTTCTATTGCTCTCGTAACAATCTAGGAAAACACTCGTGTCAGTTCGCCGTTTAGAAATTCTGCGCGCCATTGTTGATGAATACGTGGCGACACAAGAGCCTGTAGGTTCAAAATCAATTGCTGCGCGCAGTGGACTTGGAATTTCACCGGCAACTATTCGAAATGAAATGGCTGTTCTCGAAGAAGAAGGTTTGATTACACACCCTCACACAAGTGCAGGTCGCATCCCAACTGATCTTGGATATCGAGTATTCGTAGACAAATTAGCAACTGTTAAGCCTCTATCTAGCGCGGAACGTCGGGCAATCGAAACTTTTCTCGAGGGAGCACTTGATCTAGATGATGTTGTTCTGCGCACTGTTCGTTTACTCGCAGATGTAACCAAGCAAGTTGCTGTTGTTCAATATCCATCGATGGTTAAGTCACGCGTTCGCCACGTAGAACTTGTGGCCCTGACACCTTCTCGTTTAATGATGATTTTGATAACCGATGCCGGACGTGTCGAACAGCGTGTGCTCGAGTTATCGAGTGATTCCACCGATTTGTTCCTATCGACTCTTCGCAATCAAATTAACAATGCAGTTATGGGGCAGCGTCTTCCAGATGTGGCTGATCGAATCAGCGGAATCCTCGAGAGCTATAGCGCCGCAGATAGAAAGAATGTTGCTGTTGTTATTTCAGCCTTGATTGAAATGGCAATGGAGCGCCCAGAAGAAAAAGTTGTTTTGGCTGGAACTGCAAACCTTGCTCGCTTTAGCGAAGATTTCTCAACCAATATGCATCCCGTGCTTGAAGCACTCGAAGAACAAGTTGTTTTACTCCGTTTACTCGGTGACGCTGGCGAGAATGTGCAGGTGCGTATTGGTACCGAACAGAGTGAGCGCAACTTGCGTTCTACTTCGCTTGTAACTGTTGGATATGGCGCATCTGATTCTCCACTTGGTGCACTCGGTGTATTAGGACCAACGCGTATGGATTACGCAGGTTCTATCGCCGCGGTGTCATCAGTTGCAAGGTATGTCGGCCGCTATCTCAATGAAGGTGCGTAAGTGGCTGATCACTATGACCTCTTAGGTGTTTCGCGTGATGCATCTGGCGATGAAATCAAACGCGCATATCGAAAGTTGGCGCGCGAATTACATCCAGATGTAAATCCAGATCCTGCAACACAAGAAAAATTTAAAGAAGTAACAGCTGCGTATGAAACGCTGAGTGATCCACAAAAACGTCAGATGTATGACGCAGGCGGAAGTGGTTTTGGTGGATTTGGTGGATTTGGCAATGCAGGTGGTTTTGGCGACATCATGGATGCATTCTTTGGTGGTGGCGGCAGTCGTGGTCCACGTCCTCGTGTTCGCGCAGGACAAGATGCACTTATTCGAGTCGAAGTTGATTTATATGAAGCAGCATTTGGTACCGAACGTGACATCACTTTAGAGAGTGCGGTTGCGTGCGAAAAGTGCCAAGCAACAGGATGCGCCGATAACTCTCAACCTGAAATGTGTTTGATCTGTAAAGGTCGCGGAGAAACTCAACAAGTTACTCGCTCAATTCTCGGACAGGTGATGACCTCGCGTCCATGCAATACATGTAATGGTTTTGGTTCTGTTATCCCTAATCCTTGCCGCGAATGTGCAGGAGATGGACGTGTACGAGCACGCCAAAGCATTAACATCAAAATTCCTGCTGGTGTTGAAACCGGAAATCGTATTCAGATGTCTGGTCGCGGCGAAGTTGGACCTGGTGGAGGACCTGCGGGTGATTTGTACGTAGAAATTGTTGAGCGTGCACACGAATACTTAGTACGCGAAGGCGATAACTTACATATTCAAATTGGTATTTCAATGGCGCATGCAGCACTTGGTACACAAGTGCAAGTAGAAGGCCTGGACGGAACTATCGATGTTGACATCAAATCGGGAACGCAGAGCGGCTCAACAATTGTTCTTAAAGGAAAAGGTGTGACACATCTTCGGAGTACGTCACGGGGTGATTTAATCGTTCACGTCGAAGTACAGACTCCTACAAAGCTCAATCGCGAGCAAGAAGAGTTGCTTAAGAAGTTCGCAGATGCGCGCGGAGAGAAAGATGGCGAGATACATTTGAGTAACCGAGACGGCGGAGTCTTTGGAAAACTTAGGGGAGCGTTTCACCGATAATTATGTTGACTCTATTTTTCGTTGATGACTTGCCCCGAAAAGTTGGATCTAGTTACGAATTTGATTCAGATGACGCCCAGCATGCCATTCGTGTTTTGCGCATGAGTGCTGGCGAAGTTTTTATGCTCTCTGATGGTCAAGGCAAGTGGTCAAAAGTAAAGATATTTGCAGTTAAAAAGAAATCACTTGAAGTTGAAGTGATAGAAACAGGGATAGAAGACCCATTAGATATTTCATTCACAGTGGTCCAAGCACTGCCAAAAGGTGATCGCTTAAAAGAGTGCATTGAGTTATTGACTGAAGGCGGCGTTGACACAATTATTCCGTGGTCTGCACAACGCTCCATTGGCAAGGCAGAAAAAGGCGTTGAAAAACTTCATGTCACCGCTCGAGAGGCAAGCAAGCAATCTCGTCGATTGTTTATTCCGCAAGTAACAAATGTTGCCAGTACTTCAAAAGTTGTCGAGCTTATTGCTCAATATGATCTTGTTTTGGTATTTCATGAGAGTGCAACAAGTAAAGTCTCTGAAATCGTGACTAGAAAATATTACGAATCCCAAAGTGTCATGATCATCATTGGTCCCGAAGGTGGAATCACTAATGAAGAACTTGAACTCTTTAAGTCCGCAGGAGCCAAGGTTGCTCTCATGGGACGCCCAATTTTGCGTAGTGCTCATGCGGGTCTTGCTGCATTGAGCGCTGTAAATGCACTCATTAAAGTATGGTGAATCCATGGCGTTAGATCCCCAGTGTTTATTCTGCAAAATCATCGAAGGCGATATTCCTGCCGATATAGTTTTTAGAAATGACAATGTCGTCGCATTCAACGACATCAATCCACAAGCACCGACTCATGTGCTTGTTATTCCTACCGTGCACACTGAAAATGCAGCAGGGCTTGCAAAGATTTCTGGAACGATAACTGCAGCGCTATTTACTGCAGCGGCTGAAATTGCCGAGCAGCGCGGCTTAACGGGTTATCGAACTGTTTTTAACACTGGCGCAGATGCGGGTCAGAGTGTTTTCCACGCTCATATGCATCTCATAGGCGGGCGTGGACTCGCATGGCCTCCAGGTTAAAAGTAGTATTTCGCCCAATATGCAGCGCACCCTAGTCACTGTACCTCCAACCATTTCAATGGTGGCCCTAATCGGTACGCATGATGACAACCTCAGAATTGTAGAAGCAGCTTTTCCATCCGTTGCAATCACTGTTCGTGGAAATGAAATTACATTGCGTGGACCACACGCAGAGTGTGCTCAGGTAGAAAAATTACTTGCAGAGCTATTAGTCGTTATTCGTTCAGGACAAGTTTTAACAACGGATGCGGTTTCACGTTCAATTGCGATGCTTGCACAAGAACCGCAAGATCATCCAGCGGAAGTTCTATCACTTAATATCGTCAGCAATCGTGGTCGCACAATTCGCCCAAAGACCGCTAATCAAAAGCGTTATGTAGAAGCGATTGAAGAGAACACAATTACTTTTGGTATTGGACCAGCAGGAACAGGAAAGACTTACCTTGCAATGGCAAAGGCAGTTTCTGCGCTTCAAAATAAAAAAGTTAACAGAATTATTCTTACTCGGCCTGCCGTAGAAGCTGGTGAGCACCTCGGATTCTTGCCCGGAACCCTGAGCGAGAAAATTGATCCGTATCTACGTCCCCTCTTTGATGCGTTACACGACATGATTGATCCAGATTCAATTCCACGCTTAATGCAATCAGGGGTTATCGAAGTCGCACCGCTTGCATACATGCGCGGTCGAACCTTAAATGATGCCTTCGTTATTTTGGATGAAGCACAGAACACGACTCCAGAGCAGATGAAGATGTTTCTCACTCGTTTGGGATTTGGTTCAAAGATGGTTATTACAGGCGATGTCACTCAGGTGGATCTGCCTAACCTTGCGCAATCAGGTTTGCGCGTTGTTCGCAGTATTTTGAACGACATTGACGACATCGCATTCTTAGAGTTAACAGCAGAAGACGTAGTTCGCCACCGTCTAATAGGTGACATTGTTAAGGCGTACGCAACTTTTGATGAAACTAAGCAAGTCCCAAGGCCTATTCGAAACACATGACAATAGAAATTTCTAATCGCTCCGGACAATTAGTCCCGAGCGATAAATGTCTCTCCCTTCTTAACTTTGCATACGGCAAATTAGAACTGCACCCCGAATGCGATCTCAACCTAACTTTTATTGATGACAAAGAGATGGAAGAGCTACACATCAAATGGATGGATCTTCCAGGCAGCACGGATGTTCTTTCATTTCCTATGGACATGCCAGAAGATGGTGAGGCTGTGACACTAGGCGACATAGTTATTTCACCACGATTTGCAGAAGACCAAGCGGCAAAAGCTGGACATAGTACGAACCATGAAATCTTTATTCTTGCGACGCATGGTTTGTTGCACATACTTGGTTATGACCACGAAGATTTAGAAGACGAAAAAGTGATGTTTGCGCTTCAAGAAGCCATCGTTAGCCAATGGGAAGAGATGCAATGAGTCCATACGCGATTG
>JAIYBJ010000042.1 GCA_027488575.1 Streptomycetaceae bacterium | reverse complement strand
GTGAGTATCGCGCGTAGAACGCGGCTGGACGTACAAATCAGTCTCGTGGCCATCCTGCGTCGGTTCAAGAACTAACACCGCATCCGCACTTGCTTCGACACCTTGCACACCGGAGTAATAAGCAAAAGCTGAGTGTGGTCTAAATCTGTAATCAGTATCGTTACTGCGAACTTTGAAACCGCCTGCTGGCAACACTAAACGAATGCCTGGATATTGCGCAGATAAAGCCGCACGGCGTACAAACGCGGATGTAACTGCTGGGCCTGCAACAACATCTTCTAAATCAGATGCGACCCAACCTTCGGACATGAAAGCGGCATAAGCAGGCGAAGGAGTGTTATCCCGTGCAGCTTTTTGGTCCATGCGGGGAAGTCTAAAGCGAATTGTTTTGTATCGCGACTGACTTTGAACCTGTAAACTTCTCTTGTACAAGGAGACGTCGCATAGCCCGGTCGAGTGCGCCTCACTGCTAACGAGGTAAGGGGTTAAACCCTTCAGGAGTTCAAATCTCCTCGTCTCCGCAGATAAATTAGTTAAGGAGTTCTCGCGTGCCAACCTTTAAGGTAGCAATCGTTGGCGCGGGACCCGCAGGTTATTTCGCAGCGCAAGCACTTCAAAACGCGCAGAGTGAAGATAAAACTTTTGCAATCGACATGATTGAACGCCTGCCAACTCCGTGGGGACTCGTACGAAGTGGCGTTGCGCCAGATCATCCAAAAATCAAAACTGTTTCAAAGGTATTTGAAAAAATTGCAACCGCCGGAAACTTTCGTTTATTTGCCAACGTAGAACTCGGCAGCGATGTTGCGCTCGCTGATTTACAGGCAAAGTACGACGCAGTAATTCTTGCGACAGGATCATCCGTGGGGCGAAAGCTAGGAATACCTGGCGAAGAGTTAAGCGGTTACTTATCGGCCGCCGATTTTGTGCCTTGGTATAACGCGCACCCTGATTACACAGGCGTCGATGTGCCGCTAAACACCGACACTGCAATTGTTATTGGCGCCGGAAACGTTGCAATGGATGTTGCGCGCATGTTGGCACTGGAACCATCAGAACTAGATCCAACCGATACTGCAGATCATGCAATCGCAGAACTTAAGAAAAGCGGTATCCGTAAGGTTTATATCTGCGCTCGCCGTGGCGCCGAGCATGCAGCATTTACATCTCCAGAATTGCGCGAATTACCAAAGCTCGAACACACAAACGTAATCATGAACAAGTCAGATATTGATGCAGCAATTGTTGCCGCAGGAGATGCTCCTGAAAAAGATGTGAAGAGCAATTTGGATGCAATGCTTGCAATTGCAGAGCATGAGAAAACCAATCACGAACGCACCATGGAGTTCTTATTTCATCATGTGCCAACCGAAATAAAAGGCTCAGGAAAAGTTCAAGAAGTAACCTTTAAAACTCCAGCAGGAGAAAAAACAATTAAGGCTGGCTTAGTAATTAGCGCTATTGGATACGAAGCGGCGCCGCTAAATGATGTGCACTATGAAAAAGGTAAGGTCGTAAACACTGAAGGCCGTGTAAAAGAAAACCTTTACGTAGTTGGTTGGGCAAAGCGTGGACCATCTGGCGTTATCGGAACAAACAAAAGCGATGCCGCATCAGTTATTGAATTACTTATCTCTGACTTAAACACACCTAAGAACTCAGGGGATATCAACGATTTGATCGGTCCACATAAAGTAATTACCCAAACACATTGGGAAGCGATTAACGCGGCTGAAGTATCTAGCGGCGAACCACTTGGAAAACCACGCGTAAAGGTCGCAGATAAGAGCGAACTATTGCGTTTGGGTGGTTTATAAAATTATTGCGCTAAAGCTTCAAAGACAACAGCAACAACAGTAGCGCCAGCATCTTCATTGCCTTGAGCGCGTTCGCCGATCCATCCTGCGCGACCATGCTTTGGCGCCATTGACGCAGTTGCAGTAACACCGGCGCGCGCACCAGTTGCTGCAGCATTTAATCCACTCTGCAAATCTGTCGCGCCATTTAGTGCAACTGATGCTGGGTGTAACGCATCTAAAAGTGTTCGTTCACCGAGTGCAGCTTTTCCGCGAGCTGCAATACCTTCGAAAGCTGCAGCAACACCTAGTTGTGTGTTCTTAAGTGCATCGCCATCTGCGACAGCGGCGGATGCTCGAATAAAACCAGTTGCAAATAAAGTGCCAAAAGTAGATGGCGCAAACTTTGCAATCTCGCGTCCGATTAACATTAAATCTGCCTTGAGATCACCAGTTGCACCGGCAGCGCCAGCACGTAAACCCTTGGCGATATTGCCAGCGGTGATTCCTAGATCGCCATCTCCGGCTACAGAATCTAACTCTTCAAACTTCTTTGAGTTGTTTTCGAGAGCGGCCGCAACCTTCTCTAGGGAATCAGTAAATGCGCTCATGCCTGGGTAAAGAATGGTGTGTGCACAGGAGTGTTGATGTAGTTAAGCAACTCATCATCGACTCGAATAACGCTGATCGAAGCACCAGCCATTTCAAGTGACGTAGCGAATTCACCAACGTATGCACGCGCAACATCAACGCCGTAACCCTTAAGGGTTTTCTTTGCGTGACGGAACATGATGTACAACTCTTCTGGTGGTGTTGCGCCAAGGCTGTTCATAAGCACACAGACTTTGTCGCCGCTCTTTAGATCAAGGTCATTCTTAATTGCAGTAAGCAACTCTTCTGTAATTTGATCAGCAGTTTCTAGTGCGCTCTTACGAATACCAGGTTCGCCATGGATACCCATACCGATTTCCATTTCACCTGGCTTTACTTCAAATGTTGGATGACCAACTGCAGGAAGTGTTACTGGGCTAAGTGCAAGACCCATTGTGCGAGTTTGTGCCGCAGCCTTCTTTGTAACTGCAACAACTTCATCGAGTGATAAACCTTTAGCAGCCGCAGCTCCTGCAACTTTGTATAAGAAGAAAATTCCAGCGATTCCCCGACGACGACCTTCTTCTCCCTTTGGCGCAGATGCAACATCGTCAGCACCTAGAACTGTTTCAACGCGAATTCCTTCGGCTGCTGCAAGTTCTGCTGCGAAATCAAAGTTAAAAACATCGCCGCCGTAATTTCCATATATATAGAGAACTCCTGCACCAGAGTTAACTTGCTGTGTAACTGCAAGCATCTGTTCTGCGGTTGGACTCTGGAAAACATCGCCGACTGCAACACCATCGAGCATGCCTTTTCCGACGTAACCGAGAAAGAGTGGAAGGTGGCCAGATCCGCCACCAGTTGTGATGCCGACCTTGCCTGAAACAGGAGCATCAGCTCGCACGAGGGCGTGGTTGTCTCCACCGACGGCTTTGAGCTGGGTTGGATAGGCCTCGAGGATGCCTTCGAGCATCTCGTTTACGAACTCTGTTGGGACATTCAGGATCTTTTGCATGGCGTAAGCCTACCCTCCTTAGAAGTTAACGATTCGTAACAGAAATGTTATAAAAAGTTATCTATTTTTAACGGAACTATTGACCAATTTTGTGAAACCCGAATATATTCCTCTTACCCTTAGGGGTCAATCCCAACCCGATCCCCTTTAATCACGCAAAAGGAGCACGAATGAAGAAGTACAAAGTCGCAGCAGCAGCTGCCGCAGCAGCTTTACTTTTGGCTGGCTGCAGCTCAGGCGGAGATTCTGCTGGAGATAAGCGCTACGTAATTTCTGTGAAGTTGATCGGCGTCGGCTGGTTCGACAACATGGAAAAGGGAATTAATGCATGGGCTACTGAAAAAGGTATCGATGCAACAATGACAGGTGCAACAGATGCATCACCAGAAAAGCAATCAAAGATGGTTGAAGATCTTATTGCTCAAGGAGTTACAGGAATTGGAATTGTTCCAAATGACGTAGCTTCAATCGATGGTGTCATTGCAAAAGCAAAAGAAGCTGGAATTTTCGTTGTAACACACGAAGCAAATCAGATCCAAAACGCTGACGCTAACATTGAAGCATTTGATAATGCTGCATACGGCGCAGTCATGATGGACAACCTACAAGAATGTATGGGCGGAAAAGGTAAGTACGTTGCATTCGTTGGAACACTTACAAACGGAAGCCACAATGAATGGGTAGCTGGTGCTTTCGAGCAAGCTAAGTCAAAGTACCCAGGCATCGTACGTGTTGAAGATCCAATTGAGTCTAAGGAAGATGC